>WGUO01000012.1 GCA_014867205.1 Muribaculaceae bacterium | reverse complement strand
TTATCGTTATTTTCCTTAAAAAATTTCACAAATCAAATTAGTTTAGACAACTTCAATAAAAAGTTATGAAAAATAAAAAGATTGCCATTTTAGTGGTATTTTTGACCATTTTCGGGCTATCCACATCACGAGCCCAGGGTCTCGGCGACATCCTCGGGGGACTGGGCGACATGCTGGGCGGCAACAGCGGCTCGACATTAGGAAATGTGCTTGAGGGCGTCTTCTCGAGCTCAGACATCACCATAGCCGACATGCAGGGCGAATGGACCTCGTCGGGTCCGGCGGTGTGCTTCCAGGGCGAGGGCTTCCTGAAGAAGGCCGGAGGTGTGGCGGCCGCAGCGGCCGTGGAGACTAAGCTCGCGCCATATTACGAGCAGTACGGGCTCAACGACGCCAAGCTGACCATCGACGCGCAGGGCAATTTCCAGTTAGTCTGCAAGATGATACGTCTTAACGGCACAATCACGCAGGCGCAGGGCGCCGAGCCCGGAGTGTTTGAGTTCAACTTCACCGCACTCGGCATGAAACTGACCTCGGTGACGACCTATGTGCAGATGACATCGCGCTCGATGGACGTGATGTTTGACGCCACTAAACTTAAGAAACTGCTGTCGGCGATCTCGCAGTTCAGCGGCATCCAGGTTGTGAAGGCCCTGAGCTCGATACTTGACTCCTACGACGGACTCTGCGTGGGATTCCACTTCTCAGGCACGAAGGTCAACCAGAACGACAGCAACGGCTTCAGCCTCGGCAACATCCTCAACGGCCTCGGCGGCCAGAGCCAAGGCACCCAGAGCGGCAACTCCAACAAGACCAACAACTCAAAGTCCAATAACTCAAATAAGACGAACAACTCCAATAAGACTAATAATTCCAATAAGAATAACTCCAACAACTCCAATCAGAACAACTCCGGAGTCCAGACCGGACTCGACCTGCTGAGGGGAATACTAAATTCTAAAGATTAAAGATTAAAGATTAATTTTTTGATAGAGATTAATTTTTAGATAAAGATTAAGGGACTAAGGCACGATTTGATTCATCGCCTCAGTCCCTTAAAAATTTATAATTGCGTTATTATAATTAATTAATCTTTAATCTCTAATCTCTAATCTTTATTAATCTTTAATCACTAATCTTTAATATCCCTGCCAGGTACTTGCCGAGGATGTCGAACTCGAGGTTGACCACCGAGCCGCTGCGTATGTCGCGGAAGTTGGTGTGCTCGTGGGTGTAAGGGATAATCGCGACGCGGAAGGTTCCGACCAGCGTCTCCGGGTCGTCGTCGGCAGGGCGTGTGGCCGGTTCGCAGACGGTGAGGCTGACGCCGTTGACCGTCACGGAACCCTTGTCGACCGTGAAGTAACCACGCCTGGCCATCTCGCGCGGCACGCGGTACTCGAAGTCATAATACCAGCTGCCGTCGGCCTCGCTGACGGCTGTGCAGACGGCTGTCTGGTCAACGTGTCCCTGCACGATATGGCCATCAAGACGGCCGTCGATGCGCATGCTGCGCTCAAGATTCACCAGACTGCCCGGCTCGAGCGTGCCTAAGTTCGAGCGCTCGAGAGTCTCGCGTATCGCCGTGACGGTATATGTTCCGTCGCCCGGCAGGGCCACCACCGTAAGGCATACGCCATTGTGAGAGACGCTCTGGTCGATGCCGAGCTCACCGACAAACGAGCAGGAGAGCGTGATGTGCAGATTGTCACCATCCCTGCGGAGAGCCACCACGCGGGCAGCCTCCTCAACTATTCCTGAAAACATGTTTTATTCTTTTTTATGATTTGATTATGCAAAGTTAGGAAAAATTTTACTAAATTTACAACGTTGACCCAAAACGCCGCAAAACCTGACCGAAGTGACGAATATAAAACTACCCCCCGCACTCAAGAGCGTATCAGCAGACCGTCTCGGCGACTCGCGCCAGATCACCATAATCGGCGGCAACGGCGCCGGCAAGTCCAGGTTCATGGACGAGATGATGAGTCTCTGCGGTGACCGCGCCTACTGCCTGAACGCGCTGTCGGCGTTCTACGCCGAGCGCGAGGAGTCGACGATGCCAGGGTCTGTCGACGCCCTGTACCGCCGCGCCATACGCCAGCAGAGCTATATGCGGACCGACGCCGTGAGCGAGCTCGACAAGATAGTCTACATGCTCTTTGCCGACGAGCTCGAGAGCCTGCTGGAGATGAAGGCGCAGGCAGAGACACAGCCTGACCGCAAACTCAGGATGCGGCCCACAAAGCTCGACATCATCAAGCGTCACTGGGAGCAGGTGTTCCCCGGCAACCGCATAACTCGCGACACGGGCAGGCTGATGTTCTCGACGGCAAGCGGCGACGACCTGATCTCGACCCACTCGCTGAGCCAGGGAGAGAAGGCCGCGCTCTATTATCTCGGCGCGACGCTCTACGCCATGCCCGACGCCGTGATATTCGTCGACTCCCCCACCCTGTTCGTACACCCCTCGATCCTGGGCAACCTGTGGAACTCGATCGAGGAGCTGAGGCCCGACTGCACCTTTGTCTACAACTCGGTCGACGAGGACTTCATCAGCACGCGCACGCACAACACCTGCATCTGGGTGAAGCGCTTCGACTCGGCGCGGCACGCGTGGGACTACGACATACTCGACCCCGGGAGCCGCACCCGCGACCTGATGGTGGAGTTCGCCGGCAGCCGCAGGCCGGTCCTCTTCATAGAGGGCGACGCCAGCCACTCGATCGACGTGCGCCTGTATAGCCTCGTGTTCCCCGACATGACGGTCAGGCCGCTCGGCTCGTGCAACAAGGTGATAGAGACGACCCGCGCCTTCAACGACCAGCAGTCGATGCACCACCTGCTGAGCTACGGCATCGTTGACCGCGACCGGCGCACGGAGCAGGAGGTGGGCTACCTGCGCGACAAGAGGATAATGGTGCCCGATGTCGCGGAGATAGAGAACATATTCCTCCTCCCGGAGGTTATCAAGATAATGGCGAGGAGGCGCGGGCGAGACGGCGCGAAGATAATGCGCCGCGTGGAGCGAGACGTGATGCGCATGTTCCGCAGCCACTCCGAGGAGCAGGCCCTGCAGCATGTGCGCCACAAGGTGAAGCGCGACGTGGAGTGCAAGATCGACGCCCGGTTCAGCTGCATCACCGCCCTGGAGACACACCTGCGCGGCCTGATAACCAAACTGCAGCCCCGCCGTCACTACAACGAGCTCCGCGAGCAGTTCGCCGTCATGACGCGCGACAACGACTACCGGGGCGTGCTGCGCGTGTTCAACCACAAGCCGATGCTCCCCGACTCGGGTGTACACCAGATGCTGGGCTACCGCAGCAAGGAGGAATACATCGGCGGCGTGCTCGACACGCTCAAGTCGAGCGGCAAGGACTCCGACGCGCTGCGCGCCGTGATCAGGCACTGCCTGCACGCCGACGGCCCGACAGCACCGGGCGACAGACGGCAGTCTGTCGAAATATCATCAAATAACCCAAACAGAAACAGATAGAAAATACACATATAACCTATGGAAAGACAACTTGCAATACTGCGCAATGACCCGTGGCTCGAGCCATACGCAGCCGCCATCGAGGGACGTCACGAGGACGTGATCCGCAAGATGGAGGAACTGACAGTCAACACGGGCGGCAGCCTCAAGAAATTCGCAAACGCATACAACTACTTCGGACTCCACCGCGACAAGAAGGGAGACTGGATATTCCGCGAATACGCACCCCACGCCACCAAGATACTGCTGACAGGAACCTTCACCGACTGGCAGGACGACGAGCGCTACGCGCTGAAGCGTCTCCCCGACGGCGCATGGGAGGGCAAGTTTCCCGCCGACTGGCTGCACAACGGCGACCTGTTCAAGCTCCGCATGTTCTGGGACGGCGGCGAGGGAGAGCGTCTGCCGGCATACGCCCGCCGCGTGGTGCAGGACGACAACACCAAGATATTCTCGGCCGAGGTATATGCACCGGAGCATCCCTACCAGTTCAAGGTCAAGAGATTCACACCCGACACCAAGCCGCTGCTCATCTATGAGGCCCACATCGGCATGGGCGAGAACAAGGAAGGCGTCGGGACATACGACGAGTTCCGCCGCAACGTGCTGCCCCGCATCGCCAAGGACGGATACAACGCCATACAGCTGATGGCAATACAGGAGCATCCCTACTACGGCTCGTTCGGCTACCACGTCAGCAACTTCTACGCAGCGTCGTCGAGGTTCGGCACGCCCGACGACCTCAAGCGCCTCATCGACGAGGCACACGAGATGGGAATCGCCGTTATAATGGACATCGTACACTCACACGCCGTGAAGAACGAGATCGAGGGCCTGGGCCGCTTTGACGGCAGCTACGACCTATACTTCTACGGCGACTCGCGGCGCGAGCACCCGGCATGGGACTCCCTCTGCTTCGACTACGGCAAGAACTCCGTGCTCCACTTCCTGCTCTCGAACTGCAAGTTCTGGCTCGAGGAGTACAAGTTCGACGGTTTCCGATTCGACGGCGTGACCTCGATGCTCTACTATAACCACGGACTGGGCAAGGCGTTCGGAGGATACGGCGACTACTACGACGGCAACGAGGACACGAATGCCTTAGTGTATCTGACGCTTGCCAACATACTTATTCACGAGGTCAACCCCAAGGCCATCACCATCGCCGAGGAGATGAGCGGAATGCCCGGCCTCGCCGCGAGGTTCGAGGACGGCGGCATGGGCTTCGACTACCGCCTGGCCATGGGCATCCCCGACTACTGGATCAAGATGATAAAGGAGAAGAAAGACGAGGACTGGCACCCGACCTCGATATTCTGGGAACTGACCAACCGCCGCTCCGACGAGAAGACCGTCAGCTACTGCGAGAGCCACGACCAGGCGCTCGTGGGCGACAAGACCATCATATTCCGTCTGATCGACAAGGAGATGTACTGGCACATGATGGTCGGCGACAACAACGGCGTGGTGGAGCGAGGCATGGCCCTGCACAAGATGATACGCCTCGTGACGCTGGCCTCGATCAACGGCGGTTACCTCAACTTCATGGGCAACGAGTTCGGGCATCCGGAATGGATCGACTTCCCGCGCGAGGGTAACGGCTGGAGCTACAAGTACGCCCGCAGGCAGTGGGACCTCGTGGACCGTGAGGACCTGAAGTACAAGTTCCTCAATGGCTTCGACAACGCCATGATCGAACTCGTGTCGGGAGTCTACAACTTCCAGGCGCTTCCGGTAGACAAACTCTGGGAGAAAGACGACGACCAGGTGCTGGCCTTCCGTCGCGGCGACCTGATATTCGTGTTCAACTGGAGCCCGACGCGGTCGTTCACCGACTACGGCTTCCTGGCCCCCGCCGGCGAATATGAGGTAGTGCTCAACTCAGACGACCCGCAGTTCGGCGGCCAGGGCCTGGTAGACGACTCGGTACACCACTTCACGCAGCCCGACCCCCTCTACGACCCCGCCGGCAAGGGATGGCTCAAGATGTACATTCCGGCGCGCACGGCCCAGGTGCTCCGCATGGTCAGGAAGCGTCCGGGACGCAAGCCGGCGGCATCAAAAAAGGCCGAGGCAACCGAGACAAAGGCAAAGCCCAGAACCACAAGAACCAAGAAGACAGAGAAATGAAGAGAATCATAATAGCGATCGACGGCTACTCGTCGTCGGGCAAGTCGACGATGGCACGTGAACTGGCCCGGCGCATCGGATACATCTACGTCGACTCCGGGGCCATGTACCGCGCCGTGACGCTCTACGCCATAGAGCACGGCATGGCGCGCGACGGCCACGTTGACCACGACGCGCTCGTGGCCGCGCTGCCGCAGATACACATCTCGTTCGAGCCGGCCGGCGACGACGGCGTGCAGCACACGCTGCTCAACGGACGCGACGTCGAGACCGAGATACGCGACATGCAGGTAAGCTCGCTGGTAAGCCCCGTGGCCGAGATACCCGAGGTGCGCGAGCGGCTTACCCGGCTCCAGCAGAGTTTCGGCAAGTCGAAGGGCATAGTGATGGATGGCCGCGATATCGGCACGACCGTCTTCCCCGACGCCGAGATGAAGGTGTTCGTCGAGGCATCGCCCGAGGAGCGTGCCCGCCGCCGGCTCAAGGAGATGCAGGAGAAGGGCCTGGAGGCCAACTACAAGGAGGTGCTCGACAATATCCGTACCCGCGACCATATCGACACCACCCGGGCCGTGTCGCCGCTGCGCAAGGCTGCCGACGCCCACGTGCTCGACAATGACAGGATGACCCACGTCCAGCAGATGGAGTGGCTCATGAACCTCTACAACGTAATCGCAAACGAATGATAAGGAATGATAACGGAGAGCCCGGGTCCCCCAAGGATCCGGGCATTCCCTTGATAGAGATAGACTCGAACTCGGGATTCTGCTTCGGGGTCGTCACGGCCATCGACAAGGCGGAGGCCGAGCTGGGCCGCACGGGTGCGCTCGCCTGTCTGGGCGACATCGTACACAACGCCTCGGAGGTGGAGCGGCTGAGGCGCCGCGGTCTGACCACCGTGACCCACGACGACCTGCGCGAGATGCACGACAGCACCGTGCTGCTGCGTGCCCACGGCGAGCCGCCGTCGACCTACGAGCTGCTGCGCCGCAACAACAACCGCGTGATCGACGCGACATGCCCCGTGGTGCTCAGGCTCCAGAAGCGCATCAAGCAGGCCTACGACGAGGCCAGGCGCGACGTGGCCGAGGGCCGCGCAGAACGCATGCCCCTGATACTGATATACGGCAAGGAGGGACACGCCGAGGTCAACGGGCTTGTGGGCCAAACCGACGGCAACGCCCTGGTGATCCAGGACATCGACGCGCTCGACGGCATAGATCTGGAACGCGACATACTGCTCTACTCGCAGACCACAAAGAGCATCGACGGATTCAGGCGCGTCGTCGAGGAGATCGGCAGACGCAAGCGTGGCGGGAAGTTCGAGTATTTCGACACAATATGCCGCCAGGTGGCCACGCGTTCGGAAAAGATTAAGGGATTCGCGGCGAGCCATGACACAATCATATTCGTAAGCGGCGCGAAGAGCTCGAACGGCAAGGTGCTTCTCGAGGAGTGCCGCAAGGTGAACCCGCGAACACATCTTGTCTACGAGCCGGGCGACCTGAGGCGCGATTGGCTTGATGGGGCCGAGAGAATTGGAATATGTGGCGCAACTTCCACGCCGGCGTGGCTCATGGAGGAGATCGCCGCAGAAATCGAGCAACTTTGCAAGGAGTGACATGGAAAAGAAAGCGAAAGATGCCGACGAGCGGTACATGCGCATGGCGCTCGCCGAGGCCCGCGAGGCATTCGAGCGGGGAGAGGTGCCGGTAGGCGCCGTGATAGTGAGCAACGGGCGCGTGATAGGACGCGGCCACAACCTGACCGAGACTCTGACGGACGTCACGGCCCACGCCGAGATGCTCGCGCTGACGGCAGCCGCCAACACGACGGGAGGAAAGTATCTGCCAGACTGCACGATCTACGTCACCGTGGAGCCCTGCACCATGTGCGCCGGCGCGCTCGGATGGAGTCACATAGGCCGTATTGTCTACGGAGCCTCCGACCCCAAGCGGGGCTATTTCACGCATGCAAGGGCGGAAAACAGCGCGATACACCCCCGCACCACCGTCGAGTCGGGAGTGCTCGAGGAGGAGTGCTCAATGCTGATGACAGATTTTTTCAAAAAAATGAGAAGATAGCATTATCCATTCAAAATAATTTGTTATCTTTGTCCCAATAAAGATTATTTCGATAAACACACACTATCGGCTAACTGCCCCCGCCTGCCTAAAACGGAGACGGAGGATTCAACTAACCTCTAACCTTGAGGCCACGTCACACTCTCCTGACGCGGGCCAACCTAACAGACAGATGAGACTTAATGACAAAATCAGAGGCGCCGTGGTCGGGTTCGCCTTCGGAGACGCCCTCGGACTGGGTGCCGAGTTCATGACCAGGAATGAGGTACGGGCATATTATCCTGAGGGCCTCAGGCATTTCAGCCAGATCATCCGCGATGCCCACCGCTGCCAGTGGAAACGCGGGGAATGGACCAACGACACCGAGCTCGTGACGCGTATGCTCGAGTGCGTGCTCGAGGAGGGGGGCTTCCATATGCACAAGATGGCGCGCAAGCTAAAGGAATGGTACGACGAGACCCCCCGCGACATCGCCCCCGTGCTGCGCCTGCTCTGCTCCGACCCCGAGTGGCTTGAGCATCCGGTGCAGACCGCCCACCGCATATGGAAGACCGAGAACCTGCACGAGGCCTCGAACGAGGCCGTGCAGCGATGCCTCGTGACCGGGCTTGTCAGCAGAACTTCCGAACTGGATGAGAACACGCGCCGGCTGGTGCTGATGACCAACGACGACACACGTTGCGTATCGACCACGCTCATACTCGCCAGGATGATACACCGCCTGCTGCACGACGAGCGCGAGGAGGAATACGATGATCTCGCGGAACTGTGCCAGAACATAGACCCGCGCACGCTGTCGTTCCTGCGCATGGCGCGCGACGGAGAGATAGACCGCATCGACGTCGACGACGAGGCCACCCAGGCATGGACCCGCAAGGCCATGGCCTCCGCACTCTGGGGACTCTGGCACTCCGACAATGCCGCCGACACCATATACAACGTAATCGCCGAGGGTGGCGACGCCGACTCCAACGCCGCGATAGCCGGCGCGATGGCGGGCCTCAAGTATGGTTATGACGCGCTGCCTGAAGAGAAAGAGAAACTCATAGGCTTTGAATACCTGCTTGACCTTTCAGACAGGCTCACGGAGTATCTTGAGAAAAACGGAATATATACCTGCTGAACCGAAACCGCACAGACGAAAGGAGGACTGCCGACAAGATGAACAGAAAGACACGGGCATGGATCGAGGCAATGCGGCTCCACACGCTGCCGGTCTCGGTGGCGGGCGTTGTGACGTCGGCCGGCTGCGCCGCCCATTACCATGGCTTCCACACACTGCCGTTCGTGATCTGCCTCCTCTTCGCTGTCGGCGCACAGATTGTCTCCAACTTCGCCAACGAATACTTTGACTACAAGAACGGGCTTGACCGCAAGGGCCGTGAGGGCTTCCGCCGAGGCGTAACCGAAGGCGACATATCGCCCGAGGCGATGAAGCGCGCCACTTTCGGGCTGCTCGCAGCCACATGCCTGTTAGGGTGTACGCTGATATACTGGGGCGGCTGGTGGCTGATAGCCATCGGCATAGCCGTCGCGCTGTTCGCGCTCGCCTACTCAACCGGACCATATCCACTGTCGCACCACGGACTCGGAGAGATTGCCGTGGTGATATTCTTCGGATTCGTGCCCGTGGTGTTCTCGACCTATGTCCAGACGCAGTCATGGAGGATGATGCCGGTAACACTGCCTCTCTCGCTCGCGATAGGCCTCATGGGCGCCAACGTTCTCGTGGTGAACAACTACCGCGACATCGACGATGACCGCGCCGCCGGCAAGCGGACACTCGCCGTGAGGTGGGGACGCCGCGCCATGCAGTGGCTTTACCTTGTGAACGGCCTCGCGGCACTCGCGCTGATCGAGGTGGCTACGGCGATGCGCGTCAGCCCCTGGTGGCAGGCCGGAGCAGTCGCCTACCTTGCCCTGCACTGCCTGATATGGCGGAAACTCGTGAACTCTCGCGGAGCTACGCTAAATCCGATACTCGGCAAGACTGCGATGCTTATGTTCGCAGCCTCACTCTGGCTGATAGCAATGCTAACGATTAAAGATTAAAGATTAGAGGCTTTACTCGCTGCACTCGCAACACTCAACATGGGACAGTAAAAGCCACAAACCTATATCCAATTAATCTTTAATATTTTATCTTTAATCTTTAGAATAAAAAACCTCAGGCCGAAGCCTGAGGTCGTTCCCGGTCATCTGTAAATTGAAATTTGGCCCTTTGTAAGAACCGTGAATGGCCGGTTGGTCTTTTATAATTGTTTCTATCCTAATTGCAAACCTTGAATACCATTTAAATCTAACCTTTATCGTAACCGGATAGAACAACCTTCGTTTACCTTAGAACGTCTTAACAGCGGATTTGTTCGGGATGTCCGACAATTTTATCCGTTGGTGACACCCGTCAGGGCCTCGAATGTTCCGATTGAATAGAGCCACCAGAGCAGAATGAAAATCAGGATCAGCACTCCGAACCAGAGCCACAGGCGGTTCACCTTGCGGGTGCCGTTGTTCTTCCTTTCCTTGCCATCGGCTCTAAGTCGCTGAGCCTCTTCGTTGACTTCGCGGATATCGCGAACTTCGTCTTTATCCTTCTTGTCCATAACCTTTGGTTTTGATGTTTGTGATGTTTTTCATCTGATTTATCACTAAAACACTGTTACGGGGCAAAGTGTTCGCGAATCATTAAATTTTGTAAAAAAACCTTATGCGGCAATCCGGAAGCAGCGTCAGAAGGGTACGGTCTCCTCACCCGGGGCAGGCATCAGGTCGGGACCGGAACCGAGCTGACCAGAGTCAGCGAAACTGAATCCACCTCCTCCGCGCGATTCAGAGTTCATGCGCGAGCTCTCGCGCTTGAGCTCGCCCTGAGGTGCGGTACCGAATGCCTCCGAGACGATGTTGAGGCTCTCGTCCCAGTTCTCGAAGCGTGCGAAACGGTTTACGAAACGGAGTTTCACATCCCCCACGGCACCACTACGATGCTTGGCCACAATCAGTTCGGCGAGGCCGCGTATATCATTGCCGTTGGCGTCCTCCGAGCTCTTGGTATAGTATTCCGGACGATGAATGAAGCAGACGATGTCGGCATCCTGCTCGATGGCGCCCGACTCACGCAGGTCGGAAAGCACCGGGCGCTTGTCCTCGCGGGTCTCCGTGCTTCGGTTCAACTGTGAGAGCGCGATGATGGGTATATTCAGTTCCTTGGCCAAAGCCTTCAGCGAGCGCGAGATGGTGGAGACCTCCTGCTCACGGCTCCCAAGCTTCATGCCGGTCGCGTTCATGAGCTGCAGGTAGTCAATCATGATAAGCTTGACGCCATGCTCGCGCACGAGGCGCCTGGCCTTGGTGCGGAGTTCGGTAATGGAGAGGCCCGGAGTCTCGTCGAGGTACATCGGCGCCGAGTAGACCGAGGCAATGCGCGTGTTGAGACGGTCCCACTCCTCCTGACTGAGCTGTCCGCTCTTTATCTTCTCGCCCTCCAGATTGGCCACATTGCTTATGAGACGCTTCACAAGCTGCACGTTGGCCATCTCAAGCGTGAATATAGCCACCGGTATGCTGTAGTCGATGGCCATGTTCTTGGCCATCGAGAGGACAAACGCGGTCTTTCCCATGGCAGGGCGTGCGGCGATGATGATGAGGTCGGAGTTCTGCCAGCCTGAGGTCATGCGGTCCAGGTCATCATAGCCGGTCTTCAGGCCCGAGAGGCCCGTGCTGGTGTTGGCGGCAGTCTGAATCTGCTCGAGCGCCAGGTTAAGCACCGGGTCAATCTGTGTCACCTCGCGCTTGAGGTGGGTCTGCGAGATCTCGAAAAGCTGCCCTTCGGCCGCCTGAAGCAGCTCGTCGACATCGTTGCTCTCGTCAAAGGCGTCGGTCTCGATCTTCGAGGCGAAGGTGATGAGCCGGCGCGCAAGATATTTCTGCGAGATTATCTTGGCATGATACTCAACATTGGCAGCCGAATAGACGCGGCTTGTCAGCTCCGTGATATGTATCGCCCCACCTACCTCGTCGAGGGTTCCGTTGGCACGCAACTGCTCGGTGACGGTCATCATGTCGATGGGGCGCTGGTTGAACCCCAGCGTGCTTATGGCGTCATATATCTTGGCGTTGCGAGGGTCATAGAACGCGTCGGGCGTCAGGAAGTCCGCCACGTTCATGTAGGCGTCCTTCTCAAGCATGAGGGCACCGAGCACCACCTCCTCAAGGTCAGAGTCATGAGGGGGAAGCTTGCCGGTGGGGTCCTCCTTGATAGGTTGAAAAGCGGGTCGTTTTTTATATTGTTGGTCTGCCATGCTGTCTTAATCTATTACAGACACCTATATGAGCGATGTGCTGTCGCGGTAGGAGTAGTAGCCGTCGGTAGTGACGATGAGATGGTCGAGAAAATTAATCTCCAGCGTCTTGCATGCGTCGCGCAACCTGCGGGTGATCATGTCGTCGGCACCCGATGGCCTCAGGATGCCCGACGGGTGGTTGTGACACAAGGCTATACCCTCGGTATGGGTAGCCAGCGCACGGCGCAGGATTTTCTTGACATCGAAGATGGTGGCGGTCGCGCTCCCCTCGCTGACACGCATCTTGCCGATGACCTGGTTGCTGTGGTTCATGAAGATGGCCCACATCTCCTCGTGAGGCAGATTGCCGATCTCCGGGCGCATAATCTCAAAGATCGTGTCGGGACCGACGATGCGTATCCTGTTGCCGACACGCTCGCGGCTGTAACGGCGCACAATCTCCATGACAGCCTCGACCTGCATAGCCTTGAGTTCACCGAGGCCCTTGGTCTCCATGATCTGCTCGCGACTTAGCCGCTCCACATTGAGGAACAGATTGCCGTTCATCTCCATCAGGTCGCGGCAGATATCGGTGATGGGATAGCCATGCACGCCGGTGCGAAGTATGATTGCAAGAAGGTCGGCATTGCTCACCGAGCCGATGCCATACCTGAGCACACGCTCACGCGGCTGCATGTCGGCTGACATCTCCTTGACGGTAAGCGTAGGATGGACCGGCTCGCCGTATGTGTCGGCGCGGGTATAATCCGGGACCTCTCGGAATTCCTGGACTGCATTATCAGCCATATGTCGCTCAGAGTTTTTCGTTCTTGCCCTTGCGCAGCCTTATCTCCTCGTCGATGTCCCGACCCTTGCCAAGCGCAATCCTGGAGACATAGGCCTTGATGAAACCGGTGCCGTATCCGAGAAGCTGCACCAATGAGGCCGCCACGCCGAGGCATGCGATGCTTAGGCTACGCTCGGCTATAAGCGCACCGATCCAGAGGGCGACCAGATAGAGCACCAGGGGTATCAGCAGCCAGTGCCAGAATATCGATCCCACAATCAGGAGGGCCGCGCCGACAGTGAAGACCGCCGGCAGCCAGTGCACAAGCTTCATCGAGCCGGGATAGAGGAGTTCGAGCGTGATGCGCGACATGCCGAACACGTGTACCTGACGCCAGAACTTGGCCAGGTTGCCGCGCCGCTTGTGATATACGAACACCTCGGGGAATAGAGTGATGTCAAAGCCCTCCAGACGTATGCGCGTCGACATGTCGATGTCTTCGGAGAACATCTCGCGGAAACCGCCGACACGCTCATAGACCTCGAGAGAGAAACCCATGTTGAATGTCCGGGGAGTAAACTTCTCCATCGATACCTTGCGGCCACGGATGCCGCCGGTAGTCAGCAGCGAGGTCATGGCATAGTTGATGGCCTTCTGGGTCCGTGTAAACGACTCGTGGGCCGCGTCGGGACCGCCAAAACAGTCGACGGGGTGCTCGCGCAGCGCGGCCCGGAGCCTCGCGATATAATCGGGGGGCAATATACAGTCAGAGTCGACGAAGACAAAATAGTCTCCGACGGCTCTGTCCATTCCGTAATTGCGGGCGATACTGCGCCCCTCGTTCGATTTCCTGAAGTATTTGATCTGCAGAGCGTCGTGGCCACTCACGGCGAGATATCCGCCGGGATACTCCACGGCGTCAAGACATGGCTCGGTCGAGCCATCCTCGACTATGATGATCTCGAATCCGGAATCAGTCTGCGCCTCAAGACTCTCAAGCAGGTCGGCAATCTCGTCGCGCCTGTTGTAGACGGGCACTATGATGGAGAAGAGTATGGATTCGGGATCTTTCATGGCTGTGGATTTATGCCTTGACGCGGCCTACGTAGCTGCCGTCGCGTGTATCGACCTCGATAAGCTCACCCTCATTGATGAAGAGGGGAACCTTGACAGTCGCGCCTGTCTCGACAGTAGCGGGCTTGAGTGTGTTGGTTGCGGTATCGCCCTTGAGGCCAGGCTCGGTGTATGTGATCTTGAGCACGGTCTTCATCGGCATCTCGGCGTAAAGCACTGTGTTGGTGGATGCGTCAGACACAACCTCTACGGTGTCACCCTCCTTCATGAAGGCAGCGCCTGTCACGAGTTCCTTGCTGATGGGAATCTGCTCGAATGTCTCGTTGTTCATGAAGATATCATCCTCGCCGTCGGCGTAGAGATACTGGTAGGGGCGGCGCTCCACGCGTACATCCTCGAGTTTCTCGCCGATGTTGAAGCGGCGCTCGATAACACGGCCGTCAACGACGTCCTTGAGTTTTGTGCGCATGAATGTGTTTCCCTTGCCGGGCTTTACGTGAAGGAACTCCACGCAGAAATAGAGACGGTTGTCCAGACGAATGCAGGTTCCGTTCTTGATGTCTTGAGCGTTCATCATTGCTTTATACGTATTTTTATGTTGATATATTCGGTTACGGAGCAGGCGAGTCAGAGCCTCGGGGGCCACGTCATGTGCCTTACGCCGGGAGACGCGGAGGCCCCGCACAAGGCCCGCTCCCCATTCAAGTTGCAAATTTACAAAAAAATTCGCTAAAACAATTGTCACAGCGGCACTTCAATGTAATTTTTTGCCAAAATTTGTGTGAATCAGATTTTTTAATTAATTTTGCACCCGAATGTCGGAAAGCGTGCAGCCGCGCCGTCATTCCAAATTTGCAAATTTAAATAAAAAATAAAATGAAAAGGACTTTTCAACCCTCAAGACGCAGAAGAATCAACAAGCACGGTTTTCGTTTGAGAATGGCCACCAAGAGCGGCCGTAAGGTTCTCGCACGCCGTCGCGCCAAAGGGCGTCTTAACCTTTCGGTTTCCGACCACATGTCGTGCAAGTAATCACCGGAAGCGTTGATTCGTAAAAAATAAACTCCGCAGGGCCCTGCGGAGTTATTTTTTTGTCCGTTCACCGCACATGGCGCAGCCGGCGCGAGATTGTGTCGGCACTCGGAGAGTCAAGTCCGGCAGGATGCAAGCCTGGAGAACGGCCTCCAGCCATGTCATGCCGACTCATCATGCGGTCTGCGCCGAGCATGTATTTATAGAAAAGTATGCGGCCCACATGGGCATCAATCTCTGACTCTGGAATCCGTCCCGACTCGACGGCACTGACCACACGGGCTATCTCGGCGTATGTGTCTGCCGGGGCAAGCACCACATCGGCACCCGCGGCCACGGCCATCTCGGAGCCGTATCCCTCGGCCCCCTTCATGTTGAGCGCGTCGGTCAGCACGAGTCCCGTAAAACCGATGTCATCGCGAAGCAGGTCGGTTATCACCGTGCGCGACACGGCGGCCGGAAGCATATCGGAGTCAATCGACGGAACAGCCAGATGGCCTACCATGACTCCCGACAGCCGGTGCTCTACCCATCGACGGAAGGGATAAAGGTCAATAGAGTCCATCTCGCTAAGGCTACGCTCTATCACCCCCTTGCGCCTGTGAGAGTCGGATGAGACCGAGCCATGACCCGGGAAGTGCTTAGCCACGCTTATCACGTCGCCATCCTCCAGACCACGGGCATAGGCCAGCGCCATGTCGGCCACACGGCGCGGATCCGCGCCGAACGAGCGGCGGCGCATGAAGCTGTTAGGCACGCTGACATCGACCACCGGACCCAGCACCATGTTTATGCCGAGCAGCCGGCACTCGCGTGCCACCTCGCGACCATAGTCATACATGAGCTGGTCGTCGGCGGCGGGGTCGATGGCATTGTTGGCAGGGAATTCCGGCGCGTCGGCGAGCCGCATCGCAAGCCCCCACTCAGCGTCGATCGCCACGAATGCCGGCACCGCTCCATATGACTGCAGTGTGTCGGCAAGCGCGGTGGCCCCCGGCGCATCTCCTTTCAGCAGCACTATGCCCCCCATGCAACTGTCGGCATACTCGCGGACCTGACGAATGGTCCAGTAATCACCCGAGGCATAAAGTGCCGGCATAAAAAGCTGTGCCACCTTCTGACGCAGGGTCAGGGTGGCACGCACGGAGTCGGCCCACCGCCGGGCCTCATCGGTCATATCGGAAATCTCCACAAGCTCGGGCTTCGGCTCCGGGCGGCGCGCAACCTCACCGCGGCCCGTGCAACCGGCCGCGATCACGAGCACGCACAGCGCGCAGAGCCATCGGAGTCTCATGGTTTCATCCTGTACTTTACATCGGGCATGAATCGCGGATTCGGATCTGCCGACACGCCAAGCCCCTGGCGGGTCAGATCATACAGATACTCAAGTATTCGGACGCTCACCTCGCGGTCGTCGCGCCATATCTCGCGGTGACGCCTCATGGGAGTCATGTCGTCGTTGCCCTCGGCGACATAATCGATCGTCGACACCACATAGTCTTTCGCGGGATCGACCTCTACGCCATCGAGAAGCATGCGCTCGAAGCGTCCTGCGGAATCAGTCACAACCCTGACCTCCGAACTGACGGCCTCGCCCCCTTTGGGCGCGACAATCCTCATCGTCTCGATCAGGTCGGCTCCCGATACCTCGATCAGCCGCATACGGTTGGAGAAGGGATATGTGGAGAGGACCTGGCCCTCGGTCACGGCGCCGGCACGCATCGGCTGTCGTATGCCCCCGACATTCATCATGCCCATGGCCACCGGGGCGACATCGACACCGGCTGCGCGGAGGCTGTCGGCGACATGACGGCCATACCACGAGCCGAAGTCACCGGTCCAGTTGGCGAACGCGCCGGTGCTTAGCCCGTTGGGCATATCCATCTCCGACCACGCTATGACACGCGAGTTTACCGAGTCGACCTCATGCTTATAGGGGGCAAGGAACTCCTGCATCTCCCTGGAATATGCCGACGGAGAAAACCGGTCAGTCACAGGGATGTACTCGTAATCGATCTTGCGGTCCGCGAAGTCCTTGAGGTCAAGCTTTATGTACCCGACATTGCGGCCATACTTGCCGGTCTGGGCCACGAGCACGTCGCGGCCCTCGGCGTTCTTGATCCAGTAGGGCGTCTTGTCGGGCGTACTCGGGTCGACAAACGTATGCGAATGTCCGCCGATGATGATGTCTATGTCCTTGCTGGCGCGGGCGAGGTCGAGATCATCGGTCTTGCCGTTGGACACATCGTAGCCGATATGGGTCACGGCCACAACCAGGTCGCACCCCTTGCGGCGCAGTTCGGCGGCTGTCTCGTTGGCGGCCGTGATGATGTCGCGGAACCGCATGCCCCGGTAGTTCTCCTCAGATATAAGGCTCTCCGGATCGACATTTATCCCCATTATCCCGACCTTCTTCCCGCCGATATTCTTTATGACATAGGGCTTGAACAGACCGCGGGCCGGAGTGTCGGAGAAATCGTAGTTGGCCGACAGGCGCGCTCCCTTGACATTTCTCCAGTGTCTGGCCAGCTCGTCGAGCCCGTTGTCGAACTCATGGTTGCCGAGTATGCGCACGTCGTAATCCATCATATTGAAAAGAGGATACTCGACGTCACCCTTGAAGAACTTGAAGTAGAGCGTTCCCTGCACCATGTCGCCGGCATCGATCAGGATGACGTTCTTCTCAGCCTTCCTCACCGAGTCGATTATGGCCTTGCGGGGCAGGATTCCTCCCACTCCGGCGGAATCGGAATCGATGTTGGAATGTGTGTCGTTGGTGTGCAGAAGCACAAGGCTCTGTGCCGCCGCCGTCAGGCAGAGGCACAGAGCCATAGTGGAAAATATATTTCTCATAAAGTCTTACATGGTGAAGGAGCCGGAAACCGGCACGATTCAGAATTTCACCAGATTCTCGCCGGTCATGTCGGCAGGCTGGCCGAGGCCCATCAGGGCGAGCAGCGAGGGTGCCACATCGGCCAGACGTCCGTCGAAGACCTTGGCCTCGGGGTGTGAGCCCACATAGATGAAGGGCACCGGGTTGAGAGAGTGGGCGGTGTTGGGTGTGCCGTCGGCGTTGATGGCATGGTCGGCGTTGCCATGGTCAGCTATGATGATGGTCTCGTAGCCATGCTCCCTGGCGGCCGTCACTACCTTCTCGACACAGGTGTCGAGTGTGGCGATAGCCTTCTGGATGGCGGCATAGACGCCGGTATGGCCCACCATGTCGCCGTTCGCGAAGTTGACCACGATGAAGTCATACTTGTCGGAATCGATGGCGGCAACGAGCTTGTCGGTGACCTCGGGGGCGCTCATCTCGGGCTGGAGGTCGTAGGTCGCGACCTTAGGCGACGGAACGAGGATACGGTCCTCGCCGGCGAAGGGCTCCTCGCGTCCGCCGTTGAAGAAGAATGTCACGTGGGCATACTTCTCTGTCTCGGCGATGTGAAGCTGTTTCTTACCCTCGCGTGAAAGATACTCGGCCATGGTGTCGGGCACGTCCGACTTGTTGAAGAGAATCTTCACGCCCTTGAACGAGTCGTCGTAAGGGGTCATGCAGTAATACTGCAGGTCGGGTATCGGATTCATCCCATCCTCGGAGTGCTGAGTAAGCACGGTGGTGAGTTCCTTGGCGCGGTCGTTGCGGTAGTTGAAGAAGATCACCACATGGCCTGCGCCGATACGGCCATCCACACGGTCGTTGACGATCGGCTTGATGAACTCGTCGGTGACACCCTCAGCATATGACTCCTCGACGGCCTTGACCATGTCGTCGGCATGCTTGCCCTCGCCGTAGACGAGCAGGTTATATGCCTCCTTGAGGCGCTCCCAGCGCTTGTCACGGTCCATTGCATAGTAGCGGCCGATTACCGAGGCGATCACTCCGGCGCTCTTGGCACAGTGCTCCTCAACCTCACGCAGGAAACCGGCACCGCTCTTGGGGTCGGTGTCACGGCCATCCATGAAGGCATGGAGATACACCTTGTCGAGTCCGTATGACTTGGCGGTGTCGCACAGGGCATAGAGATGGTCGAGCGACGAGTGTACGCCTCCGGCCGAGGTAAGGCCCATGAAATGGATGGGCACGTTATGGTCGCGGGCATAGGAGAAAGCCTCGACAATCTCGGGATTCTTGGCGAACGATCCGTCGGCGATGGCGCGGTTGATCTTCACGAGATCCTGATAGACCACACGGCCTGCTCCGATGTTGAGGTGACCGACCTCCGAGTTGCCCATCTGGCCGGCGGGAAGGCCGACATCCTCACCGCTTGCCTGAAGCTCGGAGTGGGGATAGTTCTTCACCAGATAGTCCATATAAGGGGTGGGCGTATTGAAAATGGCATCGTCTTTCTTGTGGTCGCCGATACCGTATCCGTCAAGGATAATGAGTAGTGCTTTCTTTGACATCTTATATATCTTGTTTTGTCTTTAATTCGGGTTGCGGCATGTTCGGCCACTGAGGCGACACACCAATGTAGAAACAAACAATGACAGGCTATATATTTGCGTAAAACAACTTTTTACCTTTCGACGGCAAAATTAACAAAAAATCCTGACACGGCAAAACTAAACAGTCCGGCTCGCGATGAGCCGGACTGTCCTGATTTTTCCGAATTGGCTGATTACTTCTCTGCCTTCTTGACAAAACGCTCCTTGATACGGGCCTTTTTGCCGGTGAGGTTGCGGAGATAGTAGAGTTTCGCGCGACGAACCTTACCGTACTTGTTGACGGTGACAGACTCGATAAACGGAGACTCCATGGGGAAGATGCGCTCCACGCCGATACCGTCGGAAATCTTGCGGACGGTAAAGCGCTTCTTGTCGCCATGACCGTTGATCTTGATCACGACGCCGCGATACTGCTGGATACGCTCCTTGTTACCCTCTTTGATTCGGTAAGCGACTGTGATGGTGTCGCCGGGGCCGAAATCATCAAAATTCTTTTTGGGAGTGGCGAATGCCTCCTCTGCGATTTTAATTAAGTCCATTGCTTGTATCTGTTTTATTATTTGCAATTTAATAAGCCACCATGTCTTACCAGAGATTGCAAATCGACTGCAAAGTTACATAATTTATTTCAGATAAGCAAAAAAAGTGCTAAATTCGCGATAGAAAACCAAAACCGAAGCTTAAAGATGATGCTGAATACCCGCGGACGCCTTGTGACACTGGAGCGTCCGGCAGTGATGGGAATCGTGAATGTCACACCCGACAGTTTCTATGCCGGAAGCCGCACAGCGAGCGGCGAGGTCACGGCGCGCGTGGCGCAGATGATAGCCGACGGCGCCGACATGATCGACCTCGGGGGCTATTCGTCGCGCCCCGGTGCCGGCGAGGTGAGCCCTGCCGAGGAACTTGCCCGCGTGGCGCCGGCCCTTGAGGCGATACGCCGCGAGTTCCCCGACATCATCGTCTCGGTCGACACGTTCCGCGCCTCGGTGGCGCGCGAGAGCGTGGCCCTCGGCGCCGACATCATCAACGACATCAGCGGCGGCGACCTCGACCCGGAGATGTTTGACACGGTGGCTGCGCTGCGCGTTCCATACATACTGATGCACATGCGCGGCAAGCCTGACACCATGCAGTCGATGACTGATTACGATGACGTCGCGGCCGAAACACTGCGCGACCTCGCCTTCAAGGCAGACCGGCTGCACCAGCTCGGGGTATGCGACGTAATAGTTGACCCCGGTTTCGGCTTCGCCAAGACCACCGACCAGAACTATGCCCTGCTCGGCGCTCTGAAGGCCTTCCGCGCCATCGGCCCGCTGCTTGTCGGCATATCGCGCAAGACGATGATCTGGCGCGAGCTCGACACGACGCCCGAAAACGCCCTCAACGGCACGACCGTGCTCAACACCATCGCACTGATGAACGGCGCGGACATACTCCGCGTGCATGACGTGCGCGAGGCCGCCGAGACCGTCAGGCTTTTCGAGGCATACCGCCGCAACAGGCCCGAACAGTCACGTACCATATCAGTCACCGACCGCACCGGCCACACCTCAACCGAAATGTTTTGACCTGACCCCTCTCCCCTAAAACATAACACCTAAAACCTATCCTCATCCATGATCGAATTCGGAGTCAAAGACGCAATAGACATTCTGATAGTGGCATTGATGCTCTACTATCTATACAGGCTGATGAAGAGCAGCGGCACGCTTTCGCTTTTCTACGGCGTGCTCGCATTCATCGTGGTGTGGGTAGTGGCTTATGAGATCTTCGACCTGCGCCTCACTGGAACGATAGTCGACAAGTTCATGAGCATCGGCCTGATTGTACTTGTAATCCTGTTCCAGGACCAGATAAAGCGATTCCTGATAGATATTGGGGCCCACGGCAATCTGCGGCACGTGATGCGCATGTTCCGCCACGAAAAGGCCAATGACCGCTATCACGCCGAGATTATGGCCGTGGTGTATGCCTGCATGTCAATGTCAAAGTCAAAGACCGGCGCACTGATAGTGTTTCAGCGCAAGGTGCCTCTGGGCGACTTCGAGAAGACAGGCGACATGATTGACGCCGACGTGAACGTGCGTCTGATCGAGAATATCTTTTTCAAGAACTCCCCGCTCCACGACGGTGCGATGATAATTGCCAACCATCGCATCAAGGCCGCCGGATGCATACTGCCGGTAAGCCACGACATGAATATTCCGAAGAATCTGGGACTGCGTCACCGCGCCGCACTCGGAATGAGCCAGGAAACCGACGCGGTGTGCATTATAGTCAGTGAGGAAACGGGAGGTATCTCAGTGGCGAAAGGGGGAAAACTGACTGTCAAGATATCGGCACCCGACCTGGAGCACATTCTGAGCGACGCACTGGCCGAACTGTAATAGTCAGGGCCTGGCGCATCAGTGCATCAGTTCGCCGATCGAGCAACTGAGATTTATCATAAGCGTCGAGGCAGCCTTGTGGGGCATCGCATAGGAGGCACCGAGTGAGAATCCCCTTGTCTTGAAACCGAGGCCAAGGGAAAATCCTGACAGGAACGAACTTTTGAACGCTGACATGTCGGTGTGTGTCTTATAGTTATAGGCCAGACAGACGTAGAACTTCTCTGAGGGCTGATACTGCAGGCCGAATATGAGGTGTCTGAAGAAGTTGGTGAAAAAGCCCTTCTTCTCCTCAAGCAGTTCACCTTCGTCCTTGTCATTATAGTTATAGTAGGGTATGTTCCAGCGGGTAAGGTTGTTGGCGGTGATGCTGATGGCAAATGGCGACATGCCTATACCCTGCATATATCCGAGTTGTATGTCAAATGGAACGCGGGCGTAACGCTTGTCGAAACGCTTGACCTGACCACCCATATTCCTCAGGACGGCCGAGAACGAGAGGTCATGCTCAGGGTCGTAGTAATTGACGCCAAGGTCCGCTGCAATCGCAAAGGCGGTGTACTGTTCGTAGCCGCTATAGGCCATCTTGAGGTTGACGCCTCCACGCCAGCGGTCGTTGATGTCGCGAGAATATGTTGCCTCCACTATAACATCCGAGGGTGTGAACGAGCCTGTGGGAGTGCCGAACTCGTCATATCCGTCGAACTTGCCGTAATTCATATAGCGGAGACCGATTGACCAGGCGCTGTGCTCACCGGCACCCATGCCGTAGCGAATCCCGGCGAAAATACCCGAACTCATATAGTACATGTAGTTCACGGCGACCTGTTTCTCAAGCTCGGGACCGATCAGAGCCGGATTCTGGTCGGCAAGCGTTACGTCGTCGTCGATGATGGCGATATTGTTGCCGCCAAGTCCAAAGACATGCGAGGAGGTGGGTATATTGAGGAAACTGTAGGCATCGCTCGTATTCTCGGCCTGAGCCGGGAGAACACACACAGCAGTCACAGTCAGTCCGGTTATGATCTTTTTCGCTAACTTCATCTATCATTTAACGAATCGCACGGGGATATAGTATGTATAGAGGGGTTTAGAGTTTAGGGTTTAGTGGGCATAGTCTTAAGGTTTATACGACTTATACGTCTTATACGTCTTATATGACTTATATGACTTATATGACTTATACCTCCCCCAGTGCGATTACCCTATTCTCTCAACTCTAAACATTAAAACCTAAACAATAATTAACTATTATTAAACATTCAGAGGTTGTATATGTCATGCCAACCTTATAATTTTGCAATGTACTAACGGGAGGCCGGGACTTCTGAATCCGCAGGCTTCCACGCAGTCAAACTATATTCAGAAATGGCACGACTATTCCACTATATACTGTTGTCACTCGGCCTCGGCGCGGCATTCGTCCCCGGCCAGACGCTCGCCCAGACCTGCAGGGTCAACATAGGCAGGACCCCGACAGGGAGCGTGACCTATATGGAGGTATTTGAATATGACTATGTCACCGAAAAGCCGAGTTTCCCGGGCGGTGACAGTCATCTGATGAGATTCATCAACAACACACGCGAGTATCCCAAGGAAGCCTATAGCCGCAGGATACAGGGACGCGTCACCTGCTCGTTCGTGGTAAACACCGACGGCTCGATAAGCCATATATCTGTGTTGCGCGGTGTAGAGCCCTCGCTCAACAAGGAGGCGATACGCGTACTGTCACTGATGCCCGAATGGACACCCGGCAAATTAAACGGCCAGCCCGTACCGACTCGTGTGGTCTGGTCAGTGCCTTTCAGGAGATAGCATACTTGGATTTAGAATAGAGACAGCAAGGGGCCGTTCGGTATGAGCGGTCCCCTGTTGTTTTCTGTCATATCCGCCAGCCTTACAGCCGCGACGGACTTCTATCTCACGCGGTAAGACTCTTATACGAGCGACACAACGAGCTCCTCGTCGTTCTCGGTCAGAACGATCTTGCCCTCACGGCCAAGCCAGCCGAGTGCGGCCATTGTCTCATCTTTCTTAAGTTTGGTAACTTTCTTGAGACCCTTCATACCGAGCATGTGTGTGTCTGAATTCTCGAGTGCCTTGTAGACCTCTCCGGCCCAAGTACCAATTGATTCAATGTTCATTTTTTTAAATTTTAGTTAAACGTTATCGCATTTCGATTGCAAAGTTGCGAATTTTTTGACACTTATCAAAATTTTTTGTTAAAAAACCGCATTTTTACAATTATAGATACTTGTCGAAGCGCAAAATATTGCACTTCTAAAGAATATTACTGATAATTGCATTAAGCAACTGCGAAAAAATAAACGATTAATGCAACTGTAGAATACTGCATTAATTTTCGCAGCCAATTACAATTTTCATTATTTAAACAAATAAAAACTATTTTTGTTAAAAATCAGCATGCATAGACTTGTTTTTTGAATTATTGGAAATATGTGGTATATTTGCAATGAAATGAAGAAAACTATCATAAGCGGCGAGAGCCGGAAAGGAGTCGTGGTCCGCAATACGGGCAGCAGCTATATGGTGCGTCTTGACGAAGGTACCGACGAGGTGAACTGCCGAGTCAAGGGAAATTTCCGCATCAAGGGCATACGCACCACCAACCCGGTGGCTGTGGGCGACCGCGTCACTGTGACCAAGGCGGCCGACGACGCAGACTACATCACGGCAATAGATACACGCCGCAACTATATAATACGCAGGGCCTCCAACCTGTCAAAGGAGTCACACATCCTTGCGGCCAACCTCGACCTCGCGGCCCTGGTCATCTCTCTGCGCGAGCCCTCGACGCCGACCACATTCATCGACCGCTTCCTTGCTACGGCCGAGGCATACAACGTTCCGGCCATGATCATCATGAACAAGAGCGACATCTGGGACGATGATGACCGCGAGCTCGCCGAGGGCATGAGGATTCTCTACACATCTGTGGGCTACGATGTAGCCGAGGTGTCGGCACAGACAGGACATGGCATCGAGGCGCTAAGAACTCTGCTGCATGACAAGGTGACTCTCCTCGCAGGCAACAGCGGCGTGGGAAAGTCGTCGCTTATAAACGCGCTCGTGCCGGGCGCCCATCTGAAGACCGGAAAGATATCTGACATACACCATCAGGGCATGCATACCACAACATTCTCTGAGATGGTGGACCTGCCGGGTGGTGGCGAACTGATCGACGTGCCCGGCATCAGGGGATTCGGCACTATCGACTTCAAGGCAGATGAGGTCTCGCACTTCTTCCCCGAGATCTTCAGGGCCTCTCGCGACTGCAGGTATGGAGACTGCAAGCACACCGGCGAGCCGGGCTGCGCCGTCATTCCCGCTGTCGAGGACCATTACATCTCCGAAAGCCGATTCGCATCCTACCTCTCGATTCTTGACGAGATTCAGAATCCCGAGAAATACCGCAAGCCGTTCTAAGGCAACAGTGAATATCGAGAGGCATGCCAGATTCCATATCCGGCTAAACATTATTTACACTGCTAAGTAGTTGCGAAAAATTAATGAACATATAAAACGTAGTTATTTTCGAATTGATTTTGTCGCGGAGAGAAGGAGAATATGCTGATATTCGACTGAACGCCAAGGCAAAAGCAATCGAAAAGAACAAGTTTTATAGTTCAAGATTTGCAACCACTTATATATCGTTTAATTTTTTGCAACTACTTAAAAAACAAGATTACCGCGCAAATGTTATAAAAGGTGAGATATGGCGTCACGCTATATCTCACCTTCTTCTTATGACACGGCCCAGACCGTATTTACGGCAAAAGCACTCACTGAAAAACACAAATACTATGTCTTGGTTAGTAGAAACATTCCGTACCTATCCTTCTATTCCGATATTCCTCACCATCGGAATCGGCTTTCTCATCGGCAAGCTGAAGTATAAGTCGTTCTCATTAGGCACAGTCACATCTGTGCTGCTTGTCGGCGTGCTCGTGGGTCAGATGGACATACCTATAGGTGCCCCGTTGAAATCGCTTTTCTTCCTTTTGTTCCTTTTCGCCATTGGATATAAATGCGGACCTCAGTTTGCCGCCGCATTGAAGGGCCAGGGGATAAAACAGGTTATTTTCGCATGTGTTGTCTGCGTGCTGTGTCTTGTTGTGACATGGGGATGCGCGAAGATCATGAACTATAACGCGGCGATAGCCACGGGTCTCTTCTCGGGCGCGCAGACAATTTCTGCTGTAATCGGAATCGGGACAGACACAATCGGCACTCTCGACATCTCGCCCGAGCAGAAGAAAGCATGGATTGACCTTATTCCTGTGTGCTACGCCGTGACTTATGTGTTCGGGACAATAGGATCGGCATGGCTGCTCGGCAATATCGGACCTGCCCTGCTCGGCGGTCTTAAGAAAGTGCGCCAGCAGACCAAGGAACTCGAGGAAGAGCTCAATCACTCCGACCTGTCAGACGATCCGGCATATGTAAACGGCAACCGTCCGATATCCTTCAGGGCATACAAGGTGACAGCCGACCATTTCTCCACTCCACAGACCGTCAGTCAGATTGAGGCACACTTCCAGAGCATGGGACGCCGTCTTTTCGTGGAGCGTATACGCACTGCCGACGGCAGCGTCTCAGACCCCACATCCGACCTTCAGGTCAAACTCGGCGACGAGATTGTGCTCAGCGGGAGGCATGAATTCATAATCGAGGATGAAAGCTGGATCGGCCCTGAGGTCGACGACGCCAGACTGCTTACATTCAATGTCGAGAAGACAAAGGTAATGGTCATGAAGAAGACAGCCGGAATAACCGTTGACCAACTTCGCTCGAAACCGTTCATGTATGGCGTGATGATAAGCGGCATAACCCGTCAGGGGGGCGTCGAGATACCTGTTCTGGCTCAGACGAGACTCATGCAGGGCGACATGCTGACAATCGAGGGACTCCCTCAGGAGGTCAGACTCGCCGCACCGGCAATCGGCTGCGAGGAACATCCCACAACGGCGACCGACATGGTGTTCGTGTCACTTGCCATCGTAATCGGTGCCATAGTCGGCGCGCTTACCCTCAAGATCGGCAAGATCCCGGTCAGCCTCTCTACAAGCGGCGGCGCACTGATCGCAGGCCTCTTCTTTGGATGGCTGCGCACGAAACGCCCCTCTGTAGGAATCATCCCTGACTCATCGCTGTGGCTGATGAATAACCTCGGCCTCAACATGTTCATCGCCGTCATAGGCATACAGAGCGGCCCGACATTTGTATCCGGCATCAAGGAGGTGGGCATCATGCTTTTCGTCATGGGTATTGTCGCCACCTCAGTTCCGCTGCTGCTGTCAATGATCATCGGCGCTAAAGTCTTCAAGTTCCACCCGGCCATAAATCTCGGATGTTGCGCCGGCGCCAGAACAACCACGGCATCGCTCGGAGCAATCACTTCGTCGATCAACAGTTCTATCCCAGCCATGGGTTACACCGTAACATACGCGATCGGCAACACCCTGCTCATACTGATGGGCGTCGCAATGGTATTGATGTTTGTATAGAAAGAAGGTGCCAGGTAGTTAGGTGTCAGATGTTAGGTGTTAGGTAGTTAGGTGTTAGGTGTTAGGATTAAAATCTAAAATCTAAAATCTAAAACCTAAAATCTAAAACCTAAAAACCAAGAACCTAAAACCTAACACCTAACATCTAACACCTAAGCACCTAAGAACCTAAAGCTAAAACTCAATCAATTCAATATATGGGAAACACACCAAATAATCCGGAAGACCGGAAATATGAGAAAGAGCTCGAGAACATGAGCCCGTTTGAGATAAAGAGTACACTTATCAGTCTCGCTGAGAAAGATGCCCGGCAGAGCACCGCCACATTCCTGAATGCAGGCCGGGGCAACCCGAACTGGCTGCTATCATATCCGAGAAAGGCATTCTTCATGCTCGGAGAATTCGCTATGACCGAAGCCGACAGGTCTACATATGATGAATCTATCGGGATCGTGGCCTCCCCGACCCAGGAAGGCATGAAGGACAGGTTTCTCGAATACATCGACTCACGCAAGGAAGAGACCGGGGCTAAGGTGCTGAAGCATTTCTACACCCACATGACCGAAGACCTGAAGGCAGACCCCGATGGACTCGTCTTCGAACTCGTAGACGGTATTCTGGGTGACCACTATCCCACTCCGCCCCGTATCCTGAAACACACAGAGATCATAACTCGCGAATACCTGCGCTGGGCCATGGGTGGCGGCGATGACGACACAGTATATGACCTCTTTGCCACTGAAGGAAGCACGGCCGGAATGTGCTATGCTTTCGAGTCGCTCAAGCAGAATTTCCTGCTGAACCCCGGCGACAAGATCGCACTCTTCACTCCCTGCTTCACGCCATATCTGGAGATTCCGCGTCTGGAGCAGTTCGGACTCGAGGTCGTCAACATCAGCGCAAACCGCGTTGAGAAGGATGGCTACCATGACTGGCAGTATCCCAAGGAAGAGATCGACAAACTGCGCGACAAGTCAATCAAAGCCGTCTGCATCACCAACCCCTCCAACCCGCCAAGCGTCTGCTTCTCTCCTGAGGTCCTCGACATGCTCGTGGATGTCGTCAAGAACGACAACCCCCGGCTTATGGTCATCACCGACGACGTCTACGGAACATTTATCGAAGGCTTCAGGTCGCTGATGTATGTGCTTCCCTACAACACACTCTGTCTCTATTCGTTCTCGAAATATTTCGGTGCGACAGGCTGGCGTGTGGCAGCCATGGCACTGCGCAGCGACAGGAATGTCTTCGACGACCGCATCGCTGAACTCCCTGAGGATAAGAGGCATGCACTCGGCAAGCGCTACGAGAGCCTTAGCCTCACGCCTGACAAGATCAAGTTCATCGACCGTCTTGTCGCCGACAGCCGTCTTGTGGGGCTCAACCATACGGCAGGCCTTTCGACACCGCAGCAGGTTCAGATCGCACTCTTCTCGGCATTCGCATATCTGCACCGCGAGCAGCTGCAGCCCAGACTGATCAGCATGATCCACAAGCGTCTTGACGACCTATGGAGCACCACCGGATTCACGCTGCTGCCCGACAAGAACCGCGCCGGATACTACAGCGAGATCGACATCATGGTCTGGGCGAAGAAGTTCTTCGGAGATGACTTCGCCGCATACCTTGACAAGAACCATGAACCTCTCGATTTTGTCATCAGGCTTGCCGACGAGACTGCTGTCGTGCTGCTCAACGGCGACGGCTTCGACGGCCCGAAGTGGTCGGTGCGCGCATCCCTCGCCAACCTCAACACGGATGCCTACCTCAAGATCGGAACTGCAATCCGGAAGATTCTCGACCAATACCACGACGAATATCTCAAAAAGGGGAAATAGCAGGATTGGCGGGGAAACACTCTCCCCTCAAATCGAAGCAATCTTGCATTAATCCTTAAAAAAGGCGGCTCCCGCTTCGGGAGCCGCCTTAACTGTTGTATCTTTGAACGGGCGCCAGTCTCTTACGAACGGCCCGCACGCTTGCGCTCGGTCTCGTCGAGTATGATCTTGCGCAGACGCAGATGGTGGGGTGTAACCTCCACATATTCATCCTCCTTTATGTATTCGAGAGCCTCCTCGAGCGAGAACACAACCGGGGGCACGATCCTCGCCTTATCGTCGGCACCCGAGGCTCGCATGTTGGTAAGTTTCTTTGACTTGGTCACGTTGACGGGAATATCCTTGTCCTTGGCGTTCTCGCCGACCACCTGGCCCACATAGACCTCTTCCTGCGGGAAAATGAAGAAACGTCCGCGGTCCTGAAGTTTATCGATGGCATAGGCATAGGCCGTGCCACCCTCCATGGCGATGAGAGAGCCGTTTGTGCGTCGCTCGATGTCGCCCTTCCAGGGCTGATACTCCAGAAAGCGGTGGGCCATGATGGCCTCGCCGGCTGTCGCGGTCAGTATGTTGTTGCGCAGGCCGATGATGCCGCGCGACGGTATCTGGAACTCGATGTCTATGCGGTCGTTGCGCGTATCCATTGAGAGAATCTCACCCTTGCGGCGCGTCACGAGGTCAATCACCTTCGAGCTGTATTCCTCGGGAACGTTGATGCTCAGCGACTCCACAGGCTCACACTTGACGCCATCGATCTCCTTGACGATAACCTGCGGCTGGCCGACCTGAAGCTCGTAGCCCTCGCGGCGCATAGTCTCTATAAGGATGGAGAGATGCAGCACGCCACGGCCATATACGCGCCACATGTCCTCGCGGTCACCTTTCTCCACACGCAGAGCGAGGTTCTTGTCAAGCTCGCGGTCGAGACGTTCCTGGATATGGCGCGACGTCACATATTTGCCGTCCTGACCGAAGAACGGGGAGTCGTTGATTGTGAATGTCATTGACATTGTGGGCTCGTCAATGGCTATGCGTGGCAATGCCTCGGGCTTGTCATAAAGGGTAATGGTGTCGCCGATCTCGAAATTCTCAAGACCGACTATGGCGCATATGTCGCCGCTGCCGACTTCCTCGACTTTCTTGCGGCCCATGCCCTCGAATGTGTGAAGTTCCTTAATCTTCTGGCGGCTCACGGTACCATCCTTCTTGCAGAGGCCGATCTCCATGCCCTCCCGGAGCACACCGCGATGCACGCGGCCCACCGCGATACGGCCCACATAGTTGCTGTAGTCGAGACTCGTGATGAGCATCTGGGGATCGCCATCAATCTTGCGCGGGGCCGGAATATATTCAAGTATGGCGTCAAGCACGGCGGTGATGTTGTCGGTAGGCTTGCGCCAGTCAGTGCTCATCCAGTTCTGCTTGGCCGAGCCATAAATTGTCGGGAAATCAAGCTGGTCCTCGGTCGCGTCGAGATTGAACATAAGGTCGAACACCATCTCATTCACCTCGTCGGGGCGGCAGTTGGGCTTGTCTACCTTATTTATCACGACCACCGGCTTGAGGCCCATCTGGATAGCCTTCTGCAGCACGAAACGAGTCTGCGGCATAGGCCCCTCGAACGCGTCGACAAGCAGCAGGCAGCCGTCGGCCATGTTGAGCACGCGCTCAACCTCGCCGCCGAAGTCGGCGTGTCCCGGGGTGTCGATGATGTTGATCTTGGTATCCTTGTAATTGATTGAGACGTTCTTCGAGAGAATCGTTATGCCTCGCTCACGCTCGAGATCGTTGTTGTCGAGAATCAGTTCTCCTGTAGTCTGATTGTCGCGAAACAGATGGCCGGCGAGCAGCATCTTGTCCACGAGCGTCGTCTTGCCATGGTCCACATGGGCGATTATGGCTATGTTGCGGATGTTTTGCATTGCTTAGCGTTTGCTTTCAATTGAAAGTGCAAAGTTACAAAAAATTATGTTATAAAGCAGAATTTTAAGCGTGAAATTGAACGAAACGGACTCTGTCGTACCCTCTGTCGTACCCTCTGTCGTGCCCTCTCCCCCTGCTACTTGACCCTGACAGGCTCGCTAAGGGGGTCACGCCGCACAGGCGATTCCGCAGGCTTGCGCTCTCGTTTGCGGCCACGTTTTCCGCTCTTGGTGCTCTTATTGGCCTTACGTGAGCGACGGGCCGGATCCTCCTGTTCTGACGCCCGGTTAGCCGCCGTGTCGCGATATATCACGGTGACCGCCGGCAGTTCCTCATGCAGACCGCGTCCTTTGGAGCGAGACCTTATCAGCCAGGCTCCGCCGACTGTCATGAGCGATACCGCCGCGAGTATCAGCACTCCGGTCCTTTCCTGTCTCGAAAGCCTCTTCATGACTGAATCAGAACGGGTAGCCGATTGCTAAGTGAAAAGCGAACGCCTTGCGGAACGGGATGTTGAAATACCCTCGCACGCCCGTCTCGTAGGGGGCATGGAGACCGTAGCCAAGGTCGCCGCGTATAACCATCATGCCGATATCGACCCGCAATCCGACTCCGGTGCCGAGCGCTATGTCGCGCAGGAAGGTCTTTCGGTTGAGAAGTCCACCGGGACGCAAAGGGTCCTCCTTCAGCAGCCAGATATTACCGGCGTCGGCAAACACAGCCCCATGAAGCACACTGTATATCGGGAAGCGGTACTCGGTGTTGAGCTCAAGTTTGAAGGTACCGGTCTGATCGAAGTATCCGTTCTTCTGCGACTCGGGAGCCCTGTAGCTTCCGGGGCCGAGTGAGCGCACGGTAAAGGCGCGGATTGAGTTGGCACCGCCGATATAGAACTGCTCGGAGTAAGGCACTGTAGTGGAGTTGCCGTAGGCATGCTCAGCACCGATCAGTACTCGCGACACGAGCCACTGGTCCTTGCCGCGGATAAGCCTGCGCGAGTAGACAAGTTGCGCCTGCCCCTTGACAAACTGAGAGAACGGCATGCCGAAGAGAGTCTTGCGACCCTTCACGCCGCAGGCACGCCATAAGGCCCAGAACACATTGCCCGCCTCCTTGACCGTCGCCGTGAGGCTGAAGCCGTTGATACGCTCGCGCTCAAGCCACTTGTCATAGTTATAGGTATAACTCATCTCGGGAATGAACTGGCTCTCGAAACTGAGCGCCACAGCCGGATTCTCGGACATTATGGAGTCAAACTCATGGGTCGTGCGCAACAGTTTCGTGTACGACAGCTTGAATGGCGTAAATGAATTGGATACCCTACGGTTGTAATTCCAGTCATAAGTGATGCCTGCCCCTATCTCGACCATACGGAAATAGTGGGGACGGTTGAGCAGGTTGGCATTAAGCGTGATGCTGGTCCAGTTCAGCTCGCGGTTGGTGCGTTTTATGAACTTTGGTGCGAGCACGCGCGGAAAAGCGAGCGACGCGCCCAGGCCGAACTCGTAGCTGTTGAACACTGAACTGCGGTTGCGTCCCGTCTGCCATTCATAACTGCCCGAGAGCTGAACGCTCAGCCTCTCGGCACCGCCAAACAGGTTGTTGCTCGTCAAGCCAAGTATGAGTCCCGGTCCAAGATAGGAGTTAGACTTCGATGTGATGTTGGCCTCTATCGTCGCCTCAAGCGGACGCTCGAACTGACAGGTGACATAGACGTCGAGCGTGGGATTCTCAGGGTTGGTGTCGACGGGGATTGGCTGTATCTGTATGTTGCCGAATATGCCGAGACGTGACAGACGCGTCTGTGTCCGGTCCATGTCGCGCACAGAGAAATATTTCCCCTTACGGAACGTGATACAGCTCGGTATCAGGTTCTTGCGCAGACGCGCGGGGCGGTATATCACCAGCTCGCCCTTGTTGGTCATCAATGTGTCGGGAACACCCATGCGCCGCTTGCTGCGCCTGAGGACAGTGGTATGGATATTGCCGGTGCGGAAACGCCTCATCGCTATGTCAGGAGTGTTGTCCGCGATCGAGAACTTCAAGGCTATGCGTCCCGGCGTCAAAAGGCTGTCTGCGAGAAACTCGATGTATTCCGGACGGAAATAATAGTAGCCACGGTTGCGCATGGCGTTGGCTATGCGAACGCGCTCTGCTGCAAGCGAGTCCACGCAGAACCGCTCGCCGCTGACAAGATACTTGCTCTTATGAGCCACAGAGTCTATGAACCGGTAGATGCCCGGCTTCGGATCGTTGAAGAATATTATGCTGTCGAGCAGATAGGGCTCGCCCGGCTTTACCGCATACTCGATATTCGCGATCTTAGGGTTCTTTTTAGGCGCCACCATATAATTGACCGACGAATTGAAGTATCCGTTGTTGTCAAGGATCGTCTTAAGCATCTTGACGCGGGTCTCAGGCCTCACATCGCTTACCAGCACAGGCTCAGACACGAGTTTACGGTAGAGCCATCCTTTCAGCCCCCCTGCCGAGTCATTCCAGTTATTATAGACCCAGAGGCCGATGGGGAAAGGTGTCCGCTTGTATGGTGAAAGCCATGGGTAGGGGTTGTTGGGCTTCACATTAATCGACTTCACCATGTCCGACCGCACATCACCGGGCAGTTTGTCTCCCTCGCGCTCGGTGACCTGCAGCTTGAAGCCGTTGTATAGCATCTCGCCGTCTGGTATGCGCTTTGTGGTCGAGCAGGAGGTCATCAGCGTCGCGACGAGGAGAAACGCCACCGCCAACACCGCCGTCATGGCCTGGTATCCGGTTTTCACTCTTTTATTCATTTCACTTCTCCTCCTTGGTTTTGTCATTTACGTCAGGTGCCTGAATTGTCCGCTCAGGGAGTGCCGCAGTATCGCGTTGCGCCACAGTCGTTGTATCCGGAGCCTCCGGGACCGGCTTCTTATCCTTGCGTCTCCGCCGCCATATATTGAAGAGGCTCTTAAGACTCTCTATACGCCGCTTAAGTATAAAGCCGGCTCCCATCTCGGTTATCTCTCCCTCCAGTATGCTCTCGTATCCGGTATGGCGGAACAGGCGCACCGACATGTTGGTGGTCGCGGTCTGCTTAATGAGGTATTCCACCGACACATCGCTCACCAGATTCTGGGCGATCTCGTCATCGGCCGAGTCGGTCGAGTAGTTGCCGCCCACAAGTATCTTGAAGCGGTTGTTGAATAGCGACTTCGACACCTGGTAACTGTAACTTGTCTCGGTATTGGTAACGCCGTCGGACGTGCGGTCATACTGGTTGACGCCGAACGACAGGTCAACGCCGCGTATGTTCTTTGCGGCCCATGAGTTCAGTTGCGACTCCAGGAAACTGTAGAGCATATTGCCGCTGGCCGCCTTGGCCTTGGAGTTGGCACCTGCATACTGGCCATAGAGCAGCAGGTTCATGGCCTGTGTCTGCCGCTGGTCGGCACTCATCGACTGCAGTTCGTTCTGTATCGCGACATCGTCATTGGTGCTGAGGTCAAACGCAACCTTCAGCGCGTCAAGGGTGTTGGTGGCATGCAGCGAAACCAGGAAGTTGACAAGCCGCGAGTTGCCCCCGCTTGTCACATTGGCCTTGACCTCATCGGTACCGGTCACTTTGAGTGTCGGGTTCATGACATTGCCGGTCCAAGTTATTGTGCTGTTCGGGTCGAAGTCAAACATCTTCTCGCCCAACACTGGCAATGAGTAGCGGGCATAGCCGTTGCCGAGAGTCAGTGTGCCGTTGAGCGACATGTCGCCCATATAGTTCTGGAAATATGTCAGGTTGGCCGACGGGTCGAGCTCTACCTTATCGGTGCCGTTGTTCGAGAGGAGCACCTCGATATGCGTACCGGGCGAGATGGTGAGGCGCGCGTTGATGCGCATATTGAGCGGTGACTCTGCCACTGTGTCTACCTTCTCGATCTGTGTGGTGTCGTTGAAGTTCACGAACTTGACAACACCGTCGTCGGTCTGGGCCGTCAACTGGGCAGGCTCCATGTTGAGCCGGTAGGTGGCGTTGGTCTTTCCGAGAAGATTCACATTGCCGTTGACATCAAGCCTCTTCATAGGGCCTCGGACAGTTGCCCCCAGATTCAGGAATATATTGCCGAATATATCCCCCTTCGACCGCTGGTCGCTCTTGATGAGCTGCATATTGCTGGCCTCGGCCGTGAGGTCGAACATTATGTCTGAGAATTTCTTGGCATTTACCGAGCCGTTGATTCTCAGCGGATTGCCATTAGCGGCATAAATGTCGAAATCCGACAGGTCCATCACATTGTCGTTCACCTTCAGGACGTCCTCCATAAACTTGAGGTGTGCGCTGAACATAGGTATGTGTGCCGATACGGAGTCAAAGGCTATGGCGCCATTGAGAACCGGCTCGGCAAACGAGCCCTCCATCTTCATGTCGCCGTTAAGATAACCGTTGAGCACCACTGAGTTGCCGAGGAAAGGATTAGCGACCTTCAGGGGGAAACGGGTCAGCGACACACCAACCGAATCAGGCTTCATCCCCTCATCCGATCCCACCAGTTTGGCATAGGCCGATATGGCCGGCTCGCCGTTGATCCTGAGGGCGGCGTTGACATCGGTGCTCGAGTCGAATCCATAGCCGGCATTGAGGCCGAGGTCAAAGTCTCCGACACGTGTCTTTTCATATATGAAGTTCTTCAGTCCGACGTTGCCCGATCCGGTGAAGCGTCTGTTGTCATAGTTGACATGCACGTCGGCGTTCAGATCTCCCTTCATCTGCGGGGCGAGTGCCCACATTCGCAGGAAATCCTCTATATGCAGGTTGTCGATCTTGACGTAGAGTTCCTCCTTGTCAGAACCGTTCTTCTGTGTTCGGGCCAGAATGCTCGACTCGGAGCTCTGCGCCATCAGGTTCGCCTCGATATGCTTGTTGACAAGATTGAGGTCTATGAAGTTGTCAGAGTTGAATGTCCATGGCAGATAGGCGATTGTCGACTTCAGAGGCGTGATGTGGACCGTAGCCACAGAGTCCTGCAGGGCAGCCGTGAGACCGATGCGGTATCCCTGCTCACCCTGTATGTTCCACTGGTTTAGAAATGCGCTAACACGATTATAGCCGATATACCCGTTGAGATTGACCTTTGCGAACTCGTCGAGTGTTCCGCGTCTGTTGCCAAGATGCGCGCGATAGTCAAGTAGTGCGCCGCGCTCCTTCAATCCGAGCGTCAGCGTGTCGAGACTGAGTGTCTGTGAGGTGAAATTGAGTGCGCCGATATCCGCCATAATCAACGAGTCTTTGGATATGCGGGCATAGATCGTGTCGACACTCATGCCCGACGGCTGCAGGAACTGGTTGACAAGTCCTCGGCCCGAGGCATTGACATCGAGCGTGAAGGAGGGAAGTTTCGCGCTTATGCTGTCGATTGAGATGCTTTTCGCCGAGACCTGACGGCTCGCCATCGCTGCGGCACCGGTAAAGCTGTCGATAAGACGCTGCAGGCCCGAGTCGCTGCGGAAGTCAATCTCCGTAAGCATGGAGTTGACTTTCATCGAGGTCATTATAGGGTCGGCTTTCACTTGTGCCGTAACACCGTCGGGCAGATGGATATACTGGCTCGGCAGACACCATTCGATTGCCTTGGCATCGAGTTCCACATCGTATATCCATTTGCCTGGCTGGGCTGTACCCCTTAGGGCAATGTCGCCCGAGCCGTAGCAGATGCTGTCGGTAAGCCCGAGACGCTGCAGGTTTATGTCGCGCAGCGTGGCTGCAATGTCAAACGCATAGTCGTCAGGATGTATAGTGCCGCTGCCATGCATGTCGAAATCAAGTCCCGGATTGGCTGAGGCAGCCTGCAGGGTAAGGTCGCCGGCATTTGAGAGGGTCGCGGCCACGCGTATGTCGCGGAGCGGTATTCGGTTGTATTCAATCTCTGACACATTGACGATGGCATCGGTGACCGCGGTGCCGCTAAGGGGATTGAAGCCGTGGCCGTTGGCCTGGATGGTCGCTGTGACGCGTCCGATTCCCATATCCGGCACAAAGCGCCCGACGTCAAACTGCGTAGTGTTTATGTCGGCTGTATAATTCTCAGGGGTCAGTGCCACATGTCCTTTGGCTGCCACATCGCCCGCGTCGCTGCGCAGTGTGAAGTCGGCCCCATAACTGAGTCCCGCGGCCTCGGCAGTGCCCTTGATTGTAAACGCCGGTATGCTCATCTTCGAGGGGGCGAGGAAACTGTCGGCAAGTGAGGGGTCGCTCAGGGTGCCGTCGAACGCCACTCTGGCCATCATCCTCTTATAGTCAAGGGGATTCTTGGCAAAGCCCTTTGCCTTTATTGAGACAACCCCCGGCATCGCTGCATCTATCCTGTCAATCACAAGGTCGGAGAGAGTACCTGCGGCATCGACCGCAAAGTCGAGAGGCTTGCGTGCAGGCAGCCTCTTGGCCATGGGCCTCAAGGCCGGCATGAAGGCCTCGATATCCGGAAGTCCTATGCGGCCGTCGGCCTTGACATCCATCGGGGTGTTCGGGTCAAGCGACATTGCCGCGAAAGGCAGATCGGCTGTAGCGTTGATCTTTGAGAAAAGTGTTCTCAGTGAAACCTTATCTATCTTTAGACCAACAGAATCTATTCCTATTATGCCTCTTCCCTGTGTGATCTGAAGTCCACACCGCTCACGGGCCGCGAGACGTGTCAAAGGGAGTCTTACAGTAGAGGATTCGTTATAGAATCCCCGCATTCCTATCCCTACACCGGTCACATGTAGATATCCGGCGTCGAAACCTGGCATCGGGCGCGCTCCCTTGACGGCATACAGCGCGGACAGCGAGTCAACCGCAATGCTGTCGCCCATTATGCGCATGGGGGGGCCTGTCGACGGCTCGGACGGCGGCGCCGGATGCGTCTTTATGTATTCGGCGGTAGGTGTCAGATAGCGGAAGTCGCCGCCGCCCAGCGATGCAAGACTCCATTTAACCAGATTCTCGCGCAGATCCACGACTGCCTTGCGTATCTCGACCCGCTTCAGCGCCACATCCATAGTATCGATGGTCGGCAGCATCGACATGCCGAAACTGAAGTTCTCCATCTGCAGGTCATTGGCCTTTATCAGAAAGGGAGTTGACTTGGCTGTCGTGTCCTCGGGTGTCGGTTTTTTCTTCCAGACATCCATATAGAGCGACAGCCGCCCGTCACGCAGACGCGTCTTGTTGAGTATTATTTCCGAATTCCTGATATTTGCCGAGCTCTTGTCATCAACCTCGAGAAATCCTGCGTTTACGGTAAGGATCATCGAGGAGTCGGGTGACATCATGCGGTAATAGCCGTCATTTAGCCTTAGCCTGTTTATCTTCACGTCGAGGCCGAGCAGAGGCAGGAGCTTTATGTCGGCCACCGCCTCGCGCGCACGCACCATTGTGTCACCTGCCGCCTCAACGACATATACATCCTGCAGATGCACGTCAAGCGGAAATGAGAGCCTGAACTTGCCGATGCCGATATCCATGCCTGTCGATTCCTTGACAAAATCTGTGGCAAACCTGACGGCGAGGTCCTGGATAAAGGGGACATACAGGAGAAACGGAAGCACAAGCAGCGCGACAACTATGCCAAGCAGCGTCTTGAGTATCCGGCGCAGCCATGTCGGCCTGATCAGATGCCTCTTCGGCCGGGGAGACTCATTCTTCCGGTCTTTTCCCTCTGTCACGTTTTCATCTGAAACACGGCTGGTGTCAGAATCAGGTATATTCTTCCTATCTTGAATGTCTGCCATCTGGTCAGTCCTTTTGGAAACACAAATTTAACTATTTTTACACTATTAAACAAAAATAGGCTTGGAAAGTTAGTGAGATGGGGCTACAGCAGGAGGAATAGACGCACGACGGGCAGACTCCTGTGCGGAATCTGCCCGTCGTGTTATTGTTGACTGATGTTCCCCGGCAGAGCCGTGGAACAGTCATAGGCTGTTGTTACTGAGCAGCGTGGGGCTGCACGTTGATGAACTTGCGGCCCTCCTTGCCGGTGGTGAACACTACAACGCCATCGATGAGTGCAAAGAGTGTGTGGTCCTTGCCCATTCCGACGTTCAGGCCGGGGTGATGCACAGTACCGCGCTGACGCTTGAGGATGTTGCCAGCCTTGCAATTCGAACCACCAAAAATTTTCACTCCAAGTCGTTTGCTTTCTGATTCGCGGCCGTTCTTAGAACTACCGACACCTTTTTTATGTGCCATTTCCTATTTTGGTTTATGCGGTTACGATTTTCTTGATCATTACTTTTGTGAACTGCTGACGGTGACCGTTCAGACGACGGTAGCCTTTGCGGCGTCTCTTCTTGAAGACAATCACCTTGTCGCCCTTGACGAGCGGAAGCATTACCTCACATTCTACCTTTGCGCCTTCAACGGCAGGCGCGCCGACCTTAACGTCGCCGTCGGCATCGAGAAGAAGCACTTTGTCGAAGCTTACTGCATCGCCTTCCTTTACTTCATCGCCGAGATGGTGAACATACAGGAACTTGCCCTCCTCGGCCTTGAACTGCTGTCCCTTGATTTCTACGATTGCGTACATTTTATCGTGTTAAATTGATCGAACCGTGAGGCGGCATCCGGACGGATACTCTTAATCGGCCTTCGCGGCATAATTGCGAGCGCAAAATTAATCTAAAATTTTGTAATTACCAAATATTTTAGTAATTTTGCATCGCTTTTCACGGAAAAGTACCCGCGAGCCGAGAGAGCCGCGGGCCTCTGGACTCCGGTCCGAAGGCCGTCAGGAGGCTTTTCCCTATGAAAGGTTTTATTTTTAATCTTTTAAATTCTCTCAAACAATGCATCTTTCAGCAGAAGAAAAGAAGAAAATCTTCGAGACTTACGGAAGCGGCCCCGGCGACACCGGCAGCCCCGAGAGCCAGATCGCTCTCTTCTCGGTACGCATCAAGCACCTCACCGAGCATCTTAAGGACAACCACAAGGACTTCACCACAGCCCGTGCCCTCAAGGCTCTCGTAGGCCAGCGCCGCAGCCTCCTCGACTACCTGATCCGCAAGGACATCAACCGTTACCGCGCGATCATCGCAAAGAAGGAACTCGGTATCCGCAAGTAATCCCCGATTTAACAAAAATAAAACGGAGGATAGCGCTTTCGGGCTTTCCTCCGTTTTATTTTTTTGTTTATACCGAAATACGACCACTGAATACATTTTACCAGCCAACCATGAACAGCCTATCTTTAAAATTAGCAGGAATTTATATATCCTTGCTCTCAGCCTCGTTCTTAAATGCCCGGGAATCAGTTCCCAAATTCAGCATCTATGAGATTCCTGAGAAACATAAATCAATCCCAAGTCCAGCCAAATCAGTTCCTCTAAACTCAGTAGAGATTGGAGAGGAGATCCTCCGATTCACAGAAGGCAATTTCTCATACATCATATATGACAATTTCTGCGGCGAAGCCTTTGCTGCAGAGATTCAGCCCGGATGGGATATCTATAGCTGCGATCCGCTTACGATATTCCCCGACGGGAGGGTTGAGATTCCCTCATTTGTCGAACATGAGGGATCGACATACAAAGTTATAGGTATCTCCGAGTTCCGCAACCTGCAAGACATCACCGAATTTATAATACCGGAAAGCGTCAAGGTGCTTAGACACGAGGCTTTCGAACATTCCGGTATTGAAAGCATCGTCATTCCTGACGCTGTGACGGATATTGAATATGGAGTATTTAGAGACTGCCATAATCTCAAAAGTGTGTATTGTGGCAAAAATCTTGCAAATGTTCAAGGGAACGCGTTTCAAGGATGCGAGAATCTCGGCACATTCGAAATCAGCAATGAGAACAATCACCTCGAAGTAATTGAAAATTTTCTGGTCAACAAGGACAATAAGGAGGCATTGATCTATTTTGACCGGGGCAAGACTGATCTTGTGATTCCTGAGGGAATAGAGTCTCTTTCAGAAGACCTGTGTCGGTGGGATGAAGACCTCGTGACCGTGACGTTGAGCGAGGGTCTTAAGAGAATTAACAACTACGCTTTCATGGAGTGCCCGAACATCAGGGAGGTCAGGCTGCCATCGACACTTGAGGCTATCGAATGGGGCGCATTCTCAGGCACTGCCATCGAGCAACTGATTGTTCCCGACAATGTCAGCTGGCTTGCAGACTGTATCAGTAATTGTCCGGAACTGAAAACTGTCCACATTGGCAAGAACGTATCGCTAATAAGCAATAATGGGCCTTTTACAAGCGGATGCGGGCACTGCATCGGCATCGGTTCCAACAATATTACCAAGATTTCTGTCGATCCGGATAATCTCTGGTTTACCGCTGACGAGAACGGACTTTATACAAAATCAAAAAATACAATTGGCAAGATAATACCCACCCTTAATGTAGTGGACCTTTCAGATTCAAACGTGACAGCCATAGGCTCGAATGCCGCAAGCTATAATAACAATCATGAGATTATTCTGCCACAGCACCTGAAAATCATCGACGGGCGCCCATTTGAAGGCACTGATCTCACGGAGCCTATTAAAATTCCATATACGATGACATATTGCAACTGGGACATTACATTCGGCTACAAACCACGCGATATTTATTATTATTCCAACATTCCTCATCCATATCTCGAAGATAACCAACACATGGAGAACGAGGGAATCACAATGCACGTACCTGCCGGGAAAAAGGAGGTTTTCGAGAACAATCACAGTTACTCGCATTTTACAATCGTTGACGACCTGCCTGAACAGAAGCTCAACTGCCTGGAATTCGGTTATCATGGAGACCGTTTCTCAGCAGACGGATATGGAGTAAACGGACCGGCGACAGAGGGGGCCATCCTCATAACTTCTGAACAACTTAAAGCCTACCCGGGGATGCAGATAACAGGTGTGAACTTCAACAATTCATTCTCGCAGTCAGCCTATGCCTTCATCGACAGGCTTTCAACCGGTGAACGAATCGCTTTCCAACAATTGACTCCTATTGAGCAAGGCTCTATGTGTCATATAAGATTTGACTCGCCATATGTAATACAGCAAGGAGATAATGATCTTCTCATAGGAATAGGCTTTGACGACATTTCTAATTTCCCGTATTCGAGAATGACCAATCCCGTAGGGAACTATTGGAGAGAGAAGGGTCAGACAGAATGGATTCATGGCGATCCGAGTTCAATGACATGTACCCCTACAGACAAGGCCTGGATGTGGTCGGTATGCATCGAAGGCGAATCGATACCTGTCGACGGGCGGCTTATGAATGTGGAAGTTGTGGAAGACCCTGACTCTAAGGTATACCGAGTTTCGGGATATTTTAATAATATGTCAGGCATGGCATCTTCTGAAATTGAACTCGCATACAGCTTTATAAGTAAGGAAACCCTGTTACAAAATCCCCGTATTGGAGTCCTGAAGGAGAATGGAAGTCCTGACGGCAAAATCATTGTGGAAGTCAATGCAGAGCCTATGCGCTCAGTGCCCTTCTCTGCAGAGATTCCTATGCCTGAGACTGGTTCTTTCGTACTCACGGTCGACGTTGCCTCCATAAATGGATTCTGCGATGATTTGCCTGAAAATTCAATGGCTTATCTGTTTGTTAATGGACAAAAACCCTCCTCGCTAAATAATATTGAGGATAAATCTATAAAGATTACGAGAATTGATGATAATAACCTTAGGATAGAAGGGACTGACGACACCTCGATAATAGACATTATCTCTCTTGATGGAACTGTTTCTTCTCATAAGGCAAACGGGACTGTCACGAATATACACATGAAAAAAAGCAGTCCCGTAATTATCAGAATAGGAAAGTTTACAGAGATAATTCCCTAAGCGAATGAGCCTGAGTCAAAATCAGGCTGAATACAGAGGGCGTTGAATATCTTATGATATTTTGAGCACAGGCACATGTTTATGGCATGTAACATCTGTAAATCAGATTGTTGAACGACCATGCCTAAACATGTGCCTGTATCTTATAGATTTTAAGACATCTTCCGCAAGTCTCCGATACAGAGAGCGTCCACTGCCGATCCTATTTTAATGACTGTCAACGGAACAGGCCGCTTACCAGCATGAGGTATTCGGGCAAATACCCGTCCCTGCACCATTTTATTTCAATTCCAAACAGCTCACGCAATGTCTTGCCTATGTCAAATCCAAATGCCTCGAGCGACGGACGCACTTTGTCGGGGTAACGGCAACGCTCTCCGGCCAGCCTTGTACACTCCCTCCCCGAGCAGTAAACGCATCTGCCAATATTGTCAAACGCCCGGCCTCCGGTGAGACGTTCGCGCTCGTGCAATTCCCGTTGCATATGTAGCTGCACAGGCCTGATCAGATCCTGCGCACACCATTCCGGCAGCAATCCGTCAAACGGAGTCACCTTGACGGCAATCAGATCTGCCACAGAATACTGCCGCAACAATGCCTCGGCATCAAAGTCAAATGGCGGGCACGCCCATGTCACCGCATAGTTCGGGCACTGTCGGCATAATCCAAGGAAGCGCTCGACATCGCGGAAATCCCGGATGTACCGGTCAACCGGTATCTGCGACACAAACCGCTCAACCCGACAACGCCCAAAAGCCGTATCTATATATTCCCCTTCAATCTCATATCTGTCCATCACCAATACAAGATCCGGCATGCGATCCGCAGACTCCTCGCGTCATGAGGACTCCGGGGCCTCGGTTGCTGATGCCTATATACATGCAATAAACGATATAAAGGCTGCAGCCTTATGTCGTAATCAGTCCAGATTCACAAGCTTGTATTTCTGGCTTCCGAGGCCGATCTGCTCGCCATAGTCGAGCGTGTGCATGCCGTGACGCGAGTCTATGCGCTCGATGAGGTGCACCTTGCCCTGGTCGCCTGACGAACGCACCAAGTCAGTGCATGCCTTGTCGAGGGCTATCGGGTCGAGCGACGCGAGGATACCTATATCGTGCATCTGCGGGTCCTCAGGGCTCGAGTCACAGTCGCAATCGACCGAAAGGTTGTTGGCCACGCTGATGTAGATGATATTGTCGCCGCAATGGTCGGCCACTGCCTTTGCAGCCTCTGCCATTGACTCGAGGAACATATCCTGCTCGGCGATATTGTCCCAGATGCCGTCGGCGGTCTCTATCTTGCCCGCGGTGTGGATATAGCTCTTGCCGTTTGACGACGCGATACCGATCGACATGTTCTTTATCGCACCTCCGAATCCGCCCATGGCGTGACCCTTGAAGTGCGAGAGTATCACCGTGAAATCGTAGTCGGGATAATGTGAGCCGACAATATCATATTTCAGGTGCTTGCCATCCTTGACGGGTATCTTGACCTCACCGTCAGCATCCATGATGTCAACCGGGGCAATCGCTGTGAATCCATGCTCCTCTGCGGCTCGGCGATGGTCCTCGGTCTTGAAGCGCCTGCCGGTATAGGCGGTATTGCACTCAACAATGGTTCCATCGGTCAACTTAACGAAGTCTGAGATCAGCGAGGGCTGAAGATAGTTGTGGCCTCCGGGTTCACCGGTAGAGATCTTTACCGCCACCTTGCCTTTTGCCTCGCGGCCAAGGACCTTGTAAAGTTTCACTATGGCCTCGGGTGAGATCTCCTTTGTCATGTACACAACCGACGAGTCTGCGGCTGCAGCCTCCTCCCCGACGGGAGTCTTTGACACATTCTGGGCACAGGCCGTCAATGAGAGCACGCCACATGCCATCGATGCTATAAACTTGTTCATATTCTGCTATTTAGTTTAATGTATCCTTACAATAAGCGTTGAGAAAGAGCCCAATCCCCTACCAATCGCCGCGCCATTTTCGCAAATATATAAAATTTTTCACGATTTCAACATGCGAAAATCGCGGATTATCTTACCATTTTCAACGTTCCACACGGCTCAGCACCGAATAGACGCTTGAGGATATGTCAGCAATTACTTTCGCGGCGCCGGCCTCATCTCCCTTGAAATCCTTTACAAACACCGCCAGCGTGTAACTCACGCCGTTGGGTAATCCGACATAGGCGACATCATTATGGGCGACAAGCACCCCCTCGCCGGTGGTGTAACCAGAGCCTGTCTTATGCGCTATCGTCACACCCGGTTTATCTTGCAATGGCGCGGCGATACGGTCTTTTCCGGTCTTGCATTCCTTCAGGGCATCAATTATAAATGTCTGTTTGTCATGGCTCAGCAGGCTGTCGGTAAAAATCCTGTTCATCAGTGCTGCCGCGCCCAGAGGCGACGTGGCGTTTACGTATGCCCTGTCATGGGCAACAGACATCTCTGCCTCTGAATATGCTATTCGGAAACTCTCTCTCGGTATAACCGTGGCTACGAAAGAGTCCGTCTGCCCGACACCTGTCAGACGGCTGAACATATAGTTGCTGGCATTATTGTCGCTCTGAGTGATTGTGTATCGCAGAAGATCACTTACCCTGAGCCTAATCTCAGGTTCCGGATGCTCCCTGAGCATGGGACTCCATGTCTCTGGGTCAAGTTCGCCGCGACTGAGCGTCACTACCGAGTCAAGCGAAATACCTCTGTCATCAAGGTCCTTGCAGACCGCAAGTGCCTGGTGGACCTTGAAAACGCTCATCATGGGGTAGATTTTTCTGTCATTGACCGTAATGGTATCGACATTATTGACAATGACTGCGACGCCCACCTCGCCGGGGCAACGGCTTACGATTTCCGATATTTTATCCTCGATGAGTAATCTGTCCGCCTGACTAAGCGCACCCGATGCAGTCTCACCGCCTGACGCGGCGCCGGAGGCACATCCGGCGCAGAACATAATTATGCACAGAAGGCATATCGCTGATTCACGTATTTTATTTGTGGTCAAAAGTTTTCTCAACATCATCCCAGTGTTTTAAGCAATCTTTCGTCATATTTTCCCATCATAAACATATTCAGCGGGGCGCCCCAAGTATCCGTTTATTTGTCAGAACCTCACCTTAAAACCGCCCATGGCGGTAAAGCCGGGCATCTCGTAGCCCCGGTTGATGGTGTATCTTGCGTCGGTGATGTTCTCAAGCCGAGTGAATATCGAGACATAACGGCATAGGTCCCAGGTGATCTTCAGGTTCAAGAGGGCATAGTTCTGATGCTTCATGTTGTCGGCGACATAGAGGCCACCGACCCCCTTGAGGTCGGCACCGACATTGAGGAACTTCCAGGGCTTCCACTCGACACCAAGATAATACTGGTTCTTCGGTGCGCCGACAAGATTGTGCAGCGACGTATGCAGATAACTGTAGGTAGCCGTCAGCCAGAGGTTATCCACCGGATGGCTGTGGGCCGACACCTCGATGCCCTTGTTTATGAACCTGCCGGTATTGCGGTTTTTCATGTCGACAACCTGAATCATATTGTCACCCTTGCTGTAATAGCCGGTTACCTCAGCCGAGAAATACCGCGAGAACGATTTCCCTACGGACATCTCATAGTTCATCATCTTCTCAGGCTGCAGATCCGGGTTGGCCATACGGTAGAGGTACAGCTCACGGAAGGAGGGATTACGGTAACCCATGGCGAGGTTTCCCTTGATAGTCCAACTAAAGCCGGGATTGACAGAGAACCCGAACTGAGGAATCCACTGGGTGTCGAATTTGTCGCTGTTCGCCATGCGCACACCCGCACTCAGGTTCAGCAACTCATTCAGAAATTTCTGCGACAACGTGATATACGGAGAATACTCCACGATGGTCTTACGCGAGATTGTACTCATGGACCCTTCGGTATGGTTATTGCCCCCGGAGACAGGTATTCTTCCCGAATATGTGTCAAAATCAAAGCCGACAGTTGCCGATGCACCCTTCCAGGGACTGAAATTCTCATAAAGAATCACGCCCAGACGGTCGTCGGTGCTGTGAAAGTGACGCGGGTCATCCACAAAATGGTTGCCGTAATTGTAATACACCCTCGCCGAACCGGAAACTTTCCCATAGTTGTTGGTCACTGTCGCGGCAGCCTCACCTCGCGTGATATTCTGATGATAGATGTAGGTCGACTCGGGGTTCGAGAGTTTGGGATATATCGGGTCGTTGCCTCGGAAGTTCATCAGCGTATAGTCTATATACGCCTTCCACTTGTCTGAGAAATCATATCCCACCTTTGCATAACCGTCAGCCTGTTTGAAATCAAAGTTCTTCACATTGCCATCGGTGCGGTCATACGACAGTGACACAAGCGACGAGAACTTGCCGAAACGCACGGTATTGGTAATTGATGACAGCCATGTGTTATAGGAGCCATACTGCGACTGCAGCGTGGTATGCACTCCGTCAGTGGCATTCTTCGTAATGACATTGATGGCGCCGGCCATTGCATTGGAACCGTAAAGCACCGAGCCGGGGCCACGAAGAACCTCTACCCTGTCAACATATTCCTTATCGTAGAAATCGGCTATATGATGCGAATATATTCCGGCAAACTGGGGCTGGCCATCGACCATCATCAGCACCCCGCTGCCCCTGTCACCGCCGACACCCCTGAGTTTGATGTGTCCGGACCCGCCATTGCTGACGCCGAACCCGAAGATGCTGCGCTGTGACACAAAAAGACTCGGCACCATTCCCGAAATGGCAGACAGTACCTGTGTCTGCCCCGTGGCCTCGAGTTGTCGGTTATTGACCACCGAGACGGTGTAGGGCAATAGTTTCTGAGGCACGACATCGTTTGTACCGGTCACGACCAACTCATTAAGCATATGTGTGGTATCCCCTTTCTCTGTGGCTGATGCCTCCGCACATGGACCAAGAGCAGAGGCAACCAGCAGCGCCAATAGACTGAATCTCATGAAAACAATTATTCGGTTAAGATTGCAAATTTAGCAAATTCTCTTAAAATAACATGCCTGCCGACAAAAAACATTATTTCAGTCGACAGGCATATGAATAAGGATGCCGCTACCCTTGTTCCATTCCTCATTGATAAGGTCGATCCAAGTCTGTATCCTCTGCGCGTTTATGTTGCCGCTTGTCAGGCCCTCCCCTGTAAGATGCGAGGCCACGGGTGTGCTGTTTACAATCTCGGCAAGTGTCTCGTCGCGATATGTAGCAGCGTAGGTGCAGAAAGGAACCACAGTCTTGTCTTTGAAATCATAACTCTCGCAGAAAGTGTGGATAATCATAGGAGTCGTCCACCACCATACGGGGCAACCTATGAACACTATATCATAGTCATCCCAGTTATCCACTCGGTTCTTGATTTCGGGGCGGGCATCATTCTCTTTTTCCTCACGAGCCACCTCAGTGCATGGGGTGTACTCCGTAGGATATGGAACCACAGGCTCAATCCAGAAGAGGTCACCTCCGGTGATGTCATGGATCTTCTCAGCCATACTCTGAGTCGTTCCGCTCCATGAGAAATAGGCTATCAGCACTTTTTTCCCGCCAAAATACCCCGTGGTCACTATCTCCTCTATGTCATTATCATTCTTCGGTTCATCACCGGCGCATCCCATGCCGCACCCTAACACCACCAGGGTGAATAGAAATATCAAGAGTCTGTTCATCGTATGATTAATTTTTCAATTACTTTTGTCTATGCAAAATTACGGTCCATTTCCCGACATGATATTATACAAATTCCGGGAAATAGTTACAAAAACGGAAAAACCGCCTTAATCATCTATAATCATCTTTCTGCCATATCGTTGACATTGACATTTTACCAACAGGACACGGCTACCCCTTTTCCTTTTTAGAATTTATCGCTGTAAAAATAGGAATTTCCATAAGCGACAGATATCTGACGACGATAGTTCGACCTAACGCCCGTTAAGTCAGAAGGGACCCGGAGAGCCCTCAAGGTGAAGTGTCTCGAGGAAACGCTCGACTTTCGATATCTATCCGTAACGGATGCCGATGTTTTTGAGGATTTCATATGTTTCTCAAAATTTTTCAAAAAAATGACTGAAAATTTTGACAAAATTGAAATTATTACTAATTTTGTAATCATTACAGATTTGTTAAACGACAGTTAATGATTCATGCAGGATAAAGATCGGATTTCACCCGCGATATTTGCGGAGATGATGCACAAGGCCGGTATCCGGCCATCGGCGCAACGTCTGGCAATACTCCGGAACGTGGCTGAAGGGCATAAGCATCCCACAGCCGACGAGATCTTTCGCGACATGCTGAGGGAATGCCCGACAATGTCACGCACCACTGTCTACAACTCACTGCATGTCCTGACTGAGGCAGGACTGCTCAGAGAACTGGAACTGGAAAGCGGTAACCGCCGATACGACTTCGCTCCCCAGCCGCCCCACGGACATCTGCGCTGCAGCTGCTGTGGCCGCATCTTCGATATGGCACTTCCGGAGAAAATGCGGCTCCCCTCTCCACCCGGTTTTCGCATAGACAGTATTGACATATTCTTCAAGGGGCTTTGTCCCGACTGTCGCGAAAAGGAGACATAACACTTAATTAAATATAACAATGATGGACAAACTTAAAGGAACCAAGACCGAACGCAACCTTATGGAAGCGTTTGCCGGCGAATCGCAGGCACGAAACAAGTACACATACTACGCATCCAAGGCCCGCAAGGATGGCTATGAACAGATTGCAGCCCTTTTCGAGGAGACTGCGGCCAACGAGAAGGAGCATGCCAAGCTCTGGTTCAAGTTCCTGCACGGCGGCGAGGTGCCTGACACCATGACCAACCTCCGCGACGCTGCCGACGGAGAGAACTTCGAATGGACCAACATGTACGAGCGCATGGCCCGCGAGGCTGAGGAAGAGGGCTTCAAGGAGATTGCATGGCGCTTCCGCGCCGTGGCTGCCATCGAGCGTCACCATGAGGAGCGTTATCGCCGGCTCCTCGCCAACATCGAGGAGGGGATAGTCTTCTCGCGCGACAATGACACAGTCTGGATCTGCCGCAACTGCGGGCACATCGTCATCGGCAAGAAGGCACCGGAGGTCTGCCCCGTATGCAAGCACTCACGCAGTTTCTTCGAGATCGAGGCCAAGAACTATTGATCTCACGCCATAGTCATAATCTCGCAGGAGGGTGTATCAAAATTCAGATACACCCTCCTTTACTATTTTTAATTGCGCGACCATACAGTTGTAAATAATGAGACAATCCTTTCGTCATCCACGTCATACGTAGCGCCTGCCATGTAGTCTAAAACAGTCTTCAGCAACTTCACCTCACCGGCTTCTTTAATTGCCTGTACAGATTCCTGGATAGAATATACTTGTCAGACATTACGTTTTCCGTCTGTGCCTTTGTGACAGAATCAAAACAAAAATTGTTAAAGCACGTTATAAATATAGAATGAATACTCTATGACACGAGCCATAGCGATAATATCATGCTTAGTCGCGACTTTGTTTCTTGTTCCTATTCAGGGCGATTGCAATGAGAGTCCTGAGTATGAATTAGAAACAGAGATTGAGTGTTGTATTGTAGTCAATAGTGTGCTTCAGCCGCAAGTTGCTGAGAAACAGCCGAGATTATTGCGGACGTCAGATGCCGTGAGGCGCCATGCGCATGTATCTGTAAAAAGACAGAGACACATTATTAATCTTCCTGCAAGAATCCTCAACTGCGTGTTCCGTGAATAGTCAGGTATAAGTTGACCCTCTCCTCATATATCAACCGAAGGTATCACCGCATGCCTCCGGCAGTATTAACTTATACATCCATTCATGACACTCATATTATTATATCTTTTGGGAGCTCTTGGGGTTTCCTTCCTTTGTTCCGTGCTTGAGGCCGTTCTGCTGTCTACTCCCGTATCGTTCATATCTATGAAAGAAAGCCAGGGTGTGAAGGCTGCCTCTCTGCTGATGAAGTACAAAACTAATATTGACCGCCCTGTCGCAGCAATCCTGACGCTCAACACTGTGGCACATACCATAGGCGCAGCCGGCGTAGGATCAGAATCGGTCAAGGTATTTGGGGAAGCCTATTTTGGTATTATCTCCGCCATTCTCACACTTCTTATTCTGGTGCTGTCGGAAATCATACCTAAGACAATAGGCGCATCCTATTGGCGCACTCTCGCCATGCCATCGGCTAAGATTATCAAAATCCTGATATTCATAACCTATCCGCTGGTCTGGCTCTCGGAATTGCTTACCCGTTGCGTATCGCCTAAAATTCAGCCACTGACCGTAAGTCGGGAGGAAGTGGCCGCAATGGTCAATGTGGGGACGGACGAGGGCGTTATCGAGGACGCGGAGAACAAAGTCATACAGAACTTCCTGAGACTCTCTAATGTGAAAGCCGAGGACATTATGACTCCTTATGTTGTCGTTGCCACTATCTCGACCAACACTACAATGAAAGAGTTTTACGACAACAAGGATCTTGCGCCATTTTCACGCATTCCTGTTTTTGAGACAGGCCGCGAATTCATCATCGGGTACGTCCGCAGAGCAAATGTGCTTGAAATGCTGACACAGGATAAATCAAACGTGCAGATGAAGGATATTGTGCGCCCGATTATGTTCTTTACGGAGGATACCAAGGTCTCGGACATATGGGAGAAAATGCTTCAGGAGAAAGAACATATCTCGGTAATAACCGATGAATACGGCTGTATGCGCGGTATCGTTACTATGGAGGACGTAATCGAGACAATGCTCGGGGTTGAGATTGTAGATGAATGCGACACTACCGCTAATCTGCAGGCTATGGCCCGCAAGAAATTCACCCCGGAAACTGCGCAACATATGTAAATATACGGTCGGATGATCGCGTTTGGCAGATGATATTCGTCATCTGCCAAATCTTCTTGTCAATCATGACCGGCTGTCAACTTTCACTGCCATACAAAAAATCACGATTAAGAGAATACAAAGGTACTAATTTTTGCGATTATAACCGCGATTTTTACAAAAAACTGAGTTTAGAGAATCCTCATAATTCCACATCGCTATGATTTTATTCAATAAAAACGCTGTATTGAATAAAATCGGACATTTTAATCAGTCATCGTAGCTCAAATAATTTCCATGATTCCCTATATTCTCCAGCGTGAGGCGTAGCGCACCATCTAATAAGCATTATCGAATAGAGGGGTGGACATCTATGGTGTAATATATTTCAATGCCAATCGTGATAATTACAACTGACAATGAGTGTCACAAGTGACAGCTATTGTCAGTTGTAATTTAACGCAAAGGCATCCTGATAAGATATGGCAGAACGATTATCCTTGTTTTCTATCCAGCCTTTTTCAAGATGGCTTATCTGTGAAATTTCTCCGGCGTTCATTTTACCGAAGTATTCGCATACTGCCTCTATTGTGGATAGTTCAGATTCACTGAGAATATTCTCGTTATGCTCAACAGACTCCAATTTGATGCCACTTTGACCACTCGGATAAACAAATTCCTCCATATCAATTCCCGGAAGAGAACTGTATAATGTGCCCCACCGTTCCGGAACAGGACCAAACGGTAATGCTTTATATGTAATGCCGGTTATTCCATATCCATGCTTCTTGTAATGAATGAAATCAGCATAGAACAAGAGTTTGTTCATTTTTGTAACAAATGTCGAACCTATATTGGCGATAATCAACCGCACGATATTTGCAATCTTATCTAAGGACATTGAGCGAAATCCGGTATATTCCGATGGTTGTCCGCTTGGTTTGTAATCACCTTCCGCCGCTTCTACTTTCTTTTTAATCCGTAGATACTCCTGTTCGCTCATCTCAGACTTTGAGGCTTCTACAAAGGACATAAAAATATCCTTTTCACGGGCTGCGATGATTGTCCTGGCATTTGATACACTCGGCACCTCGCCATCTTCATACATACGGTATTGGTTTATGCCGAAACCAAGTATCTGTGCCATTTTTGCTGCCGACAGACCGTAGTGTTCCCTTATTCCCGATATTTCGTCAGGGAAAGGAATACCATGCTTGACACGATACTGGTTATATACCTGAAATATGTTTGCCTCATCCATTTCGGTCGTGGTCCACATTTCACCTTCCTCATTAATAATTCCGGTGTGAATATAGGAAAACTCCTCTTTTCGGAAAGTTATTGTTCTTACTTCCTGAAAGTATTTTTCTCCGGGTAATAATTTGTTATTGTCCATTGTGTTCATTCTTTAAGGGGTAAGACATCGGATGCTCCGCTTTATGAAACGAAATACAAATCGTATGAGAGTTAGGCTTTCCAAGAGTAATCTTGATATAGATCTCATTTCCTCTTACATCTTTGCCGAACACCCACATTTCACCTTGATTATTCAACGCATCCACTATTGGACCTTCGGAATAATCGTAGCAGCTCAAATTCATGATAACCTCCATTCGTTGATTAGGAGTTATGCCCAGCTCAACGAGACTGTTTTGGTTCTTTTGGCGGTCATCACGGAAACGGATTCCAAAGATTTTGACCTTCAGACTAAAAATCCTCTAAGAATTTCTCGACTTGTGCTTTCGTAATCATAGTGCAAAGATAGTCACATTCTTTTGATAATACAACTTTATCGTTGCGTTTGTTCTCAATAAATCTATAAAGTTGACTTAATATAAAATACCACCTCTCTTGACTATATACAAAATCCTGCGATTATAGTCTGGTAGAGGTACAAATTTTTGCGATTATAAGCGCGATTCTTACAAAAAACTGAGTTAGGACACATTTCACTGCGGAAACGGAGAGAGGCATTGACATGGTGCCGGAGATGTTTCCGAACTGCGTCGCCGTATCGCCGAACTTGAAAAGCAACTTGAATCTACCGGACAGAAACTCGCCGACAAACGCGACAAACTCAAAACCGCTGATCGGCAACTTGCCGAACTTCAGGATGAACTTGACGCTCTCACTGAAAAACGCGACGATGCGCAAAAAGATTACAGCGAACTAACGGAGAAGAAACAGGTACAAATACGCATGAGGCTGACGGATGCCATCTTCGGAAGACTCGTGGTTGATATCCGTGAACTATTCGCAGCGATGCCATCGGAACTAAAAGCAGATTTAGATGGTGAATTTCTGACTGCGATAGCCGAGCAGCCCAACGATATCCTGAAGTGTGCGATGTATCTGTTCCTCGGCTATCTTGATGGCGCAACCCAATTTGCTCAGTCATGCGGAGGCGGAGGTGGCGACAACTCGTTCCCCTGGGGACGCAATCCGTATGAAGACGACCGCCGTTTCGCCTACCGCTGCATGATGCATGCCTACCGAATGATGAAACCATCTCAGCCCAAACGCGGTATATCAGGTAGACGTTAAAATTTATTTATGCCTGACAGCCAAACTTTCACGAAAATTGATTAACTTTGTAATTGGAGAAACTATAAACATCTGAAAATGGCCACAAGGTTAAACACAAATGGCTGACGAAGCCAACAACCAATCAAATTCCAAAACTCCAAAGCAGTCGTTGCAGGCTCGGCCAGCCCTCAGATAACTGCCGTCGGAGTTTTTTGTTTTTTCATAGATATGGCAAATGCCTTAATAGATAATTCCGAGCAGTTTAAGCTCGTCAAATATATTAAAGAGTTGGTCTCACGACCTGATTGTAATCATATTATGATTGCAACGGGCTATTGGGACTTGCCCGGCACAGCTTTAATCTATGAAGAACTTAAAGACTTTTTCGCGCGAGGAGGCAAACTTGACTTACTGATAGGACAAGAGCCACAACTTCAATATTATCAGGCATCTCAAGAAGTACGCCAATTCCCTGATTTCTATATTCAGAGAGATGTCGACTCACTTACGGATGAATATAAGCCCATCGGTACGCTTATTATCGATAACGCTCTGACCGAAGAGAATCCCGATGGGAAGTTTGAGATTCGCGTGTATGGTCAAGGAGAGCATAAGGAATTCCTCCATGCCAAATGTTACATCTTCCTCGGTAATAATCATATGCTTGCTACTGGAATTGTTGGTAGCTCTAATTTTACATTAAAAGGATTACAGGGCAATGCCGAGTTAAATTACCTTGAAGAAAATGGTAACAGCGTGGCAGCACCGTTTACAGAGTATTCGACATCTAAATCTCACAAAGCTTGGTTTGAGGAGCTGTGGCAGAATAGCGAATTATGGTCGGGTAAGTTCATTAAGAATATTCTTAAGCCTTCACCTATTGGTGTAGAAATTGAGAAAGACAATGAGGCTGAAAATCCTCTCACTCCTTACGATGTCTACATCAAGTATCTTCAAACTCAGTTTGGCGATATTATTGATGCAGAAACCACCAACATCCTTAAAACTTATCTCCCTACATCTTACAAGCCTCTGGACTATCAGCTTGACGCTGTAAAACAAGGATTCTCTATTATGAAACGCTATGGAGGTTTCTTGCTCGGCGATGTCGTGGGACTTGGCAAGACTATTGTTGGGCTTTTGCTGATTCGTATGTTCCTTGATCAAGCCGAAGTACTTAATCGTCCTCGCAAGGTGCTTGTTGTGGTTCCACCATCAATACGTAGGGGCTGGGAAGATACAATCCGCGACTTTGACCTCGAACATGCCACCAAGATTGAACCATGCATAGACTTCATTACTACCGGATCTATTGGAAATCTTACCGGTGGAGAAGATGAATTTGACGGAGGGGACGACTTTGACGGAGAGCTCGACAAAGTGCAGTATGGGTTAGTTATGGTTGATGAGAGTCATAATTTCCGTAATCGCGGCACTCAAAAATACGAAGCACTGGATGAACTTATTGGCATGTCCAATCCAACGCCATATCTTTGTTTGCTGTCGGCGACTCCACAGAATAATACACCGGAAGACCTATACAATCAATTAACTCTCTTCTTGCGCGATGCCAATAACTGCACTCTTCCTAATGTGCCCGGCGGTAAGCTTGATTCCTTCTTCAATGCAATGAAAGGACGATTTAAGGACGCTCGCAATATGCCGGCAGATACGCCAGAGCAACGTGCCGAAGCGACAGCTATCATTGCAGAAGTGTCAAAGGAAATTCGAGAACGTGTTCTTAATGAACTTGTCGTGCGTCGTACTCGAACTGATATTAAGAGGCTTTATCCCGAGGATAGCGCAAGCCTAAAATTCCCAGCCATTAAAGGGCCACATAAACTCGAATACCACATGGACGAAGAATTGCAGCAACTGTTCTTTGACACAATCAATGCCATTTATCCTGTCTCGGACACTCATCCCGATGCTATACAGTTCTCGCGCTATGCAGCCATTACTTTTTTCAAGGATAAGAAAAACGAAAGGCTTTATGAGAAACGCAATTTGACTGTTGAGTCTATCACAAGGCGTTTGCAGAAAATCATGAAGATAATGCTTGTCAAGCGTCTTGAAAGTTCTATAATTGCATTCAAGTCTTCGCTCGACAATCAGTTGAAGTATCTCGACGTAATGATTTCGATGCTTGACCATGATGCTGTTTATATATGCCCCGATATTGATGTTAACAAGGTTTTCCTTGATGCCGATGGAGATTTTGATGTATTCCAAAATGTGATGGAGCGCAAAATCCAAGACAAGCCTGAAAACAATAGGCTTTTCCACGCCTCAGACTTTAGATTGGAATATAGGAAAGCTCTCCTCGCTGACCGGAAAATCATCAGCCGCTTACTCGACCGTTGGAACCGAAATGACTTCGATCCCAAATTTGAGCGTTTCAAACAGGCCATTCCCGAACTTTTCAATCCTGAAATCAATAATCCAAGTGGTCAAAATAAGCCTCGTGTAGTAATCTTCTCGGAAGCTATTGATACCCTCAAATCCATTGAACGCGCCCTGAAAAATGCCGGACACCGCCCGTTGGCAATCACAGCCGAGAACCGCGAAGAGATGGCGCGCCGCATCGCGGAAAACTTTGATGCCAATCTTGCTCCAGAAAAGCGTCGCGATGATTACGATGTAATTGTTACCACTGAGGTACTTGCTGAGGGCGTGAATCTCCACCGCGCAAATGTAATTCTTAATTACGACGCCCCATGGAATGCCACACGCTTGATGCAGCGCATAGGCCGTGTAAATCGCATCGGATCGGTCGAGGATTTTGTTCATGTGTATAATTTCTTCCCCTCCGATGAAGGCAATCGAGAAATTCGTCTTATTGAGAAAGCCTACGCCAAACTCCAATCATTCCATGAAATGTTTGGCGAAGACAGCAAGGTATTCTCCGAACGTGAAGAAGTTCGAGAGAACGACCTTTCTCATACAGTCGATGGCGATGAGTCTCCTTTTGGCATCTATATTCGTGAATTGAAAGATTTTGCGGCAGAACAGCCTGAACAATTTGAATATATTAAATCCCTGCCGCTTGACAGTCTCGGCGGCTACTATCCGACTGAAGGATGCTCCGACAGTCTGTATATATTTACCGATCAGGCCGAAGGTCTTGTATCCGTGCTTATCGCTGATGATTCTGAGCCAAAAACCTCCATTATTTCGCCATTGCTCACGATGCAATATCTTCATTGCGCGCCCGAAGCTCGCTTTACAAGCCATGTAATCGATAAAGATGCACCAGATTTAAAAGACGCGCTTCGTGCATACCAGAACCACGTCACCCATCGTTTGGGCGGTCGTGATAGCAATGAACGAATCAAAGACGCTCAGGAATATGTTCGAGAGCTACGCGGTCGACAGGACATTACCAATGAAACAAAGCGGCTCCTGGCACAAGTTAACACTCTTGTGCGCAACAAAAATAATTTTGTTATCAAGACTCTCCTGAAGCAGAAGCAACGCGACTCCTCCGGTCAACTTTCGTTGTTTGGAGCAGATTTTGAAATTAACTCATGGCTGCAGACCACGTTTGCTCACATAGCTACACAAGCTCACGAGCGCCGTGGCCAGTCAAATGTCGCTATCGCAATCATTAAATAATTATGTTGTATCCCATGAAAGAACAACTCCAACATATTTTTCAAAACGGCTATCCAGGCTCAGATGTCTTTATTGACAAAGTCCTAAAGCCAATCTTTTCTGAGGATGTCATAACAAGTATTGATATTGACATCATCGACTCACCTGATAAGCGCCGACGTGCAGACAATGCGAATATCTTTTCAGCTATCCATGTCGCCGACATTGACCGTGTAGACTCTGACCCGATAGCCCTCTACGATGTCACTCTTAGGCCCGGCAGCAAGATACAACACTCTCGTGTGGCGATTAAGCAGTTCATCGCCTCAGAAGCAATGACTTTTACCCACGCATTTATCCTGTTCCATTACGACAACGAGCCCGAACGCCCCTGGCGTTTCTCATACGTATATAAGGAGCGAACTATTGCCGCCACACGCGCCACAGCCAAACGCTACACATACGTTTTTGGTCGCGATTATCGTAGTCGCACCGCCGTTGAGCGTTTCCTCGAACTTGCTCGAAGCTCTAAGACAGACAAAGATTTTGCAGAAGCCTTCTCAGTCGAAGCCCTCAGCGATGAGTTCTTTGACAGATACCGCGAGCTGTATGCTGATTTTGTGCAATATCTTACCGGTAAACGCTATGTAAAGGAGTCAGGGAAATGGGTAGAAAAGACAATCCATGCCCCAAACCCGCAACTTGCAACATCTTTTGAGGGTAGCGATAAGCTCGTGCGTGATTACATAAAGAAGATGTTTGGCCGTATTGTATTTTTGTATTTCCTTCAGCGCAAAGGATGGCTGGCCGGAAATCGACAATACATGCACGATCTGTTTTATCTTTCCGAATTGCAAGACAATCTCCTTGATGGAGTGCTCGAACCGCTTTTTTTCGGTGTGTTGAATACTCGTCCCGAACATCGTTCAGCTGATGTCGCATCCTTGCCGGATTCCGATAAAATTCCGTATCTTAACGGTGGCTTGTTTCAACAGGACGAAATCGACGAACGCACTTGCACTATTCCGGCAGATTATTTTAAACGTCTGTTTGACTTCTTTGACCAATATAACTTCACAATCGACGAGAACGACCCTGAAGATGCCGAGGTTGGTATAGACCCCGAAATGCTGGGTCGCATCTTTGAAAATCTTCTCGAAGATAACAAAGATAAGGGTGCGTTCTATACCCCCAAAGAAATAGTGGAATACATGTGCCGTGAATCAATCATAGCATATCTTCTCAACGGCATACCGGAGCGCTCCCACGAACTTATTCGAAACTTCGTGGAAACGCTGGATGCAGATACGCTAAACGACGAACAACGCAAATATCTTGCTAAGAAACTTGTCGACGTAAAAATCTGCGACCCGGCAATCGGCTCAGGAGCTTTCCCGATGGGTATTGTCAACATCCTGTCAAAAATATATCTCGCTCTTGGTCTTGTGCGTGACCGTTCAAAAATGAAACGGCACATTATGGAGCATAATATCTATGGAGTTGACATTGAAAAAGGAGCTGTCGATATTGCCCGCCTACGCTTTTGGTTAGCTATGGTTGTAGACGCTACCGAGCCGGAACCTCTTCCAAACCTTCATTTCAAAATCATGCAGGGCAACTCCCTATTGGAGAGTTACAAAGGCAAAGACTTGACGCGACTAACCAAAGTTAATATTGGGGAGCCTGGAAGTCTTGGACTTCAGAACGATGATGCAGAATTGTTGATTTCAAGCCTTGCAAACTACTACAGCGAATCGGATCATGGAGAAAGAGCGAAGATTTTCAATGACATCATCAATAATGTTCGACGCCAAATCTTTGAGCTCACACAGAGCGAAGATTTTATGAAGGATGTCGATGACTTATCCGCAAACGATAAATTCTTCCTATGGCATACTTGGTTCGCTGATGTATTTGCCAATGGTGGGTTCGATATTATTATTGGGAATCCCCCCTATATCGATTCGGAGACGATGACAAACACTCAGCCCGAATTGCGAAATATATATAAAAAACTATATTCTTCAGCACGTGGCAACTGGGATCTCTTTATTGTCTTTATTGAGTTGGGAATCAATTTGCTGAAGAAGCGTGGTGTTTTCTCTTATATAATTCCGAACAAGGTAATTGCTGCGAAATATGCCGAAGCGAGTCGGCGATTGTTATGCAGCAATAATCTTAATATTATTCGAGATTATGGCTCCGTTCCAGTGTTTGAGGCCGCGGTGTATCCGTGCGTGCTTCTTTTAAAAAAAGAAGATTCAATTTCAGAGAAGGTTTTTCAAACCATGAAGGATTTAGAGAATCCTACTCGTACTGCGATAATACATCCTTCTGTTTTTAATTCAGATTTGTTTTGGGATAAGTATTTTATCGACCAGACTCAATTAAATATCATTTTAAAAATATCAAATCAGCCCAAATTATCCACGTATTCTGTTGATATAACAGGTGCAGCCACTGTTGCTGAAGCATATCAAATAAAACAAGTCCTCTCTGAGCTTGATTCAAGTCAAACGGAGCCATATTTCAGATTTATCAATACAGGGACTATTGATAAGTACAAATCCTTATGGGGTACAAAGAAAACACAATATATCAAAGGCGCTTATCAACATCCAGTAGTTAAGACTTCAGACTTACAAGAAATTAATCCTACCCGTGTTGCACAATCATCTGCTCCGAAGATTATTGTAGCGGGTATGAGCTCCTCTATCGAAGCTGTCTTTGATGAAGGAGAGATTCTTGCAGGAAAATCGACATCAATTATCCGAGGAGAAGCTCATTTGTTAAAAGTTATCCTTGCGGTTATCAACAGTAAACTCCTTGATTTCTGGTTACGGGTAAACTTTAATTCGCTGAAGATGGCAGGTGGTTATATTAATGTTGGTGTTAACGAAATTTCATCACTTCCGATTCACACCTCCGCTCCTAACAATTCAAGCCTAATTGACTGTGTCAATAGATTGCTTATCCAACCGGATGATACTGTATCATTAGATCTAATTGACCACATCGTATATCATCTTTACGATTTGACCTACGATGAAGTGCTCATCGTTGACCCTCAAACCCCAATCTCTCGCGAAGAATACGAATCCTTTAATTTAGAAACCTATGGACAGCCGTGATTATATGAAAGCATTTGGAGAGTGGCTATGTTCAATCGCTCCTAATCCCATGGCCAAATCTATGTTGCATGGTTCTATGAAAGATATGTACGAGAGGGACTATATTCTTGTAACCAATCTGTGCAATGAATTCGGTTACATTCCTGAAATTCCTGTATCCACTATAGATGGTGCAAAAGAACGCTATAAAGAATTTAATAAGTCGGCTTTAGAATCATCACCACTTTCTGACGAAATTAAGGAAAAAGTATCAGGTCAAATAGACCATAACGCTGAGATCCTTAAACAGCACTGGATCAATATTCTCCATCAAAGAGGTATTCAAATAAAGAACTAACACATGTCAACACTGAGCGAACTATATATCACAATGGAGAATTTGCGGAAGCTTAATCTCCCCATTGATGAACGGCTGAAACAGGAAGCCGCAAAACTTGAAGAGGATCTCATCCGCACAGAGATTCTCCCGACCCTTACTGAGAAGATTGAACCGGCTTTGGCACAAGTCCAACGCGAACTCGTCTTAGTCGTTGACTATGTTCCAGGAACCCCTCTTAAGGTCAGCCTCTCCCGTAAGCGTAATCTATTTGATGCGCTTGAAGATGTTGTAGAAATTAAGCCGGATCCGGTTGTAGAGCATACGGAAAAGAAAAAGGGGGGAAAGAAGGTTGTTACCAATCCACGTACTCGCCTGAGGATAACAATGCCGGACGGCTCAATCATCGAAGAGAGGACCGCATGGGAGTCTCTGCAAAAATTCATACTGCATGTAGGCGTGGAGAAAGTCCGCGCTGTCGGCTTGATTGCCAATAAAATCCCCCTTGTAAGTAATACAGTAGACGAAAAGTATAAGACAGCCCAAAAGCCCCTAGGCAACGGATGGCTCCTGATGACCTGTTCCGACACCGCCACCAAGCGCAAACAAATCTTCGCCATTGCCTCTTACATAGGAATGAAGCTAAATGTGGATATAATATAACTGTATGAGTTATGCGAGATTTTGATAAATTCACAAATAATTTAGACAAAGTTGTTACTACGGAGGAATTCGCTAATTCGGCTAAAAAAGCCTTGTTTAGTGCGGATACCACTCCGGATGAAATCTCATTGATACTATCAAAGTATGAAGTTCGTGATTTGTTTGAAATTAATCTTCTTAAAGATTTAATCAGTAGTTTATCTGAACAGCATAAACTTTTGGCATTAATTGATACTATTGTATCCTTAGTATCAGACATATATGGACAGATACAAGATTCACTAACCGGACTAATTACTGGATTAATAATATCTGATAGTGGAGATAAAAGGTTTTTGGGCAGAAAATTATTTGATACTTATAAACCGTCTATTGAGGATATAGATATTCTGAATTTTGATGAAGATAGTCAAGTCCGATTCGTAGCCTCTCTTACTCAAGACTATGGAGAAGCAGAACATCGCGGAAGACATGTGTGTCATGTCTTCAATTCGGATTCTGCGGCAGTTAGAGCGATTCTTGTTAAAATCATAATTGACTATACATTAAACTATTTTGGCTTATTCAAAACAATAATTGAAAAGGGTCATTTTAATGAGAGTGATGAATTGAAGTATTATAAAGAGTTGCTTAATGTGTTTAATGAACGATTTGATTTAGCAAATCAATGCATTGAGCTTTCATCTGAAAACTATTTTCCACATGTTTTTGAGATTGCACGTAGAAGCGAGCAAGAATTTATTCAAGAACATTTACGGAAATACGAACAAACGCATAAATCCTTTGTGCTTGAATTTTTAAGGCCACTTACTCTAGGGCGAGGAGGTGGATTCTGGAGAAATGGACAAGTTACTCCCCTTGCCAAAATATCAAATTCTATTTTGGCACCAATGATGCTTGCATCCAAAACACCCTTGGAACAACGAGAATTTTCAAATATGCTCTTAAAAGACTGGGATATAACCAACAACGAAGATGAATAACAGAGTAATAAGTGAGTATCTTGAATCGCTAAAGGAGGATGACGAACTCGATTATATATTCCCGATACTTTTAGAAAGCATGGGTTTTCAAATTGTATCCACTCCCAAAAATTCCAAAGGGCAATCTCAATATGGGAAAGATGTTATAGCGATTGGAAAGGATGAAAAAGGTCGTAAATGCAAATGGTATTTCGAGTTAAAAGGAAATGCCGCAAAAGATATAACCGATCGCACATTTAATTGCCAAGATGGAGTTAGAGAATCTATCTTGGCGGCAAAGGATGTGGAATTTCCTGATTCCTCAATCCCTGGATTCAATTCTCTTCCAACTGTAATTGTATTTGTTCATAATGGTATATTACAAGATAATACGAGACCACATTTTGAAGGATTTATTAAGCGGGAATTCCCAAATGAAGGATTCGAACGCTGGGGAATAGAAAAGCTTACAGATCTTTTCTCTAAGCATTTATTTGACGAATGTCTTTATCGTGATGAGGATTCGTACCGGTTGGTAAAACGTATTTTAGTCATGTATGATGCCCCTGGATGGGATGTCAGTGAGTTTGAGAAACTTGTTGATATCCAACTCTCATATTGTCCAAGTAATCGGTCACAACCAAGACTTTTAAGTAAATGCTTTTCCTCAATAAATCTCATGTTGACTATTCTATTAAAGGAAAGTCAACGTATAAATAATTTTCTGCCTGTTAAAAGAGCATCAGATATAGCTGTTCTAAAAGCATGGGCATGGATACTTGAAAACAATAAAACCAGAAATCAAAAAATTCTAAGTTTATTTGGCAAGCTTGTTAAACTTCATTTGCATATCTATTCTAGGTATTTGGATAAATTAATCCCTCTTGCTACGCAATATAAGGGGCTCTATATGGTTAATGGTCTTCAGTCTGAGAATATTTTTTATCCCCTTAGATGCTTTGATTTTATAAGTGATGTAATATATTATCATTTAGCAATTAGAGAATATTTGCCTTTTGAAAAACGAGAAAAATTTGATCAATCCGGGATTGAATTAGTTATACGAATCTTAAACTGTAACTCTGGCTTTGACATCCCTCTATTAGATACTCATTCTATACCTATATTGCTTGTTATAAAATATGTAATGACCATACAAACACCGACTGAAAACCTGTACACGGAAATGGGTGAATGGATTGTCCGCATGGTTGTCAATACATTAATTCGCAAGCAAGACAGCGGTATGTTCCCGGAACTGTATGGTAATAGACGAGAACTTGCAAAGAGTATATTTGTTAAATCACCTAATTACCGCGATGAGTCTTCTCTTCTTTTAACTATATTGGCAGAATTATTATATTGGATAGATGCTGATGAGTTATATCAGAAATTATATGAACTGGTAATTAAAGAGGATACTAATTTACAAGTATCATATCCCATCGAATTGCCGGATCTTGAGGTGCGTTTGTTTTCTAAGCGTCTATACAATGAGATTGCTGTAGAGACAAGTATTTCTTTACCTAAAGAATTAAAAGAACTTCCTAATCATTTAAGGAAAGCTTATTCTCCAATTAAGCTTAAAACTGATGGGACATCATATCATTTTCTTAAATACTTGGCGCACATACATTATGAAACTGATTGGTTTCCCGATTTCGCAGATTTTGGATTTGTGTCCTCTAAAAAGAACAAGAAGCAGAGCAAAACAGAAAAATAGTCTAAGGAGCATCCTGAATGCTATAAATAAACATACGGCTTTATGAATAAAAATACACAACACTCAAATAGTATACAAAATATAATGAAATTTGAAAAGATTAGGATTGTCCTATTTGCGATAAGCATAGGCATTTCATCCTTGATAGTTTCAGCAACTTCTGTATCTGATTCTACCACAATCAACGATACTACCAAAGTGCCGCAACCTTTTAATATTCTGAATACTTCGGACACTATAAAATCCGAGTTTTTAGATGATACCATAAACATATCCAAGCCTATTCCTGTAGGACAAGTTATATATGCCGAGCATAAGACTAACTTGAACCTATTTTTAGATTACGCATTCCCAATAATAATGTTGTTGCTAGGTGTTGTCATCGATCGTCTATTGTTGAAGCATACAGAAAATAAACGCGTAGAAAGAGAAGGTCTGAGATGGAAGTCAGAGATTGAAAGCTTATTAGAACCATTAAAACAACAGCAAGAAGTATTTAAGAAATTTATTAAGGAATATTGCGATGTTAAGGATAGGTTTGATATTCAATATATTAACTCACAGGTATTATTGAAATGCGAAATATTTGATTCGTTAAATAAAGAGGATTTATATAGATTTCTACAAATACAGCATGAAAACGAGGACGTTGCTACACATGAATACCATAAAGTTATACAGGTAATATCATCACTTAAATCATGCCAACATAATTTAAGTGATGTCATTTCTGAAATGAAGTCTGGATCAAGCAAATTGATCACTCAGTTTGAAGAGGTTACTCGAGAGTATAATCGAAGATTGACTGCTTGTTTGGATGATAATCAATTACCTCTCGCAGGGACTATGCTACAAAATCTTTATAATGAAAAGATTAATAAGCAAATGCCATATGTCAATATATTTGAATTGGAAGACTCCTTTGTCCGGCCATCCATTAACATCATTGTGGAGTCAAATGGAGACAAGAAAGTTCGAAATGAATTACGTAACAATTTACAATCAATGTTAGATACCATTCAGGGACTTCGAAATGAGAAAATATATGTAAAACAAAACTTAGAACAGTTCGTAGAAATTTATGGGAAAGCAGCTGACACAATTGTAACCATAAAGTTTGATAAGTAAAAGATATAAAATGGATAACGGACAGATTATATTATTTCAGACGCAGGGAGGCGAGACGAAGATTGAGGTTCGGCTCTCCAATGAAACGGTTTGGCTCAAGGCAGACCAGATGGCAGAGCTGTTTCAGCGTAATAAATCAACTATTTCAAGACATATCAAGAATGTTTTTGAGTCAGGGGAACTTGACCCAAATGTGGTAGTTGCAAAATATGCAACAACCACTCAACATGGTGCTATTGAAGGTAAAACTCAGACCCATCATGTAGATTTCTATAATCTTGACATGATTATCAGTGTGGGCTATCGTGTCAACTCTCATCGTGGTGTGCAATTCCGCCAATGGGCTACTCAGGTACTGAAAGAGTACATGATCAAAGGTTTCGTGCTTAATGACGATTTGCTCAAAAATGCCGGACAAGGAAACTATTTCGACGAGCTATTGGCCCGCATCCGCGATATCCGCAGTTCTGAGAAGGTGTTCTACCGTAAGGTGCTGGAGATTTATGCTCTCAGCATCGACTATGACCCTCGCACATCCATCACCCAACAGTTCTTCAAGACTGTGCAGAACAAGATGCACTTTGCCGCGCACGGACATACTGCCGCAGAGGTAATCTACGACCGTGCCAATGCCGAAAAAGATTTCATGGGTCTGACTTCGTGGCGAGGAGCCATGCCGACTAAGCATGAGGCTGAGATTGCTAAGAATTATCTTTCGGAAGAGGAAGTCGATATGCTGAACCGAATCGTTAACCTATATCTTGACTTTGCCGAACTCCAAGCAAAGAGCCATGTGCCGATGTATATGAAAGACTGGATTCAGAAACTCGACGATTTCCTGAAGCTGTCGGGTAAGGAATTGCTGAACCATGCCGGAAGCGTCTCAGCCGAAGTTGCCAAACTCAAAGCCAATGATGAATACGACAAATTCCGAGAGCGCACTCAATACCAGCTATCCCCGGTTGAAATTCACTTCCTCGAAGCCTTCGAAGCCGAAAGAAAACGTCTCGGCGGCATAGAATCATAACCGACTACTGTACGCTGCCACGCTACTGCGTTGACAGAATGTTGACGCAATTTTTGATTTTGTAGACAATTTGCACACAATTTTCAGAAAATAAATAAGCCAAACTGCTATGAATTAGCAGTTTGGCTTATTTTGGCGGTGATCCGCGTGGGGCTCGAACCCACGACCCCAACATTAAAAGTGTTGTGCTCTACCAGCTGAGCTAGCGAATCATCATCTCGCTTCCGGTTGTCCCGAAAAGCGTCGCAAAATTACAACTTTTTTCTCAATTACGCAAGATTTCAACCGAAAATTTTATCCCCGCCCCATGTTTTTAATATTTTAACGCTTTGATTCGCGGATTTCAGTTATATTTGCATCTCAAACTTTCCGAACCATTATTCTTATGGATATATCTGTTGTCATACCGCTTTATAACGAGGAGGAGTCTCTTCCGGAACTGACAGAATGGATCGAGCGCGTAATGGCTCAAAACGGGTTCTCGTATGAGATCCTTTTTATCAATGACGGCTCGTCTGACGGCAGCATGGATGTCATCAAGCGTCTCGCCGACGCCAATCCCGCCATTCATGCCGTGGCCTTCTCGCGCAATTACGGCAAGTCTCCGGCCCTCAACACAGGATTCCGGCGCGCCAAGGGTGACGTGGTCATCACCATGGATGCCGATCTCCAGGATTCTCCCGACGAGATTCCCGAGCTCTACCGCATGATCACCCAGGATGGCTATGACCTCGTCTCGGGCTGGAAAAAGAAGCGTTATGACCCGCTGTCCAAGACAATTCCGACCAAACTCTTCAATGCCACGGCACGCAAGGTATCAGGAATCCGAAACCTGCACGACTTCAACTGCGGACTCAAGGCTTACCGCCGAGACGTGGTGAAGCATATCGAGGTCTATGGCGACATGCACCGCTATATCCCGTATCTGGCAAAGAACGCCGGCTATAAGAAAATCGGAGAGAAGGTCGTGCACCATCAGGCACGCAAGTATGGCACCACAAAGTTCGGGCTCGACAGGTTCGTCAACGGCTATCTTGACCTCGGCACACTCTGGTTTCAGTCAAAATTCGGAATCAAGCCGATGCACATCTTCGGTCTGCTCGGCTCGCTGATGTTCCTCATCGGCTTTGTCGCAGTAGTCACCGTGCTCATCATGAAACTGGTCTCGATGAATTCCGACACCTATCATTTCTATCTGACCAAGTCGGTTTATTTCTACCTCTCGCTTGCGTTCATGGTGCTTGGCGTGCAGTTCTTCTGCACCGGTTTCATCGGCGAGATGATCACACGCAACTCCCCGGAGCGAAACAACTACCTCATTGCCGAGGAGTTCTGACACTAATCACCCAGATTGAAGACCAATGACCCGACCGAGTCGATTATTAATGACGCTGACGCCTGTCATCCCGATGCTGATTGCCGCAACGGCATGCTCAGACACATGCACGGAAAACAAAAATGCTGTTCCCCTGGCCGGATTCTACGCGTCAGGCTCAGGCATCGCCGACCGAATCTCCGTCGACTCGGTCGAGGTAATCGGCGCCGGCATGCCGGGCGACTCTGCCCTCTCGCCGGCCTCGGTCAGAAAAGATGAGCTCTACCTGCCGTTCCGCATCGACTCCGACACCACCACATATATATTCGCGGAGCGACGTCGGGACGCCCCGCGTGAGTCCACCGTAAGGTTCATCTACTCGCGCACCCCGCGATTCGTCAGCGTGGAGTGCGGTGTCAGTTACATCTTCGATATCCGCAAGATAGTCTGCGAGGGTACGCTGATTGATTCCGTGGTCTGCCCGACAGGATTTATCGACAATACCAACGCAGAGAACATCCGCATATATTTCGCGGGCCAAAATGAGGAGAATCCATGAGACACATCATCGCACTCATATTGGTCCTGATATTCGGCGTGAAGGTGTACGGCCAGACCGACAGCATCGCGCGACAGACAGCATTGACCGTCGACTCCGTGGCTTCCGTATCGGCTAAGGACTCCGTGGCCGCAGTTGCCCCGGAGCCTCCCCGGCCCAAGAGCACGCCGGTCGATGTTGACGACAAGAAGCCTGTCGTAGTGCTTCATTACTATGACAAGCATGGAGAACCGCTCGACGAGCCGGTATTGTTCCTGGCCACGCTCGACACCGTGCAGCAGGTGCGCTCCAAGCCGAATTACCCGCTTTATAACGGCGTCAACATAGGCCTGAATTTCGGCGATGCCATCTTCATGGCTTTCGGACAGAAGCACGCAAGTTTCGACCTATGGGCGAACGTCTCGCTTCACAACTGGTTTTTCCCTACCCTCGAGTGCGGCCTCGGCTTTGCCAGCGACACTCCCGAAAAGCAGAATTTCACCTACCGCACAAAACCGTCGTTCTACGCCAAACTCGGCCTGAACTATAACTTCCTGTACAAGAGCAATCCTGACTACCAGGTGTTCTTAGGGCTGCGTGCCGGCTTCTCCCGGTTTACATACTACATAACTGACATCACAATCAGTTCCGACTATTGGGATGAGACTCAGCACCTGTCACTCAGGGGACTCAACTCAACCAGTTTTTACGGCGAGGCTCTGGCAGGACTCCAGGTGAAGATCGTCGGGGGATTCTCGCTCGGCTGGTCAGCAAGATGGCACTTCCCGTTCCACACCTCAGCCGACGGGGCAAACAAGCCATGGTTCATTCCAGGATATGGCGGTTCCTCACCTGTCTCAATGACCGTATCGGCCATCTGGACGATTCCGGTAAAACTCAAGGAAACTGAAAATTAACCTAATCAATCAATACTGACCATGAACATTAGCAAAAACTCGCTGCGGCTTCTGACCGCAGGAACGCTGATTATCACGGCTGCCTCAGCCGCATTGGCCAAGCCGGCCCTGCGTGAGAGCCGCGTGGTGACCCAGCCCGACGGCACCTCGCTCACGATTCGCCTTGTCGGCGACGAGCACGCCCATCTCTATCTGACTGAAGACGGTTGTCCCATAGTCTTCGACAAGGAACTCGGATATGTCTATGCCTCTGTCAATGCCGACGGCACAAATGTGGCAACCCGCGTAACCGCCCACAATGCCGGAGCGCGCACAGCCGCCGAGGTTGCCGTCTGCCTCCCGCTCGACAGTGAGGCTGTCTCTGAGATCCTTCTCACCAAGGCCTCGAAGAGAATGGCGCTCCGCGAAGCTTCGGAGACCACACGCCGCAACAAAGGCTATGGCCTATGCGAGACCTCGTTCCCCTCGACCGGCGAACAGAAGGGTCTCGTGATTCTCGTGCAATATCAAGATGTTGAGTTCGGCTCCAAAAACCGTACCAACACCAATTACAACGCATATTCGGATTCCGAGAACGCAGTGCTCGATTACTGGAACGACATGCTCAACAAGGAGGGTTTCGACGGTTTCGGCGCCGTCGGATCATGCCATGACTGGTTCCGCGACAATTCTACCGACGCTGCGGGCAATCCACAGTTCAAGCCCACGTTCGACGTGTTCGGTCCGGTCACTCTCCCCCACGAGATGGCACACTACGGAGGCAATGACTTCCGCGGCAACGATATAGCACCCTACGAGATGGTGATCGACGCCTGTCATCTTCTTGATGACCAGATTGACTTCTCGGAATATGACCGCGACGGCGACGGAAAGGTCGATAACGTCTACATCTTCTATGCCGGTCTCGGAGAGGCTGATTACGGAGGCGACGATACCGTATGGCCCCACTCGTGGGATCTCCGCTACGCCCAGGCGGCCTTCACCCTCGATGGCGTGACCATCGACCACTACGCCTGCTCGAACGAGACAGACAACTCTTACGGCCGCCCCGACGGTATCGGGACCTTCGTGCATGAGTTCAGCCACGTGATGGGCCTGCCCGACCTCTATACCACCACCTACAACGACGCCTATACCCCCGGCAACTTCTCGGTGCTCGACTCGGGTCCGTATAACAACCAGGGCCGCACTCCGCCCAACTATTCGGCTTATGAGCGCTATGCCCTCGGCTGGATGGAGCCGGAGCCCTTTCCCTATACCGGCGAGTTTACTCTCGAGCCTCTGGCCTCTACCAATTTCTCCCATATCGTCACAACCAAAAAGGATACTGAATACTTCCTCTTAGAGAACCGTCAGCAGAACGGATGGGACAGTCATATTCCAGGTCATGGCATGCTGATATGGCATGTCGATTATGTCAAGTCGGTGTTTGACAGCAACACTGTGAATAACCGTAAGAACCACCAGTATGTCGACCTGATCGAGGCCAATGAGAAGCAGCAGTCCTATTATGCCAACGGGCATCCCTTCCCCGGCCGCAACAATGTGACATCCTACGAGTTCAAGGACTGGAACAAAGCCCGCTGCGGGGTCACCCTCTCTGAGATCGCAGAGTCTGACGAGGGAGTGATATCTTTCCATGTGGAGACTGCTCAGTCGGGCATAGAGTCTATAGAGTCCGAGAACTATGGTAAGGACACTCCCGAGTATTTCAACCTCCAGGGCATCCGTATCGAGAATCCCAGTGTCGGCTCAATCGTGATCAGACGCACCGGTGCCACATCAGAGAAGATTCGTTTCTAATCATACTCCAAGTCATAAAGCGGGCGGACAGGTTCTCAATCCTGTCCGCCCTTTATGTCTCAGATAAGGGGCAAGCCCTTGTTCGCGGTCTAATACATCGGTGTGAATGGCTCTGACTTGACCAGACGCGAATTGGCGTTTCCAACAAGATCGGATGTCCTGGAGGTGTCAAGTTTCAGCACAGGGGCACCCTTACTCAGGTCAAGCGTCTTCATGTCCACATAGTAGTAACCCGGGTTGGTCACGATATCAAAGTAATAGCGGCAATCGCGCAGGTCGGCGTAACTGCGCCACTGGGTGCTGCTCAGGTTCGGCTCGCCCTGAACGAGATATGTGTACGGCACCGAACTGTTCACCAGTACGCTCCGGGTTATCGAGACACCGAGGTCGCCGTCGCCGACCGCCTCGACATGATGGGCAAAATAATTGGCACGCACGCAGCGGTCGGGACTTGTGACAGTGCCGGGCAGCATGTTCTTTCCCCCGATCTTCTCCCAGTATCTGATGACTGCCGTCATGTCAGGCCAGACAGGGTCATTGGTCATGGCGCGGAAGTCACCCATTTCATAGATATTGACCTTCCCTCTGTCAAACTCAAAAATAATGCTCTGCCCGGTGGCGTCGGTCACTCCCCAGTGGAGTGCCGAGACTGTGCCCCCGTCGAATGTCGCACCCTGTATGTCGAAATCTGATTCCCTGAGAGCCTTCTTCACTTCCTCTACTGTCTCGTTGTTGTCAAGCAGCCACGCCACAAACACGGCCAGCGACATAGTGTATTTCTTTGAGGACACCGAGTCGTTGTAGATGGTGCCCTTGCAGAAAAGTCCGTTTACCACCAGGCCCTTCTCGTTCATGCCCTCGGTGACGCCTCCGTCATAGCCCACAGCATAGACTGCCGCATAACGTGATGTCCAGCTCATGTGGTTGGGCAGATTGCTGCTCACCTTCCTCATGCCTCGCGGATAAACGTAGATGTTGGTGGGAATAGGGGTCTTCCAGTCGAGCGAGCGCCCGACAACATAGAGACTGTCCACCCCCTTGTAGAGCACGCGCGAGCATGCGTCGCCCTTTAAAGGAACAAAAGCCATCAGCACTGCCGCGCCGATGGCTCCAATGATTTTGTTGAGAGTCTTCATAACGCAATATGTTTATCAGCAAAACACATTGCGGTCCTCTACGGTTCAGAGGCTTTGCCACTCCGGCGTCAGTGCGAGATCAGCACAGGGGCGCCCGGGAGACCGACATACGGATATTGCGGGAATGACATGCCGAATACCCGTGCGGCCACGCGTGCCGAGTCAAGCGTCTCGACCGTAGACACGACAGTATAGTATTTAGCGCCGCCAGCTCGTGCCGCCAGTGCCTTTGGGAAACCCTTGGCGCGCAGGTCGGCGGCCGACGCCTTGGCGTTTGTATCCATCTTATAGACACCGACGGCCACAGCCCAGTGCCCCGGCACCTGTGCGCCGTCAAGCATCCGGATGCGCTCCCTCAGCACATAGACCGTGTCTCCGTCGACTACGCGGAGCTGCGGTCCGTCATCGCTCAGTAGCCCAGTGGCGGGACGCATCTGCTCGGCGGCTGCCTCCTGCCGCTTGGCAAGCGCAGCGTCGTAGGCCGCCTTGTAGTTCTTCTCCGTCGGCTTACAGCCCACAAACATAAGCGCGGCCAGGGCCGCGCTTATACATATCGTTATTTTTCTTTTCATTCCGAATCTTTCGCCGTCTGTTGCGACAGACTTTATCAGTTGGTCTGGATGATCAGGTGGTTTGCAAGCGACCAGAACTTGTCGGGGTTGACAATCTCGATGGTCTTGGGTCCATCCTTCTCGCCGACGATACGGTAGGAGCCCTCGGGCATGTTGGTCCAGATCTTGACCTTCTTCGAGTTGGTCGGGATTGACTTGAGCGTGCGCTTGTCGGCAGTCACGAAGTATGAGGCGTCGAAGTTGCCCTTGAGCACCTTGGTGGCGCCGAGGAATTTCTTCTCAAGCAGCCCCTTGTTCTTGAGCTCCTTGTTTGTGCCGATCGCATAGTAGACCTTGTTGGCCTCGTTCTCGGCTGCGACAGTCGCTGCCTGGGCCTCCTCCTTGGCTGCGGTCTCGACCTTGACCTGCTCCTGAGTCTCGGCTACCTGGGTGTTGAGGTTTCCGATCTCCTCCCTGGCCTTGCTCAGGTCACTCTCAAGCTGCGCGATCTTGGCGTCCTGCTGCTCGATGTGCTGGCGAAGCTGCGCGATGGTCTTGGCCTGGACGCTGTTCTCGTTGCCCGAGGCCTTTACCTTGGCCTCCATCGAGGCGAGAAGCTGCTTGTTGGCGGCCAGACGGGCCTTGATGGTCGAGAGGTTCCTGCGGATCTCCGCACGGCGGTCGGCGGCGTCGCCGCTGCCCATGTTATAGAGCAGACCCTCCTGGGTGTTGATTGAGTCGAGCCCGGTGTAGATGTCGCCCATGAGCAGCATCAGGGAGTCGTTGAAGTTGGTTGCCTCCTCATATTCGGATGTAAGGTCAGCGATCTTTACCGAATCTTCGTCGATTTTTTTCTGGTCATTACCGGCGCACGATGAAAGCAGAAGCGCACCGATGCCAAGAAACATTAAACTCTTTTTCATAAAAACTGGGTATTGTGTTAGTAATTCTGTTTATCTTAAACGTGTTTATCCTAAACATGTTGCGGGAATCATTCGGAAATCGCGATATCTTTACCGCGAGATCCTACGACTATAACAATCTCGCCCTTTGCCTGGTTCGTCTCATAATGCTCGGCAAGCTCTCCGAGTGTGGCCCGGCGTATCTCCTCGTGAAGCTTTGAGATCTCGCGGCAGACGGCCGCCTGCCTGTCGGCTCCGAACGTCTCGGCGAGCTGGCGCAGCGTGCGGGCAAGTCTCAGTGGAGACTCATATATTATCACGGTGCGCGGGTCGTCGGCCAGTTGCGCAAGCCGAGTGGCGCGACCCTTCTTGAGCGGCAGGAAGCCCTCGAACGAGAACCTGTCGCACGGCAGCCCCGAGGCGACAAGCGCAGGCACGAATGCCGTCGGGCCCGGCAGGCACTCCACCTCTATCCCGGCGTCGCGGCAGGCGCGAGCCAGCATAAACCCGGGGTCGGATATGCCGGGAGTGCCGGCATCAGACACAAGGGCGACATCCTTGCCCCCCAGTATCTCCTCGACAAGCCCGTCTACGGTCTTGTGCTCATTGTTGCGGTGATGGCTGCGCATCGGCGTGTGAATGTCATAGTGCCTCATCAGCACAGAGCTCGTCCGCGTGTCCTCGGCGAGGATAAGGTCTGCCTCGCGCAGCGTGCGGATCGCCCGGAACGTCATGTCCTCGAGATTGCCGACCGGTGTCGGCACTATATGCAGCATCCCGCTCATGACCCGAAGTAATTTCTTATCACCGCCATGAAGTCGGCTACATCCTCGGCTTCCGGGTCAAGGCCCATGTCACCGTAGAAATACTCCTCGGCCTCATCGTAACTGTCGAGTGAGGCTATACGGTTCATGGCGGCGTTGAACTCGGCGTCGCTGCCGCCGAATATAGTGCGGCGGAAACGGAAGCGGTCGTTCAGGCAGAATGCCGGCGACTGTTTCTGCGCGTCAGGCCCCTTGGCCTTGGGCGTATTTGCCTCCGGCGCATCTTCGGTGCGTTCATCGCCCGGCTCGTCTATTGAATATAGTGCGTCTTCCTCCTCTTTCCCGATTATTTCGGCAGTATTCTCCGACGCAGTTATCCCGTCATCGGCGTTCTCTGCCTCCGGAGTCAGGGTTGCCTCCGTGTGGTCAGCATTTCCGGGCACACTGTCCTGCACTTCAGGAGAGACTTTTGCCAAAAGCCTCATCGCCTCTTCAAAGCGCTGGCGCACCAGCGGCAAAAGTTCCTTCATCTTGTCGGGTCTGAGCTGCAGAAGCTCGAGCAGTCCCTCGGACTCATAGACCCGGTCCTTGGCCTCATTGAGTATATTGTTCATATGCTGTTGTATATTCCTTGTCTTTAATTTTGAGTCTGTCTCACATGTACATTCCGGCTCCCCTGCAGATTATTCCCCACCGAATGTCCGCAGGAGCAGCCTCTCGACCTCGCGGCGTGCCGACGCGCGGTCGGCCATGCCGTTCATTATGACCACCACAAGGTGAGTCGGAGCGTATTGCTCGTCGAGTTTGTAGCCGGCATAGCACTGTATGCCATTCATCGAGCCGGTCTTAAGCGCAATCATCCCCTCAAGCGGGGTTCCGGACAGGAATCTCTTGAGTGTGCCCTCCTGTCCGGCAAGCGGGAAGAATGATGCGTAATACGGATTCTTGTGCATGTGCCTCAGCACGTCGGCCATGAAGTTGGCCGTGACGCGGTTGGAGCGTGACAGGCCGCTGCCGTCGACTATCCTCACGTCATCCATCGCGGCCTTGTGCCTGCGCCAGTATTCCGTTTCCTTGGCCGCGCCGGTGGCTGTCGAGCCCTCGTGGCCATATTTCTCGCCGACGGTGCGGAGCATCGCCTCGGCAAACTGGTTGTCACTCCGCATCATGCAGGAGCGCATTATCTCGTCGACCGTGGCCGAGCGGTGCTCGCCGAGCCTCTGTCTATGCCCGCGGACGGACACCTCGGCATCTCCTATCTTGATTCCCTCGCGGCTCAAGGCGTTGCGCAGGCGCGTGCGGAACACTGCCGACGGATTTGCCACCGAGCGGCTGCCGCTCGCGTTGTCCTCGAAGTTGAAACCGTGTGTGCCGGTGCCGTAGGCGTGGGCCAGGTCGCCCGAGGCCCAGGTAGGGTTGACAGCCGGTCCCGGATAGCCCGACTCGTCAATTATCACGGTTCCGTTGACCTGACTGATATGGGCGGCCTTGAGCGCATCGACTATCTCGGATATTATGTCGTCTGAGCCCGGCTCGTGGCGCGTGTTCATCGAAGGGTCGCCCGATGCCTCCACCACTATGTTTCCGTCGAGGATTCCGTCGCGCACCTTGCCCGTGACATATACCGGGGTGACGTAACGGAAGTCATGGCCAACCTTGTCGAGCAGCGTGGCCACCGTGACACTCTTCATTATCGAGGCCGGTATCAGCGGAGTCGAGGCGTTGAGCGACACAAGTTCCTCGCCTGACTTCAGGTCGGCGACCAGCACCGCCGTCTGCGGCGTATTTATGGCCCGGCTCTCGCGGAAGTCGGTCAGCGCGTCGGCCATCGCAGAGAGCGCCGCCGTCAGCACAAGCAGCGCCAGCAGAATTCTCCTTTTCATCTCAATCATGTCACAAAATTAAACAATCCCCGCCGTTATCCAAAAAAAATTAACTATCTTTGTATTTCTAAAACACCTTCTATGGAAGAACGCCGGCCATATACATTCGACCGGGTGGTCCGCATCCTCTTCTCGGTGTGCGGCATCCTGGTCATCATCTATCTGTTGAATCTGCTCAAGGGTGTGCTGCTGCCCTTTCTTATGGCGTGCCTGATAGCATATATGCTTGAGCCGATAGTGAAATGGAACATGCGCCTCACACACCTGCGTCATCGGTTTGTGCCGGTGGTCATGACGCTGCTTGAGGCGTGCATAGTGGTCGGAGGCTTCTGCATGGTGGCATTCCCATACATCGCCTCCGAGTGCGCGCAGATGACCGAGATGGTCAAGGCCTATACGGCCTCGCAGATCCAGATTCCATATATCTCCGAGAACATCCACCGCTTCATCCGCGACAACATTGACTTCAACCAGATCTCCCGTCTTCTCTCACGCGAGGAGTGGCAGTCCATAATCAAGAACACCCTGGCCCAGTCATGGAGTTTCCTGACCTCGGGCGTCGCGCTGATAGCGAGCGTGGTCAGCTGGCTGGTGGTCATCATCTACGTGCTCTTCATCATGCTCGACTATGAGAGACTGATGCTCAGCTTCAAGCAGCTTGTGCCACACAACCACCGCCGCCGCGTCCACCGCATAGTCACCGACATCGAGAACGCAATGAACCGCTATTTCCGCGGCCAGTTCCTGATCGCCTCGATTGTGGGTGTCCTCTTCTCAATAGGATTCCTATTCATCGGTCTGCCGATGGGGGTTGTGCTCGGGCTCTTCATCGGTGTGCTGAACCTCGTGCCATACCTGCAGTTCATCTCGCTGCCCATCTCCGCACTGCTCTGTCTGGTGTGGTGCGCGGGCACCGGCGGAAGTTTCTGGGTGATCTTCTGGGAAACAATGGCCGTCTATGTTGTTGTACAGTGTATACAGGACCTGCTGCTGACGCCGAAGATCATGGGAAGCGCCATGGGGCTAAACCCTGCCATTATCCTGCTCTCACTCTCTGTGTGGGGCAGTCTGCTCGGATTCATGGGGCTCATAATCGCACTGCCGCTCACCACCCTGCTTCTCTCCTACTACAATCTGTACGTGGTGGAGCGCAACAGGCTTTGACCCATGTCCCCCGGCTTCATCAGGCCGATACATTCATATAGTGTTTAACCGCCAAACAACCAGACACACATGCAGCTACCCTTAGCCGAGACATACGCCGCGCTGCCCCAGCAGACCACAGTGTCCGACATGCGGCAGATCCAGGAGAAACTGGACCCGGGCTCCGAGAAATCCGAGAGCAAAGAGGATGAACACACCAACGGGCTTATAGCAGACCTGGCCTGGATTCTCCTGTTAGGTGCGATTGTCACCCTGCTCTTCAAGAGACTCAAGCAGCCTGTGGTGCTCGGCTACATACTGGCCGGATTCCTGGCCAGTCCGAAATTCGTATATCTGCCGTCGATAGCCAACCCCGACAACATATCGTTTTGGGCAGACCTCGGCATCGTCGTGCTCATGTTCTCGATCGGTCTCGAGTTCTCGTTCCGCAAGCTGCTGAACTCGGGCAGCTCGGCAATCATCACAGCCCTCATCATCATCACGGGAATGACGTTCGCCGGCTTCGGCGTCGGATACCTGCTGGGGCTAAACATGATCAACCGCATATTTCTCGGAGGCATGATCTCCATGTCGTCGACCACGATAATCATGAAGGCCCTGTCCGACCTCGGCCTGCTTCAGCATAAGTTCGCCTCGCTTGTGCTCGCCGTTCTGATAATCGAGGACCTCTTCGCGGTGCTTATGCTCGTGCTGCTGTCGTCGCTGGCAATGGGTGACGTGCGCGGCACCGAGCTCCTGTTCAGCATCGGCAAGCTTATGTTCTTCCTGATCATATGGTTTGTGGTCGGTGTCTATGTGCTTCCGACGTTCCTGACCCGCGCCCGGGCCTACCTCAACGACGAGACGATGCTCGTCGTGGCGATGGGCCTATGCTTCTCAATGGCGGTGTTCAGCGTAATGTGCGGTTTCTCGCTTGAGCTCGGCGCATTCGTCATGGGCTCGATTCTGGCCGGCACAGTCATGGCCGAGCGCATGGAGCGGGTCATAACGCCGGTCAAGAACCTGTTCGGAGCCGTGTTCTTCATCTCGGTGGGCATGATGGTCGAGCCGGCCGTGCTCGGCGAATACTGGTGGGAGATCATGCTGCTGGCCGTTGTGGTGATTGTCGGCATGATAATCTTCGGTACGCTCGGCATGCTTGTCACAGGCCAGAACCTGCGTGTGGCAATCGAGAGCGGTTTCACGCTGACCCAGATCGGTGAGTTCTCGTTCATCATCGCCTCGCTCGGCATGAGCCTCGGCGTCCTCGAGGAGCGGCTCTACCCCATCATAGTGGCAGTGTCGGTGCTCACCATCTTCACCACCCCCTATTTCATCAAGATGAGCAGCGGGGCGGCAAGTTTCGCCGAGCGCCATCTACCCAGGGGCCTCCGGTTCCTCATCGACCGCTATTCGGGCCAGAGTTACGACACCAACGAGACGCGACGCCTCTGGCGCGCCATACTGAGCCGCTATATGTGGCGCATCGTGCTCTATTCGGTAATTCTGCTCGCAGAGATCCTTGTCGCTCAGGCCTTCCTCTTCCCGCTCGCCGAGAACCTGTTCGGCTCGCTCGGGCATCTGATAGCCACGGTGCTGACGGTATCCGCCATGCTGCCGTTCCTGATCGCGCTCACATTCAGCAGCACGCAACCGGCCGAGAAGATCCGGCTGCACCAGACTGCCGCCTTCTACGACGTGCCCCTCCTGGCAATGCGCATCATCCGCTACCTCGTGGCTCTTTTCTTTATAGTCTATTTCACCACTGTGGCATACTCGTCGCTTACCGGTTGGCTCGTCGGAGCAGGCTGCTTCGTGCTTGTCCTCATTTTCGCAAGCACCAAACTCGTGAAGCGCTACCGGCACATGGAGGACAAGTTCATCAACAACCTCAACATCCGCGAGAACACCCGCCTGGGCATCAACAACAATCTCGTCGATGACATGCACCAGGCATTCATCGAGATTGACCAGAACACACCTTTCGTGGGTGACCGGCTCTCCGACTCGGGACTGCGCCGCGACTATGGTGTCAGCGTGTCGAGTATACAGCGAGGCGAAAGCTATCTGCCGCTGCCGTCGAAGGATGCACGCATCTTTCCCGGCGACGTTTTGGGCGTAATCGGCAATGACGAGCAGTTGCGCAGGCTGAACGCAGACATCGAGGCGGCCCATATAGCCGCTATGGCTGCCCCGATGCATGACCAGCAGCATGTCGAGCTCACCAGCATCAAGCTCAACGCCACCTCGCCTGTCATAGACCGTCCGCTGCGCGACACCGATTTCCAGCACGATTACTACTCAATGATAGTCAAGATGAAGCGCGGCGAACAGTTCTTCCAGCCGTCACCCGACCTTGTGCTTCAGACCGGCGATGTGATCTGGGTCGTGGGAGATCCGAATTATTTTGAAACACTTAAAGGCAATTCCGCGTTAACTGAATAGATTCCCTCCTGACGGTTCCCCACTCCCGGAGTCAGCCCGGCGGGCGCGACAAACTTATACGTGCAATTATCGAATTAATGAAACATTCAAGGATATGAAAAGCATCTACCTGACTTCCGCAGCCCTGTTGCTGCTCGCCTCATGCGGAGGAAACAAATCCGCCAACGATACAAACCCTGCCAACGATTCCGCAGCCACGGCCTCGATGGAATCCCCCGCGGCCGGTGCGACACAGTTCTACCTGACAGCTGACTCTATCGGCCCTGTAAAGGTCGGAGAGAAAATCTCGGCTATGCCGCAGGCCGTCCCTAACCTCTACGACGTGGTGCTCACCACCGAGACGCCCGACGCCATGGCCTATACCTATCTGCTGGCAGACGTGCCGCAGTTCACGATCTACGACTTCATGGAAGGCAACGTCGACGTGATAGCACTCGAGGGCAATGCACGTGCCGTCAACACCCCCGACGGCGAGATTCGTGTAGGCGACGAGTTCTCAAAGGTCCTCGCCCTTAAGGGCGTCGAGTCCGAATGGGAAGGCTTTGACGAGACCGGCATATGGTACTGGAAATGGAATGGCCTCTATTTCGGCGTCGACGAGACCGGAATCTCCGAAAAACTCGGCGAGGCTCTCTGCGACGGCAAACTGCCGCCACGCGCGGCCCTGTTCACCCCCGACGTCAAGATAGGCTATATCGCCACCGGCCTCCCATTCTGAGACAGAGGCGCGGCCGACGAGAGGCCCAGACAACACAACACAAACGCGGCACCCGGTTTCACAATCGGATGCCGCGCTGTTGATTTTTGTGGTCACAACCACTTTCACAAGCCGTTGAACATGACTCACTCAACCACTAACTTACAATTTATATCACTTATTACTAAAAAATCCCTTGATTCTGTGTCTTTGTATATACCGAAACGTATTCGGTCTCAGATTCATTACAAAAATAGTCAAAAAAATTTTAGTGTGCAACAAATCGCACTGCCTTTTTAAGCATTTTTAAGATTTTCGGATAAAAAGAATAAAAAAACTGTGACATACATTGCAGATTGAGAAAAAATCATTAACTTTGCACTACGAAATCGCCAAGGCAATCGCAAGAGCACTAAGATGCGCAGGAGCATTCAGGCACGCCAGTCTGCCGAGGCAAATCGTAAAAGATGAGCGAGGCATAGCCGAGCAACCCATCAGGTCCTATAGCTCAGTTGGTCAGAGCACCTGACTCATAATCAGGGAGTCCTTGGTTCAAGCCCAAGTGGGACCACGATGGTAAAATACCAAATTAAGAAAATCGCTGAAATTCAGACATTTCAGCGATTTTTATTTTGTCCGTTTTCATCAAAAAATGGCAAAATATAGCAATCTCAGGTGTAGAATTCGGGAACAGACAGAACGGAGTCGATTTTGTTCACCGTAAACGCTGTAATTGATTGAATATACGGTAGTTCCTAAAGACTAACTCTATTTTGAGGCTCAATTTCATCGTTTTTCTACATAAAAATCACGGCCCCACTTTAAAACGGCTAAAAGCATTGGAGTTCAAAGGTTAATAAATGTAGATAATGAGATGAGTCCAACAATGAGAAAACTCATTCAGGAGTAGATTTGCCGGATTTTTGGTCCTTGTTCCCGATTTTTACACCCAAATGGGTGATATTTCGTTGATTTTCAATTTTCTGCGCCATAAGAGCATGACACGAGATTATTAACTTTGTGTCAAAATAAAAATTGACTCTTATGATTCAGCCAAATTATTACACGCTGACTTTCATGACAAGGTCAGCCCGCTCCACCCGGACGGGTGAGGCACCGATCTACGCACGAATCACTGTCTCAGGACAGCGCGCGGAGTTCAACATCAACAGAAATGTTGACCCTGAAAACTGGAATGCCGGCAAAGGCATGGCCAAAGGACGTTCAAAGCGAGACATAGAACTGAACAAGTATCTGGACTCAATCCGTGTACGTATCAGCGAGATTCACGCGCAACTCGTCAAGGATGAGGAGGTCATCAATCCTATCATCCTCAAAAACCATTTCCTCGGCAACATTGCCGGTCCGAGGATGCTTGTCGAGACATTCAATGGTGTCGTTGCCCAATACAAGGAGAAACTTGAGATGGGAGACATCTGCGAGTGTACTTTCTTGCGTTGCGTGCGCAGGTCTGTTGACTGATACAGCTCGGCTGCCAGGTCGATGATGTTGCCGCCTTTGCCAAGACCGAAGTCATACCAGCAGTTGAGCACGGTATCGACCTTGAATGATGGCGTCTGTTCCTGTCGCAACGGCGACCTGTACCAGAGCCTCGTTCCTTTTCTCACCGCCGGTTCATGTCCGAGTCGGGACAAGAAGGCGGCTAAAGGGATTGATTTAATCTCTTTTATCATGGGTTCTAAAATGTTTGGGTGAGCTGGTCTTTGGTTTAGCGCCTATTATATATGCCCTTTTCTAAACCAGACCAGAATTGTGTTTCTCAATAGTAGAAATCCGGATTGTAGATGTACTCGCGGTTCTCGTAACGGATGATGCCTTTGTTGTCAAGAAAGGTCTTCAAGCCCTTGACCTTGTTGTTGGAATAGGAATGACCGCAGGCGGCATATCCTATTTTGAGCGCAGCCTCGAAGTTCCGGCATCCTTTTATCGGTCCGTTGGCGAATATTACGCCCAATGCCTCACGGTGCTGTTCCTCGGTCAACTCCTTGTATGGATAAGGATCTTTGGCTTTCTTGCCCGGTTCGGTGAATACATATCCGCTGGCAATCTCCGGCAATCCATAGTCATTTACACGGAAGGCGAATGGGTCGAATTCGGCGGCACGGATCATGGCGGCGCAGACCTCAGAAACAGTGTCATCGGTTTTGCTTCGGCTCACCTGAAGTACTGTCTCAGCCTTGTTGTTCAACTCGGTGCCGACATGACCACGGGCATTATCATCGCTCTTGTTGAGGTGCAGAACGGTGTGGATATGTATCTGGAATTTGTCAGTCCATTCCATCAGCTTGCCGATAAGGTCGGTCGATTCCTTGGCGCAGTTGATGTCATACATCAGGTCCCGTACACCGTCGATGATTACAAGCCCTACACCGGGAGTGTTGATTATCGCCTGTTCAATGACCTCAAGGCGCAAGGCTGGTGTGAGCTGACGCAGGGCGGCAAACTTCAAATGCTCCGGATGAGTGTCGGTCGGCAGTTTCGCCAGTCGCAAGGCACGTTCCATAACTTTCTGACAATGATACGGACTTTGCTCGGTGTCAAAGTAGAGGATTGTGCGCTTGTCATCGGGAAACTCGGCTGTGTAGCCCAATACCTTACCATTGACAAGCGATGCACCAACGATGGCTGCGACATTGAAGGTCTTTTTGCTCTTTGCCTTACCGGTCGATGCAGAGAAGTTGCCGAGAGTGCCAATGACACTGCCGTTGGCATACAGCACCTCTGGCGCAGTCTGAATCTCATCGGTGATTCGCAACTGCTTTTCCTCCCAAAGTCGGAGGATGTCTTGCTTCACTCCGTCCATTGCTCACCCCCTTTCTTATGTTCTTGTATGAGGTCGAGCGCTTTCTGGGCGTCAATGACGATTTTTCTGCCCGATTGAGTTATGGCATCTTTGATTATACCACTGTTCTTGATACGATGTGCGGTTGCCTTGCTGCACTGGAGAAGTTCGCAGAGCCCTTTGATTCCGTAAACGAGCCATCGCTTTGCAGTAATGGCAACATTTTCGTCAGAGGTATCGCTTTCGGTAGCAGTCGTGGTCTTGACAAAATGAGAGTCAAGTAATTCTAAAAATTGTTCTCCGGTGTACTGCCAGAGAGGGAGTTTGAGTAACTGGTCTTTTGTCATTCGCAGTGTGGGTTTGAGTTATACTTCCGCCCTCTGAGAGAGCGTATCCGAGTATCTCCCGGACACTGCAAAATTACAACCGGTTATGAGTGGTCTGTATGTGGATTCCTATTCTCCACTTACTAAAACTACCCGCCTGAGTATCAGGCTCTAACGGGCAGTATCACAAGGTCTCTAAAGTGGAAATTTGAGTGGTGAAAGTGGTGCGCGAGTGGTATCTTTAAGTTGCAGGGACTATCATGCCCGTTTTTTATGGTTTTTGATGATTTCATCTACATCATCGGCGAAAGCCATACTCGACCTGCTGGCGTCGCTTCCACGGGGATGCGAATATTTACTTTCGTAATATGATGAATCTATACCGAAGTGCAAAAGTATGTCCTCCCGCCATGCAACCTTGTGCTTTTCCGGCACTATATCATAGAGCTTGGATATGAGATAGCACACCTTAATTTTTTGCTTAGGCTTTATCCTCAGAGGCTCATGCTTGCCATGAAGGTTCAACGATGAATGGAACTGAGTTTCGGTCGATTCCTCAAATATCATTTCGCATACCTCATACAGTTCCGAAACAAGAATCATCGGGAATAATGGTTCTTCCCATTGGCGGTATGATTCCGTATTGGTCAGAGCCTTCTTTACAGGTTGTTCCGGTGTCAGATAACTACCATTGCGAATCTGTATCTTTTGTATAAATGCGTCTCTGCATTTAGGATGTAGTGGAATTTCACAAGGAGGGAAGTATCGCTCCACTGGTGGCTTCGGCAATTCGTTTATACAGAATTGTATCCTGCTTGGCCACCAGCGGAATTTTCGTAAGCTGCCTCAGGTCTTCCAATATTGGCACAACATCTCGTAATGTCGTAGGGTTTGGCATTTGCGGGGTGGTGTTTAACGGGTTTATGAATTTGAATGCCGATAAATCTTAACAATACCTATGGGAATGTTATGCGATTTTAGCACTCAGTATCTCAAACAACAAGAAACCTAAAAGTGTTCGCCCGCAAGATTCAATGCTTAAGGATTTAAGTTTCGCAAGTATATGATTTCAGAGATACGGGCATAAAAAAACGACATGGTTTCTTGCCTAATTGGCAGAAATTGAGTAATTTTAAGTACCACCAAAAAACTAACTCAAGGCCATGTCGATACACAAAATTACGCCATTTCTCTCGGATATCAAAATGTTTTTCAAAAATTCCGATATGACAGCAGCAATGCAGAACATATCTTCGGTTCTTTCCCATATCAGGATGGTCGAGAGAGACACGCTCGCAGTCACAAGCAAGCGCAACTGCGTCTACCCGCTGCTGACCGTGTTCCAGATTCTGCTTCTCTTCCCATGCTTCGGGATAAAAAACTGCCGGTGCTGTCACAAGGACGGCACGCTCGAATCGCTTGTCAAGGCCCGCAAGGATGTTTTCTACCGTTTTATGGAAAATCCCTTCATCGACTGGCGCAAGGCGTTGTGGCACATATCCGTGCAGCTCTGGAATCGTATCCACCTACGCTCCGACCATAAGGCTGGGGATGTCTGTCTGATTCTCGATGACACCGACCATGAGAAGACAGGGCGCACCATAGAGAAAATCGGAAGGGTCCACTCCCATCTGGCGCATAAAGCCGTTCTCGGCTTCAAGTGCCTCTGTCTGGCGGTGACAGACGGCGTGTCTCAGATTCTCCTTGACTTCGACATAATCGGAGAAAAGGGGAAGAAGGGCAACTACGGGATGAGTGCCAAAGAACTTGAGCGCCGGCATAAGACTGAGCATGACAGCGAGGTCCTTCGGCAGCGCGAAAAAGCATACGACATGTCCAAGCTCGAACTTGCCAAAGAGATGATAAAACGGGCAATACGCAAAGGTATAAAGTTCAGCTATGTTCTGGCGGACAGCTGGTTCACCAACAAGGACATTGTCCGTTTCATCCACAGCCGTCGCGTAAACTGCCATTGGTTGGGCATGATAAAGGTCGGCGAGAACGGCAAGACAAAATATCACACGGAGCATGGCGATCTCTCCGCCCCGGCGCTTGTAAAACTCGGCAAGAAACTCAAACTGCAGAAGTACAGCCGCAAACTCAAGTGCAACTATATTGTATACGATGCCGTATTTGGAGGCGTCCCCGTCAGGATATTCCTCGTGCGCCGGACACAGCACGGCAAATGGAACGGACTGCTCACCACCGACACCGGACTCGATTTTTATAAGGCGTGGCGGATCTACTCCCGACGCTGGGCGCTTGAAGTCGTGTTCAAAGACTGCAAGACCAATCTCGGATTCGGCAAATGCCAGAGCACCAGCTTCGCTTCCCAGATAGCTGCCGCGACATTGTGCTGTCTGCAGTATAATATCCTTTAGGTGGCCAGGCGCTTCAGCGATTACGAGACAATCGGAGGACTCTTCAGGGAAATAACCAGGGAGACTGTCCAGCTCTCGGTCGCTCAACAGATATGGGGCATTCTCCAGGATCTTGTCACGGCAATAGCCAGAGTCTTCGGCCTTCTGGACGAAGAAATCTACGATGCCGTTATCAATCAGTCTGAAGAGATGGCTCATATCGCTCAATTTTACAATCTGAAATCAGCAAGTTGAACTTGCGAAACTTAAATTAAGGATATCCCATCTGTCGGCTCTGGTGCTTCCTTGGCGCAAGATTATGCCTTCCTTTTGCAAAACATCCAAGTCGCGACGTATGGTAATTTTTGCCACATCTTCCTTAGCCGCTAACTCGGACAATGTAATTGTGGGATTCTCAGCTATGTATCCAATGATACGCAACTGTCTCTCAGATAATTTTATGTGCTCATTTATGTGCTCATTTATGTGCTCATTTATGTGCTCATTTATCTGTCCATTCGATGAACGATACAAATTTTGAGCACTAACTATCTTCAGTTCGAGTTTAACCTGCATCAATTCAGGTTGTTCAATGAGCTGCGGCTCCAACCAGTGCCTTTCCTGCCAGGCATTGAGAATGAGAGGGAATCCAGAACCAAGATTCTCGCCATAGCCTATCATACGCAGCATGTGTTGCATCCGCTGGTTACTTGCTTTTGACTCTCCTCCTGCATATATCTGTTCAAGCGGAAGTTTCAGCAGTCCGGGATTTGTAAGCACAAACCTGTCATCATATTTTTCAACCCGGAGAAGTCCGCTGCCTATCATCATGTCGGCATGAATAATCATATTGGTAAAAGCCTCACGGACAGCTTTCTTCTGCGGAGTATCATCTTCACGGACGATGCCGTTCATCTTGAATGGACGTAGCAGGTCGCGGGTAAGTCGAGGCAATACCAATCGCAGAAAGTTGAATAAGTTGTTCTCCCATGTGCCTTCATAGGTCAGACGGTCGCTATATCGTTGGTCTCCAACAAGATTGGACTTGTCTATATAATCCATACGGAGGTTATCAAACCGCTCACGCACCGGCAACCCTTTGCCGAACATAAGCAGACCGGCCATTGTAAGCCCTTCCTTTCCAGAGGCGCGGTCAACAGTGTAACCTCCAAGTTGTTTTAGAAATTCCTTATGGTCTAAACCATTCCATACGTGTTCAAGATTTGCCACACGGAACATATTGCGATATGCTTCAAGTGTCGGAACCAACCTTATTTCCCTAATGTAGATTTGTACGCCATCGCCGACAATGGCGTGTATGCAGGATTCATCGGATTGAGTCCGGACTCAATAGAAATGCTTTTTATAGATAGTGGCCGTCGCGGTCAGGGCTATGGATCTTCGCTTATTGAATTTGCAAAACAACATGGTGCGACAAAAGTCGATGTAAACGAACAGAATCCATCGGCTTTGAATTTCTACAAAGCAAAGGGATTCCGTATAAATGGGCGAGATGAAACTGACGACGCCGGTCGTCCGTACCCGATTCTTCATTTATCCCTGTAAAATGGAACTGACCAGTCCCGGTAGGGCGAGTCTGTGATAAGCCGACAACGCATGACGGCGGATTATCACTGTCTCGGCCCGTGGACTGCTGAAACAAGCGGCAAGTGGCGGGACGGTCGTAAAAGTCCTTATCAGGCAACAGCGATAAAGAACACGGAGGAACGGCAAGAAGTCTCCGATGTGGCATCAGCGAAGCCGTTGCCAATCCTCGGAGGCGTTGCCGGTTCTCGGTGTTGCGGTGAGTCCGAATGCTTCGCACCGCGCACCGGCTTCGCCGACTTGCGCTTTCGGCTCACTCGCGAATGTTATTTCCGCTGTTGCCCATAGGCGCGATGCCGTCGAAAGGTGCCAGTGCTCGAACCGTCACCTTTTGACGGCATAACCGCCGCCAACAATGAAGACAGGCGAGCCTCTTGCCGCTTTCCAGTGTGTCGTTATTCTGTTTTTGGTAGAATTGTGTTGTTTTTATCGCACTTAAGCAGCCTGTATCTCAGTAAATTTTCGTAAATTTGCACTTATTACAGTGTTGAACATGGAGACTCCGGAATCTTTCAGCCTCGAATTGCTGACAACATATAAAGAGAGTTCGCGGCTTGAAGTCAAGTCGGCACGTGGCGGTCTGCCCAACTCTTTGTGGGAATCGTATTCAGCCTTTGCCAATAGCGAGGGCGGTGTGATTGTGCTTGGAGTAAAGGAAAACGCCAAAGACGGGTCTCTTTATGTCGAAGGACTTGATGATGTTCATAAGTTGATGAAGGATTTCTGGAATACAGTCAACAACCGTCAGAAGGTGAGCAGCAATATTTTGACCGACAGTATGGCTGTACCGGAAAAACTCGAAGGCAAGGATGTGATTGTGATTAATGTGCCCCGCGCAGAGCGCACATCCCGGCCTGTGTATGTCGGTTCTGACCCACGAACAGGAACATATCGCCGGAATTTTGAAGGAGACTATCACTGTTCGCTCGAAGAGGTATCGCTGATGATAAGGGACTCGGCGCTTGTGACTGATGATAACAAGTTACTTACCGATATCGATGTGTCTGTATTCTGTCAGGATACTGTCAGGTCATACCGTAATATTTTTAAACTTGTGCGTCAGAACCATCTATGGAACAAGGAGGATGACGCCATGTTTATGCGTCGTATCGGTGCTGTCAGGGAAGACAAGGATACCGGTAAGTTTCACCCGACCGTTGCCGGCCTACTTATGTTCGGATATGAATATGAGATTACAGCTGTCTTTCCGAATTATTTCCTCGATTATCAGGAGAACCGCACCAACGGCATCTATGCCCGCTGGACTGACCGCATCACGTCCCAATCGGGAGATTGGAGTGGCAATGTGTTCGACTTCATTCTGAGGGTTATACCGAAATTGCAGTCTGACCTGAAAGTGCCGTTCATGTTCAAAGGTAATTTCAGGGATGAAGATACACCTTTACACAAGACTGTGCGCGAGGCTACTGTCAATATGCTCTCCAACGCTGACTTCTATGGAAGGCGCGGCGTAGTGGTTCAGAAAAGTGCAGAAGGCTTTAAGTTCGCCAATCCCGGCAGTATGCGTGTGTCATTGACCGAGGCTTTGCAGGACAGCGCATCCGATCCCCGCAACGGAGTGATGATGAAGATGCTTGCGATGGTGGAATACGGTGAGCGTGCCGGAAGCGGGCTTCAGGGAATATTCAAGACGTGGCAGAGTGTATATCACTGCGAACCCAAGTTGGAAGTGACAACCTCAGGTGGCGTTGACCGTACAACGCTCACTCTTGGGTTTGAGGGACACCAGCCCGACATTGAGGCAATGAAATTGCTTTATGGAAATCCAGAAGACCTTATTGAGGTGAGCGATACCCAAGAAAGTAAGGGAGAAATGGGCGATGGTCTGAAAAATTCACCGGAAAGTGATGGAGAACACGATTCAGTTCATCAGAAATCCAATAAAGGTTCACTGGAAGATACGCTGACCTCACTATTGAGTTCACCAGAGTTCATCAGAAGTTCATCAGATCAAAAGGTATTAATGTTGCTGAAATCAGACTCCAGATTAACTCTGGATAGGATTGCCGGCTTCCTGAACATGACAAAAAGAGGAGTCCAAAAGATTACAAATCGACTGCAACAAACTGGAACCCTCTACCGTAAAGGTTCAACCAAAGCCGGCGAGTGGGTTGTGACAGAAGGAATATAATCCAAGGATTTTTTAACAATATTCCCATCTGATTTAACATCCTATGCGTTGTGTAAATAGCGAAAAAGTCGTAATTTTGCCCTCAGTCATGTCCCACATGGCGGAAGAACATTGAAATCTGTAGGAGCAGTAATCGGGAACGACCCATCTCTACACCCGGATTAAATGTCTGAAAATCACGATACTTAATTTTAGCCCCATTGCCCAAGTGGGACCACAATTTAGAAATCAAGCAGTTACGAATCGAATCGTAGCTGCTTTTTCTTTTGCCTTGAACACAAATCTGAACACAACTCGCCGCCAACTCATTTCAGTCGCCAATGGCAGGCGTCTGTGTTCCTGTTCGTGTGTATCTGTCTCCGCATCATATCGGCGGCACTACATTTTTCATTGAAAACCAGCATCATGCGCCAAGACTGAAATGAAGGAATTGCAGGCATACTGGGACGTGGCCCATTGGATGCGTAATAAGGCTTAGAAAATGACAATAACAGAATGATGGATTATTGTTTATTTATAATCCATCACTACTGTCCACTAAAAATGGACGTGGTTAAAAATTAAATAAATTCGGTTCA
>WGUO01000011.1 GCA_014867205.1 Muribaculaceae bacterium | reverse complement strand
TTATCAACCTATTTTATCAGTTTAGGCTTGCACAAATCATAAAAATATGAAAATCATAAACCTCATAATATCATTGATCATGGCAATGACAGCAAGTGCCTGTAACCATTCAGATGACAACATCAAAAAGGGGGAACAGGATCTGGTTCAGCCCGTATTGAGTGAAAAAGGCCGGTTTGACCTCTCTAAAGGGACAAACGGGAATCCTCCCGTTATAAAACTCAGCAGCGGATATGATATGCCGATTGTAGGTCTCGGTACCTATAGTCTTCACGGCGATAAATGTGTGAACGCGATATTATCCGCAATCAGACTCGGATACCGCAAGTTTGACACAGCAAGTTTCTACGGCAATGAGGAAGAAGTCGGACAGGCGATACGTCAGGCTATAGAAGAAGGTCTCATTAAACGCGAGGATGTGTTCGTGACCACAAAACTTTATCCCAATGAGTTTGCCGATGCCGAGAGGAATATAGAGAAATGCCTACGCAAACTCGATATAGGCTACATCGACCTCATGCTGCTCCATCACCCCGGCTCACACGATGTGGAAGCCTACAGGATTATGGAGCGTTATGTAAAGGAAGGCAAAATCCGCTCCCTCGGCGTTTCCAACTATTATATCAAGGAGATGTCGGAGTTTCTGCCGAAAGTAAGCATCAAGCCGGTGCTTGACCAGAACGAGATTCACCCTTATTATCAGGATAAGGCAGTGATAGAATATCTTCATGACAACGGAATAGTGGTTGAGGCATGGTATCCGCTCGGAGGCCGTGGCTTCAACTCTGAGCTGATGAAAGAGCCGGTAATCATGGATATTGCTCGCAGACATGGGAAATCGCTGGTGCAGACCATACTCCGCTGGGACCTTCAGAACGGCGTGGTGGTAATCCCCGGGTCAAGTAACCCCGACCATCAGAAAGAGAATATCTCTATCTTTGACTTTGAGCTGACTCCTGAAGAGATGGGCCGCATCGACGCTCTTGAACGCCGTGAGAAACATGACTGGTATTGAAGACGTTAATTTAACTGATATGAATGTAAAGCAATTGCTGGCTGCTGGTCTGCTGATTCTTTCAGCAGGAATCACAGACCTCTACGCCTCCAATCCAAAAGAAAGCAGAAACAATATGGAAAATCTGACTCTGACCAAAGAATGGGACAAGACATTTCCCAAGAGTGACAAAGTTGACCACAGCAAGGTGACATTCGTCAACCGTTACGGCATCACGCTTGCCGCCGATATGTATAAGCCCAAAGGCGCGACAGGTAAACTCCCCGCCATAGCCGTATGCGGCCCCTTCGGAGCAGTCAAGGAGCAGGCCGCCGGACTCTATGCACAGGAGATGGCGGAGCGCGGTTTCCTGACAATCGCCTTCGACCCCTCTTTCACAGGCGAGAGCGGCGGCACTCCCCGTTACATGACCTCTCCCGACATCAATACGGAGGATTTCAGCGCGGCAGTCGATTATCTTGTTACCAGTCCTGATGTTGACCCCCGGAAAGTCGGAATCATAGGCATCTGCGGCTGGGGCGGAATAGCCATCAACGCAGCGGCCTCAGATCCCCGAATCAAGGCTACTCTCGCATCCACGATGTACGACATGAGCCGGGTGAACGCCAACGGTTATTTCGATGCCGATGACAGTGCGGAAGCCCGCAATGCCATCCGCGAGAAATTAGCTACCCAGCGCACTGAGGACTATATCAACGGCATCCCGAGACTCGGCGGCGGTGTACCGGATGTATTGCCCGATGATGCTCCTCAGTTCCTCCGTGATTATCACGATTACTACAAGACCAAGCGCGGCTATCATCCCCGCTCGCTCAACTCCAACGGTGGACGCAACGCCACATCGCCGATTCCGTGGATTAACTTCCCGCTGATGAGCCGTGCCGGTGAGATTGAGAACGCCGTCATGATTCTCCATGGAGAGAAGGCACACTCGTTCTATTTCGGTAGCGACGCCTACAAGAAACTCACGGTAACCCCCGGTAAAGAGAACAACAAACTGTTCATGGTGGTTCCCGGCGCAAGCCACACGGACCTCTATGATCAGAAGGACATCATCCCCTTTGCCGAGATAGAGAAATTCTTCAAAGAATACATCGGGAAAAGATAGAAGAGTTTTGACGAGCTTGCTAAAGCCTCCTGAAGGAGATACTAAATTCGCCCGTTGACAGCGGGCGAATTGTTCTTTAAACAGTTTTTTCGTAACTTGCATCTGAAATAGTCACACTGATGTCAGATTGACTGCGAATCTGACAATAAACTTTGGTTAAGTTGAAAATTATGTGTTGCAAAATAGGCGTAGTTTGAACTATTATTGTTATATTTGCATTATAATAGACGTAAGTGCGACTATGGAAGAGAATATATACATATTGTCTGACGGGGAAATCCGCCGTCGGTTAGGACAAAAAATAAGGCATCTGCGACTCCGGCAGGACTTCACACAGGTGTCGCTCGCGGAACAGGCGCAAATCTCATTGACGACATTAAAGAGAATCGAGAAAGGCGATATAAGCTATTTCGATTCCTTAATGCGCGTGCTTCGCATACTTGGCGAACTGGATGTGTTCTCGTCACTCATTAAGGAAGAAGAGATGAGTCCCAATGAATATTTCAAGTTTGTCGAAGCAAGCAAGAAGAAGCAGCGCAAACGCGCAAGTGGTAATAACAAGACCAACACACAACCTAATACCGAGGAATCAGAGTGGTAGATATAGCAAGAGTAAACCTGTATGGCCAACCCGTCGGGACATTCCGATGGGACAACAATCGCCAGTTGGCACATTTCGAGTATGCAGAAAGCTTCATAGGCAAAGGTCTTGAACCCTCGCCAATCCTGATGCCTGTGCGTCAGGGAAGGATATACTCATTCTCTGACATAGGTCGTGAGACGTTCAAGGGACTTCCCGGTATGCTTGCCGATTCATTGCCCGACACCTATGGCCGGGCACTCTTTGATCGTTGGCTCGCGCTCACCGGTCGTAGCAGCGGGAACGCTGTGGAGACGCTATGTTTTCTTGGAAAACGCTGTATGGGAGCGTTGGAGTTTGAACCGGCCATGGATGCGCCCTATGGTCCCGATGTCAGAATAGAACTTGATTCCCTTGTTGAAGTGGCAAGCGAGGCACTGTCGGAAAAGGAAGAGTTCGGAGCTAATCTTGAAGAGGACAAGAAAGCGGCGATAGCCGAAATAGTGCGACTTGGCACCTCTGCAGGAGGACAGAGGGCCAAAGCCATCATAGCCTACAATCCATCGACCGGGGAAGTTCGTTCAGGACAGATTGAAGCCCCGGAAGGCTTTGACTATTACCTGATAAAACTCGATGGAGTTACCGCTGAGGCCGGATTCAGGGAAACACAGAATTTCGGTCGTCTGGAATACTCCTTCTATAGGCTTGTAAAAGAATGTGGCATAGAAATGTCGGATTGCAGTCTGATAGAAGAGAATGGACGCGCCCATTTTCTAACCAAGCGTTTTGACCGTCAGGACGGGGGAAAAATCCACATGCAGACGCTTTGCGGGATAGCGCATTATGATTATCGCAATCCCCGTTCATACTCTTACGAGCAGGCGTTCAACGTGATGAGGGTACTGCGGCTGCCATATTCACAGGCGCAGGAAATGTTTCGCCGGATGGTATTCAATGTGGTAATCCGCAATCAGGATGACCATACCAAGAACATATCCTTCCTTATGGACAGACAAGGTAAATGGACTCTTTCGCCGGCATACGACATGGGATTTGCCTATAATCCAAAGGGAGGGTGGACAGCACAGCACCAGATGTCAATAAACGGAAAGTTTGACGACATCGGCCGCCAAGACCTTTTGGAATTTGCGAAACGAAACAATATAAAGGAAGCTAATGAAATAATCGACCGTATTGCCGAAGTATCTTCACGCTGGCCTTTCTTGGCAAGGGAATGTGAAGTTCCAAAACCCATGATAGATGCCATTATGCCGAATTTGAAGCTCTCCATATAATACATCCTTCTTCGCAAAGATCTCTAAGTAGTTGCGAAAAACTAATGAACATATATAGAACAGCATTTGAACCAGCCGTGAAAAATTTATTTTCAATTGCATTTTTCCTGATTTTTAAACTTTGTCTGACGAATACAATTACCACTTCATAACTTATTACACTGACTTAATACTTGCTTTCCCTCAGCTTCTCTGCTTCTCCGCGTGCGAAATCAGTGGTTCTGGTTTATCTTGTTAACACTCTGGTTACCCTGGTTTAACCTGCCTTCGCGCGACAGCAAGCAAAATGGAGTCGGCAAGTCAACGAATTACACCGCAACCAGTTGAGTTGCCGATTATTTTTCGTAACTTTGCATTTGAAATCGAGACACCAATGAACGAAATAGACAATAACAATAGCAACTTGCAGTCTGATAAAGAGAATGAAATAATCCTTTATCAGCCTGATTCTATTCTGTCATTGGATGTCAGAGTGGAGAATGATACAGTCTGGCTGAATCGAAACCAGATTGCATTATTGTTTGATAGGGATGTAAAAACTATCGGTAAGCATATCAACAATGCACTTAAAGAGGAACTGGATGGCCTTTCAACTATCGCAAATTTTGCGACAGTTCAAATTGAGGGAAATCGCAGGGTAACTCGCAACATAGAATATTACAACCTCGATGTCATACTTTCTGTCGGATATCGTGTAAAATCCAAACGTGGCATTCAATTCAGACAATGGGCCAACAAGGTTCTGAAAGAATACCTTTTTAAAGGCTACAGCGTAAATCAGAGGCTTTTGTATATGGAAAGCCGTATTGACCATCGTCTTTCGGAACATGACCAACAAATAAGAGAGCTTTCCGGTAAGGTTGACTTTTTCCTTAAAACATCATTGCCCCCACGAGAGGGTGTCCTTTTCGATGGTCAGATATTCGACGCATACGTTTTCGTATGCGACCTGATAAAACGTGCCAATAAACGCATCATTCTTATTGACAATTATATTGATGAGACTGTCCTGACATTGCTGAATAAACGCAACAGAGATGTACTCGCTACGATATACACTAAGAGAATTGATGACAACCTACGTCTGGATATAGAACGACACAACGACCAATACGCACCTATAAATGTACGCACAGCTCCTAATATCCATGATAGATTCCTGATAATCGACAATACGCTTTATCATATCGGCGCTTCGATAAAAGACCTCGGCAAGAAACTGTTTGCATTCTCACAAATGGAGACCCCTCCTTCCGTAATACTCGACAATCTTTGAGGTGCAATATTTGCACCTCAAACATCATAAAGGGCTCTGCTTCGGCAGGGCTTTTTCTTTTATGAGGCTCTATGATCGATTGTGATAGTCTATGAGTAGTGGTGAGCTACCACCCGTTTACCACTCAAAAAACTGCTGCCACTCAAGAAGGTCGCGAAAGTGTCAAAGATGGAAAGATAACAAAAATCTTACATCACGTAGCCAAATCGCATATTTTTTAATAAGATTTGGAAACGTGACGCATTATTCTGGTTTGTATTCATGAGAACTTCGTGTGTGACCAGTTCCACAGCATCGACTCTCCTCTCAATGAGCTTGCAAAAGCCTCCTGATGCAGATGCTAAATTCGCACGTTGTCAACGGGCGAATTGTTCATTAAGACGGTAAACAGTTGATTTATCGAATATTTTTGATAACTTTGCATCTGAAACTGAAACACCAATGAACGAAATAGACAATAACAATAGCAACTTGCAGTCTGATAAAGAGAATGAAATAATCCTTTATCAGCCTGATTCTACTCTGTCATTGGATGTCAGAGTGGAGAATGAGACTGTATGGCTGACACAGGCGCAGATGACGGAGTTGTTCCAAACTACAAGAAACAACATCACTCTACATATCCGCAATATATTCAAGGAAGGAGAATTAGAGGAATCTTCAGTATGTAAGGAATCCTTACTAACTGCCGCTGACGGCAAACGATACATGTTGATGAATCAGTGTTAGTGCAGCTTGATAATCGTAATGCAGATGTGTCGGCCCTGATATATACCGCAGAGATAAGCCGCACATTCCGTCAAAGCGTCAACAGGCATAACCGACAGTACGCGCCCATAGAAGTAAGGACAGCAGAGAGAATACATGATCGGTTCCTGATCATAGACGATACTCTTTATCATATAGGGGCATCCATAAAAGACCTTGGCAAGAAACTTTTTGCATTCTCGAAACTGGAAATTTCCCCGGACTATATTCTCGCTAATATTTGAAGTCACAATTTGTGATTTCAAGACATCTTATTAGGCTCTGCTTCGACAGGCCTTTTTCTGTTATGATGCGTCTTAATCGGCTATGATAGTCTATGAGTGGTAGTGAGCTACCACCCGTTTACCACTCAAAAAACTGCTGCTACTCAAGAAAGTCGCGAAAGTGTCAAAGATAGAAAGATAACAAAAATCTTACATCACGTAGCCAAATCGCATATTTTTTAATAAGATTTGTCTGCATGATGTAAGTCAATGGATGCTATAATTCTTCATTGCTATCGATTGAAAGTCTCATGCATGTGATTCGTGGCCAACAGGTGATGCCGGACAGTGATTTAACTCGATTATATGGGGTTGAAACACGTGTCCTCAACCAGGCAGTGAAACGTAATATTGAGAGATTCCCAGAAGATTTCATGTTCCAACTTAATCTTAACAAAGGGGAACCGCCGAACTTTATTAACATAAAATTTGCACAGTCGAATTTAATTGTTAAATTTGCGGTGCATATCGCTCGCAGTGGCCCGATATGGGCTGAGTGGGCGGGTGTGAATACTTTTTAGGAAGCGTTTACCTACGCACCTTTCTGACTCGTTGAAATCTGGAAAATTTCTTAGGTATAGTCAGGAATGGAGCAAATGGTAGATGCCTTATAGGTATGTTTATTTCATCAATTGAATGTACGTGAGTGGATTCAATTGATGTTTTACGCATATTCCGCGTGAGGCTTCTGCATGTTTGCTCGTTCTACTATACCGGGCATTTTCCAGGGCCTCAACGAGTGGAATGGGCGACAGTATGGCTCTCACGCTTTTTTGTTTAATGAGTTATTCCTTGGCTGAGGGCGCTAGGGAAGATATTATCAGACATGAAACAATCTTTAAACAATCTGTTTAGGGTTTTGTCTATTATCTTTGCGCTTGTCATTCCATTTTCATCGGGAGCATTGCAAATAGACAATACCCATTATCGTTTCTGCGTGATGGATGATGCGACTATCACTGATTATGCTGCTGTTTCAGCGAAAAATTCCGACCAGTTGCCGTCATTTGCAAGCGCAAGATGGTCGGGATATCACGGGGTAGAGTTAAAAGCGCATGAGGATTTTTTAAAATCCAATTATAGCACCTATGTGCCTGCGCTTATGACACAGGTATACTCGGGCAATGACGCCAGCATCGTTCATAAATGGGTCAAGGGATTTAATGGCGTTGGTTATGATCAATATACTTATTTTTACATCGAAGTAAACGCTCCTTCCGGTGTCGCGTTGTACAACGTTCCTGCTAAAATGCTTGTGAATGATGAGATAACACTACAAAAGTCACTCGAAGGCTCTTACGAGAGTTTCAGTGGAAACGGGTATTTCGATTACGACTACTCGTCGTCGGCTACAGACATACTATCTGTAGTCAACGGTAAGGTGACCGCGAATAAAGTCGGGAAAGCAACTGTTACCGTAAAGGCGTATGCAAGAAATCACAAGTATGATGGTAGCTATTATATAGGTTCCACGTCCGCGGAAATAGAGGTGGTTGATAATCTCGATCCTGTGGATATTATCTTAAGTCAACACGAACTGACATTGAATGAAGGAGAGGAGAAGGCACTTGCTGCCATGTTGACTCCTGAGGATGCGAGAACCACCTTGACATGGAAATCTTCAAATCCAATGGTGGCATCCGTCACAAATGGAGTTATACAGGCGCTTCAACGAGGGCAAACGATAATAGAGGTTAGCACAACTAATGGCCTATCGGCAAAATGTTATGTAACGGTCTTGGGAGATGAGGATTATAAACAGGTTATGGTTAATAATCTATACTTTGACATTAATCGTCTTACAAAGACTGCATCAGTTGTTCCGAAAGAAACAGGAAATGACAATAATGGATATGTGTGGGGAGAAATAACAGTTCCTGAAACAATTGGTTTCTATGGCAATGATTATACGGTAACTGAAATTGGAAACCAGGCTTTTTTCAATTGTAACGTTTCATCTGTGATTCTTCCGGCCTCGGTAACAAAAATAGGAGAGTCTGCCTTCTCAAATACGGAACTAAATGAAATAGAATTACCGGAAACCCTGACTGAAATTGGGAACTTCGCTTTCTATGGAAGTCGTATAGAGTCTATCATCATTGGGCCGGCGGTCACTACAATTGGTAATGGTGCATTTGGAAATTGTGAATCTTTGAGTGCCATCTATATAGATAATGACAACAAGCATTTCGAGATGTATAGCGATTGTCTGTATACCTCGGGAAGGACAAACCTGTTTTATATACCAATGAAGAAATCGAAAATAGTCCTGTCTGGTGATGTGAGAACAATAAGAAGTTTTGCTTGTGTTAATAATTCTTTAATTACAGAGATTGACTTCCCGATACAACTTGAGAATATCGGTGCAAATGCATTTCAAGATTGTAATAAGTTGTCATCAATTATTTTACCGAGTACAACTCTTGGTATTGAAGACAACGCCTTCAGCGGGTGCAATGCCTTGCGAAAAGTAAAACTACTGGCTTTGAAGCCGCCATTTGTAGAGATGAATTCTTTTTCAAATTATAATGCGACACTAATAGTCCCGAAAGGACGTGTCCCCACATATAAGAAGCACGAGGTATGGGGCAAGTTTACAAATGTCACAGATGATGAAACGAATGGAATTGGTCTTGTTCTTACTGATGATATCGATGCTGGAAGAAATCATAGGATATACGATGTAACCGGAAGGCTTATAAAGTCTAATGCGTCAAAAGAAGATTGGAATGTCTTATCCCCTGGAATATATATAGTCGATGGTGAAAAGAAAATTAAAAACTAATTGCAACAAAGTATTTTATTAAAGATGTCGGAGGCGGTCAGTTGTAACTGTAACCGCCTCCGGTTGATATATACTATGGAGATTATTTGACGCTTTGTATCTGGAGGTAATAATGGTAACTATCTTGACGATGGCGTATTGTCAGATAGGAAAATAGGCTCCGGGGGAAAGAGACATGTCTGCTTATCGCGTATCATAATCTGCGTCACGTTACCAAATCTAAGTTTTTATGGCACATTTGGAAACGTGACGTAATAGAGCGGAGATGGATTCGAGCCCGCGCCGAAAGGATTATGAGTGACCCTCAACGGTTTTCAAAACAAAAATAGAGTGCATCATAAATTGATACACTCTATTGGCGGAGAGAGAGGGAAAGGAATTATCGGGTAAGTGAACAATTATAAAGGTTCATGTGTTTGTAATTGTGCGTTTTAGCGATTGTGCGTGAAATGTAAACAATCGTTAACGCTGTTTTGACGTCACCAAAATTGGGTGTACTTTTGGGTGCAAACAATTTTACACGCCATTGAATATGAACATAAAAAGAACCGTAAATTTCAAATTAGAGCAACGAAAAAAGAAAGGCGTTGTCGCCACTGAGAATGTGCCCATCCGCATGAGACTCACATTCGACGGCAACCGTATAGAGTTCTCTACCGGCTATCGTGTAGATGCCGACAAATGGGATTCCACAAAGCAGAGAGTGAAAGCCAAGTACACCAACCGCCAGAAAATCACTGCTGCCGACATAAACGCGAATCTCGGCAACTATGAGCTGACAATCCAAGAGGTGTTCAAGGATTTCGAGGTTCAGGATGTGATGCCTACACCCGAACAGCTCAAAGAGCGTTTCGAGTGGTATCTTGCGGGGAAGCCGGAGCCGACGGTAGAGGAAGAAAACAAGGAAGTTCCGACGGGAGTATCATTCTGGGAATCCTACGATGAGTTTGTAAAGGAGCGTGGCAGGATGAACGACTGGACCACCGCCACCTATCAGAAATTCGCGGCTCTCAAAAATCATCTTACCGAGCATAACGCAAACCTTTCCTTCGATGACATGACCGAGAACGGTCTGAATGATCTTGTGGATTTCTTCCGCAATACCAAGAATATGCGCAACTCCACCATCGGCAAGCAGCTCGGTTATCTGAAATGGTTTCTCAAATGGGCTTTTCAGAAAAAACATTTCTCCGACCCTACCTATATGGGCTTCAAGGCAAAGCTAAAATCGACCGACAAGGAAGTGATTTTTCTCACTGCCGATGAACTGAAGAAGCTCATGACATATGAGATTCCGGCGAAGAAAGAACATCTTGACCGGGTACGCGATGCCTTTCTGTTCTGCTGTTACTCCGGACTCAGACATTCCGACCTATTCAACCTGAAAAGAAGTGATGTCCACGAGGATCATATCTCAATCACGACCGTAAAAACAGCGCACTCCCTTCGTATCGAACTGAACGATATGACACGCGCCATTCTTGACAAGTACAAGGATATACCGTTCAAAGACAATAAGGCTCTGCCAGTCTTGACAAACCAGAAGATGAACGACTATATCAAGGAGCTTTGCAAGATGGCGGAAATTGACACTGCAGTCCGCATAACATACTACAAGGGTAATGAACGTGTGGATGAAGTATATCCCAAGCATCAGCTCATAGGCACACACGCTGGGCGACGCACCTTCATCTGTACCGCACTTTCGCTGAACATTCCCCCGGATGTGATAATGAAGTGGACGGGACACCGTAGCTACAAATCAATGATGCCGTATATCGCCATTGCTGACAAAACAAAAGCAGAGGCGATGGCACGTTTCAACGTAACATAAAAACATATCAATATGACCCCTGAAGAAATTGTAGAATCTCTCGTGGAGAAGTTTGACGGAGCCAATGATATCATCGCAAACTATCTCGTCCACAAATCTCTGGAATTTGACGACTGTATCGTAATGGGTTCGTGCGACATAGTCTTCGACCAACTGACACTCATAGAAAGAAGCATACGGGCCCTTGCCGGCAGCAAGGAACATCATACGCTTCTCCGCAGTCTTGCGACAGAAGTCGAGCGTCTGCTTGCCAAAATCAAACCAAATATCGAAACACTATCGCGTATGGAAATCGCAATGATATTCGATGTCGCGCTTATATCCGAGACAATCGGAATCCTGCGACATTCACTGAATATCAACGATAAGGAAACCCATAAGGAGCTAACATCCTTGGCGATGGGTTCGGTAGGACTGCATAAGACAGCTAACAGCGGTGCGGACATTGACGCAATACGCCTTTCTCTTGACGGTGATTTCGACAAGTTCTTCACTCGGATAGAGACCGACATCAAGCGTCTTGAGTATATCCACAATTTCCGTGATTTACGTAGATGTGCGCACAATTTCGATATGTATAATTTTCAGGAAGCTCTCGAAGACCTGCACAGCTATATGAAGAAATACGGAATCAAGGCTTTCGAGTGGTCGACCGATGACGATGATATCGTAGAGAAGGAAAATATCACCTGCGTAAATCTTCACGACATATTTTATACAGGAGAGGATGTGACAACAGACGAAGAAGCCGCACAGAAAGCCGGGGAGAGGAAACATGAATATTTCTCGCTGGGGCATATCCAATACATTCACGAGAACTTCGTGTGTGAACAGTTCCACAGCATAGACCCGCATGACCTCTATGCCATACTCAACCTTCTTGACTGTGACAGGAGGCTTAAAATCAGAGAGGGTGAGAAGAACCGCGTCTATTACTTCATCAATGTCGTAGGCAATCTTGTTCAGACAGACCTCCAGCTCAACTGGCGGAAGACCATCTGCCAGCACCTCGGATTGAGTTATAAGGCATATAACTCAAAATACAAGGAGGCAGAAGACAGCGAGAATCCGCGCACAGTCGCATTCAGGGAAAAGATTGAAGAGCTTATAGAGAACTTCGACGAGCTTGCAAAAGCCTCCTGAGCAGACTTATGAAAATCTAATCGGCAAGTCAATGAATTACGCTGTAAAACGCTGATTTGCCGATTATTTTTTGTAACTTTGCACTTGAAACTGAGACACCAATGAACGAAATAGAAAACAACATTAACAATTCACAGTCTGATACGGAGAATGAAATTATTCTTTATCAGCCTGATTCTACTCTGTCATTGGATGTCAGAGTGGAGAATGAAACAGTCTGGCTTAATCGAAACCAGATTGCATTATTGTTTGATAGGGATGTAAAAACTATCGGTAAGCATATCAACAATGCACTTAAAGAGGAACTGGATGGCCTTTCAACTATCGCAAATTTTGCGACAGTTCAAATTGAGGGAAATCGCAGGGTAACTCGCAACATAGAATATTACAACCTCGATGTCATACTTTCTGTCGGATATCGTGTAAAATCCAAACGTGGCATTCAATTCAGACAATGGGCCAACAAGGTTCTGAAAGAATACCTTTTTAAAGGCTACAGCGTAAATCAGAGGCTTTTGTATATGGAAAGCCGTATTGACCATCGTCTTTCGGAACATGACCAACAAATAAGAGAGCTTTCCGGTAAGGTTGACTTTTTCCTTAAAACATCATTGCCCCCACGAGAGGGTGTCCTTTTCGATGGTCAGATATTCGACGCATACGTTTTCGTATGCGACCTGATAAAACGTGCCAATAAACGCATCATTCTTATTGACAATTATATTGATGAGACTGTCCTGACATTGCTGAATAAACGCAACAGAGATGTACTCGCTACGATATACACTAAGAGAATTGATGACAACCTACGTCTGGATATAGAACGACACAACGACCAATACGCACCTATAAATGTACGCACAGCTCCTAATATCCATGATAGATTCCTGATAATCGACAATACGCTTTATCATATCGGCGCTTCGATAAAAGACCTCGGCAAGAAACTGTTTGCATTCTCACAAATGGAGACCCCTCCTTCCGTAATACTCGACAATCTTTGAGGTGCAATATTTGCACCTCAAAAGACATCATAGAAAAGCTCTGCTTCGGCAGGGTTTTTTCTGTTATGAGGCTTCATAATCGGCTGTGATAGTCTATGAGTGGTAGTGAGCTACCACCCGTTTACCACTCAAAAAATCTGCTACCACCCTGCATTTTTCCGTCTAATATCGGCTTTAATTCGCTGAAAAACAGACATTATTTTCGCTATGAAAAATTTTTGTTTTTGACCGTATTTTTCTAATTTTTACCACTCGGATACCACTCAAATCAGGTGTTAACTTTGCATTGTCGAGGAACACTTCCCGATGCCTTTTTTCGGAGCTTTCCGACTGAAGGGAATGTCAAACCAAAACCGATTTGCGTATGGAGTTATCCAGCATTTTAGGCCTGCCTCTGGGCCTTATGACAGGGGCACAGTTTCTAACTCTTATGGCCGAGGCTCTCAAAGACCGCCGTCAGCCGGAGGCACAGGCGGCAACGGTCAACGACTTTTCCGACGGGCAAAGATACGCCTATGGCATTTCCGGTATCTGTGAGATATTTGGGTGCAGCAAGCCCACTGCCCAGCGTCTCAAGAAAAGCGGTGTCATTGACGGGGCTATCATTCAGAATGAGCGCACCATTGTCATTGACAGGCAGAAGGCTCTCGCACTCGTACAGGAACACAATGCCCAAAGAAAAGGAGGTCGACGATGCAAGAAGTGAAAGAGGACATCCTTCGACTTTGGGAGGAAAAGCAGTTGAGAATCACTGATGAAATTCAGACTGCGCCGGAGGTACTGTATGCCAATGGCAGCGTTATCGGCACTCTCGGAAACTTCTCGGCTTCGACTGGTAAGGCAAAGAGCAAAAAGACATTCAATGTCGCTGCCATTGTCGGGGCATCGCTCGTGAACGGTAAGGTGTTGGGCTATACCGCCGAGTTTCCCGACGACAAGCGCACAATCCTCTATTTCGACACCGAGCAAAGTCCATACCATTGCCAAAAGGTCATGGAGCGCGCTCTGCGATTGGCGAAACTGCCGACCGACACACACCCGGAGAATCTGAAATTTGCCGCCTTGCGTCAGCTTACACCCGCCTTGCGGCTTGAAGTCATAGAACAGGCTATAATCAACACTCCGGGCGTTGGGCTTGTAATCATAGACGGTGTGCGCGACCTGATGTATGACATCAACTGCGCCAAGGAATCGACCGACCTTATCGGGAAGCTGATGGAGTGGACTGACAAATTTCAGATACATATCCACACCGTTCTGCACCTCAACAAGAGCGACGACAACGCCCGTGGTCACGTCGGTACCGAACTCAACAACAAGGCTGAGACAGTCCTTCAGGTGAGCCGAAGCAAAACAGATGATACCGTATCGGAGGTATGCGCCGCTATGATTCGCGCCGCAGAGTTTGACCCGTTTGCCTTCCGGGTGAACGACTACGGATTGCCGGAGATTGCCAGCGGATATGTGTTCACCGAACCGGGCAAGAAAGCCAGAGATCCGTATCCCTACAAGGAGTTGACCGAGGAACAGCACCGTGAGGCATTGGGTGTAGTTTTCGCCAATGGCCCGATAAAAGGTTGCCGTAACTTCGAGGCTGCATTAAAAGCCGGATATGCCGCCTGTGGACACTCGTATTCCAACAATAAGGTCAAGGGCTTAAAGACCTTTCTTGACAACAAAGGCATGATTCGCTATGAGAACCGCGAGTATATCTACAATCCGGATTTCTACTATTGAAAACCACAATTTTGGTTTGGTTTAGCAAAGGGCATATATAATAGGAACTGAACCAAGAACCAGCTCACCCAAACATTTTAGAACCCATGATAAAAGAGATTAAATCAATCCCTTTAGCCACCTTATTGTCTCAACTCGGACATGAGCCGGCAATGAGAAAAGGAACGAGGCTATGGTATAAGTCGCCGTTGCGACGGGAACATACGCCGTCGTTTAAGGTGGAAACCACGCTCAATTGCTGGTATGATTTCGGACTTGGCAAAGGCGGCAACATCATTGACCTTGCAACCGAGATATATCGGTCAACCGACCTGCGCTATCTCATGCGTTGCATCGCTGCCAGTTGTCCGGTGCCATCGGTGCAGACAGTCGCTTCCTCTTATCCCAAGCGGCACTCTGCACCGAGTATGGAGCGGTTTGAGGTAGTGCCACTGAAACACCGCGCACTTGTCGCTTACCTTCAAGAGCGTGGTATCCCGATACACATCGCCAAGGCGAAATGCAAGGAGGCACATTACTGCGTCAACGGTAGATTTTATTTTGCTATGGCATTTGAGAATGTCAGCGGTGGTTGGGAACTGCGCAACCGCTATTTCAAAGGTTGCCGGGGACGCAAGGACATCTCATATCTGCCGTGGGCGAGAGATGGCCCGTCAACAGAGTGTGCCATGTTCGAGGGATTTATTGATTATCTCTCTGCGCTCACACTCGGCATAATCAGCGGAGCCGATGCAATCATACTCAACTCGGTTGTCAATGTCAACAAGGCTGTGCCATATCTCAAAGGCTACACCTCTATCAACTGCTATCTTGACAACGACACTGCCGGACGAACAGCACTCACCGAGTTGACAGCCATATATGGTTCAACCGTAATTGACCGCTCCATACTATACTCCGAGTTCAACGACTTGAATGAGTATCTCACAAATCAAAGTTTCACCAAAAACACACTTTCCAATGAAAACAAATAACCCCACCGCACCGAAGTCAACCGAATTGACCGATGCAACCAAATCCAAAGTATCAACCTCTAACCCACAAATTATTATGCAACCCGATAACTCAACTAATTCAATCAACCCCACTTCCACAGTTAACAGCGACAACACTGTTAACAGCACCACATCTGCCAAGGTGGACAATCTGTTTGGCAACGAGCAGACAGCATACAATGCAACAGCCGTAACCGCCACGACCGAGCCGTCGAAGCAACAGCGTATCGGCAAGCAACAGCGCAAATCGGACTTCGCCGAGTTCAAGGCTACGTTCCTCACTCCGGCAAAGGTGGTGAATCGCCATCCGGTCAACATCGAGGACGATATCTGGGAGCAGCTTGAACGCATCGGCCGCATCCTCGGCGAGCGTGGCACCACCGTCGCCAGCTACATCAACGCTGTCCTTGCCGACCACCTGAGAGCCTACTCCTCGGACATCGAAATCTGGCGCAAACTCTGAGATAGGAAGGGCATCGGATTAGCGGCTAAATCGGGAGGCGGCAAGTCCCGGAGGGATGGCTTCGCCCGATATCCAATAGCGTCTTTAGGATTGGAAAGGCAAGATACCTTTTGAGTTCCTCAAAAGGGGCAACAACAGCCCGTCCGGGCGGTTGTTGCCTGCCTCCCGATGGTCGCTCGATCCGGTGCAATAAGTACACCAACAACACCGATTTTCCAATGAAGAAATCAACCGGAAGACCGCCTCTCGGACAGGCGAAGAAGAGCAACACTGTGACGGTACGTTTCAGCGATTCTCAGTTCGACATCATAGACATCAAGGCATCCCGCGCCGGTTTGAGCCGGGCTGAATATGTGAGGGAGGGAGCATTGAACGCCGAGGTCACCGGCGTACTCTCCGACGAGGAAAAGATGCTCCTTCACGAGCTGAAAAAGCTCGGCCCGAATCTCAACCAGATAGCCCATCAAGCCAATGCCGAGGGCTATCACGGCGCGGCGGACAAGGCTGAAAACCTTGTTGACCGCATCGCCGCCTATGTTCTCAAACTCAAAAACCGTATGAAAACATGATAGGAAAAATACTCAAAGGAGGGTCATTCGGCTCAAAAGTCGATTATGTAACCCGCGAAAAACACGACAAGAAAATCTTTACATCCGACACTTGGAAGATACTCGGCAGCCGTGGTCTGATGGGCGAAAAGCGCAATCAGATAGTGGCGAGCTTCGAGGCTCAGGCAATGCAGAACCGGAGAATCGGCAACCCAGCCGGACACATAACATTGTCTTTTGCCGCCGATGACAAGCCCAAGTTGAGCGATGAAAAGATGCTTAAAATCGCCCTTGACTACATCAAGATGATGGGTCTTGACAAGACGCAGTGGCTCATAGTCCGTCATTATGAGACCGACAAACCTCACTGCCATATCGTGTTCAATATGGTCGGCGACAACGGCAAGCGCATGGAATCGGGGCGCAACCGATACCGGAACAAACGCGTCTGCGAGGCACTGACGAAGCGTTACCGCCTCGCACTTCCAAAGCAGGAAACTCCCGATATGGAGAAACTCCACGGTCTTGAAAGGGCGAAAGCCGAGATTAGAATTGCCGCTACCGAGGCTCTGCGCAATGCCCGCAACTGGAACACTTTTGCAGCTCTGTTGGCACGGAAGAATATCCACATCATTCCGAAATATCGCCGTGGCACCAACGAAATGCAGGGCATATCCTTTCAGATGGGCGACTATAAAGTCAAAGGCTCTGATGTCGGCGAGGCTTTCAAGTTCAGGAATCTCGACCGTTATTTCTCACAAGCCAACCGTCAGTCAGCTCCTAAAAAGGCAACAGTGCAGCCCAAATCCCCGCAGTCCGGTGCATCGTCAATTTCCGATGAGGCAATGCGGGCTGTCAAGGCTACGGCTGCCACCGCAGCAGGAATGGCGGCGGACATAGGAGAGAGCGTCGGGCAATTCATAGGGGGACTGTTCCAGCCCGGCCCCGCATACGATCCGGAGGAAGAACGCCTGGCATGGGAACTTGCGCATCCCAAGAAAAAGAAACCTAATCGTGGAATCAAAAGATAATAGTCATGGCAAAGAAAGATGAAGTTCAAGGCGTACAGTGTGAGAACGCCGACATCGAGATACTGCGCCGCCAGTTGGCGCGTCTTGAAAATACTCTCTCCGAGAAGTTTACCGAGGTCAAAGAACAGATTGGCAATATTCCGGCACAGCAGCCCTTGTTTCCTCCACTGACGGAGCCACTGCCGCAAGAACCGATAGAGGTCAATCTGCCTGACAACCTCGCCAAGAGTGGCGACATAAAGGCTCTGACAGGAATGATACAGACGCTGAACGGTACCGTCGCGCTCGTAATGCAGGGGCTGGCCGATATTCAGACAGCATTTGCCGCAATGCCCAAGCCGGATATTCAGTCTGTCGCTGAAAAGGCGGCGAAGGAGGCGGCGGAGAATGAAGCCCGCAATGTCATCAGCGAACTTTCTCCGAAAATCGAAAATTCCGTGCGTGACGCGCTCCTCACTGGAGTAATAAAATCCCCCGGAATATCCTTCAAAGATGCAGCGAGCATCCACGGCACATTGCGGGAGATAAAGGTGGAACTCAAAACCCGCAATCAGAACGACAAGGTACGCAAGACAAACCGTTGGCTGCTTATCATGCTGATGATATTCTTCAACCTCTCTGCTCTCTTCGGCTGGCTGTATTATGAAATGCGGCAGGAACGCAACGGGTTGATTCGCGTTGAATGGCTGTATCGTGCCGTACGCTCGATGATGAAAGACACCGCACCCATCGAAACAATGGAGAATGAAATAATCTCCGGCACGAATGAAAAGCGCGAAAGTTGGCAGACAACTATCGTGGAGCGCGAAAAAGATAAAAAGCCTTCACCCTTCTTCCACCCTCACGATGACTGGAAACCGAAGCCGCCGAAACAGAAAAAAGAGCAGCCCAAGCCGAAGGGAACCAATACTGACCGCCTCCCCTTGCCTCATCAAAGCAAAACTCGCCTGACACCCGGCGAAATCCAAGCCATTAAGAATATGAGAGCCAGCCCCAATATCCCCGAAGACGCCAAGCCGGAATTACCCGAAGGCTACGAATAAACCCTGCTAACTCAAAGACAGACAACCTCGACAATCACTTCCGAGGTTGCCTGTCTTTGTCTATGTATGATTAAGCTGTTTTTTATTTCAAAATTGCGCTCTCCGCAGAACCTGAACCGCTCACTTCATTACTGCGATCAACCTTCTTTCCGTATCCAAAAGTGTATGTGGCAGAAACTGAAAACCGCATGTGCTGACCAGTCCCATATTCTCGTCGGTCAAAATTATAGTAAGTACTATTAAGCTCCTGCCGATTGGTTTCCCATGATGAACGGAGGAAGTTATGGGCGGTTGCGGATAATCTCCAAGCTCCTTTACCCCAGCCTAATTGCACTTGATAACTTGAAGGGGTATGTGCTTTCATCCCGGATTCATCGGGAATATAAGTGCTTGGCGTCATATACCAGCCGAAGAGATAGAAGTTGCCAAAATACCAAGTGAGTTGGGCTGAGCAAGTTATTTCGTTCAGTGAGATATTGTAAGCTCCCGAGATATTCCTATGCCAGTATTGAGGACGCACTTTCGCTATTAACTTACCTCCAAAGAACTTGGCAGTCCCGCTTAATCCGGCCATTATTACATCGTAATTGCCTCCGTTGGTATATTTACGTAACATAGTACCATTCGGAGCGACAGGGCTATAAGAAGTGACCACCCTGTCACGTTCCGTGTAATAATAGGTATCAGCAGCCAGTTGCCATTTATTATCAGGCAGCCATAGATACTGTAATCCTATGTGGTGGTTCCAATAATTATCGAGTCCTGGATTCCCGGAATACCACATGAGTTCATCCTGTTGAAGCATATTAGGACTTTTCTGATATGTGCTTGGAATCTGCTTGCCAAATGCCCACATTAGTTCGAACTGATTTTTGTCATTAGGCGAATAAGTTCCAAAAACATTTCCCTGCGGATAATTGTCCGTTATTTTTGTCCCGGTTAAATTGGTGTTAGCATAAACCCATGTAAATAATGTCCCGGCCGTCCACTTAGGTTGAATAAAAGTATATCTCACACCTCCTACGAGTCCCCAAACATCATATTTCTGCTGAGAGGGTGAACTTCCGAAATATTGAATCGATGAACGATAGTATTCTCCAGCCACTAAAGGCATAATGCTGTGATGCTGATTTGGATTCCACACAAGATTGGGAATAATACGCACTTGATGATTGTCTTCTCTTGCATCGTTGATAATAGCTAAATTATCATTTTTATATTGGGAGTTTTGTTTATTGCGCCCATATAGATATTGAGCTTCAACATTAAAAGCTATCTTATCGCTAAAAGCAGTATACGCTTCAAAATCGTAATTAAGGCCCCAGCTATGACTTGATGCAAATGTGGAAGCCGTTGATGTTGGAAGAAAATTATCGTTGTATGACATCTTGGTTTCCAATTCATTACGTGGAGTTGATGTAATATTGAACGACAACTTGTTAGATATTTGAATGCGTTCTTTAGAATATAAAGCCCGGAAAGCAATATCGTTACTGTTGTTGCGATAAAGCGAGGATAGCGGGGTTGTGAATCGCTTGACAGTCTGTTCTCCCTTGTTAAAAATGTCTGTGAATTTGAACGTCTCACTGGATTCCGTTCCATTATGTCGGTTCGTTAGATATTTCTCGTTGGCGAACAAATCAAATGTCATTGATTTATATGCAAACTTTGAGAAAACGGCTCCTTCGGTATAATTTACACCGAACCACTTGTTCCCTGTGATTTTTGTATAGCCACCCCATTCGTATTTCTGCAAAATGAAGTTTACGACATATTGAGCACCTTTGAAGCGAGGGTCCTGTGGATATATAAGATACTCGACTTTCTTAACATCGGTTGGACGTAAGCCTATAAGATCCTGTTCGGAAGCAGCAACATAGTTGATATAAATGGCTACATTTTGCCCGGATATGTTTTTTACGTTAAAGTTGCCTGGCTGTACCTCAAGCTGCGGGATTGCCATTTGGCTGAGAAGAGAGATTGCGTCTGTGGCTGAGTCCTTCTGCCGCTTCATGGGAATGTATGTCGAGGACGTTGAATTTGTGCGCTGATTCTGTGCTACGACCACAATTTCGCCCAATTCCTTAGCGGAAATTGTATCCGGCGATACCTCTTGTGCCAATACGTTTTCCGCACAGAGAAAAGCGAAGATGAATGTGATTAGTGATTTCATATCAATGTTAGTTTTATGATTTCTGGTGCAAAGTTACAGCCGCTGAAATTTCCTTGCCATACCCAAATGGGTACGATTACAATGGCGATTACCTGTTTTCGAGATTATAGATTTATATATTTTCGACGATAGTTGAGATATGCGACTCCGAAGATTATGCCGACTGAGATTAGAAACCATACGATAATCGGGGGCTTTTTACCAAGACAGATTAGCAGTCCCGCAAGGAAGCATCCCACGGCAAGGTTATAGGAATACCGTTTAAACAGTTTCCCTCGGCATATCTGGACGACATACTTTTCAGGCACATCAGGATACTCCGCAGTGTAATCATCGACTATGCGTGAAAAGATAAGAGGGAAGCAGAAACCGGCAAGGAAAGCGACAATGCCACCTATTGCCGTCAGCACGATATAGAAAGGAGTGGCAAGACCGTAAAAGTAGCTCATCCCGCCTCCTTCGATCCATGCTGTCAGGGTAAACAAGACTGTCAGGAGAATAATATATCTGGCAGTCGTAACCAGTCCATATTTGAGCGATTGCATCATACAATTTGGTTTTGATTTACGATGCAAAATTACTCCCAATGCGCCGGACTACAAACTACAGTACCTTACATCCGTCAATGTAAGGCGTTGATATTCAGATGTTGCAATAAATAAAATCTAACATTGCCTAACAAGACTCCTTGTCAGGCGAAATATTTGAGGTATTCCTCTTTTCGAGACGTATCGCCCTTGGCAATTACGGATTTCAGACGGGATTTATAGACATATAGGTTACGCAGGTCAGTGCCGATAAATATGCTGATTGACGGCAACGAGAATCCGCAGAATAGATAAAGAGCGAGGCGACATTGTGATGCCGACAACTTGGGATAATCAGACTTAAAATTGTCCATCAACCCATTCTTATATCCATTGACCACATCAATCAATTCCTGTGTGGTTGCATCGGAACTGAAATCACTTAGCGAGTTCTTGACCTCAGAGTAGATGCGTTTTTGTTCTTGCCCGGTTTCCTTGCACTCAAAATAAGATGATGCCAAACCGTCAAGCAGTTTGAAACGTGTGCTAAACAAGCTCTCAATCTTGCCAGATACCTCTTCCTGCCGCTTATCTCTTTCAAAAAGGTTATTCTGCAAGTTCTGTATCTTCAATAGGTCGTTAGTATGTTCTACTTTCAACCGCTTGACATGTAGGAAATAAATTAGTACCACAATACACAGCAGCATTGCCAGCCCAACGCATCCCCAAATTATCCTATCCTTCTGTCGGGCATCATATTGAGCCTTAAGTTCTAATTTATGTTTCTCTTCGATAGTTTGAGTTTTTTGGTCGAATTTAAATGTATTTATTGAATCTATCGAATGACTGAATTCCTTATATACAGTCAGGGCCCCTTTGTAATCACCCATATTTTCAAGAACGGGGACTAATATTGCCTGATACTTGAGGATGTCATACTCAGGACTGTTATTGTTGATGTGATTAAGTAGATTTTTTGCTTTAACATAATCCCCTAATTTATAGTACGCCGTGGCTAAGTTGAGTAGGCCATTGGTGTCAAGGTTGTAATTGCCTTCTTGATATTCAATCAATTGTTTAATTTTAGATATATCTTCAAATTTCAAAGCATGAGATAGTCTATATCCTGGCAGTGAAAGTTTCTGTTCATTGTCTAAATCACCGAAACCATTACATAAAGCCATTATACTATCTCCTTTAGGTTTATTCCCTAATAATATGGCTCCATTCAGAGCGTTAAGCAGACAATCAAATTCATTCCACTTAAGAGATAAATCTTTATATATTATGGCTGCCTTTAAGTAGCTTGTTGTATAGCTGTCAAAATCGTAAAATTCTTCGTAGATTCCCCCTGATGCAACAAAAGTTCTTGCTACGGTTAATGAATCATTACTTTCTGATGACATATCGAGACCTTTGACAAAAGAATTAAGGGCATTATCCCGATCTCCCTGATTTTGAAATATGCGTCCCTGATAATAGTAAGTCCTAAGCTTATCATTTGGCGTGCCCTTGTCTTTATCGAGATAATAGTCAATTGCCGGCTGAAGAACATCAAAGGTAGTTGTGTCGATATAGTTCTTGTCAAGAGCCATAGACATAAGGAGTGCGTACCGGGCACGCTCCTTATCCGAGCTAAGCGAAGCCTTATCCACTCCACGAAGTAATGTCAGGGCCGAATCCGGATGTACCTCAATCAACGATTCGACACGATTCAACGCTTCCTGTTCTTTGGATTCGGAGCAGGAAACCATGAGCCACGAGAAAAGCATCAGCACCGCAGCACACATAATAACCCCGATTCTTCCCCGAACAATATCGAAGCCACAAGCATCATTGGCATCGTCTGAGCAAAGCGACCCGTCAACTCTCTCTGGAACTTCGCACACACAGCCACCGTCAAACTCTTCGTGGAGTCTGACCTCGTCGTCTTGTATGAAGAAACCATTGATCGCTTTCATCTGCATAGTCTTTTCCGACTGCAAAATTACTAAAAATCGCCGACTCTCCGGCTATACTCGCCTGATTATCTTCGCTCAAAGTCCTCGTTATGCCACAATTTGGCTTTACCTCACATCCATTTGGTTTGGTTCGGGCTTTATATATGCCCGACTAAACCTAAACCAATATATAGAGGGCTGGGCAAAAAAAAGAAGTAGGTGCAAGAGCAAGGGGACGCCGAATTATGCTGCAAAAGTTAAAGCAGTTTCTTTTTGACCAGCTTGCACAGTTAAGAATACATAAAAACACCCAACTTTACAGGATTTGGGTGTAAAATTGGGTGTAGATACAACAAAAGCCTGATAATCAGGCTTTCTTGCGGAGAGAGAGGGATTCGAACCCCCGGAGGTGTGACCCTCAACGGTTTTCAAGACCGCCGCAATCGACCACTCTGCCATCTCTCCTTTGGTCGTGTGCCGCATCGCTTTCTCAGTCTTTGCTGCGAAGGTATGCGGCTTTCAGGCTGCAAAGTTACGAATTTATTTCCTCTTTTCCAAATTTTTTCACCTTATCACTGCAAATATCACTGCACATTACCGTAAAATGTATATCTCGTGTTCCTTTTATTGATAACTTGTGCGGTCAAATCGCCGCAGTTTATAAGACTTTAACTTTTATTAACGTGTGGTTTGCAAAAAATATAAGTTTTTTTTTCTACTTTTGTAAACAAGATGCGATTAGCCTTGACGGCATTTTGTCTTTTATGGCGACTGACGCTTAACCGGGTCCTTCTCCATGGCATCTCGCATCGGCACTTAAACAACAACCAACAACCAACAATTTCAATATGAAACGCAACTTTACCCTATTGGGAGCGGCTATTCTCATGGCGTTGCCAAGTGTTTCCGCGACCCACATGACTCCCGCCCAGTGGCGCGAGTCCCATCAGTCGCCCTCGGAGGCTTTCCGCTGGGCTCCACGCTCCAAGGCCGAGCAGCAGAAGTGGCAGTCGCTTGGCGACAGGGCCGGCGCGCGCCTTGGCGCTCCCGTCAGCACCGCCGACCATGTGCTCGGCACATCAGAGAGCGTAACCTATCTCGACATGCCCGACGGCACCACATGGTTCGTGACGACCGACTATGAGAAGACGGTAGTCGAGCAGTACGAGACTTACACCCGGTACGATATCACCGGCATCAAGGCTGTCATCTACAACGATAAGTATGAGCAGGTCGGACGCATCGAGTCTGCTATCGAGAAGCCCGAGGGCTTCGAGTTGTGCTCGAATGTGGCCTTCGGTCCATGCGTGAGCCGCAAGTTCTTCAACACAGACGACAATTACGAGGTGATGGTCATGGCCAACATCAAGCCGGAGGGCGAATACGGGGCGATTCCGTTTACCTACGTGTTCTCGCTGAGGGGCCCCGAGACCCCGGCCGAGCAGGTGCTGACCATGGACGGCTACTATACCGTGGCCGTCAACAATGCCGCAGACGCCGGGAGCGAGGATTTCTTCATGGAGTTCTTCTCGGGCGAGGAGGACACCGAGGATTCGATAATCTATAACTTCGACATCTACACAAAGGCATCCTATTCATCACCCACGGCCACATTGCTGAAAAGAATTCCTGTCGACATGGTCTATGTCATGTCTGACGGTGAGAATGAGGGAATGCCGGTGATGATTAACTTGAAGGGTCGCACTCTCTATGCCACCGTGGCCCGTTATGAGAAGACATTCTTCGAGGAGCCGTTAAATTTCATGAGCAGCAAGCTCTCCGAGGACAACAAATATCTGATCGACCTCTACAAGAAAGGCCCCTACGACAGTGAGCTCACGCTGCAGACCACAACCTCCATCGACTGCGCGGAGCCTGAGAGCGGTTTCACAATGCGTTCCTATGGCCTCGGCATGTTCGAGGGCTACAATGACATTACGTTCGATTTCGGAGATGACCCCGAGACGCCTGCCTACATCGTTTCGGTGGTTAACTCGGATATCCAGGAGAACAAACTGCCGCTGTTCGAGGTCTATGCCGCCGACGGAACGCTGCTGAAGACATTCGGAGAGGGGCATATGGGCTTCCTTCATCTGAGTTCGGTAAGCGGTGAGGACGAGCAATATTGCTTCCTGATGTCTACGGGCGATGGTGAGACAGACAATGAGTTCTCGCTCTTCGACTACCCGTCGATGGAGAAGGAGGCCTCGATACCCGTGTTGCTCAACGAGGGCCCGCAGCCGATCCTCCTCTCTCTGGCGCTTGACCGTGTGCCTAATGGAGACTCATACCGCTACGCCGTGTCGGGCCAGTATGGCTATGATGACGCGGAAGGCAACACGTACCACAACGTGGTATGGTTTGACGAGGATGGCGCATACCTGCGCACCGACCACATCAACGGCGGCAAGAACATCAGCCTCATCAACCCGTATATATCGGCCGACGGCCTCACCCCGTATCTCTTCAATACCGACGAGGCGCACGAATACATGTTCTTCGCCCAGAGGCGTGACTCTGCCGAGGGGAGCACGGCCCACACCGAACTCTGTGTCGTCAACGACCGAGGCGAGATGCTCGTGCAGTATCCGTTCGAGCGGGAGCACTCCGGAATCAATGTCTCTCTGGTCAACCATGAGACCAATCCGGCCATCTGGATCATATACGAAGACATGGACCACACTGCTCACAGCGAGTTCATATCGCTGCCCCTCAACAGCTTCGAGGGTACAGGCACGGTTGATGACCCCTATCTCATCCGCACTCGCGGCGATATGGACAGGATTAAGTTCAACCTCAACGCCAATTTCCGTCTCGCCAACGACATCAGCTATGAAGGCGCGGAGTTCAAGAGCGTGAGCGGTGTCTTCTCAGGCTCGCTCGACGGCGCAGGCCACATGCTGCGCGGTATACGCCTCGAGGGTAAGCCGATGTTCGACGCTCTCGGCAATCTCTCGACCGTTCCACGTGCGTTTGTGCGTGACCTCACTATACGCGATATCGAGGCAGACAATGCTCCGGCTGTCCTTGCCGACAACGCTTATGCTGCCGATATAGAGAAGGTCAATGTGGTAAGAGCGGAGATATGGGGCGAGACGGAGAGCAGTTTCGGTACTCTTGTCAACAACGCGGCCATGGGTACGGTCATCTCCGAATGTGCGGTCAAGGCTGACATCGACATGCCGGGAGCCGATGAAGTCGGTGGTCTTGTCTCAACCCTTGGCAATGACTCTAAGATCAAGGCCTCGTCGTTCGACGGAACCATCAAGGCCGCAAGCAACGTGGGCGGTATAGCCGGATACGGCATGGCCACCGCGTCTATCACTGACTGTCATGCCACCGCCTCGATAGATGCAGGGCACACCATCGGCGGCATAATCGGAAACTCGGCGCGTACCGCCATAACGAGATGCTTTGTCGAGGGAGACATCAAGGCTACCGCTCCGCGCGGAAACTATTCCTACCATCCCGACAGCCCGTCGCAGGTGATCAATGTCGGCGGGATCGCCGGCAGCCTTGCCACTGCACCCGTCGAGTATGACAATGATGGCAATCCGCTGCCCCCGGATCCCAACCTGCCTCCGGTAATCTCTGACTGTGTGGTGGGAATCAGCTCGATAGAGATTCCTGAAAGCGAGGAACTCCGCGTCACCGCCCACCGCGTGGTCGGATACAGCGCCGTCAACCATGACCCGGAGATTGTCGACGAGATCTATAACGAGGATACCGGCGAATGGGAGTTCGTATGGGGTGATCCCGCCGCTCCTGAGGATAAGCTTGCCGACAACTATGTTATCGACAGCCTTGCGCCGATTCATGCAGGTACCCCCGAGGGTGCGGCGTCTACCGAAGGCCAGGGTGTGGCTTATGACGACATCGACCAAGCATTCTTCGAGAATCTCGGCTTCGGATTCCTCGGCTACAACGCCGAGCAGCCCTGGGTAATTCGCGGCAACCGCCTTCCGGCTATATATCACGAGGCCGCTGCCGGTCAGTTCATGCAGTTCGAGGCACCGATGGTATCGGTTATCGAGGGCAACACCGTTTCGGTTAGACTTCTGCTTGACGACATAGAGTTTGACTCGCTCACTATCGAGAGCAGCGACGAGGCCAACTGCATCGTGACCCCGACAAGCCTTGATGAGGATGGCAACGCCCTGATTGACATCGAGGTCGTAAAGGAGGGCAACTACACTGTCACGGCTTCAAACGGCATTCTGTCGGCAGTGCTTCAGGTGTCCGGCACGAGCGGTATCAACGGCGTGACCGTGACTTCGGCAATGAGTTTCGACGGCTCGGTGATCCGCGCCGAGGGCTGCGCAATCACAGTCTATAGCCTGCAGGGTGCGGTTGTGGCCGAGGGTCGCGACGCTGTAGACATGACCGGTCTGCCAGCAGGTGTATATGCCGCAACAGCAGTCAATGCAGACGGCACCCGCCACTCGCTGAAAATCAACAAGAGATAAGAGCTGTTAATTTTTCGTTTTGCAATCTGAATGAAGATAAACAAAACAAAATGACAGAATAATTTGGAACTGAGCGCAAGTTTTTATAACTTTGCGCTCAGTTTTTGCAAAAAGACAAGACAAAACCCGAATATGAGTCACATCGCAGACATACAGGCACGTCAAGGCATCCGCATGAACCATGCGGATACGAATGTCATGATGATGTCCATGATGATGTGCAGCCGACTCAGCCGGGTGTAGGATGATCAACGCACAAAACCAATATACAGCCGGCCTCTTACGAAGCCGGCTTTTTTGTTAGGCGGTTAGGTGTTAGGATTTAGGTGTTAGATGTTAGGCTAATATCTATCCCCTAAAATCTAAAACCAACATCTTAAAGCCTAAAATCTAACACCTAAAACCTAAACCCTAAAAATATGGACTACAGTAAACTAAAATTCGAGACAAGGCAGATACATGCCGGACTTAACCACCACGAGCCGACCGGCTCGCGAGGAATCGCCATTTACCCTACATCGGCCTATCGCTTCGAGACATGCGACTATGCCGCAAACCTCTTCGAGCTGTCTGAGGCCGGAAACATTTACACACGTCTGCAGAATCCGACCACCACGGCCTATGAGGAGCGCGTCGCCGCTCTCTACGGCGGTGTCGGCGCCATGGCCACATCGTCGGGCATGGCCGCGCTGCTGATAGCGTTCACCACACTCGCCTCGGCCGACGACAACATTGTTGCCGCGCCGTTCCTTTACGGAGGCACATACAACCAGTTCCGGCACACACTGCGTCGCCTCGGCATCGAGGTCAGAATCGCGCCTGACGAGTCTCCCGAGACAATCGCCTCACTTATCGACGACCGTACGCGCCTCCTGTTTGCCGAGAGCATGGGCAACCCGACCTGCGCGGTTGCCGACATCGATGGTCTCGCACATGTGGCCCATTCTGCCGGGGTGCCGCTGATAGTCGACAATACGTTCGGTGCCGGCGGATACCTCTGCAATCCATTCGACTGGGGTGCCGATATCGTGGTCGACTCCGCGACCAAATGGATCAACGGCCACGGCACGGCAATGGGCGGAGTCATTGTGGACTCCGGCAAGTTCCCCTGGAACAACGGGCGGTTCGCCTGCATCGACGGTCCGTCGGAGGGCTACCACGGCCTGAACCTCTATGAGGCGTTCGGGCCGGCGGCATATATCGTGAAATGCCGGGTTGACGGACAGCGTGACCTTGGCACCTGCCCCTCTGCGTTCGACAGTTATCTGATGCTCCTTGGCCTCGAGACGCTCTCGCTGCGCGTTCGCCATCAGGTCGAGGCCACACGCAGGCTTGCCGAGTTCCTGCGCGAGAGTCCCTACGTGAGCCGTGTAAGCTATGTCGGCTTCGATGACCATCCCTCGCATGCGCTGGCTAAGAAATACTTTCGCTTTGGTGCATCAGGAGTGCTCAACGTCGAGCTCAAGGGAGACCTCGAGTCAACGGTGCGCTTTGTCGAGGCGCTCGAGCTTGTGGCCCACATGACGATGATCGGCGACTCTATTTCAGTTGTCACACATCCGGCCTCGACCACCCATAAGCAGTTGTCAGATGCCGACCTTGCCGCCGCCGGCGTCACACCGACCCTGCTCCGCATATCGCTCGGACTGGAGGATGTCGAGGACATCATAGCCGACTTCAACCAGGCGTTTGCCAAAACCGGAATCACTGTCTGAGGCATGGAAGGAATATATGAACATGACGGTCCTTTCGCACTTGAGTCAGGAGCGGTGCTGCCGAGACTCCGCGTGGCCTACCATACGTTCGGCAAGCCTGCCCCCGACCTCTCGAACGTGGTGTGGGTATGCCACGCGCTGACAGCCAACAGCGATGTCGCCGACTGGTGGCCGCACACTGTCGAGCCGGGCTGTTTTCTGGATCCTGACAGATGGTTTGTGGTATGCGCCAATATCATCGGCTCTCATTACGGCACTACCGGCCCGTTGTCGGAGAACCCCGAGACAGGCGAGCCATACTACTCCGACTTCCCGCTGGTGACCATTCGCGACATGGCGCGGGCGCATGCCCTGCTTGCCTCGCATCTCGGCATAGGGAGAATCCATGCGCTTGTCGGGAGTTCTGTGGGCGGTTTCCAGGCCCTGGAGTGGATAGCCGAGGAACCGGAGCGTTTTGACCGCTTCGTGCTGATAGCCACCGACGCCAAGGCGTCGCCCTGGACTATCGCCATTGACGAGACGCAGCGCATGGCCATTATGGCCGACGCCACTTACGGAGAGCGCCGTCCCGACGCCGGCATGGCCGGCATGGCGGCCGCACGCGCCATCGGACTGCTGACATACCGTGGGGGCAGCGGCTATAATGTCTCGCAGGCCGACCCTGAGGACCGCGACCCGCTCACCACGCCCCCGAGGGCTTGCTCCTACCAGAGGCACCAGGGCGACAAACTCTGCCGGCGCTTCAATGCCTATTCATACATGTCAATACTCAACTCATTCGACACGCACGACATAGGCCGAGGCCGCGGAGGCATCCCAGCAGCCCTGTCGCGAATCAAGGCCAGCACTGTCGTTATCGGAATATCGTCAGACATCATATTCACTCCCGCCGAGATGAGGAATCTGTGCTCTATGATTCCCGGGGCGGTCTATGCCGAGATAGACTCCCGGTTCGGCCATGACGGCTTCCTCGTGGAGCACGAGCAACTCAACAGGATTCTAAACTCTAATCTCTTATGAATACAATACGAATCGGACTCTTCGGATTTGGCACAGTGGGCCGCAGCGTGTATCAGGTCATCGCAAAGGCCAAGAACGCGCATGCCGTTATAAGCCGGATATGCGTGCGCGACATAACAAAGCCGCGCGGCATCGAGCTTCCCGACGGCATCCTCACCGACAGGGCATCAGAGATATTCGATGACCCGACAATAAATCTTGTGGTCGAGGTAGTCGATGACCCCGCTGCATCCTATGACATTGTCACCGGCGCTCTGAGACGCGGCATACCAGTCGTCTCCGGCTCGAAGGCAATGATAGCCACCCACCTTCCCGAACTCATCGAACTGCAGGGCCGTTACGGCACCGCGCTGCTCTACGACGCTTCGTCGTGCGGCTCGATACCCGTGATCCGCAACCTTGAGGAATATTACGACAACGACCTGCTTCTCGAGGTTAAGGGAATACTTAACGGCTCGACCAACTACATACTGTCGCGTGTGTTCGACCACAGCGAGGACTATGCCTCGGCTCTGCGCAAGGCGCAGGAACTCGGCTTTGCCGAGAGTGACCCGACGTTCGATATCAGTGGCGCCGACGCCCTCTATAAGCTCATCATCATCACCGTTCACGCGCTCGGCGTGTATGTGCCACCGGAGAGCATATTCACCTACGGCATCTCGACTATCCATGACGACGACATACGCTATGCCCGCGAGAAGGGTGTCAAGATCAAGCTCGTAGCCCAGGTGGTCAAGGTGAGCGACACGGAATTCACCATGTTCGTCATGCCGGAGTTCGTCAGTCCGTCGAAATACATATACAGCGTGGATAACGAATACAACGGTGTTGTGATCCGGGGTGAGTGCTACGACCGCCAGTTCATGTTCGGCAAGGGGGCCGGGGGATTCCCGACAGCCTCCTCAATCCTGAGCGATGTAATGGCGCGCCGGCACGGCTACCGTTACGAGTACAAGAAGATGGAATATATCGACACGCCGTCCTATACCACCGATGTGTGCCTGCGTGTCTATGCCCGCTACGAGGATACTGACATCCCGGCGTTGCTCCCCTTCACGCACGTGCGCGAGCAATACCGCTCGGAGAACGGCTGTTATATAATCGGAGACATACTGTTGTCTGACCTTATCGCGGTGCGCGAGCGTCTTGACGCACCCGATGTCTTTCTGGCCAACATCCCGATGTTCTTTCTCGACCGCGACGATTAGAAATGGGGAAACGGGACAAGAAACGGGGCTATTGCGATCACTGCCGCAATAGCCCCGATTTTTAGGTGTTAGGTGTTAGAGTTTAGGTGTTAGACCTAAAGCCTAAAATCTTAAAACCTAAAACCTCATAACTCTGACTTCTGACCTAATCAATATCCCGGCTTCTTGAGAAGCTTGAACATGTTCTTCTTGTAGGCCTCGACACCCGGCTGGTTGAACGGGTTGACGCCGAGCATGTATCCGCTGATGCCGCAGGCTTTCTCGAAGAAGTAGATGAGTCCGCCGAGGGTGTGCTCGCAGAGCGATTCGATCACGATGCGCATGTTGGGCACGCCGCCATCGACATGTGCCATCTGTGTGCCGAGCTCAGCCATCTTGTTGACCTCGTCGATGCGCTTGCCTGCGAGATAGTTGAGTCCGTCGAGATTAGCCTCGTCAGAAGGGATGCGGCGTTCTACGGCAGGCTTGGCTACCGAGATGACTGTCTCGAAGATGGTACGCTCGCCCTGCTGGATCCACTGGCCCATCGAGTGCAGGTCGGTGGTGAAGTCAACCGATGCGGGGAAGATACCCTTGCCGTCCTTACCCTCCGACTCGCCGTAGAGCTGTTTCCACCATTCTCCGAAATAGTGGAGCTTCGGGTCGAAGTTTACGAGGATCTCGATCTTCTTGCCGCTCTGGTAGAGGGCGTTGCGCATGCGCGCGTAAGTCTCTGAGATGTTGTCGGGGTTTGCGCGGAGAGTGGACTTCTCCATCTCGACGGCACCGGCTACAAGTTTCTCGATGTCGTGTCCTGCCACGGCGATGGGGAGCAGGCCTACGGGGGTCAGCACTGAGAAGCGGCCGCCCACATTGTCGGGAATTACATATGTCTCATATCCCTCCTGGGTTGCGAGGGTGCGCAGAGCGCCCTTGCTGGCGTCGGTGATGGCCACGATGAGGTTCTTGGCAGCCTCCTTGCCTGCCTGCTTCTCAAGGAGTTCCTTGAGGATGCGGAAGGCGATCGCAGGCTCGGTGGTGGTGCCTGACTTGGATATCACGATGATGCCGAAACGCTTGCCGGTGAGCAGTTTCTCAAGTTCGGCGGTGTATTCCTCGCCGATGTTCTGGCCTGCGTAAAGCACCTTGGGGCGCTTGGGGTTGGGTGCGTAATAATACTCGAAGTTGTTAGCCAGGGCTGTGTTGACGGCCTTGGCGCCGAGATATGAGCCGCCGATGCCTACGCATACCACATAGTCGCAGTTCTCCTGCAGACGCTTGGCTGTGGCATTGATGCTTGCGATGAGTTCGGGCGAGATCTCCGAGGGGAGCTTTACCCAGCCCAGGAAGTCGTTGCCGGCTCCGCTGCCCTCCTCGACGGTGGTGATTGCCTCGCGTGCGGCATCCTTGTTGGCATTGAATTCCTTCTCCGCAAAGAAGACGGCTTTCTCGATGTTCAGTTCTATCGATTTCATTTCTATAATTTTTGGGTTTATATATCTAAGGAAAAAACGGAATCCGGTCGCGCCGGGTTGTCGGATAAGTGTTAAAGTTTTCGTAAAAAACGAAATTCAGGCACCTGCGGTGCGCCGGGCGTCAGGTGAAAGTCGACGTGATGATGTCGACGGCGCGGCGTGGCTTGACGTTGCCGTAGAGTATCGAGTGAACGCACTCGAGTATCGGCATATCGACATGAGGCCCCGCCTCGTTGATCTGGTGCATGCATTTTGTGCCGTAATATCCTTCGGCCACCATCTCCATCTCCATCATTGCGGCCTTGACGCTGTAGCCCTTGCCGATCATGGAGCCGAAGTTATGGTTGCGCGAGAAGCGGCTGTATGCCGTGACCAGCAGGTCACCTAAATATGCGGAGCGGCATATGTCGCGTCCCGGCAGCGGGGCGATGGCGTCGATAAAGCGGCGCATCTCGCGGATCGCGTTGCAGACCATCATGGCCAGGAAATTGTCGCCGGCCTTCATGCCGCTCAGTATGCCGGCTGCTATGGCGTAGACATTCTTGAGCACGGCGGCATACTCGATGCCGTCGACATCCTCGGAGATGATGGTCTTCATCTTCTTGCCCGCTATCAGCGATGCGAAGTCATTGGCCTTGGCCACGTCGCGGCATCCGATGGTAAGATAGCTCAGACGCTCCAGGGCGACCTCCTCGGCGTGACAGGGGCCCCCGATGACCAGCATGTTCTCCGGGCGGCAGCCGTGATGCGCGTGAAGATAGTCTGTGATTATCATATTCGACTCCGGCACGATGCCCTTGACAGCCGACACGATATTCTTGCCTGAGATATCGACCCTGATTGAATCGGCCGTGGCCTTGAAATATGGTGACGGCACGACAAAGACCAGAGTGTCGGCCTCCGAGCATGCACGGTCGATGTCTGAAGTGAAGTCGATGCGCATCGTGTCGAACGCGACATCCGACAGGTAGACCGGGTTATGGCCATACCTGATGAAGTCGTCGATACGGTCTGCCCGGTGCATGTACCAGGTGATACGGTCGCAGTTGCCGAGCAGCAGCTTGGCCAGTGCGGTGGCCCAGCTGCCGCTCCCTATGACTGCGATTCTACCCATTGGGTTCATGTTGTCGGGGGTGATATGTGATTTACTCGGCGTCAGACTGTGACGCGTCTTCCTTCTGCTGTTTCTTCTCCGGGCGCATCTGCGGGAAGAGAAGTACCTCCTGGATTGTGGTCTGGCCGGTCAGCAGCATGGCCAGGCGGTCCATGCCGATACCCATGCCCGATGTCGGGGGCATGCCGTACTCCAGGGCGCGGATGAAGTCACCGTCGATGATCATGGCCTCGTCATCTCCCTTGTCGGCCAGGCGCATCTGCTCAACGAAGCGTCCGTACTGGTCGATCGGGTCGTTGAGCTCGCTGTATGCGTTGGCAAGTTCCTTGCCGTTGACCATCAGCTCGAATCGCTCGGTCAGCTCGGGGTTCTCGCGGTGACGCTTGGTCAGCGGCGACATCTCTATGGGATAGTCGATGATGAAGGTCGGCTGGATGTAAGAGCCCTCGCACTTCTCGCCGAAAATCTCGTCGATAAGCTTGCCCTTGCCCATCGAGGGGTCAGTCTCGATACCGGCCTCGCGGCAGAACGCGCGAAGTTCCTCCTCGCTCTTGCCGGTGATGTCGAATCCGGTCTTCTCCTTGATGGCGTCGGTCATCGTGATGCGGCGGTAGGGGGCCTTGAAGTCAATCTCGTTGTCGCCGACCTTGACCTTGGTTGTGCCGTTGACGTCGAGGCATATCTTCTCGAGCATCTTCTCGGTGAACTCCATCATCCAGTTGTAGTCCTTGTAGGAGACGTATATCTCCATGCAGGTGAACTCGGGGTTGTGGGTGCGGTCCATGCCCTCGTTGCGGAAGTTCTTCGAGAACTCGTACACACCCTCGAATCCGCCCACGATGAGGCGCTTGAGGTAAAGCTCGTCGGCTATGCGCAGGTAGAGGGGTATGTCGAGGGCGTTATGGTGCGTGATGAAGGGGCGCGCCGATGCGCCGCCGGGAATCGACTGCAGGATCGGGGTCTCGACCTCGAGGTAGCCGTGGCTGTTGAAGTACTCGCGCATGGAGTTGAACATGCGGGTGCGCTTGGTGAATATCTCGCGCACACCGGGGTTTACCACGAGGTCGACATAGCGCTGGCGGTAGCGGAGCTCGGGGTCGGTGAAGGCGTCGTATGCCTTGCCCTCCTTCATCTTGACGATGGGCAGGGGGCGCAGGCTCTTCGACAGCACGGTGATCTCCTGTGCATGGATGGTTATCTCGCCCATCTGCGTGCGGAACACGTAACCCTTCACGCCGATGAAGTCACCGATGTCGAGAAGTTTCTTGAACACCACGTTATACATGTCCTTGTCCTCGCCGGGACAGAGGTCGTCGCGCGACACGTAGACCTGTATGCGGCCCTCGGCGTCCTGAAGCTCCATGAACGAGGCCTTTCCCATGATTCGGCGGCTCATGATTCGGCCGGCCACGCTAACCTCGCGTAACGGCTCCTCGTCGTCCTTGAAGTTCTCCTTGATTTCGGCGGTGTGGCCTGTGACCTTATACTCTGCGGCGGGGTATGGCTCGATTCCGCGCTCGCGGAGTGCCTCCATACTCTTGCGTCTTACTATCTCCTGTTCACTCAGTTCGTGATTTGCCATATTGTGGTGTTGTTTGATTACGTATGCGGTGGAATGGATGCACGATGTCCTCACGGCTGTGTGGCAATCCATTCAGAATGCAAAATTAATAAATTACAACAATCTCCGCAAATTAAAGCCAATGATTTGCAAAATCTGATTCTGTTGCTTATCTTTGTGTGTGTAATCCACAACCGTGCCAATTATGGGGAAAACTAACATGTCATACGAGATTCCCATGAACCAGCTTCTATATCCTATCGGTGTACAGTCTTTCTCGGAAATCCGGGAAAGAGGGTATGTTTATGTCGATAAGACCGAGTACATACACCAACTTATATCAAGTGGGAAATATTACTTTCTGAGTAGACCGCGCAGATTCGGCAAGTCCCTGCTGCTATCTACTATCGAGGAGTTTTTCAATGGACGGAAGGATCTTTTCCATGGTCTTGCAATTGAAAAATATGATTATGACTGGCAAGCGGTGCCCGTATTGCATCTCGATCTGACCGGAAGTAATTACAGTTCTCCGACCGGAGTGACCTCGCATCTTGATGATTTTCTGTCAGGATGGGAAAATAAATATGGCATAACTCCACTTGACAGGCTGGCGTATGGGCTGCGCTTCAAAAACGTCATAGCCGAGGCACACAGACAGTCGGGTCACAAGGTCGTGATTCTTGTCGACGAATATGACAAGCCGCTCCTTGAGACAATTGACCGTCCTGACCTTCAGGAGATATACAAAGGAGACTTGCGTGCGTTCTACAGCAATCTCAAGAGTCAGGACTCACACATTCAGTTTGCCATGCTTACAGGCGTGACACGGTTCGGTCACCTCAGCATATTCAGCGACTTAAATAACCTCAATGACATCTCAATGCTTGAGGAATACAGCGGCATCTGTGGGATTACGCAAGACGAACTTCACCATTATTTCCCCGATAGCATAGAGACCATTGCGGAAAGCAACAATATTTCTGTCGACGAGGCTTTCGGCAAACTGCGTCTGAATTATGACGGTTATCACTTTTCGCCTAAGGGAAGTCCAGACATATATAATCCTTTCAGTCTGCTTAATGCTTTGCAGAAAAAGGACTTCGGAGACTATTGGTTCCGGACTGGCACCCCGACTTTCCTCATCAAAATGATAAAGTCGAGGCAATTGTCATTGCAGAAACTTGGCGAGGTAGAGATTTCCCAAAGTGCTGTGGAAAATGTCTCGTTCGATACTCACTATTCTCTGATACCAGTTCTGTATCAGGCCGGCTATCTGACCATAAAGGGTTATCGTCATGAGTTTAACATGCTTAAGCTCGGATTCCCCAATCGCGAGGTAGAACAGGGGTTTTTCCTTCAGCTGATGAATGTCTACTCTCCCAAACCCAACGAAGATTCCGCATTCAGTATTCTCAGGTTTTACGACGACGTCAACTCCGGCCGCATTGAGGAGTTCATGATAAGACTGCAAAGTCTCTTTGCCGATTTTGATTATGACGGTTTCAACCGCCTGGAGCTCGAGCAGCATTATCAGGATATTCTGTTTATTATAGCCAAGCTTTTGGGTTTCCTTACCCACATAGAGTACAAGACATCCTCGGGGCGTATTGACATGGTAATCAAGACGCCGGATATCATTTATGTATTTGAGTTCAAAATGAATCAGTCCGCAGAAAAGGCTATGTCTCAGATTGATTCCAAATCATATCTACTTCCTTTTAAGGCCGATGGCCGAAAACTCGTCAAGATAGGTGCTTCATTCTCAGACAAGACGCGGAGCCTTGACAATTGGATCATTGACGAAGAATAGTCTTAATGTGCAATTAAATATATTGTTATGGAAAGAATAAGAAACGACAGTTGGAGATACGGGTGCATCGCGGCGGTGTCGGTCATGGCGTGTTTCTATGCAGCGTATGCCATAAAGGCGATGGTGAAATATGGCGAGATGTCGGAGTTCCTTGAATTATTCTCGTCAATACCCTGGGCGGTTCTGATGCTTTTCTGGTTCGGCGCTATCTGGTATTGCGGGCAATATGCACGCAATTCATACCTGTCACTCAAGGCACTGATCAGAGATATGTATCCTAATTCTTCAGACAGCAGGATAGAGGCCGTTGCCAAGGCTGTTTACAGGCACAGGATCATGAAATTGCTGTGGCTTCCGATTGGAGGCTTTCCGCTGGCATTCTATGTGTTCGAGCACGATGTCCCCACCACCCCGATGGAATGGATACTGATTGCGCTTTGTCTCGCGACATCTCTCTATTTCTACAAGTCCACTCGACGACGACCCTGAAATCTAAACTAATTGGAAAAAATATGGGATGAGTGTCACAAACCGTAGGCGAGAGTAGTTAGGGTATATGTAACGCAAACCGAAATGCATATGAACCGGACCATCACCCTCACCGCGATCCTCGTGATTTTCTCATACCTACATACCTTTGCCGCGGAGCCGGCGACCGAAGAGGCCGCCGGCACACCCGCGGAAACCGAGGCTCCCGCCGACTCCGTGGCCGATGCCGAGTTCACCGAACTCGACGATTTCGTCATCGTGCAGCAGCGAAAGCTCGTGCAGAGCGACGGCGCCAAACTCACCTATAACGTAACCGAGGACCCCGAGGCCGGCAACTCCAACATCCTGGAGATTCTCCGCAAGGTGCCCGGTGTGACCGTCGACGCCGACGACAATGTGAGGGTAAACGGCCAGACAAGCTTCAAGATTCTTATCAACAACCATGAGGACCCGATGCTCAAGGGTGACATCAAGACGGTCCTGAAGTCAATACCCGCCTCCACGATCAAGAAGATTGAGGTCATCTCCGAGCCGGGTGCGAAATATGAGGCCGAGGGCGTGGGTGGCATACTGAATATCGTCACCGACTCCAACCGCTCGCTGTCGGGCTTCATGGCGCAGCTCTCGGCATGGGTCAACGCATATCAGGCCGGAGGTAACGTCGACGCCCGCACGCGTGTCGGCAACGTGATGATCGGCGCAAACATAGCCTACAACAACGGACGCGTCTTCCCCCGCAAGGCCACGACCGAGCGGCGCACCGAGGACCTGACCGGCAGCCGCGACCATCTCCGTCTCTCCCGTTCCGCCTGGACCTCCGGCTGGGACTATGCCTCCACCAGGATGAACATGTCGTGGGAACCCGACACCGCCAACCTCTTCACCCTGTCGGCCTACTGGGCCAACAACGGCTGGGGAAACCATACCGAGGAGGAACGGTCGATGCTGGCCCCCGACCTGTCGCAGATATGGCGTCTGACCCGCGACTCGCGTAACAAGGGTATCTATAACGGTGCCGGCGCCGAGGCCTCCTACCAACATTCGTTCGGCCGCAAGGACCATACCCTCGTGCTTTCCTACCTCTTCGACTACGGCCATCAGCATAACCGCACATGGTATGCTGTCGAGGAGTCCGAGGGCGACCCGCAGGAACTGCCATACTCGGCCAGCCTTAACGCGACCGACGATATCTCGCACGTCGTCCAGGCCGATTATTCCAATCAGATCAACAGCCATCACCTCATCGAGGCCGGTGCCAAGGTAAACCTCAACCGTACTCCCAGCGACTCCGAGTCTATGTTCGGCGAGAGCGACGCCTCAGCGGTCATTGACCCGGCATTGACAGTCAAGATGAAGCAGTTCAAGGATATATATGCCGCCTATGGATCATACACCGGTACGTTCGCCAAGTGGAACATCAAGGCCGGGCTGCGCTACGAGCACACCCGCATGGGGCTCGACTACCATACCGGTGCCTATCCCGACTTCACCTCGCGTCTCAACGACATAGTCCCCAATGCGGCGATAAGCTACAACATGACCGACGCCACGAGCCTGCGCCTCGCTTACCAGACGCGAATCTCGCGCCCCGGTCTCTGGGCACTCAACCCCTATGTCAACACCATGACGCCGGGCCAGATACAGTACGGCAACCCTGGCCTCAAGAGCCAGAAAAGCCATAATGTGTCGCTCTCATACTCCAACTACGCCGGCAAACTCTCGGGAAGTGCAAAAGTCACGTACAGTTATATAGCAAACTCGATCAATGACGTTATATTCATGCGCGACGGCATCATGCACTCCACCTACGCCAATATAGGCCGCTACCAGCAGCTCGAGATCGAGGGGAACCTCGACTGGAGCATTACCGACGCACTGCGCTGGTCGCTCTATGCATCGGCATCCTATCAGGACATGCATGCGGACTCCGAACTGCTCAAGGCCTCCAATCACGGCTGGCAGACATATTTCAACACCAACGTCAACTACACGATGCCGTGCAAGGTGAGGATGAGCGCCTATGGTGGCTTCTACACCCCGTGGATCGACCTGCAGAGCCGGGGCTCCAACGGATATTACTATGGTCTAAGCGCCAGCCGCTCGTTCCTCAAGGATGACGCGCTCAACGTCTCGCTGAGCCTCAATAATATTCTGCCTGTAAGCCGTAAGAACACCTACCGGCAGACCAGCGAGACCGTCGCGCTCACCAATACGACCCGCTACAAGCAATGGAACGTCGGCCTCAGCGTAACCTTCAAGTTCGGCGGCCTGAAGTCTGACGTCAAGCGCACGGCGGCAAATATAGAGAAGGAATCATCCGGCTCAAAGTCGGGTAACAAATAAAATAGCGGTCTGGCATCTCAGGGTATGATAGAAAAGGAATTCCGAGAACGGGTTGTCCCGCTGCAGAGGCTGATGTACGGCATCGCCCTCCGCATGGGCATACCCCCCGACGACGCGGCCGACACGGTGCAGGAGACACTGATACGGCTATGGCGCCACCGCGACGGGATTCCCCTTCAGCCCGGAGAGACGAGACTCTACTGCCTGGGTGCATTCCGCAACGAGTGCCTCACATGGCTGAGACGAAAGCGGGCAGCCGTACCGCTTGAAGAGGCCGGCGCCATCGCTGCTGATGACAGGCCGCAGACAGAGTACCGTGACACCCGGCGCCGCATCGAGGTGCTGATTGACACACTGCCGGGCGGACAGAGAGAGGTGATTCGCCTCAGCGGTTTCGGTGGACTCGACAACCACGAGATAGCCGAGGCGACAGGCCAGACCGAGAACAATGTACGCCAGCTCCTCTCGAGAGGACGACGGCGACTCAGGGAGTTGCTCGATAAAAACCTTTAAAATTCTTTCCTCATGAATATGAACGATCATACACACAACGAATACGCTGACATACGCGGGATGCTTGCCCGATACTACGAGGGCATCGCGTCGCAGCCGGAGATAGGTCGCCTTGAGGAGTTCTTCTCATGTGCCGGCCCGCTTCCCGCCGACCTCGAGGCAGACAAGGTTCTCTTCAGGTCCATGTCCGGACTGAGTGCCGAGCCGGCCGATATTCCGGCGGAACTTTCGGACCGCATCAGTGCCGCTCTTGACGCGGAGATTGCCGGCGACAGCACCGGTCGCGAGCCAAAGGTTTTCCGGCACTCCGCATGGCGTCGGCGACTGCTGGTCGCTGTGGCGGCCGCCGCCTGCCTCACCGCTGTCGTGACAACCTTCTGGACTCTGATTGACATGCCGGAGATGATTCCGGCACAGCCCGGGGGCACTATTGCATCGGCTGTCGACACCGCGCGCCGTGGCAATCCCTCCCCCTCTTTAGCTGCCGCCGAGGATACGCTGGTTATGGCGATTGCTCCTGACGGACTCGCGGCCCGTGCCGAAAAGCCTGGGTCCGTCCGCCGCGGCAACAGGCGTGCCGCAAGGTCTGCGGGCGCCTCGGCGCGCCACGATGCAGAGCCGGCTGATGAGAATACATCCGTCGGTTATCCGTCATATGCCAATGCGGAGGTCGCTAATGAGATGCCAGACTATACACCCGAGGAGGAGCGCATGATCGCCGCCAACTACCGGGTGGTCGACGATGAGCGCGAGGCCTACGCGATTGTAAACTCGATATTCTCACGTCTCGAGGGCAACATGATGCGCGAGGACCGACGTCTCGATGTCATTGACGACAACTACGATATGGAGGTCAGCCGCATATCATATTAATCTATTTCATTAATCTTTTGTCAAAACCATAGTTATGAATATCTCAAATCTTTTACCATCGGCAATCAGGCTGCCGTTGACGGTCGTAGCACTTCTGCTGGGTGCATTCTGTTTCCCGGCGGTGGCGCAGGCCGAGGATATTTTCGAGCAGCTCAGCAGTCTGCCGTCTGTCGAGAGCACATATGTCTCGGGTCGGTTCGCGCACAATAAGAAGAGATGGTTTAACCATGACGGCTCACATTCGATGGACCTCAGCGACGGCTTCTCTTCCCTCTACTCCTACCAGTGCTATTCGGAGGAATCCGTGAAAATGGCCCGCAAGATCCTCTCTGACTATCTGAAGAAGAACAAGGATATCGAGGTAGTGATGCGGAGCAAGCAGGGCGCTCAGGAGTATGTCGTCTATGAGAAGTTCAAGGATAATGATATCTTGACCCAGCTGATTATATGGAGTTGCGACGCCCGCAATGTCTGCGAGGTCGTGGTGATCGACTGGGACAAGGGTCTCAGACGTCCGCAGAACCCCTACGAGTCCTCGGTCAACGGTCTTGTTCCTCTTGACGATGCCCAGACCCTCGGGCGCCTGAGTGATTTGAGCCAGCTGAGTCAACTGAGCCAGCTGAGCCAGCTGAGCCAGTTGGGACGGTTGAGTCAACTCAGTGAGCTCAGTGAGCTCGATGAGATTGGCGAGACAATAGGCACATGTATCGGCGAGGCTATCGGCGGTTCTTTCGAGGCCGCGTTCAGCAAGCCGGATATGACAGTCATTGAGAGATAAGAAGTTGCGAATAAGGTATATACGGGAATTATAGAATATGAAAAGAGAGACGCGACCCACCGAACATGCGCGCCGGCTCGTGGCCGCGGCCGTTGCCCGCGCCGCCGCCGAGAAGCGTCCGCCCAGGATACTTTTCGTATGCCTCGGCAATATATGCCGCAGCCCGGCCGCCCAGGGCATCACCGAGCATATGGCCGCTGACAGGGGCATCACGGTAGTGTGTGACTCCGCCGGGTTCTATGGCGGCCACGCCGGTGACCTGCCGGACTCACGCATGCGGCAGGCCGCATTCCAGCGGGGCTACCGTCTCGGACACCGTGCGCGCCGTATCCGCCCCTATGACCTCGACGACTTTGACATCGTCGTGGGAATGGACGACTATAATATCCGCGACCTGCACGGCCTGGCCGATACCGACATCCGCGACTCCCGGATAGTCCGCATGACTGATTTCGCGGCCGGGCATCCGGAGTATGACTCCGTGCCTGACCCATATTACGAGGGTGCGGCCGGTTTTATACTTGTCCTCAATCTGCTCGAGGACGCCTGCTCGACACTGCTTGACATGATTTCCGCCGATTCCGGCCGATCATAACCGACTCCTCAAAAATCAATCATATGAAAGCTAAGATCTCTATCATCATAATGCTGCTGGCGGCCATGCTGGCCTGTGGTGCCCCTGATATGTCCGCACGAAAGACCCGAACGAAGAGGGGTGAGCGAAGCGTACGCACCCTGGTCGTCACTTCTCCCTCGGACAGCGATTCCAAGAAGGGCGATTCCAAAAAGAAGATCCGCAAGACCTTCGGTTGTGGCGATGATCTGGCCCAGATAGTCAACTATACGTCATATGACATCATCTATACCGAGGGCGACCGTTGCGAGGTCGTGATGGAGGGCCCTCAGGAGGCCCTGAGCCGGATTAACGCCGGTGTCAGCAACCGAACGCTGTCCTTCCGGCCGACACAAGGCAACAACGGCAACCATTACTACGACAATGTGACAATCCGCGTCACCGCCCCTGCTGTCGGCACCTTCAACATCTACGGCAGCGGAGACCTGATTGCCCAGAGTCTGGAGGCTGTCAGCATCAAGCTGCAGTGTTTCGGGTCGGGCGACATCATTGCGGAGAATACGGAGTGTACCTCGTTGTCGATAAGCAGTTACGGGTCGGGCGACATAACTGTCCGGAAGGCTCTATGCACCACGGGCCGTGTCCTGACCCAAGGCTCGGGCGACATCGGTGTCAACTCGATACAGTGCTCCACGGTCGATGTGATCGTGCAGGGCTCGGGCGATGTTAAGATCAGCGGCATAGAGTCCTCGACTGTGCAGGCGCTCTGCCAGGGCTCGGGCGACATAATACTTTCGGGCGAGACCGTAGCGGCCTATCTCACCTGCCAGGGCTCGGGCGACATAACGGCCACACGCCTCAAGGCCGTGCGCACCACCAAGACCGAGCAGGGCTCGGGCGAGATCACCGACTGACGGTAGCGGAAGCGGGTGCGCCCTTTGTGCCCGGTGTGATAAATAGGGGGAGACATGGATAAACCTTGTCGCCCCCTTATGGTCTAAAAGCCAGAACAGGCCCTGTGAGACAGTGTGCCGATAAACTTGATAGACATGAAGAAGTTACTTATGGCGATGGCCGCCACGCTGGGTCTCTCCGCAAGCGCGTGGGCGCTTACTCCGGCGAGTTTCCCCGGCGGCGAGCAGGCCGAGAAGGATTACATAGCCGCCAACATGAAATATCCTCAGGCCGCCAAGGACAACGGCATCGAGGGCGTGGTCAACGTGGTCTTCACCGTCAAGGCCGACGGCTCTATAGGCAACATCAAGATCAAGCGGATGGTCGACCCCGACCTCGAGGGTGAGGCGATACGCCTTGTCAAGCAGATGCCCAAATGGACACCCGCGAGCGACAACGGCACCCCGGTCGAGAGCATCGTCGAGACAGCCATCAGCTTCACTCTCGAGTAAATCGCCGGGCGTCTCGTCCGGTCTTCTTGCGCAGCGTCTCGTCGAACGCCTCCTGCAGGTCGATGCCTGTCTGGTTGGCCAGACACGTCAGCACCCACAGCACGTCGGCGAGTTCCTCGCGCAGGTTGGCGCGGGGGTCGGTCAGGTCGCCCGGTTTGGCGATCTGGTCGCCGTATGTGCGCGCAACTACGCGTGCCAGCTCGCCGGTCTCCTCGGTCAGGAGCACCATGTTGGTCAGTTCCGAGAAATAGCCGCCGCCAATGGATTCAATCCATTGGTCGACGGCTTTCTGCATCTCATGTATCGTCATATCAGTCTGAGCGAGCGCAGTTCATCGTAGATTTCCATGCCTGACAGCGTGCGCCGGCGCGATATGACCCTTACGAACTCGTCGATGGCCGGATGCAGCCTCGGGTTGGCGAAGATGCGCCGCATCCCCGTCGTGGTCTTGAGGTAGAGCCGGTCGACCTCGTCGGCCTCAAGCGAGCAGGTGTCGGCTCCCTCGGCCTCCATCTCCCTGCGGATCTCCCCGAGTATGCTGTCGGGCACCTCGCGGCCCAGCCGCACCATCGAGCGGGCCATGACGTTCGACACCACCATGGCCGACGTGATGTAGAAGTTGTGCAGCAGGTTGCTCCAGGTCGCCTTGGGCGACACCGACGGAGAGCCGCTGAAGTAGTATTCGTGCGAGAACGAGACCATCGGGCCGTCGCTGTCGAGCGACACAGCGGCCACGCGGTCGATGGCATCGAGGGCGGCAAGCGATATGGCCATGCCGGCCAGTCCGTAGGCCCGGTCGTCCTCATTCCGATATGATAAGGTAAGATTGTCTGTACTCATCTCTTCTGTCAATGAATTCTTATGTCAGGGCAGGTCGGGGCGTCACTTTGCCGGATGCCTGCTTTAGATTTTAACATTTTCTCCGACTGTATGGTTTGTGCCGTCTCCCCTTTAAAAGCGCAGGCCTACCCCTGCCGAGAGCCTCAGGCCCGGCTCGGGGAGCCCGGGCAGGTACACCTGGCGACGGCACAGCAGGTTGTCTGCCTGCGCCCAGATGTCGAAGTCGCGGGTTATGCCGTAGGAGACGCCGAAATTCAGCATCGACACGTTGGGGAGCCTGTGCGTCACGAGGAATGACCCGTTGAGCGGGGTTGTGTCTGCGAAGCGTGCCTGCACCGGCATCATGCGCATGGCGCGCAGGTCATATCCCACCTTGAGGCGCAGGGTGCTCCAGGGATTTGTCTCGGCTGTCACGGCTGCTGTCCATTCGGGGCGGTCGTAGCCGTTGAAGAATCCTGTCTTGCCATCCTGGTTCTGGTAGCGTCCCTCGGCCTCGATGCGGAAGTAGCGGCCGGCGTCATAGCCTGCGTTCACGCCGATTGAGAATCCCGATATGTTCGAACGGCAGTCGGCGGAGTAGTCGTAGATCACGGCGCGGTTGTCTATGGCGGCGGGGAGTCCGTCGGCCACCGCATATCCGTTGAGCGCTGTCTGGTACCAGCCTCCGAGATACTCGCCGCGGCTTGTGCGGTATGCTATGTCGGCCCCGGCATGGAAGCCCGAGAATGGCCCGAACGCAACGCCAAGGCGCGCGTCGAGCGGGGTATAGACCGGCTTCGTCATGTATAGGGCCGGCTGGCTGTAGTAGTCGGCCTCGTGGCATCCGGCCAGTGTGTGCAGGCGGGTGCCGCCATTGGCGTGCAGGTAGAGCGTCATCGGGCCGGCGTTGAAGTCAAGCTTGACGCTCGGCGCGATGTGGAATGTGCTGTAGCGGTTGTCCTCCGGTCCGGCGTTGAAGGCGAGATCTACGCGCGCGCCGATGCGTATGTCAAGGCGCGAGCGCGTGAAGCGGTAGTATGGGGTCAGTGTCACCATGCCATATGTGTCGGGTGCGGCGGGTAGTGAGGCGGCTGCCTGTCCGCTGCGGACCTCATACTTGCCGTATGTCAGCAGCGAGGCGTCGAGGTCTATGCCGAGGCGCGACTTCGTCGATGTGTGGAAGGCCACTCCGCCCTGCAGGTCGACGCGGGTCTCGCGTCCTCCGGTAGTGGCGTCGGGAGTCGCCGGGCCGGGCGTGTACATGCGGCGCAGCCCGAAGTATCTTACGCCGGCTCCGATGTTCCACGCTATGTTGTCGCCGCCCGAGGGTGAATGCCACCCGATACGCGCGGCCACATCGTTGAGCGTCTGTGTCGGCGCGTCGGCGCTCAGATAAGTGTTTGCCGCCGGACTTGCGTCGGCCGCCGGGTCGTAGCCGTAGTAGTTGAAGTTGCCGATATGGTAGTCGATGGCGGCGTCGAGGCGCCCCTTGCCGTCGAACGTATGGTGGCCGTATATCCCCAGTGACTCGTCATAGTGCCACATCTTCGTGTCGGCCATGGCCTCCGACAGCTTTGGCTTCCAGAGCGATGTGGAGTTGTGCTGAAGCCTGATGCCGAGCGTTGACTCCCGGGTGTCGATTATGCGGTAGCCGGCCGAGAGTGTGCTCTCCAGCCACGAGCCGAGGCCGAGGTCCACGTAGCCCCGGGCCGATGCCGCGTGGCGGGTGGCGCGCCACCCGGTGGCCGGCATCGCCACGGCCTCGGGGGTGAAGTCGGCATGGACGCCCGTCAGCGAGTAACTCAGCGACGATGTCTCCATCGGGAACTTTACCGGACGCGGAAAGAGCCCGATGCGGTCCTGCGCTATGAATTCGGGAACATACTTGCCCTCGACGCTGATGTTCTGGTCATATTGCGCCTGCGAGCGCATGGCCGGAAGGGCGAGAAGTATCAGCGCCATGTATCTTGACTTTATCATTTCCATTTCTTAAGACGTGAGGAGATCATTGTTTCTATGTCCTTTTCCCCGCCGGGATAATTTTCCTTAAGGCTCTCGAGGTATTCCCTGGCGAGGCTTGTCTCGCCCAGACCGCGGTATGCGTCGGCAAGGGCTATGAAGCCTCGGGCCAGCCAGTACTGGTGAGGTGTTCCGGTCTCGGTGAACTCCTCCATTCGGTCGCGCGCGCTGTCGAGTCGTCCCTGGCGTATGTCCTCCTCGGCGAGGGCCACTGCGGCCTTCGAGCCGGGCAGCGAGGTCGGGTTCTGCGCGAGGGCGGTGTATATCGGCTCGGCCTCGGCGCCCCGTCCGAGCGCGGTGAGGGCGTCGGCCTCGTACATGTCGATCTCAGCCAGCTCGTCAGCCTCGAGTCCGCCGGCGTGGCGGATGCGCTCCACAACCTCGAGCAGGTCGGCCGGCCTGTCGGCCTGGCTCATGGCTGCCGCCATGCGCAGCAGCTCGTCGATGTCGACGCTCTCCGAGACGCCGAGACGCTTCTTGTATGCGTCGGCGGCCTTGTCGGCATGTCCTGTCTCCTCATATGTCACAGCCTGTTCGAGCAGTATCTTCGACATCCAGCGCGACGAGGGATACTCCCGCTCGGCGCGCGTCAGGTCCTCAAGCTTGCCGCGTGTGTCACCGGCGAGTCCGCGCAGCACGGCGCGGCGGTACAGCGCGTAGTCGGCGTCGGTGGCTCCGGCCTCGACGGCCTGCGAGTAGAGCGCGGAGGAGTCGCTGTATCTGCCGGTATAGTAGAGGCAGTCGGCGCGGCGTATGCCGGCGTCATCGGCCAGCTGGCGGGGGAGTGCCGGACGGGCGGCGAGGGCTTTCTCAAAGTCCGAGGCAGCCCCCTTGTAGTTACCCTGCTTGTACTTGGCGTATCCTAAGTCGTAGAGGCCCAGGGCTCGGTTGGTGCGTGTGGCGTCATCCTTCACGAAGGTCTCGTAGGCCTTCTGCGCCTCGCCGTAGCGGCCGAGGGCGAACAGCGCGTCGCCGAGCCACAGCGAGGCCTGGGCGGCGAGGTCACGGTTGTGCTGGCGCAGGTTTACGCACTGCCGCAGGTATCCGGCCGCCTCCTCGGTGTGTCCGTTGGTCGCCGCCTCGATGCCGAGCTCATAGAGTATCTTCTGACGTGCGGCGAGCATCCGGTCCGATGGGTTGCGTATGGCGTCGATGCTCTGCAGTGCCTTCTTGTAGTCGCGGTCGTTATAGTATGCCGTGGCGAGGTATGCCTCTACCTCGGGGGTGAATTCCGAATCAGGGTAGCGGCGCGTGAATGTCTCGAGCAGTTCCGACGATGACGAGAAGGGCACCTTGCCGCCGCGTGTCAGTGCGGTGACATAGTTGTATAGGGCGGTCTCGCTCACCTCGCGGTCATAGGGCATGCGGTTTGCCTTCTCAAATGCCATGGCTGCCGAGGTCGGGTTGTCGCGGCGCAGATAGCACTGGCCCAGATAGAGCCATGCGCTCTGGCCGATCGCGTCGTTGCGGTCGGTGATTGAGGAGAAGCGCTCGGATGCGGAGGCATATGCCCCGTCAGAATATTCGATGGCACCCATGGCGTAGATGGCGTCGGCCTCGGGTGTGCCCTGCGTGTTCTCGAGGTAGCCTTTGAGGTATTCGCGGGCGGCGTCGCTGTCGCCGGTCTTGAAGAGGCTTAGCCCGACTATGCGCTGCAGCTCGGGACGGAGTTCCGGGTTGGGGCGGTTTCGCAGCAGGGCGGTGCCCCGGCTTATCACGTCCTTATAGTCGCGGCGGGTGTATTCGATCTGTGCCATATAGTAGCCGGCGTCGAGTCCCGGAATTCCGGGACTCACTTTCTCGAAGCCGCGCCAGGCCCTGTCGAAGTTGCCGTCGATATAGTCGAGATAGGCGTTGTAGAACTCATATGTGTCGGTGTAGCCGGCTGCGCCGCGAAGCGAGCGCACTAATGGACGTGCCTCTGCGAAATGCCCGGTGCGTATCATCGACAGGGCCTTGCGGTATGAGTAGAGGGCCTTCCGGTCGCGGTTGAGCCGGTCGAGGTCAACGGCCTTGTATGCTTCGAGGGCGTCGGGCCAGTCATGGCGGAAGAAATGGAAGTCACCGATGGCGAGTCCTGCCTCCGGGGCGAGCGGCGACGCGGGATACGTGTCGCGGAACTCAAGCAGCAGCCGCAGGCACTCGGCGTCGTCGCGCTCGTAGTATGCCTCAGCTAAAAGGAACGTGTATTCCTCGGCCTGCTCGGGGGTGAGGGGGGCGCCTTGTGTGGCGAGATGCCTCAACTGGTCGATTACCCCGGCGAAATTGCCGGCCTCGCGCATGGAGCGGGCCCGCTCCATGTAGCCTGCGGCCTGAGGCGAGAACCGCTCCGGACTGGCCGAGACCTGCGCTCCGGCGGGGAGTGCGGCCGCTATCAGGGCGACCGCTATGATGTGCTTTGCTTGTTTCATGTGGGTTGCTGTGGTTCAGATAGCAAAGATAACTATTTTTTATGGATTGCGGGGTGGAGTGTGCCGGTTATTTTTCGCATTCCTGCCTGTCGCGGCCGCCACGGGCGGCGTAGGTCGCGAGGGCGGCCTCTAAGGTGTCCATCGCGGCGGCGAGGTAGGGCACCTCGTGTACGTAGGCTATGCGCACCTGGTTGCGCCCCTTGCTGCGGTCGCTGTAGAATCCGGAGGCGGGGGCCATGAACACCGTGGCGCCGTCGGCACTGAACTCCTCGAGGCACCAGCGGCAGAACTCGTCGGCGTCGTCGACCGGCAGCGAGGCTATGGTGTAGAACGCGCCCATAGGCATCGGCGAGTGACAGCCGGGTATCCGGTTGAGGCGTTCTATCAGGAAGTCGCGACGCTCCAGGTACTTGTCGTACACCAGGCGCATGTGTTCCTCGGGCGTGTCGATCGATGCCTCGGCCACTATCTGGCCCAACAGGGGCGGGCTGAGTCTCGCCTGGCAGAACTTCATGACATTGGCGCGCACCTCGGGGTCGCGGCTCACGAGTGCGCCTATGCGAATGCCGCACTCGTTGTAGCGTTTCGACACCGAGTCGATCAGCACGGCGTTCTCGCGTGCCTCGGACAGGCTCATCACTGAGACGAATGGCTGGTCGGAATAGCAGAACTCGCGGTATACCTCGTCGCTGAAGAGGAAGAGGCCGTGGCGGGAGGCTATGCCGGCTATTGCCTCGAGTTCGGCGCGGGTGTAGATATAGCCGGTCGGGTTGTTGGGGTTGCAGATAAGTATCCCCTTGGTGCGGGGAGTGATCAGTCGCTCGAATTCCTCGACGGGAGGGAGGCGGAAACCGGTCTCGATTGTGGAGCAGACGGGCACGATGCGCGCGCCGGCCGAGATGGCGAAGGCCATGTAGTTGGCGTATGCCGGCTCGGGAACGATTATCTCGTCGCCGGGGTCGAGGCAGGCCATGAAGGCGAACAGCACCGCCTCCGAGCCGCCTGATGTGACTATGATCTCGTCGGGACTGATGTCGAGTCCGCAGCGGTGATAGTATTCCGCGAGTTTTACGCGAAGTGACTCCAGGCCCTCAGAGGGGGAATACTCGAGCACCTTGCGGTCTATATTGTGAAGGGCTTCTAAGGCTGCCGGGGGTGTTGGCACGTCGGGCTGCCCGATGTTCAGTCTGTAGACCTTAATGCCCCGGCGCTCGGCCTGACGGGCCGCCCCGGCGAGGCGCCGTATCGGCGAGGCGGGCATCTCGATGCCTCGGCGTGAGACTTTTCCTTTCATATGCAAACGTCGGAGAGAGGCTGCTTGGGTAACTGTATGTCCTGATAAAAAAATAGAGAGGGGCCGCGCGGTGCGGCTCCTCTCTATGTAACGGAATAATGAAACCTATGTTTTATCTCACGATCATCTTGACTGTCTTGTAGGCGGTCTCACCGGCGGAGTTGCGGCCGCTCAGACGGGCGATATATACGCCGGCGGGGAGACTGACGCTCTGCTGCGCCACATAGCCGTCGGCGCTGAGGCTGTCATAAAGGACTGCCATGCTGCCGGTGGCGGAGTAAACCTCGATGCGCAGGTCCTTGGTGCCCTCGGGCGCCGAGTAGGACAGCATGCCGCCGCCGTAGGCGAGTGTCATGGCGCCGAGTGCCGCAGGCCTGTCTATGCCTGTCAGGATTCCCGACTGTCCGAGCTCGATTGTATATCGGCCCAGTGAGGCAGCCTCGGGCAGGCGGATGTACATATGGCCGTTCAGGTCGTGGTAGTATGCGGGTGTCGTCGCGGTTCTTACTGCATCCTCGCTTGCCATCTGCGTGAACGGTGTAGTCATGGCCACAGCGCGCTCGGGGACTTCGCTCTTGGGGTCGGGGCTGAACGTGTGGAGGCGCACCATCTCTGGTGTCAGCGCGCGTCCGTTGTCGGTCAGCTTGAAGTCGTGTATGCGGAGCAGTATGTCCTGCGTGGCTGACATGCCTTCCCAGCCGTTACCCTCGCGTTCGATGTTTATCATCATGGCGTCGGTGGCGTTGTCAGAACTGAAGTGCGTCAGCACATACTTGCCGTCGCGGATGGCATTGACGTCGCTGTGGTCATCGTCATAGAACGAGCTTCCATTCTCGTCGCCGGTCCTGCCGGCGAAGTGGTCGACGGTGATCTTGCCCCTCTCTATCTCTGCTGTCGAGGTGAATTTGTCCTGACGGTAGCGGGTCACGAACGCACCGCGGCGCATGAAGCGGGGCAACTTGCTTGTCGGCGCGTCGTAGGTCACGGACCTGTGGCCCGGGTAATAGGTGGTGAAGTCGGTCATGTCGAGCCAGTCGCCCTCGGGGAATGTTATGCGCTTCGATGTCGAGTTGTCGAGCACGGGTGCGACAAAGATGTCGGGCCCCCAGTAGTAGGCGCCGATCTCGTTGCTGAGCACGCTCTTGTCATCGTCGTCGAAGTTGGCCGGGCGGGCGATGGGGGTGCCGTGGCTGGTGTATGCGTACGATTGCGAGTAGGTGTAGGGGAGGTATGCGTAGCGCAGGTTGATGGCGTCGCGCACATCGTCGCGCACTCCGCTGTATGCCTCCTGCCATACCTCGGGCTGGGTGGCCGAGTGCGTGCGCATCGAGGGGTAGAACACTCCGAGCTGCACCCAGCGGCGGTAGAGGTCGGCATCCGTGCCGTTGGCGATGAATCCGCCGATGTCAGAGCCGAGATAGCTTACGCCAGACATTGCCGCGCTGACCAGCGCGGGCACCTGGGCGGCCAGGCCGCTCCAGCTGCGGGCTATGTCGCCGGTCCACGGGAAGGCGTTGAAACGCTGCATGCCCGATGTGCCGGCGCGGGGCATCGTGATGAAGCGGGTGTCGGGTGTCTGCTCCTTCATGGCCTCGTAGGCCACGCGGGTCCACCGGTTGCCGTATTCGTTGTTCATCTGGTCGACGCTGCTGCCGTCGGCGTAGTGACTGTCGCCGTCATGCTTCTCCGGCTCGCCAAGGTCGAGCCACCAGCTCTCGATGCCCTCGGCGGTGCGAGCCTTGTATTTCGACTTGAACCAGTCGATGGCACCCTGGTGTGTGATGTCGAGAAGTCCGACATGGTCGCTGTTGAGCCACTGCATGTTATCCACATGCTCGTCGGCGAAGTATCCGTTATTCTTCAGATAGTCGTAATTGCCGCTGTTGGTGGTGAAGAAAGGCTCGGTGATGGCAATCGTATGCACGTTCTGAGCGCGGAAGTTGCTCATCATCTCCTGCGGGTCGGGGTAGGCATCTGACCAGTCGAGCTTGCCCATTCCCTCGGGTCCGTTTCTGCGCACGTTATAGTCGGTCTGCCAGTGGATGTCGAAGATGATTCCGTCGACCGGTATATCGATATCCTTGGTCCGGCTGACTGCCTGCTCGGCCTCGTCGCGGGTCGCGAAACTATATTTTGACGTCAGGTAGCCAAGAGCCCAGTAGGGCGGAAGTTCCTGGCGTCCGGTCAGCGTGGTGTAGTTCTCCATCACGCTCTGCATCGAGCCGCCGCCGATGTAGTAATAGGCAATCGGGTCGGTGCTCCCGCTCGAGTAGGTGGAGCCGTTCCTCGACGGGTAGATCTTGGCGTTGCGGTAGTGGTCGTCGAAATAGACTCCATAGCCCGAGGTGGAGACATAGAATGGTATGCAGATGTTGCGCGTGGTGCTGCCGCCCTGGCCCCAGTTGCCGTCCTGGTTGTTGTTCATCACCATTCCCTGGCCTTCCCAGTTCACGAGGTTGCCGTTGTAGCCGCCGCCGTAGAAGCCGGCGTCATTCATGCCCTGGAATGTCACCGAGACATTTCCGGCCTTGTTGGTGAGTCCGCCGAGTTCGGCGAGTGTCGCCTCGGATGCCCCCTCGTTGAAGAAGGTAAGGAGCGATGTCGTCTTCTCGACCTTTACGGTCACGCCCTCGGGTATAGCGAATATATAGTGGGTGTCGGTCTCGGTGGCCGTGAAGCGTGCCGGCTCTATGCCGTACAGGCTTTTCTCATCGTTGCCGATGACCGATATGGAGGCGCGCTCCTGACGGTTGGAGGCCGTGCTGCGGAGTGTGAGGACCTTGACGATGTTGTCGGCCCAGGGGGTTAGCATGAGTTCTCCGCGCTCGCAGGTTATGGTCACTGTGCCGTCGTCGGCTGTCTCATAACCCTGTGCCGCGCCGAGGCCCTCACCGACCGGAGGGAGAACACGCAGGTTAATAAAGATGTCAGAAGTCTGTTTGCTTGCGTTCTTGTCGCGGAACACGACGCCGATTCGGTTATAGCCATCCTCTGCGTTCTTGCCGAACCATTCCGCGATTGTCGGGGTGAACTCGAGTTTGTAGATTGAGCTCCCCTCGGCCACGGGCGTCATCTTGAACTTGTCGGTCAGGTTGTTCCAGTCGCTGATGGCCGGCCAGTACTGATTGGGGTCAGACGGTGTCAGCAGGCCGATATGCGCGTAGATATCGTCGGTATCGGCAAGAGGTCGGTCTGAGCCGTATGCCTTGTCGTAGTATAATGTGGCTTCCTGAAGCACTGTCGGATTCTCAGGCTCAATCCAGTATGTTGACTCATGGGTTGGTGTCGTGGGGTCATACTCGGAGAGAAGGCCTTTGTCACCGCTGATGGTATACACATGGCCCTCAATCACGCGATAGGCCGGGGTGAGGTTCTGCTCCGTGCCGCCGGCGATGTTGTAGAAGCGGCAGTACAGCGAGGCGTTCTCCGGGGCCTCGAACGAGCAGTCGTATATTGAACTGTTCAGGTTCGACGCCATCTGCATGTCGATCTGCGGGTTTACGCCGCTGATGCGGACATGCACATTGTCCCACCTCACGTTGTTGTGGAAATGTATGGTGTAGGTGATGTTCTCGCCCGGGTCGGGAATGACCGGTGAGTATTCTTCCCATATAGTTCCGTCGTATCTGTATATATGTGTCTTGCCCTCTAATGGGAGGCCCGGGGCACCATCTGCAGGATATCGGTTGGAACTGTTTGTCTTGCTGCTGAAGATGACGAGACCATTGCTGCGGAACTGTTCCGGCACCTCATACATCCAGTATCCCGTGTCGGCATCCTTTGTCATCGCTACGCCTGGCCAGTTGGCATTGCGGGTGTTGTTGTCGATATAGACATAGGCATACATATCGGTCCATGTATCGGGAATGTCGGCATATGCGAATACCGATTCCGTGTCCGGAGTTGGGTCCGGAGTTGGGTTCGGGTCGGAATCGGGGTCCGGGTCGGTGTTCAGCGGGATGTTGTGGCTTACCACATACTCTTCGAGTGTCTCATTGGAATCACCCGAGCGTGTGTAGACGTGATTCTCGGCGGGGGTGAGATTGCCTGTCTGCTGTTGATTGCTTCCGACGTTGAAGATTATGCCGGTGGCAGAATCGGGTAGATCAAATCCCCAGATGTCCTGATAATCCGACTTTTCCATCGCCACACTGGGCCAGTCGGTAGACGGATTTCCGCCCCAGTAGTGGATGTAAGGCTGTTGCCATTTCTCGGTGGAATTATCGAAATAAACCCACCTGGCGGCCGCCGGCATGGCTGCGCACAGCAGCAGGCACACCGCGACCAGTCTGTTTAAAATTTTACAAATCATGAACGTTAGATATAGTTTTTCGGTAAGGTTAACCTTAATTATTAAGTAGTTGCGAAAAATTAATGAACATATAAAACGCAGTTATTTTTGAGACGATTTGACTATGGAGTGAGGGAGCATAGCGGGCTATGCGACTGAACGACAGAGGCAAAGCGGCCAAAAAGAACAAGTTTTATAGTTCAAGATTTCAAACTTCATATTTATCGTTTAATTTTTTGCAACTACTTAAAGATTAGAGATTAAAGATTAATTATTAGGTATTAGATTATTAGGTGTTAGGTAAAAGATAAAATTAATCTCTAATCCCGAATCACTAATCTTTAATCTTTAATCGTTAATCTTTATTTTTTCCCTCCGCGGCCTCCGCGCATCCCACTGCATAACCCCTATAGGTTATAAGTCAGAGTTATGAGTTACGAAGTAATAAACCTAATCACTCGTCACTCTGACTTAATACTTACTTCCCCTCTGCTCCTCTGCCTCTCCGCGCGAGGCCAAAACGAGGCTTGGTTTAAAAAAACCTGTTGCAAAGTTAACAAAAATAACCGAGACAACATCAAAACCCCGGTCTAAAGTCGGGAGTGTAGGTGTTAGAGTTTAGTGTTTAGGGTTTAAAGTTGAGTTTAGGGTGTTATTCTTTAATCGTTAATCGTTTCCATTATCCCATGTTCCGTTTTGCGACCAAGGTGAAGCAACGTGCCGTCCACAGCCCCCCCCCTAAAAATCTAACGCCTAAAATCTAAAAACCTAAAAACAAAAATCAAAATAAATTTGGTGGAATAAGAAAAAGTTATTAACTTTGCATCTGCAAAGCAGAGAGCCGCTTTGCGCATATTGGTAACGTCGTGACGACTGGAGCGGGATAGATGGATATTTCAGACAGAAGTTGCGGCGCGACCACCAAGGAGAGGTGGGTGAGTGGCTGAAACCACCAGTTTGCTAAACTGACGTAGGAGCAATCCTACCACGAGTTCGAATCTCGTCCTCTCCGCGACAACTCCATAAACCGCTGAAAGTCAGACAAATAACGGCTTTCGGCGGTTTTCGTATAGACGCAGAATAGACGATTTTGCGTCTTTTTTTTATGCCGGCACAACATTTTGCCTCACGCGGAGAAGCAGAGAGGCAGAGGAATAAAACCATGTTAAACCAGAGATTAAACCATGTTAAACCAGAATACCTTACGCAGAGGAGCAGAGGGAATAGAACCATGTTAAACCAAGATGATAATAATTATTCCGGGTTCCTCTGGATTCCCTTGGTTTACCCCTTGGTTTCCCTTGGTTTAACTTTCCGGGCACCCGTATGGAGGCAATGACCAATAATTATACATTACCGTATCCTGAACAGCAGAATCTTTGGGAAGCGAGCAGAGTTATTCTCCGTCGCCTCCGCACACTAGTCAACACTCCGAGGTGAAGTGGTGCATGTAGTCCTCGAGATTGACGTCAGAGGAGAGTTCGAGACGCTTGCGTAGCCTGTTGCGCGATGTCTCCACACTTCGCAACTCACGGGAAGTCAGAGAGGCGATATCCTTAGTCGATAGCCCCAGAGAGATGAGGGCGCATAGTTTACGGTCCTTAGGTGTCAGGCCTGGATGCCGTTCGTCAAGCCGACGGTAGAAGGCGGGATGTACCATCGTGAAATAATGGAGGAATTCCTCCCAGTTGGCCTCGTTGTCGAGCCCCTCGAGTCTTGATATGGCTGTACGCAGTTTCTGCCGCGTCTCATGATCGCGTGGAGATACTTTCAGAAGAGCCTGCTTGACCTCAGTCAGAGCCTCGTCAATCTGCTGGCTTGTCTTGATCTTCTCAAGAGTCACTGCCGTGAGGCGGCGCTGTTGTTCGTTCAGGTCTCGCTCAGCCCTCTCCTTCTGCTCACGCTCCTGCCGCAGGCTCAGCTCGCGCATTTCGGCCAGCAATGCATCCGCCTTATCTTTCTCGCGGCGCATGCGCTCCGAGCGATGCCGTATGATGACAACCCATACCAGCATCCCGGCCATGAGTAGTACCACTGACCCCATGGTGAAGAACACCACCACAGGATTCCACTTCTCCATACTGTATTCCTTCTCCAGGGCCTCCTTCTCTATCTGGTATATGCCGTGGGCCTGCTCCATACGCGCAAGGTTCTCCGCGTGGTATACAGAGTCCTTCAATATGATGAGTTGCTGGGCTAACTGAAAAGCCTTGTCCTTCTCGCCACGCGCATAATAGAGTCGCGCCATGCCGTCATAGAAGCGTGCCCGAAGGGCAGGATTGTTAATTTCATCAACCAGGCGCTCGGTCTCTTTGCTGTATCTGTCGAGTGAATCTTGCTTATTCATGGTAGCGTAGAGATTCATCAGCATCAGGCACGTCTCGAAGAGGTTGACCTTTGCATCCCGATTCAGCTGATGCCGGTAGGCGTTGCTTAGCCAGGTGTAGGCCACGTCAAGCTCATGCCTCTGCAGATGCAGGAAACCGAGATGAGCCTGGAGAGAGTAATAGTCATCGGGCTCTTTCTTCTCGTCAAGACAATCCACTGCCTTGATGGCATAATCGACAGCGCCGTCAAGGTCGCCCGACTTCATCCGCACCTCCGAGAGATTACGGTAATTGACGCTCGTTCGCTGTCTCATCCCCCGCTTCACGTTGGTCTCGAGTGCCTTGTTGAAATATGACTCCGCGTTGCGAGAATCGTTTGACTTCGAATAACAAACTCCTATGTTGTTGTAGAAGTCTCCCAGATAGGGCGATGTGTCGAGCCGACGTGTCAGATCAAGTCCTTTCAGGTAATATTCCATCGAGAGTTGCTGCATGCCGGCCTCGTCGGCGGCTGAACCCAGCACCAGATAGCAATAGGTCTTGAATATCTGCCCATCGCGTGAGATTTCCTTGGTATCGTCCAGAATCTCCAGCATCTGCTTGAAATATTCAAAGGCCATGGTCTGGCGGTTGCTCATATACATCTCGCGCCCGAAGGTCCGCATCGTTTCGTAGGCCACGGAATCGCTAATCTCCTTGCGCTTCACGTCACGCAGTTTCTTGACGTCGGCGGAGGAACGGGTCACCTCTCCGGCAAACTGTATGGAGTAATCAACCAGACGTTCGCGCAACGGATAGTTCTTCGATGCTGACGCAGGAAGACTGAACAGGATGATCAGAAGCGAAACCGCCGTGATGAGAATGTTTCGGATAGGCATGTTGCAAAGTTAATGTATTTATTTTACATGGCAAAATTACCCTCGAATATATCACCATGAGAATAATTCTTGCAGGATAAGGCGCTGAGTTGGGCGTACATATAAAAAATGACGTAGTAAAATCGCAACAAATTTTATAAAGGAAGTAGTCATGTCGGGAGCAAATTTTTGGAGGGAATTGGAGGCCTGGCTAAATTTGCGGCAAAGACATCAAAACCTGTATAGTTATGGAAAAGAAATCTACTTTGAAATGTATGCTGGCGGCAGTTTTCGCCGCCATGACAGTCTCGGGTGCTAACGCCGGCTGGGGCGACCTGAAGGGTTCCGGTCTGCTGATTGACCATGAGAAGATGTATGGTATAGAGAAGGCACCTGCATCCGACGGCTCGACCTTCATAGCCTGGATAAACTGGTCGGAGGATGGCGGCATCGATAAGGGCTTCTCTCTCTATGCCCAGTTGCTTGACCCGCAGGGCAACAAGATGTGGGGTGAGACGGGAATTTTGGTCGACGGCCATCCGTCGCCGACATGGTGCTCATACTGGAACATCCTGGTGACGCCTGAAGATGAACTGGTCATCTCCTGGGCAGACTCCCGCTCGGAGGAGGGCACGGATGTCGGCGAGCATTATCAGGCCATGGATCCGGTGCTCTACAAGATTGACAAGAGCGGCAACATGGTGTGGGGCGACGAAGGCGTTACACTCGACAACCGGAAATACCGGTATCCGGCCATGCTCTTCCAGGTCGGCGAGAACATCTATGCCCGCTGCACCGGCAAGACAGAATCAGATCCGACGCAACTGATGCTCCTTGACGAGTTCGGCGAGCCGGCGTGGTCGTCTGCTAAGAATTTCACTGGCCAGATCATAGCTTCTGAGGGCGATGACTTTCTGGCAGTCTATTCCACAACGGACGGTGTCATGGCCATGCGTTACAGCAAGGATATGCGCCAGCGCTGGCGTTCGGCTGCCCTTATCTCAGAGAAGCAGTACGGAGGCTATGACCTGAATCCCTATACCTTGCGTTCAGACGGTCATGGCGGTGCGGCGGTATGCTATCTGACCCCGTTAGGTGATTTCGGACATATGCCGCTGGTGGCTTATGTGACCGGAGAGGGCGAGACTGCGTTCAGCGAGGACGTGGCAGCCACCGAGGATTTTGATCATCTCTATCCGGTGATGAACATCAATCCCGAGACCGAGACCATCATGACCATGTGGCAGATGAACGCGGGTCCCGGCGGACACTCACTGCAGGGTGCGCAGATGGATTACTTCGGCGAGCGCATGTGGGGTGAGATAGGCAAGTCTCTGGTCAACAAGCAGACCGATGCGTTCAGTTACGGGCCTGTCGCGGTGGAGCCACTCCCCGGCGGCGAATGGCTCATATGCTATGCCGACGAGTTTGCATATGAGGATTATCAGTTGGTTCTCGCCCGCGTGGATGCCGAGGGCAACATCACCAAGAGCGCCAATATAGGCACCAGAGGCTCGGTTAACAGCCCGATAGTCACATTAAAGGGTGATATCGCCGAGATTCTCTGGGAGGAGAACAATGATTACACCGATGATGAGGGTGTGAGCCATTCGGCCAAGAGCATCCGGGGTGTGCGCGTGGACATAAATGACCTGCCTGACTATTCCGGCATCGCGGATGTCGCGGCCGATGCGGAGAATACCGGTGTGGAATACTACTCAGTTGCCGGAATCCGTCTTGCCGGACCCACGTCAGGTTTCAACATCGTTAGAAAGGCCGACGGCACAGTGACAAAAGTGATCTATTAATGATTAGTTTACTGTATTACGGTTATGAATAGGTTTGGAATGATGATGATCAACCTCGCCATGGCAGCGACCGTTACGGTGTGTGCCATGGCGCAGGAGACAGCCGGTTATCCCGTGGGATACTGCAATGGCGAGATCAACACCACGTCGCTGGTGAAGCATCCCAACGCCGGCGACTGGGTGAGCAGTGCCATTTACATCAATCCCGAATATGCCGCCTCTCTCGGCGGAAACCAAATTAGGAGCATACGCGCCGGGCTTTGCTCGGCAATCCATCTTGAGTCTCTGAAGGTGTGGGTCAGAGAGGACCTTGACGGTGAGAACCTGGTCGAGGGTATTGCCGAGTCGGGCGACATCAGGAAGGGCTGGAATATGGTGGATCTTCAGACGCCATATGATATACCCGATACCGAGGGCCGGGGCTTCTACATCGGCTTCTCCATGCTTCAGGATGGCCGCAGTGCGGGGCCCGCCGTGCTGCGGCAGCCTGGAGACGGCTCATTCTTCCTCCAGTTGGGAGCGGGGGAGTGGGTAGACCACTCGGACGAGGGTATTCTCTGTGTGGAGGGCCTCGCTTTCGGCGACAACCTTCCCAAGACCAATGCGGAGCTTGTCTCAGTGACGACGGCACCGAAATTCATAATGTCGGAGGGAACGCTTGAGGCTGTGGCCACTGTGCGCAACCACGGCACCCTCACGATTACAGGTTTTGATGTCATTGCCGTGATTGACGGGGCAGAAGAGCCCTGCCCAGCAAGCGCCACCTGCGACATTCCCTTCGGAGAGGAGCGCGACGTGAGGTTTGTCATCTCACCGCGCCTCTCGTCTCCGGCTCCCGCCACGCGTACAGCCACATTCACTATAACCATGCTCCGCGAGGGTGCTGACGAGAATATGACTGACAACAGTGCGACAACCACATTCGATGTGATAGAGACCGGCTTCAGACGTATGGTCATGGTTGAGGAGTTTACCACCGAGCGGTGCCCGAACTGCCCGCCGGTGGCCGAGAATCTGCATAAGGTGCTCGCGGACCCACGTTACGCCGATAATGTCACGGCTATCTGCCATCATGCCGGCTTTAATATCGACTGGCTCACGATTCCCTCCGATATAGAGTATGAATGGTTCTATAATGCCAACGGAGACACGTACGCTCCGGCCATGATGATGGACCGCGCCGCGTTCAACGGCGAGACCTCGGCTCTTTATCTGCCACGCAGTCAGACTGAGATCGAGCAGAGGATCAATGCGCGTATGGCAGAGCCTACACCGGTATCGGTCAATGTCTCGGTTGTAGAGTACGCCGACAAGACAGCAACTGTCAAGGTCAGTGGCGAACGTGTCAGCGAGACTCCCGATGATCTGAGGGTCACGGTCTATATCGTGGAGAACAATGTGCCGGCACGCAGTCAGGCCGGCTCGGGCGAGGGATATATGCATCAGCATGTCAACCGTGCTGTCAACTCCACATGGGGAGAGCCTCTGGTTTGGAACGGAGACACATATGAGTATGAGTGTACTCTCGAACTCAAGGATATCTGGGACCGCCGCAATATGGAGGCTATTGCCATCGTGGGCCGCTATACTCCAGAGAATGCCCTGACATGCAATATCGAGAACGCCGGCCGCGTAAGTTTCGACGCCTCCGGAATCAACGGAATCATAGACGAGGCGCACAGGGTAGCGGCATATTATGACGCACAGGGGAGACGCCTGGCCGAGCGCCCCTCCGATGGCTTCTACATCACTGTCTACAGTGACGGTACAACCAAAAAATCATTCTGACTATAAACATTCTAACTAATATGAATATGCGAAACAACAGACTCCTTACCTTGGGTATGCTGGGCCTTACGGCCATCGGCGCGTCTGCCGAGATTAACCTCTCCGATGTGGTCGGAGACTCTCCGCTCTACGGCTATCTGCTCAATGACAACACGAGAACCGCAAAATGGAATAAGATAAGTGCCGACGGCACTGTTGAGACTCTTTGGGAAGACGAAAACCTTTCCCAGTCGGGCATCGAGATGCAGGCCGGCTGGATGAGGGACGGAATCCTGTGCGGTTTCGGCCTCCAGCTTAACGCGTACTATTCCCTGGGCTTCGGCTACATGGAGCGTAACGTGGTGACCGGAGAGATCTACTCGCAGAAGATAACCGGCTGGTCTTCAGTGCCCAAAGACAAGTCGTTCAGTTCTGCTGTCTACAAGAAGGGAGATGATGCCATCTATGGTTATGGCTCGTACGACAGAAGTATGGCCTTCAAGAAGACTACAGGCAACGGTGACTATACTCAGAGCGAGGTGCTGTTCGAGTTGACTGACCCGTATGAATGGTGTCCTTCACTTTGCGTCGATCCAGCGAGCGGCCAGACTTATGGCATCACTCTTGGCCAGTCGGAGTCTCTGCTCCTCTCAATCGATAATGAGGGATTCTCTGATGTGATTGCAACCCTGCCGGTGAAGTCGAGCAAGGCTGTCTCGGCCCTGGCTTATTTCCCGGCCACAGGTTACTTCCTCTGGAGCAATACCGTCGACAGTGAGTCCGCGCTCTATGCCATCAGACTGGCCGACGGCTATTGCGAGAAGATCTCAGACCTTGAGGGGAATGAGAACTATGTTTTCTTCGTAACTGACAGCCAAGCCAACGGCTGCGGTATCCCCGCCATGCCCGAATTGCTCTTGAACAGTTTCGAGGCTCCGGCCACCTCCGGCTCATTGACTTATGTGCTTCCCTCGACCGATCTGCTCGGCAACGATCTTGAGACCGAGGGCTCAGAACTGACATGGGTAGCCACTCTTGACAATGAGGAGTACCAGAGCGGCGTCAATACAATGGGCTCTACCGTGCGGGTGGAATATGAAGACCTGGCGTCAGGCATACATACGTTCGGTCTCTATGTCGAGGCTGACGGCCTGTTGAGTGGCACACTTGAGACGAAAATATATATCGGTTACGACCGGCCCGCGGCTCCGCAGAACGTCACCCTCGAACTTTCAGACGCGACACACCTGACAGCCACTTGGGATGCCGTGACTACCGGTGTCAACGGAGGCTATGTGGATCTTTCTGAGCTTAAATATAAGGTGTTCCTGAATGATAACCTGGTCGGTACCGTTACCGAGCCTGCATGGAGCGGCGATCTCGACCCGGTCGCACCCCTTACAGCCAATGTCGTTACCGTCATCGCCACATCACATGACATGGATTCAGCCTCTGCCGAATCAAACACAGTCGTGGCCGGACAGCCTCTGGAGGCCAATGTCACCTTTGCCCCGACCAAGGCTGACGCCGCCCTGATGACTTATCCTGATGATAACGGGCTGCGTTGGAAGTATAACACGTCATTCGATCCCGCCGTGTTCTCGGTGAGCACCAATTATGGTTCTGACGAACCCTCCAACACATGGCTTATCTTCCCGGCAATCAATTTCCCAGACGCCGGCGACACATTCAAACTTGAGTATCAGAACGGTACATACGCATCCTATTGCTATGGAGAGTGCTACGAGATATGGATCGGCAGGGAGCCGACAGTCGAGGCCATGAGCACCAATATCAAGCCGAGGACAGAGATCACCCCTACCGATGGCTTCGCCGAGGTCGTTGCGTGGAATGACAATTCCCTGGAGTTCATGGTTCCGGAGCCCGGAGTATGGCATATAGGCTTCAAGGCTTGTCCCGATGCCGACAACATGGGTCAGATTCTTCTGAACATCCGTCTCTCGAATCTTGGCGGAGGCAACAGCATTAATGCTGTTGCCGGTGAGGACGCATCGCGCGTTGTGGCTGCTTATTACGATGCTCAGGGTGTACGCATTGCCGAGCGGCCTGCGCAGGGCCTCTACATCACCGTCTACACTGACGGCACCACCAGAAAGTGCGTGGCAGGACGCTGATTCACGCACAAATATGACTCACATATTACCTTTAGTATAGTTCAAATCAGGCGGCAGATTTCTGTCGCCTGATTTTTTGATTCTGTCTGATTTTTTGATTCTGTCTGATTTTTTGATTCTGTCTGATTTTTTGAATCAATTAAAGACATTTTTTGTGTTATCTATTGACAGTGAAATGGGAATGTGTTATATTTGCAGTTGCGAAACGAAGGGTTCGGAAATGGCCGTTTCCGAACTCGCCGTTTCGCAACTGGATGTCTCATGTCAGTGTCCTTTAGACCTAACATAGGTAATAGGTCAGAGTTGCGAAGTATCACTTCATAACTCGTAACTCTGTCTTCTGACTTAAAATTCCCCTCTGACTTCTGACCTAATTCATCACTCATAATTCATCACTCATCATTAAAAATATGGTTGTAACCGTCATAACTCTTGCGCTGGCCGCGGCCGGTTTCGTGTGGGGTCGGATTCGTGCCGACGTCATCGCGCTCATCGCTCTGCTGGTGCTTACCCTCTCGGGGATACTCACCACCCAGGAGGCCCTGTCGGGCTTCTCCAACCCTATTGTGATAATGATGGTCGGCCTGTTTGTGGTCGGCGGCGCGATATTCAACACGGGCCTGGCCAAGATGATAGGGGCGCGCCTGTCGCGCCTGGGCAACGGCAGCCCCACGCGTCTCTTCCTTGTCGTGGTGCTTGCCACTGGCCTCATCGGCGGTTTCGTCAGCAATACCGGCACGGTCGCGCTCATGCTCCCTATCGTGGTGTCGATGGCAGCCGCGGCGGGTGCCTCCGCGTCGCGCTTCCTGATGCCCCTGGCCTTCGCCTCGAGTATCGGCGGCATGCTGACTCTGATCGGTACGCCCCCCAACCTCGTCATAGCCGAGGTCTGGGAGGAATACAGCGGCGAGCCCCTCACCATGTTCACTTTCCTGCCGACGGGCCTGATATGCCTTGCAGCGGGTACGCTGCTGCTCATACCGCTGAGCCGGCTGCTCTCGGGCGAGAAGAGGAAGAACAGCACGGCGTCGGGCAACGGGCGCACACTGGCCGATATCGTCGAGGAGTATAACCTTAACCATGACCTCTGGCGCGTCGACGTGCCATCTTCGTCGCCCATATCGGGACTGACCCTCGGCGCACTCTCGCTGCGGGCCAACTATGGCCTTGACGTGCTCGAGCTGCGCGTCGTCGAGGGCCGCGGGCTGCTCAAGAACGTGACGCAGGAGGCCCCGACGGCCTCGTCGGTGATCGATGCCGGGGACATGCTCTTCATACGTGGGCCGCGCGAGAATGTGGAGCGTTTTGTCGCGGACTACGGTCTGCGCATCGCCGACGACAATGACGAGACGCGCCGCAACCTCGATTTCTACGACATCGGACTTGCGGAGATTGTGGTTGTGCCTAACTCGGGCATACTCAACGAGACAATTGCGCAGCTCGACTTCCGCAACCGGTTCAACATCAATATCCTCGGCGTGAGGCGGGGAGGGGAGTACATTGTCGACCGGCTCGGCGAACGCAAGGTGGCCAAGGGCGACGTGCTGCTCGTGCAGGGCACGTGGGAGGCTATCGGCCGCATCAGCGGCAACACGCGCGACTGGGTGGTGCTCGGCCAGCCGGAGTCGCAGGCCTCGAAGGTGACCATAAACTATAAGGCGCCGGTGGCGGCTGCCATCATGCTGGCCATGATTGCCGCGCTGGTGTTCAGCGAGGTGCCGGCGGTGTTCATTGTATTGGCGGCAAGTGTGCTGATGATGCTGACGGGGTGTTTCCGCACGGTAGCTGACGCCTACCGCACGATCAACTGGGAGAGCATAGTGCTCATTGCGGCGATGATGCCGATGAGTTTCGCGCTTGAGAAGACGGGCGTGAGCGAGATGGTCAGCGGCTCGCTGGTCGATGCCCTGGGCGGCATAGGGCCGCACTGGCTGATGGCCGGGATCTACTTCACCACGTCGTTGCTGACCCTGTTCATATCCAACACGGCCACGGCGGTGCTGATGGCTCCGATCGCGGTGCAGAGTGCGGTGGCGTATGGTGTGAGTCCGCTGCCTATGCTGTTCGCGGTGACATTCGGGGCGTCGCTATGCTTCATGTCTCCCTTCTCGACGCCCCCGAACGCGCTCGTGATGCCGGCCGGCCAGTACACGTTCATGGACTATGTCAAGGTCGGTGCTCCGCTCCAGCTCGCGCTCGGTCTCCTGATGATTTTCGTCATCCCCCTCTTCTTCCCATTTTAAGGGGTAGAGGTGTTAGGTGTTAGGTGTTGGGGCAGTCTCCGTTCCTCAATTTTTGTGGCGCAATAATAGATACTTACGAAATAAAATGTTAACTTTGCATCTGTTATAACCTATTGGGCTAAATGAGGATTACGGATAAAAATGAGCAAAAAAAGATAAGGAACAGCCTTCTTCTCAAACTAAAGGAAGAGAAGGCCTTCTGGTCGTATGCCGAAGATTCCGTAAATCCGGAATCCATCGGAGACGACTCTCTTATCGCATATACCATGCGCTATCTTGATTTGCCTGAAATAAAGCAATTGTTCCAGATATTTTCTTATAAGAAGATTAAGAATGCCTGGAAGAAACTGCTTGTGCCTGAGGGCGAATACCTATACACTTTGAACAGATTTTTCGCCTGGTATTATTTTAAGGCGGTCAATCCCGACGCATATCTCAAGTCGCTCCAGACCCGCCACCTGAATTCACTCATAAATACATAAAACCATGAAATTCTCGTAGTCGCAACAGAGGCTTGGTCAGCCTTCAGATGCTACGAAAAAATTCCATTTCATAATCATGAAAGCATCCGAAATTCAAGAATTATTCAATAGTTTTGAGTCCATCGCCATCGAATATGAGGGTGTTGAATGTTGGAGTGCGCGAGAACTTGCCCCTGTTATGGGCTATGTCCAGTGGCGCAACTTCACAGCAATTATCGAAAAGGCAAAGGAGTCAGCCACTAACGCCGGTGAATCTGTTACTGATCATTTTGCTGACGTCAGCAAAATGATAGAGATAGGCAAAGGTGGGCAGCGTCAAGTAGATGACGTAATGTTGACACGCTATGCCTGCTATCTTGTGGCGCAAAATGGCAACCCGCGTAAACCAGAGATAGCGTTTGCACAGAATTACTTCGCGGTCCAGACACGCCGAGCAGAGATAGTCCATCAGCGTCTCCTTGATTATGAGCGTGTTCAGGCGCGTGCGAAACTTGCGGAAACCGAGCACACCTTATCTGGAGTGCTCTATGAGCGTGGGGTAGACTCTAAAGGCTTTGCCATTATCCGCGCGAAAGGTGACCGTGCGCTGTTCGGTCTTGACACGGCCATGATGAAACGTCGTGTAGGAGCGCCGGACAAAAGACCGCTCGCCGATTTCCTCTCCACGATAGCCATAAAAGCCAAAGACCTCGCTGCCGAAATGACTTCCGTTAACGTTCAGCAAAAGGATTTGTGCGGTCAAGTCGGTATTGAACGGGAACATATTGACAACAATAGCGCGGTCCGCAATATGTTGCTTGACCGTGGTATTCGCCCGGAAGCTTTACCTCCGGCCGAAGACGTGAAGAAAGTGGAACGACGCCTTAAATCTGATGAGAGGAAAATCTTGCCCAAGAAAAAGAAATGAACAAGTGCCTGCGGGCAGGTATGTAGGCCGGGATTATACTTGATGCTTGGGGGTTATACCTTAAATAATTGGGGGTCCGGGGCGGTAGACCCGGAGTAGACCTCGGGTTGCCGTACCCGCGAGGACGACATCGCTGATATCATGCGTCAGGACGTCTTAATTACACTTTGAAGACGTCTTTATTATACTTGCCGTTTGAGTCTATAGTGCTTATAATTGGCCATTTAGGTGTATTAGTGCAATTATTTGACAATACTATGCTGATAAATTTTGACATATCGGAAATTATGCCTAACTTTGCATGCAGTTACCCGTATCGGAGGTGATTAGATTTTAGGTTTTAGGTCTTAGGGTTGGAAGCCTTGCGTTCTCACATGTTCTGTTTTGCGACCAAGGGGAAGCAAGTGAAAGGTTAATGATTAAAGATTAAAGATTAATTTCTACTTAATTGGTCTTTAAACTCCTGACTCCTTAAACTCTGACATCTGACATCTAATCTCCTAAGAAAACCTGACAAAAAACTTCCCGGACAGCCACCGGGCAAAACAATAACATCCAATCACATATTAACCTTAAAATTCAGACAATGAAAAGAGGAATTCTGTGCTTTGCCTTGACGGCAGGCGTGTCCCTGTTGGGATATGGCGCCGGACAGCAGGCAAGCATCACCTCGTCGCCGTCGCCAATAGTGTCGACGAAGGCCTTCGAGGTGACAGTCCAGACTTCCGATCTCGGCAGCGACGTGTATTGTTACACGTGGGCCGTGGTCGGCGGTACCGACAAACCGGCTTCCGACTGGGAGGGAGCAATCAACGCCAGGTTCAAGATGACGGGTTCGGGAGGCACCTACACCTACAGGGTCGATGACCTCAAGACCCTTTACAACCTCAGCGACGACGAACTGGCCACCGTGACCAAGCTCGGTTTCATCGCCCGCTCGACGTCGGCGCAGACCGACGACTGCTTTGTCGAGGTAGTGCAGGGACGTCGCGACGCCTATTCCGGCGGCGAGGGCACCGCACAGAATCCCTTCATCATCAAGACAGCGGAAGACATTGCCGAACTGGCCGCAACATCATCCGACTGGGCCGCTGACGTCTACGTGCGTCTCGACGACGACATCACCCTCTCGGGCAGTTTCACCGGAATCGCATCAAAGGGCTCTCCTTATAAAGGTCACTTTGACGGCAACGGCCATACGGTGAGCAACGCCTCGATCAGCGGCACCGCCTTCGGAATGCCGACAGGATTCTTCAACGCGATAGATGGCGCCGAGATCAATGGGCTCGGTCTCACGGGCCTCAATGTGAGCGGTACGACGTTCACCGGCGGTCTCGTGGGCTACGCATACTCGGGCATAATCTCTCGTTGCTTCACCGCAGGCTCGGTATCAGCCACCTCGATATGCACCGGCGGCCTCGTGGGCGAGAACCATGCCTCAATCATTGACTGCTATTCGACTGCCGCAGTCACCGGTGACGGCGATAACGCTGCCGGCGGACTTGTCGGCAAGAACAAAGGCACCGTGACCAACACCTATGCCTCGGGCACAGTGAAGGCCGCCAACTATGCCGGAGGTCTCGTCGGCGCCAATTACGGCACCATCACCAACTCCACATCGTTCAATATCCGCGTCACGGCCGACAACGGCAACTATGCCGGACGCTTTGGCGGCAATGACAACGCGCAGAACACAACTCAGGGCGCTATGGCCTGGGAGGCTATGCCGATGGAGAGCTCGGCGACCCACGGCCACCAGGCCGTCGGCCACAACCACAACCTCACCAGCAAGGGCGTATATGAGGAGATCCTCGGCTGGGATTTCAACAGCATCTGGGAGTGGCGCACAGAGGGTGACCATCAGTTCCCCGTGCTCGCCGGTATCCCCGGCCAGAACGACCCCGGCTCCGACGCCTTCTATAACTCTTACACAGGCATCGACATCGTCGACACGGAGTCTGCCTCGGTTTCCGTCTACCCGAATCCCGTGGCAACAGTGCTCAACGTGACGGCTGCCAAGGGCATGACGCGCGTCATCCTCTATGGTCTTGACGGAGCAGCAGTGCGCGACATGTCGCCCAACGGTGCCAACGACGCAGCCATCGACTGCACCGGGCTGCACTCGGGCCTCTATGTGCTCTGTGTCAATATGGCCGACGGCTCGAGAGCGGTCATCAAAGTGGTTAAAATCTAATCCCCTGACATAAATGAAACTTAACAATATAAAGAAATGGGCAGCGGCGCTCGCCCTGGCCCTCGGCATGCCGTCGGCCATCTACGCGGCCGTCAATTCAGGCAACCCCGCCCTGTCTGCCCTCGAGCTCAAGGCCGAGGGCCGCAACCTGATCCAGTTCCAGCCTGACCAGACCTCATATGAGATTGAGGTCGACGACATCTCGATGGTCACCATGTCGGCGGCTCCCGTCGCCTCTGACGCCACCGTAAGCATCTCGGTCAACGGAACCCCCTACGACAACCATTCGCTCACCGCACTCGACGGCGGCGAGAACACCATCCTCTATACGGTGACTACCGGCTCGCAGAGCCGCACCTACACCATTAAGGTCAAGACACCGGTCGTGGAGCGCTACAACCACTTCTCATGGAAGAACGCCACGGTCTATTTCGTATTCACCGACCGCTTCTACAACGGCGACACCTCCAACGACAAGTCATACCACCGCCAGCGCCCGCAGGGCAACGTGCCCGACTACGCGACGTTCCACGGCGGCGACATTAAGGGTCTCACCGAGAAACTCGACTATCTCGACCGCCTCGGAGTCGACGCCATCTGGATCACCGCTCCCTACGAGCAGATGCATGGCTGGACCGGCGGCAAGAACGACGCCTTCCCCCATTACGCCTTCCACGGCTACTATGCCCTCGATTGGACATATATGGACCGCAACATGGGCACAATCGACGAGTTCCGTAATTTCGTCACGGAGGCACACCGCCGCGGCATACGTGTCATCATGGATATCGTGCTCAACCACACCGGCTATTCCACACTCGATGACTGCGTGGATTATGACTTCGGTAATTTCAACGGCACCCCGACAGCCGGATGGCTCCCCTCAGGCAGCAAGTACACCATGTGGAGCTCGGAGAATGCAGTGTCGTTCAACGCCGACAGTCAGGGCAAGTGGGGCAACTGGTGGGCGCACTGGGTGCGTGCCTTCGGCGACCGCGACTGGGGCACGGGTGCTGGCTTCGCCCGCGAGGGGGGCGACGACCACACCATGAGCCTCGCCGGCCTCCCCGACGTCGTGACCGAGAAGTCCTCGTCGGTTGCCATACCTCCATTCCTTAAGAAGAAATGGCAGCAGGAGAACAGCGGCGACTACCTCAACTACCGCCTCCCCGACGTCGGCAACTGGCGTCAGGACAATCAGGGCGCTCCGGCAGACTATATCATCAACTGGCTTGCCGCTTGGGTCAAGGAATTCGGTATCGACGGATTCCGCTGCGACACGGCAAAGCATGTCGAGCTCAGCCGCTGGAAACAACTCAAGGAGGCCTGCGACGCAGCCCTCTCGGCATGGCGCTCGAGCTCGCGCGCCGATGACTATGCCAAGAACTGGACAGATAAGTTCTGGATGACCGGCGAGTGCTTCGGCTGGCAGCATGGCGACACCGGCTATTTCACCCAGGGCGGATTCGACTCGATGATCAACTTCGCCTTCAACTCTTCTGAGGGTAGCCAGGGCCGCACTCCGAGCGTCGATGACTGGAAATATTACGCAAACTTCTGTAACGGCGGCAACGGACACCAGGTGCTCAACTATGTGTCGTCGCATGACACGGGCCTCCACCGCCCCGGCGACCAGAAGAAGGTGGCCACAATGCTGCTGCTCTGCCCCGGCGGCGCACAGATCTATTACGGCGACGAGACCTCGCGCGGCTACATGAACGGCTGTCCCGACCAGTCGATGTCGACACGCTCCGACTTCAACTGGGACGCCGTCGACAACGACGACAACAAGCACTGGCAGAAGATCGGCCAGTTCCGCCGCCGCAACCCGGCGGTCGGCGCAGGCACGCAGACCGAGCTCGGCTCTGACACCTATGCCCGTACATTCACCGACGGCGACTACTCGAACGCAGTTGTAATCAAGCTCAACACCCAGAACGGCCAGAGCTACACCGTGAGTGTCGGCAACGCATTCCAGGACGGCGCGAAGGTAATGGATGGCTACAACACCGCCGTAACCGGCGTCGTGTCGGGCGGAAAGGTCACAATGACCGCCTCCGGCCCCGTGCTCCTCATCGAGCCTTACGGAACAATCCGTGGCGTCGATCCCCCGACACCCCCGCGTCCCCAGGCTCCCGTGGTAACGGCAACCCCCGCCTCGGGCACTACCTTCACCTCAACTCTCCAGGTTTCACTGACAAGCAGCGACGGCAGCCCGATACACTACACCACATCAGGCACCGCCAACGCATCCTCGACTCTCTACACCGCGCCCCTGACCCTTTCCGAGACAACCACTGTCTCGACATATGTGGCCAACCAGGCAGGCGACCGCGTGCAGTCGTTCACCTACACCAAGACCGACCAGCCCCAGCCCCAGGGCCACTACATCTACCTCAAGAACACCAAGAACTGGAGCAACCCGACCGTATGGGTATGGAATGACAGCGAGAACTGCTGCTCGAACGGCACTTGGCCCGGCGACGCCATGACCAGGGAGGGCGACCTCTGGAAGTGGACTCTCCCCGACGGAAAGCCTCTCCCCACACAGGTCATCTTCAGCAACAGCGGCAGCGAGCAGAGCGGCGACAAGCAGTATGTCGACAAGCAGACCTATGACTGCGACGGCAACAAGGTAGGCGATAATCCCCCGACACCCCCGACTCCTCCGACACCTCCGACTCCCGGCGAGAACACCATCTATTTCGACAACAGCTCGTCGAACTGGCAGACCGTCAAGGTACACTACTGGGGCGGCACGGAGGCATCCGAATGGCCCGGCAGGGACATGACTGTGTATAAGGACAAGGTATATTCGTTCACATGCCCCGAGGGCACGACCGGACTCGTGTTCAACAACGGCTCGGGCGACCAGTCGGGCGACCTGACCTTCGTCAAGGGACACCTCTATGACAAGAACGGCGACAAGGGCGAGTACGTCACCGGTCCGCAGAAGCCCTCGGTGACTTTTTCTCCGGCCGGCGGCAACGTCAAGGGCTCGTCGTCGATCACAGTGACCATCGGCAACGAGCCGACCACAATCACGGCCACATTCAACGGCCGATCGCTTAACCTCGGCAACGGCTCCAACTCCGTGTCTGTATCTGAGTATCTCACCGCCGACAAGCAGTCCGCCAAGTTCAGCGTAACGGCCTCCAACAGCGTCGGCTCGACACAGGCCGAGTACACCTTCACCCGCGACGACAGCCAGCCCGTCTACACGATGACCGGCGACTGGCGCGAGCTCTCGATCTACCAGATTATGGTCGGCTCGTTCCAGCACGGCGACGGCGGCGCGAGCGGCTACAGCGACATGTGGGGCCCCGAAGGCCACCGCAAGAACGGCAACCTGCGCGGCGTGATCAATGCCCTCGACTATATCAAGGAACTCGGCATGAACGCAATCTGGCTGACCCCGATATTCGACTCGACCAACGGAATGGGCGGCGAGAAACTCCAGGCCACCGGATATTTCTGCACCAACTACTTCAAGGTTGACCCGAAGTTCGGCAGTGAGGCCGAGTTCGACGAACTCATCCGGGAGGCCCACAACCGTGGGATATATGTGATACTTGACGGCGTGTTCGGACATCACGGCGGCGTCAGCCAGGCTTCGCCCAACGGCAAGTGGATATCTACCCAGGACAACACCCCGAACGTGCGCGGCTCCGAGTCAGGCAACATTCAGTATCCCGGCTCACTCGACTACTTCAAGGAGGTGATCCGGTACTGGATGGAGCGCGGCGTCGACGGCTGGCGTCTCGACCAGTGCTACCAGGTTTACCAGGGTGGCCACAATTATTGGAACGACCTTCGCCGCGAGGCCGAGGCTGTCGCCAACGAGCGCAAGGCCCGAGGCGAGAAGTGGGGTACGCTGGCCTATATGGTCGGCGAGGACTGGACCGGCGCAGGCGGCATCACCGTCACTCAGCAGGATGGCCTCAAGAGCGTCATGGACTTCGACGGCAAGGACAACCTGGTCAGCCTCGGCTACGGCATGGGCTCGATCGGCTGGTTCCTGGCCAGTGACGCCAAGACCCGCGGATACCGCGACGACGGAGTCAACCCGACCATCTTCCTGAGCAACCATGACACGGCCCGCGTCGGTGACGTGGTCGATGTCAACAACTCACCTGAAAAGCTTATGACACGCCATGCGGCGGTGGCTGCCTATTCAGGCCCGACCTGCACATACTATGGCGACGAGATCGGCGACAAGAGCGGCAACGGCAATGCCGACAACAAGGCCCGCACCTCAGGCCGCATCTCGGGCTTCAACGGAAACGAGCAGAAGGTACATGACTATGTGGCCAAGGTATTCAACGCCCGAAAGGCCAACCCCGCCCTCTGGCGCGGCAGCGTGGAGCGTGACGAGCGCGGCAATGGCCTCGAGGTCATAACCAAGACTGACTCGCAGACCGGCAACAAGGTCATCGTGATCTTCTCGCAGAGCGACGCGAATGTCTCTATCGGCGGCACAGGCGTCGACCTTATCAACGGCGGCAACGTAAGCGGCAGCGTAAGCGTGAGCGCATGGGTGCCCGCATTCATCAAGATGAACTGATACATATTGTTGTTTGTAGCCGGGGGCTGTGCCGCGTCAGCGGGGCAGCCCCCGGTCTTTTGGGGTAACATGGCATTTGGAAATGAGATTGCGCGGACCTCACGGCCCGCGCAATCCTATCACATATTAACCTTCTAAAATCTACTTGTAAACTAACTATTGAACTATTCTAACTTATCCTGTCTTTCATAATTTTGTTTCAGCGGTGTATGGATCGTGTCTGTGGCACAAGGCGTCCGCCGGCACCGGCGGCTGTCAATGATACAATGTTTTTCATTTCAAATTGAATTTGACGGTTGTTTTGATGTCGTCAGATGCCGGGCCGGCCGACGCCACGAATTGTCCGGGTTCTGCGACCCATTCATGCCTGTCCGGGTCGAAATATGATAGTGCCTCGCGGTCGACTGTCAGTGTTACGTCGCGGGTCTCGCCGGGCTGCAGGAACACCTTGGCGAAGCCCTTTAGTTCCTTGGCGGGACGCTCCACGCTGCATTTGGGGTCGCTGATGTAGAGCTGCACCACCTCGGCTCCGGGAACTGCACCGGTGTTGGTGACGGGCACGGTGAAGGTCACTGTGCCGTCGGCGGTCATCTCGGTGCGGTCGGCGGTCATCTTGCCGAACCTGAAGTCTGTATAGCTCAGGCCGTGGCCGAAGGCGAACAGCGGCTTGATCTTCTTTGTGTCGTGCCAGCGGTAGCCTACGAGTATGCCCTCGGCATAGTCAAGGTCGAGGATAGGGGAGTCCTCGCGCTGCACGCCCGGATACGTGCCTAATGCATGGGCCGCGTTGTCCTCAAGCGCCACGGGGAACGTGAAGGGGAGCTTGCCCGACGGGTTGACCTCGCCGAAGAGCACGTCGGCGATCGAATGGCCCGACTCCGAGCCGAGGAACCATGCCTGGACTATCGCCGGCACCTTGCCAACCCAGGGCATAGCCACCGCGTTGCCGCTGACATTTACCACCACAAGGCGCGGGTTGGCGGCCGCCAGGGCGCTGATCACCTCATCCTGACCGTAAGGGAGGCCGAGTCCGGCGCGGTCGGCATCCTCGCAGTCCTGCCCCGCGCTCTTGTTGAGTCCACCCACGAACACCACATAGTCGGCCCGGCGCGCCTTTGCCACGGCGTCGGCTATCAGCTGCGCCGCCGTGCGGCTGTCAGTGAGGTCCTGGCCGGTGATGACGCCGTTGTATTCCCCGGTCACGTCGCCCACATATCCGCGCTCATAGTCCACGTCGATGCCGTAAGATGCGGCCGCGACGCGTATGCCGTCGAGCGGTGAGATCTCGCGCTGCACCTTGAGCGACGAGCTGCCCCCTCCGACAGTCATCATCTTTATGGCATTCTCGCCGACAACGAGTATCCGCTTTCCGGCCGTGCGGGGGAGAGGGAGCACATGACCCTCGTTGCGGAGAAGCACGATGCCCTCGTCGCCTATGCGGCGTGCGGCCGCATAGTGGGCGTCGCTGCACATCTCGCCGTCGCCCTTGCTGTAGTCCATCGCCGTGCGCATGATCAGGCGCAGCACGCGGCGTGCCTTGTCGTCGAGCTCGGCGGTGCCTACCTTACCCTCCTTTATCATCTGGAGGTAGGGGCGGGCCATATAGTAGTTGTCGTAGGCGTTGCTCGCCCCGTTGGCCAGGCCGTCGGTCCAGCTGCCGAACTCAAGGTCGAGTCCGTTGACTATCGCCTGATACGTGTCATGGGTGCCTCCCCAGTCGCTGATCACCGCGCCGTCAAAGCCCCATTCCCTCTTCAGGATGTCGTTGAGCATGCGGCCGTTGTGGCACAGATGCTCGTCGCGGTAGAGGTTGTAGGCCGCCATCAGCGACCACGCGCCACCCTTCTGCACCGCTGCCTTGAAGGCCGGCAGGTATATCTCGTAGAGGGTGCGGTCGTCGATGCGGACATTGGTGGTGTGGCGGTTCACCTCGTTGTTGTTGAGCGCGTAATGCTTCACGCACGCCGCCACGCCCCGGTCCTGAAGACCCTGGATGTATGGCACCACCATTATCGACGCCAGATAGGGGTCCTCGCCCATATACTCGAAATTGCGTCCGTTGACCGGTGTGCGGTATATGTTGACGCCGGGTCCGAGCACGACATCCTTGCCGCGGAATCGTGCCTCCTCGCCCATTGACTCGCCGTAGAGGCGGGATACCTCCGGGTTCCACGAGGCCGCGAGGCATGTCAGGGCCGGGAACGCCACGCACGAGTCATTGGTCCAGCGGGCCTGGTCCCATTCGTCCCAGAGCACCTCGGGGCGTATGCCGTGGGGACCGTCGGTGGTCCAAAGCTCGGGGATGCCGAGACGCGGCACGCCCTTCGAGCAGAATTTTGACTGTGCGTGTATTATGTCGATCTTCTCCTGCGTGGTCATCCGCGACAGGGCATCCTCGACCCTCTCCTCCAGAGGGCGGGTCGCGTCGCGGTAGACCGGGATATTCTTGCCGGCCGCCGCCGTGAGCGTGGTCAGGGCGGCCATCGCCAGCGCGGTGATGGTTCTCATGATCTGTGTCCTGAAATGTTGTTTATTGGGTTACTTGGAATTGGCGGCGTAGTCGACCGTGGGGCGCAGCCCTATCGACCTGATGTATGAGGCCTGCGGCACGCAGTTGGCGCAGCGGCTGTTCTCGATGAACGCCTTCATGGCCCTGAGCGCGGCCTCGCGGTCGGGGCGGCTCTCGCGTATCTCTGCGTAACTCGAGCGCGGACTCTCGGCGAACTTCACCACGGCCTCCCACCCCTCGGGCCGCTTTATGCCCATCATGCATGAGTCGTCGAGTTTCTTGTAGGGCCAGAATGTATAGCCGATGTTGTTCTCCTCGAGCACCTTGCAGAACGCCGCCTGCCACTCGTCGGTGTTGTGGCCGATCTCGCCCATATACATCGGCACGCCTGTCCTGTCGCGGAAGTCTATGTACTCGCGTATGGCGTCGGCTGTCGGGTCGCCGCCGTAGCGGTGGCAGGTGTACATCAGTTTGTCGTCATATTTCCAGTCGGTGAACGGCCGGAAGTTGCTGTTCCACTGCGCGCCCCCGATGAGCACGATGTGGTTGCGGTCGTGCCTGCGTATCGCCTCCACGGCCATCTTCTGCACAGCCTCGAGGCGCGAGTTGAGTTCATCCTTGTTGTCGAAGAAATGTGCTATCGGCTCGTTGAATACCTCATAGCCGAGAATCACCGGCTCGTCGGCATAGCGGGCGGCGATGCGGCTCCAGATGTCGCACATCAGGCGCTGTGCCCTCTCGCTCTCGAACAGCCAGGGATAGGCGTAGCTGTCGTCGATGTTGTCGCCGGTCTGGCCGCCGGGCGCGTCGTGCATGTCGAGTATCAGGTATAGCCGGTTGGCGCGGCACCACTCCACCACGCTGTCGATGCGCTCGAAGCCGTCATGGCCCGACGCGCGCCCCATGTAGTCCTCGTCGGTGAAGAGTTTGTAGTGGAAGGGCAGGCGTATGGTGTTCGCTCCGGTCGACGCTATGTAGTCGATGTCGGCGCGGGTGATGTAGCTGTCCTTGAACGCCTCCCAGAAGTCGGCGGTCGCTTCCTCGCCTACCATCTGGCAGAACATCTCGTTGATGAACCTCGGCGAGTTGGTCTTCGTGAAGCCGAACATGTAGCCCTCGGGGTTGAGCCAGTTGCCCAGGTTCGTGCCCCTGATGAATAGTTTCTCGCCCTGCGGGGTCACAAGGTCGTGGCCTTTGACAGTGACGAAGTGGTTTTCACCGGCGGCTGCGGAAGTCGATGTCCCGACAGCCCCGGCAAAAAGCATTATAAAACTTAAGATCACATTTTTCATGACGTTACTTCGTTTTCTGGAACACGCGGATATAGTCCACCTCCATTGTGGCGGGGAGGCAGGACTCGTCGACGCCCTGCGCTCCGCCCCAGTCTCCGCCCCACGCCAGGTTGAGGATGGGGTAGAAGGCGCGCGTGAAGGGCCATGTCTTCATGTCGCCCTTGCCGTCGTTGGCAAAGACAAGCAACGGCTTGTCGTCGACATATGTGCGGATATAGTCCTCGGTCCACTCCAGGCGGTAGATGTGGAAGTCATCCTGTGCGCCCTGGGTGAGCCGCTCGGCTGTCTTCTGCGTGTTCTTGGTGTGGTTGTAGGTCTCGGTGTGTATCGACGATGACGTGTAGTTCGGGTGGTATCCCACCTCCTCCATGATGTCGATCTCTCCGCAGAGAGGCCACGGGGTCTTGCTGAAGTCGTTGTTGACGGGCATCATCCAGAACGCAGGCCATGTGCCTTTGCCCTTGGGCAGACGGATGGCGGCCTCGAATATGCCGTACTTCCATCCGGTGTTGACGCGGGCATATATGCGGCCCGACACGATCTTGCCGTCGCCGGCCTTGAGGCAGTTTATCCGCAGGGTGCCCCCGCTGACCTCGGTCACGAGCTTGCCGTCGTAGGCGGTGTTGACGTAGGTCTGGAGCTCGTTGTTGACCCATCCGGGTCCCTTCACCTCGTGGGTCCAGTCAGAGGGGTTGAGCTCGGAGCCGTCGAACTCGTCATGCCATACGAGACTGTAGCCGTCGGGTGCTGTTATCGAGGGGTCGGCAGGCTCGGGCTGTCCCTGCTGCTTGACCGTGACCTGCACGCGCTGCGCGCCGCTGAGCACCGTGACGGTGCCTGTGCGCGGTGCTGTCGTCGTGTTCTCTGTCACGGATACCTCGACGCGTCCCTCGCGGTTGAGCGTGCCTTTCTTCACGAGAGTCATCCACGTGGCCGACGGTATGGCGTCCCATTCGCCGGGCGTGGTCAGCGTGAATGAGGCCTCCCCGCCCTCCGGCCCGAAGCTGAGCACCTCGGCCGAGACGGTGACAGGTGTCTCCGGCGCGGCGGGTTCCTTGTCATCGCCGCCGCAGCCGGCGGCGATGACAAGCAGCGCGGATATAAGTGTCAGGGTTGTCTTTCTCATTTTGAACCGTTAGTGATGCCGGGCATCAGTCGTGGTGCTTCTGCAGTATGATCTTGCTTACCTTAACCTCGGTGCCGTCGGGGTTGCCTCCGAAGTCGAAGAACATCGACACGGCGTGCATCGCCTCTGGCGCCTTGACCTTGGAGAACCATATCTTGGTCTGTCCGGCCGGCACGGGCTTCTCCTCGGCGAAGAAGAAGTTGTTGTCGCGCTTGCCCTCGTCGGTGTCGTCGTAGTTGGTCTCGACGAGCTTGAACATCACGGCGGCCAGGTCGACGTTCGACTCGACGGTGCAGCAGAAGTCATACTCCTGGTTGGGGTCGTCGATCACGATGTCGGTGTCGAGGTGACACTGTGCCTGCCAGCGCTCGAATGTGGCCGAGGGGAGTGTGAACGTGTAGCCTCCGTTGCCGTCGTCGGTAAAGCCGGGGTCGGCGATCTGCGACCATCCCGGAGCGTAGTAGAAGCCTACGGTGTAGTTCGGGTTGTGGAAGAGGTTGTCGGCGCTCGCCCAGTCAACCCATACCGGCTCCTGCTCTGTGGGAACCTCGGGCAGCACTGTGCCGTCGTTGTCGGAGTGCTTCTTGAGTACGATGTTCTCGATCACGATCTCGATGCCGGCCGGGTTGCCTCCGAAGTCGAAGGTGTAGACGAGGTTGTTCATGTCTACGTCTGCCTCGAGGTCGCTGAAGAAGAATGCTGCCGGCTCGCCTGCGGTCAGGTTGATCTTCTGGTTGCAGAAGAACGAGTGGCTGTCGTCGTCATCGCCGTCGGGGTGTATCTTCATCGTGATGTTGTTGATGTCCTGGCTTGTGGTGAAGATCACGGAGCCGTCATAATGCTCGCCCTGGGGCAGGCTGATGTCGGTGCCGACATGCATCTGCGCCTGCCACTGGTCTGTAGTGGCCTCGGGCAGCGTGAGCGTGAAGGTGTCGCCGTCGAAACTGCAGGCCGGGTCGGCGATCTGCGACCATCCCGGAGCGTACCAGAAACTGTTGATCTGGCGCTTGGCCTTGGTCCAGAGGTTGAACTCGCTGTCGTAGACGAAGCCGGGGAAGCCGTTCATCTTTGTCTTGTCGATGTGGAAGGTCTTGGTGATGGTTCCCTTGCTGATGCCGTTGCCGTTGCCCACCTTGAGCTCTACGGAATAGTCGCCGGCCTTGCGGTAGTAGCGCGAGAACTGCATGTTGCTCGAATAGTTCTTGCCGTCGACGATCCATACGGGGTATACCCCCTTGCCTGTGAACTCGAACGTGGCGGTGTTGGTCTCCTGGTCGACAGTTACGACAACGTTGTCTGTATAGGCCGATGCCTCGGGGACTCCGTTGATGTCGACGCTATAGTAGTCATCCTCGCTGCAGGCGGTGAGCAATACGGGAGCCGATACCGCCGTCATGGCCACGAGAAGAGATTTTATATATTTTTTCATGATAGTCGGTTGTTAGTAGGGGTTCTGTGTGAGTGTTCCCTGGGCGCGGTCGATTTCGCTCTGCGGGATGGGGAGATGCTTCTTGTTGGGCGACCAGGTGTTGGTGCGGTAGCCGTACTGGTCGGGCACGAGGGTCGACTCGGCCTTGCCTGTGCGGATCAGGTCCCAGTAACGCTTGCCCTCGCCAACGAACTCGAGGCGGCGCTCCTTGATGATGTTGTCGATAGTCGGGTCGAGTTCGGTCTGGAGTCCGGCGCGGTGACGCACGTCGTTGAGGTACTTGCGTGCCTTTCCTGTGTCACCGCCGGTGTTGACGAGCAGTTCGGCTGCGTTGAGCAGGGCCTCGGAGTAGCGGTATATGCGCCAGTTGTTGTTGTAGTTGAGCTCACCCGAGGCCACCTGTCCGGCGTTGCCGTCGGCGCGTGCCGAGTATTTCTGCAGGAAGAATCCGAAGTCCTGGTAGCGCTTGTTGTATGTTCCGTCGAAGGCGCGGACGTCCCAGCAGGTTGCGGCGCGGCGGGCGTCGTCGGCCGAGAACATCTCGTATGTCTCGAGACGCAGCGGACAGAAGCCCCAGCCGGTGTTGTGGCCGTCCTGGCCGCTGGGCCAGTTGTTGGGCGATATGAGTGTGGGAAGCACGGTGCCTCCTGCTGTCAGGGGGTTGCCCCAGTCGCGCGACGCGTTCTCAGAGATGTAGTTGATCTCGTAGATTGACTCCTGGCACCATTCGCCGGCCTCCTCGAAGATCTGCGCGTAGTCGGGGGCGAGGTCATACTCGGGCGAGGCGATGATCTCCTCCATGTACTTGAGGGCGGTGGGGTAGCGGTCGGTGTCGCGCTGGTACATCACGATCTCGGCGTAGAGCATGTAGGCCATGGCTGTGGTGACGCGGCCATAGGTGGCGGCGTTGCCCTTCCAGGGGAGTGCCTTCAGGGCGATGGCGTCCTCGAGATCCTTGATCATGTGGCCGTAGAGCTCGTCGGCGCTGATCTGCGGGCTGGTGTAGGGCTCGGTCAGGTTCTCCTGATAGTAGGGCACGTTGCCGTAGAACTTCCAGAGCCAGTTGGCGTAGAAGGCGCGGAGCACGTGTGCCTGTGCCTTCCAGGAGGCGATGTCGGCGTCAGAGGCGCCCTCGATGTCGCTCTTGAGGTAAGAGAAGACGTCGTTGCAGCGCTTCACGCCGCTGAATCCGTCAATCCATATGCTGGTGATGACCTTGAGTCCGGTTGCCTCGTAGTTGGCCATCAGGTGCCAGTTCTGGTTGTCGTTCTTGTCGGATCCGCCGACCCAGAGGTCGTCGGCCATGATGTCGGCCATGAGGGTGTAGGGCTCGTAGTTGCCCATGCTCCAGTCTGTCCAGTGCATCGGGTCGTAGGCCGCCACGACAGCCTCGTCGAGGTGTGCCTTGGTCGAGAAATACTCGGAGGCGTCCTCCTGTGTCGGAGAGGTCACTGTCAGGAAGTCGTCGCCGCATGAGGTCATGGCGAGCGCCAGCGCGGCGATTCCGAGTGATCTATATATTGCTTTCATATTGTATGCTGAATAATTAGGTTGGGTGTGGGGTTTAGAACTCGATGTTGAAGCCTACGGTCCATGTGCGTGCCTGCGGATAGACACCGAAGTCGACGCCGTTGGTATTGTCCGAGCCTGATGAGATCTCGGGGTCGTAGCCGTGATACTTGGTCCAGGTGGCGAGGTTCTCGCAGGCCACGAACACGCGGAACTTCTGCACCGCGATCTTGCGGGTGATGTTCTGGGGCAGCGTGTATCCGAGCTGGATGTTCTTCAGCCGGCAGAAGCTTCCGTCGTAAACGTAGAGGTCCGAGCTCTGCCAGTTGTATCCGTCGCCGGTCACGTAGCGGGGTATTGTGTTGGATGTGCCCTCGCCGGTCCAGCGGTCGAGCATCCATGCGGGCAGGTTGACCGAGCGGGCGTCGACGCGGCGCGTGGCGTCGAAGATGTCGTTGCCTGCCGAGCCCTGGAAGAATATGTTGAAGTCGAATCCCTTCCACGATGCGGTCAGCGTCGCGCCATAGATCCAGTCGGGGTCGCCGCTGCCGATGCGCGTGCGGTCGTCCTCGTTGATCTGGCCGTTGCCGTCTGTGTCGACGAAGCGCACGTCACCCGGCACGAGCTGAGTGCCGTACTTGCTGTTGTACTCGTTGGCCTCGGCCATGTTCTGGATGATACCGTCGGTCTTGTAGCCGTAGAAGTAGGGGTAGGGTAGGCCGTTCTCGGCGCGGAGTATTGTGCCGATTCCCTGGAATGAGTCGAGGTTGGCCCAGCCCTGCTCGTTGCCGTACTTGAGGAGTTTGTTGCGCAGGTATGAGGCGTTGACGCCAACGTGTATCGCCAGTCCGTTGCTGAATGTTTGGCGGTAGCCGAGGTCGAACTCAAGACCCCAGTTGCGCATCGAGCCGACGTTGCCGGTCGGTATCGACTCGCCGACATACTGCGGCAGTGACATTGTCATCAGCATGCCGTCGGTGTTCTTGAGGAACCAGTCGAAGGTGAACGTGATCTTGTTCTGCAGGAATCCGAGGTCGAGGCCGACGTCGGTCTGGTTTGACTCCTCCCAGCGCAGGTCGGGGTTGGCGAGCTGCGAGGGCTTCGTGCCGATGGCGATCGAGCCGGGGTTGCCGAAGATGGCGTTGTTGTTGGTTGAGGTCAGGGCCACATACTGGAAGTTGCCGATGTTCTCGTTACCGTTCTTACCCCACGATGCGCGGAGCTTGAAGTTGTTGAGCCAGTCGAGTGAGCTCTCCATGAATTTCTCGTTCATGATGTTCCATCCTACCGATACAGAGGGGAATGTGGCCCAGTGGTTGTTGGAGCCGAAGCGGCTTGAGCCGTCGCGGCGTATCGTGGCCTGGATCATGTATCGGGAGTCATAGTCGTAGCTTGCGCGGGCGAAGTATGAGGCGAGCTTGGACTTGGGCTGTGGGGCTCCCCATGCGTTCCTGTCGCCGTCGGCGGCGAGGCCTGTTGCCGCGTCAAGATAGGGGCGGTCGTAGCTTACGAGATGATTGGCCGAGCCGCCGAGGTAGTAGCCGCTGCTCTCCTTGGCCGACTGGCCCAGGATGACGCTGAACGTGTGGTCGCCCAGGGTCTTGTCGTATGAGAGGAGGTTCTCGATCTGCCATACGAGGCCGCGCTCGCTGGTAGACACGGCCGAAGAGTGGTCGGTCGAGCCGCCGTCGCGCAGATAGTAGATGGGTGTGTAGCCGTCATAGCCCCAGAACGACAGGTCGGCGCCGTAGCTGACGCGGTAGTGCAGGTTGTCCCAGATCTGCAGGTCGCCGATGAAGTTGCCGACGAACTTGTGGCTCCAGTTCTTGTTGCCGGGGAGCATCAGGTTGGCGATCGGGTTGCTCATCTCCTGGAAGTTGCCGAATGCGGTGGGCACCATCACGAGGCGTCCGTCAGGTCCGTACATGGGCACGTAGCTGCTCTGGCCGGAGAGGTAGGCGAGCTGCGCGGCCTCCTCGTCACTCCCCTTGTCGAGATAGGGGGTCAGGATCGGCGACATGGCGAGTGCCGAGCCGAGGGGTGAGCCCCATGTCGAGTTGGTCTCGATGCCGCGGCTCTTGATGCGTGCGTACGAGAGGTTGGTCTGCAGTGTAAGCTTGTTGAGCCATGTGCGGTTGGCCGACTGGTCGAAGAGAGTCGCGCCGACGTTCGAGCGCAGGGTGAAGCGCTGGTAGTCGGAGCGTCCGAAGTTACCGCCGATCACACCCTCCTGGTCGTAGTAGCCGAGCGACATGAGGTAGTTCACCTTCTCCGAGCCGCCGCTCACCGAGAGCTGGTGGTTCATCACAGGCGCGTTGTTGTTGAACACGAGTTCCTGCCAGTCAGTGCCCTTGCCGTATGAGGCGGGGTCGGCGTAGATGGGGGCGAGTCCCGAGTTGATGGCGCCCTCGTTCATCATCATGGCGTATTCGGAGGCGTTGAGCACCTGGCGCTTCTTGGCGATGCTCTGCCAGCCGTAACTGAAGTCGTAGGTCACCTTGGTCTTTCCCTCCTTGCCCTGCTTGGTGGTGACGAGCACGACGCCGTTGGCGGCACGTGCGCCGTAGACTGCTCCGGAGGCGGCGTCCTTGAGCACCTCGATCGACGCGATGTCGTTGGGGTTGAGGTAGTCGAGTCCCCCCTCGATGGGCATTCCGTCAACGATATAGAGGGGGTCGGAGTTGTTGATTGTACCTGTACCGCGCACGCGGACACGGGCGGCGGCGCCGGGCTGGCCTGACGAGGAGGTCACCGTGACGCCTGACGCGAGGCCCTTGAGCGCGTTATCCATACGTACGGGCGACGTCAGCTCGAGCTCGTCGTCGCCGATCTTCGATATCGCGGCCGTCACCACGCTCTTCTTCTGGGTGCCGTAGCCGATGGCCACCACCTCGTCGAGCATGTTGGAGTTCTCCTTCATAACGACTTTCATCGTCGGGGTGGCCTTTGCCTCGGTGGGCTCATATCCCACATAACTGAAACGCATGATGGCTCCGTCGGACACGGTAATCTGGAAATTGCCGTCGATGTCCGTCGCGGTGCCCTTGCTCGTTCCCTTTTCAATCACGGTGACTCCGATGAGCGGCTCGCCCGCCGGGTCGGTCACGGAGCCTGTCACGTTGATGTCGGCCCATGCACTGACTGTGCAGGGAAGCAGCATCGTCAGAAAGGCTGAGAGACACTTGACTTTAGTTTTGTTCATTGAATCTGATGTTAGATTGGACTGTTGGTTAACTGCTGCAAAATTAATGAATGATTCCTTACCCTGTTACGCGCGGTAAGGGCTTAAGGTAAATTATATGTTTTGCTAAGGCGTTGGGCCTCAGTATAAACGCAAGTATGGAATTATGTAAATCGGTAAGATATTTTTTGAGGTGCGTGAACTCTCGCGAGCCTCAGAAAGATGGTTTGCCGAGCGCCCTGACGGCATCGGCGAACTCCTCGCGGGGTCCGGACGCCTTGTTGCGGGTGCGCTGGCGGGTGTTGTAGACGGTCTGCACCGAGCAGTGCAGGAACCTGGCGATCTTTACGCTGTCGTTTAGTCCGAGTCGCACCAGCGCATAGATGCGGAGCTCGGTGGTGAGCTTGCCGGGCGTGCGCAGCGTGATGCGCTCCTCGGGGCGGAGCAGTGTGTTGAAGTCCTCGACGAAGTCGGGATAGATCTGCAGGAAGATGGAGTCGAAGTTGGCGTATAGCTCCTTGATCTCGCCGTATGAGAGCTCGGGTGACTTGGCGATCCTCGCGGCCTCCTCGAACTTGCGTGCCGCGAGCAGTTTGTGGATGTTGGTGCGGATGTCGTCGAGCTTGCTGATGTAGTTGCTGCAGATGGTGAATATGTTCGCGATGTATTCCTCCTTGACCTCGTTGATCTTCGAGAGCTCGGCGGCGCTGCGGCGGGCGGTCTCGTACATCTCGGACAGCCGGGCGTTGGTCCGGTTCAGTTCCTCGCGGACCGATGTCAGCTCGTCGACCTGTGCGCTGAGGCGCGAGTTGGCGTCGTTGAGCGTGGCGCGCGACTGCCTGAGCAGGCGGTTCTGGCGCAGTATGTAGAGGCTGGCGAGCACGAGCACCCCGAGTATGGCTATGAGCCCTATTAGGTACCAGTGGTTGATGCGGGCCTGGCGCTCCAGGCGCTGCTGCATTCGGTCGAATGTTTGCTTCTGTATGGCGGCGAGGGCCCCGATGCGCACACGGCTCTTATAGTCGTTGGCATAGTTGATGCATGTGTTGATGTAGTCGTTGGCGTGCTCGAGGTCGCCCATGCCGAGCAGGATCTCGGCCACCTCCTGGAGCGAGGCTATCTCCTTGTTGCAGGCGTGGGCGTCGGCCATCGACGAGAGGATAAGGTATTTGAGGCGGTTCTGCTGGTCGCCTACGCGCTCGTATAGTTTCGATAGCACCCAGGCGTCCATGGCGGCGCGGCGTGTGCTGAGTCCGGAGCCGTCTACGACGCGCGCCACCTCGGGTATCGCGGCCCGGGCGGCCTCCTTGCTGTGCATGCTGCTCCATCCCTTAAGCCAGCAGAAGTTGGGGTCGTCGGGGGCGATGTGGGCTGTGAGCGACTGCAGCAGGCTGTCGCACATGGCCGAGTATGCCTCGGCCTCTTTTATGACCCCTATGTACTGGTCGCGGTGGGTGGAGAGAAACAGCATCCGGTCGCAGTATTTCAGCGCCAGGGCCGGCGGCAGCGAGTCGACGTTTATCCTGTCGAGGCTGTGCGAGGCCTGTTCTATCAGGCCTGTCGCCGAGAATAGATATGACCTGTTGAGCTCCATCTCCTGGACAAGGTCGTTACGCCCCATCTCGGAGGCATGGCGCATCGCCCTGTCTGCATAATACATGGCTGAGTCGGAGTCGTAGGCGCAGTATTCGTCATAGAGTTCCTGAGCGGCCCAGTAGCGCCGCTCGGTGCCTGAAGCCTTGCGGTAGTTGTCCCTGAGTTGCGCGAGCCGCTCCTCCTTGACGGCTGTGTACTCCGGTGAGCGCGCGAGCATCGAGTCGAGGCGCGCGAGCAGCCCCGTGATCTCAGGCGTGATGTGTGGCGGGATGTCGGCTGTCGTCTGTGCGCCGCTCGTCAGCGCGAGTGCCGCGGCAGCCAGTGCAATTACAATGGTTCTGATAATTCTGGTTAATGGAGTCATGGAGTTGTCTCAAGATAGATTCTGAAGGTCGGTCCGGTTTGAGGGGCGGAGAGGAAGATAGAAAGAGGGATGCCCCCGACTTTGCTACAAAGTTACGAAATTTTAATATAAATACAAATTTTTTAGTACATAATGAAATATTTGTTTAAATTTGCAGACAGACTAATCAATCATTCCGCTATATGAAACAAAGATACCTGCTGACGGCGGCGTTTGCCGTCTGCCTCAGTCTGACAGCGATGGCTGTTCCCGCCAAGCCGGGACAGCGCGTGTTCACTCAGCCTGACGGCACCCGGATTACCCTCAGCCTCGTAGGAGACGAGCATTTCCACACTTATGTCTCGGCCGATGGGCGGAACATGCGGCGCGGAGCCGACGGATTCTTCCGCGAGGTGGCCGACGCCGATGTCGCGCAGATGCGTGAGCGTGCCGGTGTCCGGCGCGCACGCCGTCAGGCCCCGGCCCGCAAGAGCCAGGTGCCTTGCACAGGCTCGCCCCGGATCCCGGTGCTCCTCGTGCAGTATTCCGACTATTCTTTCAAGGACGCCGATCCGCTGGCCACCTTCCGGAGTTTCTTCGTCGACGGCGACAAGAGCGCCACCCGTTATTTTGTCGACCAGTCCAACGGCAAGTATACCCCGCAGTTCGATGTCTACGGCCCGGTGACCCTTTCGGGCACGCGTGCCGACTATGGCGGCAATGACGCCTGGGGCAACGACATTGGATGCGGCAATATGGTGGGCGAGGCTGTGCAGCTTCTTGATGACGGCATCGACTACAGTCTCTATGACAATGACGGCGACGGCGAGTGCGATGTCGTGATCGTCATTTATGCCGGCGATGCCGAGGCCTCCTCCTATCATCCCGATGCGGCCAATGCCATATGGCCCTGCCAGTGGGCCCTCTCTTACTCGGAGTTCGGACGCCCGCTGACCCCCGACGGCACCAAGGTCGACCGCTTCGCCGTCTTCAATGAGCTCAACGGCTCCGACATGTCGCGGATCGACGGCGTCGGCACTTTCTGCCACGAGTACTCGCACTGTCTCGACCTGCCTGACTTCTATGACACGAAGTACTCGGGCTATTTCGGCATGTCGCACTGGTCGCTGCTCGACTATGGCTGCTATAACGACGACGGCTACACCCCGGTCGGATACTCTGCCTACGAGAAGGCCTTCATGGGCTGGATAGAGATTGAGGAGGCCGAGGATAATGTGCATTATACGCTGCCGGTGCTCAACCAGAAGAATGCCGACACCGACCGCGCCGTGCGTATCACCAACCCGCAGGATCCCGACGAGTATTATGTCATCGAGAACCGCGCCCGCACCGGCTGGGACGCCTTCCTGCCCGCCGAGGGACTGCTCATCACGCATGTCACCTACGACGAGGCCGCATGGACAAACAACACGGTCAACAACTACAGCAAGCAGCGCATGACCCCGATACCTGCCGACAACGAGCTTAAGATGACCCGCATCGAGACCTCGGGCGGCTTCTATTTCGACCGCGACGAGGAGAGCCTCAAGGGTGACCTCTGGCCCTGGCAGGGCGTCAACGAGCTGACCGACTTCTCGACGCCGGCGGCCAAGGTATATACCGGGCGCCGCATGGGGCGGCCGGTCACCGAGATAACCCGCAATGACGACGGCACTATCTCGTTCTGGGTCACCAAGCCGATGGCAGAGACCCCCTCGGCGCTGAGCCACAGCATCGAGTCAGAGTCCTCGCTCGCCTTGGCATGGCAGCCAGCGGGCGACGTGCCTGTCTCTTACACCGTGGAGGTCGCGCCACACAGGGAGATAAATTACCATTTCGTTAGCGACACCCAGTTCTCGACCCCCGACCATGGCTGGCTCACGGTCGGCTTCACCGAGCTCGTGCCGACATCCGGAGTGCTCCGTATTGGCTCTGAGAGACAGGCAGGCGGCGTTGTCTCTCCCTCATTCCGCACCGGCGGCGACGGCCTTGTTACGGTCTTCCTGGATGCGGCAAGCTATCCGATGGACAACACCGCGATCACCATAAGCCTTCTCGACCGCAAGGGCAACCGGATGGCGTCGAGGACGCAGCAGCTTGTCACTCGGTTTGACCGTTATGCCGTCGTTCTCGAGGGTGACGCCGAAGTTGTCGCCTCAGTCCGGATAGAGACCGAGACCCCCGACCAGGTATTCTATCTCCGCCAGGTGGTTATCTACACCGGCGATGCCACCGAACTTGACCTTTCCGATGTCTTCGAGGGCGTAATCAACGCCCCGTGGTGTTCCGGCGAGTCTGATGGCGGGAATGTCTACCGTGCCGAGGCGGCAGCCGAGGGTCACGGTTCGGCACTACGCGAGGCCGAGACGGTTAAGACCGTGATTCTGACGGGCATAGAGGATACGCGCTGTGTCATCGGGGGCCTGACGCCGGGAGCGGTCTACGACTGCCGGGTGCGCGCCGTGCCGGTCGATGCCACCGACCTCGGCGCCAGTGCCTGGAGCGAGACGCTGACCGTCGACATGTCCGCCTACGACCCGAACTCCGTCGAGACCATCGGCGTTGATCCCGAAGACTCCGGCGCTCCCCTCTACTACGACCTGCAGGGTCGCCGCGTGCGTCCCGGCAACCTCGCCCCCGGCCTTTACATTAAAGATAAAAGATTAGTGATTAAAGATTAATAGAAAAGACCAATCGAGGACCTCACGCAGAGAAGCAGAGGAGCAGAGGCAATGTCTTCAGGGGCGGAGTCGCGGTAAGGCTACGCAGTGGCATTCGCGAGGCCGCAGAGGGAGAGGAGTAAAACCAGAATGCTAATTATCTTTATCCTCCGTTGTCCCATGTTCCGTTTTGCGACCAAGGGGAAGCAACGTGCCGTCCCATGTTGAGTGCAGCGAGCGAAGCGCCGTCCATGCGACTGAAAGGAGCAAAGA
>WGUO01000010.1 GCA_014867205.1 Muribaculaceae bacterium | reverse complement strand
AGTGAACCGAATTTATTTAATTTTTAACCCCGTCCATTTTTAGTGGACAGTAGTGGATTGAAGATGATCCATTCGTGGGCAAACGCTATGTCCGCACCAAGCCGAAGCGAGAGAAGCTTACGGAAGCTGAACTCCAGCGCATCATAGAGCTTGACCTCAGCGAACTTCCCCGCCTCGACCTCGTGCGTGACACTTTCGTGTTCTGCTGCTTTACCGGGCTGGCTTTCGCAGACATTTCCACCCTCAAGCGTGAACACGTTGTCACCGATGACAAGGGCGAGATGTGGATACGCAAGGCTCGCGAGAAAACGGATGAAATGAGCGTAATCCCGATGCTGGAGATACCGCGCAGACTGATGGAGAAATACCGCAGTCACCCACGGGTTGTGGAAAAGGACGCCGTCATACCGGTTATCTCAAACCAGCGTATGAACTCGTACCTTGATGAAATAGCAAGCAAAGCGGAGATCAAGAAGCATCTGACGACACATATAGCCCGACATACCTTCGCTACAATGTCGCTCAACAATCATGTGCCTATCGAAACGGTATCGAAGATGCTGGGGCATAAAGACATTGCCACCACCCAAATCTACGCGACCATGCTTGACCAGACTGTATCGGAAGATATGGGCCGCATGAGAGACAAGTTCGACAGTCTGAAAGTTGACATCAAACCGTTGCCGGAGAAGCCGACAACATTTGAGCGTCCGCCTCAGCCTAAGCGCGGACGACCTAAAAAGACGAAATGACCCAGCGCTAAATGAAAGAGCGACAATCGAGATTTTACTCAGTTGTCGCTCTTAAATTATTTAATCGTAATATGCCGGATGGAAATTCTCGTCAAGCAGTTGCTGGATTTCATGTTCCGGATAGAGGCATTTGCCACATATCATATAATACGAGAGTATTCCCCGGTCACGGTAGTTCTGTACCGTGCGCCTCGTCACTTTGAGGCGTTCCGCCACTTCCTTGTCATCGAGGAAACAGATTCCACCCAATACAGGATGATGGCTGTCTCGGATTATGCCGACGGCCTCAAATGCGTTCTGGGATTGTGTACGGGCTGCGATAATACGTCGGTCCGATTTGGTTATAATCTCATTCCCCATAGGCGCCCCTATTATAATTGATTCCATTACGCTCCATGTAACGGATAACTTCGGTAACAGGATACCGGATGCTCCCGTCATCAATTCTGACATAACCTATCTTACCGCTGTTGCGGAGGGATTGCAGGGTTGTCATGCCTATATGGAGAAAATCGCAGACCTCGGCAGAAGTCATCATGTCGGCAATTCCCTTTCGGCGCAAGCGATTGGCCAATACTATGACCATATTGCATAGAAGTTCATGCTCGTCAAGGATACAGTCGAGAGTTTCCTTCTCAATCAATAATACTTCCATTAGTAATTTGGATTTAGTGGTGAAATGGATGGTAGTAGAAAAAGGCAGCGGGTATCCCTCCCGCTGCCTCACCACTAAATCCACAATCAAAAATAAAATTTATGACTGCGATTCAGTGGCAAAGTTAGCGATTTCTATCCGATTTTCGGCTATGTCGGGCCGGTTATTTTTGATAGAAATGCGATTTACAGCTGTTTGCGACGGTTATTCTCCGGCTTCGGGGTCGATTGTCTCTATCATGCACAGCAGTGAGCCGGAAAAGTCCTCAATTACCGAGCGTCCGGACTGGTCGCCTTGGTAGAGGTCATTTGCCTCGAACTGCCATGTGAGCAACATCTCGGCGAACTCGCGGCCGGCAAACTCGTCATATACATACTGGCCTTCGGGCGAGAGAAACACATCGTCGCCGTCGAGTGTGACGAGCCCCTTGCGTATGAGGCTGTCCAGTGCGCTGCCGTAGTCGCCGGTTTCCAGCGTGTACGGCACGTTGGTGTGCATCATCTCATCGACATACTCCGCTTTTGAGGTCACGGCGCACATCACATCGGTGAGGGCGTTGGATTCTGCTACCGGGGCATCGCAGGGATATACTGCCGCGTCTGCGATTGTCACTCCGGTCTGGAACGTGCCCGTCTCGGTCACTTCATACGCCTCGCCGGTAAGCTCCCACTGGCGATAGAACACGGCTTCGCCAATCTTGAACTCTACGGTGGCATACTTGCGGCTCGGCTGTTGCTCCACAACCGTCTTCATGCGGTTGAATATGAGCCAGTAGAGCTGCTTCTCCTTTTCAGGCAGTTCCTGGTCTATGGCGCGGAGGGTGATTATCGCGTGGTGGTCGATGGTCGCGTCGTTCTCGCCCCAGCGGTAACCGGGCGTGTCGGGGAATACCGTCTGGATATGTCCACGGAGCTTTTCGGGCAGATGTGAGCAACGTGTCAGTGGTGACGAGATAAGACCCTTGTCATAGAGGCTCTGTGCCAGTCTGAGAGTCTGGGCCGGCATGAAGCCGAGATTGTTGAAGGCGTCCATCTGGAGCGTGAGCAGCGTGTGGAAACGGATATTGAGGTGGTCGGTCTCGTCAACCGTCAGTGTGGCCGATACCGTCTCACCGACAGGGATTTCGTCGGCGACTGCGAGGGCGTCTTCCTCGGCCTCCCATACGGCTTCGGATTCAAATCCCTCTCCTCCGTTGACATTGACACGGATTGAATGTCCGTCGGGGATACCGTTGAAACCGTCGAAACGACCGGTAAGGTCGCCCACATAGTCAAGGGCGATTGCCTCCTGACGGGTAAGGTCGTATTCGGGCAGCCCGATATGGAGAAATGTCTGGTTGATGTTGTATGTGAACATCAGGTCCATGCCTTTCGACACAAGGCCGGTCTGTGCGAGGCGGTGCAGGTGTCGCCCGGACTCGCGGAAGTGGAAGGCTCCGCGTATGGCGCCGTAGCTGAGGCGCGTGAGCCACATTCTGCTGCGGGGGCATCCGACACGGAAGTGGCGGCAGATGTTGAAGAAGCGTGCCTGTGCGTCAGCTCCGCCATCGGAGGCGAACACCACTTCCCCGGCTTCACGGAACAGGGGCTTGAGCTGTCGCTCCAGCTCTTTCATCGTCACCGACATACGAAACTTGTCGGGCATGAAGGGATATTTTCCCTCAGCCAGTTCGCACAGCGGAGTCTGGCGTATGAAACGGGGCGGGATGTTGGCGACGGTGACGGTGTCGGATGTGTAGATGCCATTGGCGACTTCGGTGTTCGCGCCCAGAGAAAGGGCGACGGTCTTGGTGGCGAGAATATTCTCGCAGATAATAAGAATCATAAATTTAATGTGGGTTTAGGGGTGATTTTATGAAAGTCACGGGGACGGTCGCCCATCCCCGTGACTTGGGGATAGTTGTGTTTGGGTTGACACGGTTGGCCGCAGGTTGGGATACTTATAGCTTTGGTGTGGACATAGTGGTTGGAATCGCGGCTATGCGGCGGCAATCATGTCGGGTGAATCGCAGTATAAAACTGATTGTGGAATATGCGCGGTGAGCGACGGTCAAGGCTTGGGACCTTTGGGCTTGCGCTGCTGCCTTTGCTGGTTTTCGTCCTTCGGTGCAGTCTGCCCGCGCTGGAGCGGTTCCTGCACGTTCTTGGTCGCCTCGTTGGTCGCTCCGTTATTGTTCACGGCATACTGGGTCTTGCTTTCCTCGGCGATGCCCACGACCTTGTCGCGGTCGGGATATACCCGCGTGGTCTCAGGCTGACGCTTTTCGGGATTGTATTGGAAATAGACGGTGCAGTCGTTGCCGAATTTGTCCTTGGTCTCGCCTACGAGGACTTTCTTGCCTGCGAGGTAATCGGCCTGCTGCTGTTCGTTAAGCGGCAGCTTGCACCAGTGTTCGAGGCGTTTGACGGAGCCGTCGGGATTGTGCCATGAATCCCGGACTTGCTGTTGCTGGGAACTGTTCTGCTCCTGCTTCTGGCGGTAAACATCGGAATTGACGAACACGATGTCGCGTTTTGCGGCGTTGTATTGCAGGTCGGCGGTGAATTTGGCACCGTTGGGCAGTTCCACGTGCTGCTCGCGTATCATGCCGCCGTTTTTGAGTATGCCGATAGCCTGCATATCAAGGCTGATGTTGGCGACTTTGGGCTTGATGTAGATTTTATCCACCGGCATGGCCTCTATCTCATTGGTGAGTCTGTCTATGCTCACGAGGCACTTTTTCATTTCCCCGGTCTTGGGGTCGGCGAGTTCAACGACTTTGCCGAGATTGCCGGTCTTGCGGAGTTCTGCCTTGTCCTCCTTTGTGAATGTGTAGCCCTTGAATTCCTGATCGAGCTGCGGCTCATTGCGGATGAAGTGAGGCACAAGTGAATATGAGCCGTCGGGGTTGCTGCGGAACGAGAGCTTCGCCTGAAGGGAGAATGTCTCGTCGCCGAAACGGGGCGTGACCGTGAATAGCTGCGGCGACTTGTGGTTATATACCATCTGGTCGAGTGCCCCTGATTTTTCAAGGTCGTCGCGCTTTATGCCCCACTGCTGTTCTATTTTGACCCAATCGATGCTGTCGCGGTCGATAGGCGCCTGCTTGACGCCGGCCGTTTCTGGCTGTTGTGTCTGAGCCGGGGACTGTTCCTGCTTCTCTGCCTGTGCGGGGGCTTTCAGTTCCACCTCGTAAGGCTTGAGCATTTCGGCATTGTCGCCGGGATTCTTGATTATGTCTGCCATTGCGGGGCCTACAAGCTCGTATTTGTCTTCCTGCAATCTGAAGAAGCTGAACAGCGTGGGGTTCCTGGCCTGCCGCATGAAATTCGACATGAACGCTTCGAGGGGGTTCTGCCCTTTGTTGAACTTGATAAGTTCGCTTAATGGCGTCGATTTGACATCCGCCATTTTGGGAGTGCCGTCGGAATTCTGCCCTACGACTGCTCCCACCTGCCCGCTTGTGTTGTCGCGGGCGATCAGCACTTCCTGCTGGTCGGGAGTTTGGTCCATAAAGAATTTATGATTTAGTGGTGGTGTGGTTGGCGTTTCCGCCGTTGGTTGATTTCTTCTTCACAGTCTTATAGTCTGGATGGGACGAACTGATGAAGGAGTTTTCGAGAAACCTGTCGAGGTCGCATTGAAGCACAAACTTGATATTGCCCTCGATACTCTCGTAAACCTTGATTTTTCCTGCGTCGCGGTAGCGTCTTATTGTTTTCTCGCTGACATCAAGCCCGGTTACGATGTCTTCGAGAAGAATAATCGGCTCACCGTGGAAGTATAATCGCGGTCTGTTTCCCGTCGGATACTGGCCGGGACTTCTGGCGCGCTGCTCCACAAGTGAAACGTATGCGTTTGCGGCGGTCTTGAAGTCAGCCTCGTGCGTGTCGTTCTGTTGCATAGGCTCAGTCGGTGGCTGCGTCTGTTTTGCGGAGTGCCGGGACATCGAACCCGATAACAGGGCCGAGTATCTTTGCGGCAGCGATGAGAAACATCGAGCCTAACATCCATGCCTTCGCTTCGTCAGGCATTCCGGCAAGCGGATTGAAGCCGGACTTGCGGTTTGATGACTTGCGCCCGTTGATGCGCTTTCTCTGTTTGGGCTTCCTGCTGAAGCCTGTGGCGTTTGGGGGAGTTGTTGCTTCCATACGGTTATATGTGTTTTGAGTTAGACTTGTCGAGGATTGCGCCTCGTTTGCAATTATAACCGACTGGATTTTAGAAAGGGCGATTTAAGGAGTGTTAAAGTCGTAACACGCTGAGATAATGAAGATTTCAGTGATAGAATAATTGTGATGTTAAATCTTGACTGTTGGCGAACAACCAACCGTGTTTTTCCAAAGGTAAAGGATTTGAGAGATGTCCGTAGATTGGATCGGGGCAAAAAATAGCGTATAACCTACGCTCACAATTGAAGGCTCTGGTATTGCCCATGACGAAAGCGGAAGCTATACGCTATGCGGTAAGCATAGCATAAGCGTTTCGCTAAGCTCGTCATTAATGAATTTACCAGATTCTCAATTGAACTTATGCGATAACTTATGTTATCTTATGTTTTGAAACGATTGGCTCTCCAATCGCTATTCTTTGCTGTTTAGCGTTGCAAAGTTACGCATTTTTATCGAGGTAATCAAGCCTCAATTTCTCCGTGGGGATTGATATGGTGCTTTTTACGGAGCTGAATCAGTGTCTTTTCAGACACATCCAGCAGTTTTGCGGCACCTCTCCATGTTCCGGCACGGATATAGGCTCTTATGATGCGGTCTTTCTCCGCTTTCGGATTGCGGTGGGTCAGATCTTCGACTGTTTCCGGCTGAATGTCGCTGAAAACAAGGTCATCGGCAGATATGGTGTCGCCGTCGGCATGGAAGGCAGCCATGAGAACTGTGTCCTTCAGTTCTCGTATATTGCCGGGCCAGGGATAGAGTTTCAAAGCCTTGATTGCCGATGCATCGAGTCGTTTTCTCGTCTGGGATGTCTTATGCGCATATATTGCGAGAAGATAATCGGCAATATCCGGAATATCCTCGGTCATCTCGCGCAACGGCGGCACTGTGATACCCGACTGGCGCAACATATAGAAAAGGTTATCGCGGAAATCTTCCTCGGCGAGCATCTTCATCAGTGTGCCGTTGGCAGTGCATATCATCCTCACATCGGGATGCTCCTCCGAGAGAATATGCAGGAACACCGATTGTTTCTCGAAGTTGAGAAGCTGGATATTCTTCAGGATAATTGTTCCGCCTGCAGCGTTCTGAAAGTAACTCTTGATGCGGTTATACATCTCGTTGCGGTCGGATTTGGGGTCGTGCAGACCTACAAGCTCCGCGCCTCCGGCCTCTATTACCGTTATCGGCTTCTGCGTCCGGGAACTTTGGAGATAGATATGTCGTGCAATCTGCTCCTTACCCATACCGCTTTCTCCGAAGATGATGCAGTTGGCGTTGGTTGCCGCCACTCTTTCGATAGACTGCTCAATCTCGCGGAACGCTTTGCTCTGGCGAGGAATAAGCGAGTTGCCGAGTTGAAGCACGATGTTCTCCGGCTTTGCGTATCTGGCAACTGTTTCCACAAGCTGCTTGTCAATCGCTGCTCGCTGGATTACGTTCACGGCTCCGCCATCGCTCAACACTTCAAGCAAATCGGCTCCATTCAGATTGTTTACTATGGCAATAACCGGGAAAGAGAATCCTTCTCCCTTCTGCCAGTTTACTAACTCTTTCGCGGAACCATCGGGCAGCTTATAGTCTGCCACGATAACCGCGCCGGGTGGCAGTTTAGCCACCTCTTCTTTTGTTGCCTCCATACTCCCAACGGCTATCGGCTCGTATCCGGCTCGCGTGAGCAAGCCCGACATAAGCCGACGGTCGGATTCGGAGGCATCAACAATGATTACTTTATTCATTATAAATATATTATAGTTGAAATAAAAAGCGAGTAGTTTTTACTCGCTTTATTCTAAATCTCAGTTTTATATTTTATATAGTTAATCATATCCGCCTCCGAGGGCGTGATAGAGGTTGATGACGGCTTGTATGCGGTCGAAGCGTCGTTGTGCGAGGGTCATTTCCGCATTGAGAAGTGTCTGCTGCGCTGTCAGCACTTCAAGATAGGTCGTGTCTGAATGTCGCATAAGCAGTTGTGTCTTACACACGGCTTCATTCAAAGTTTCTACCTGACGCTCTGAAATGTCAATCTGTGATTTTGCAGTCTGCCATGCGGTCAAGGCATCGTTCACTTCCTTACCGGCATCGAGCAGTGACTGTTGGAACATCAACCGTGCTTCCTCCTGTTGTGTCTTGGCTATTTTCAGATTGGCGATATTGGTGCCACGGTTGAATAATGGCTGTGTAAGTGAGCCGATTGCGTTAAGCAGCCACTGGCCGGGATTGGTTACGATTCCACCACCGTTGTTTGTCCATCCGAGAGTGCCTGAAAGGGTGATACTCGGATAAAAGGCGGCTCTTGCAACATTTGTCGCATAAAATGCCTGCGCAAGATTCATCTCAGCGTTCCGCACATCGGGACGATTAGAGAGCAACTGTAAAGGCACACCTATGGCAATAGTATCAGGAAAAACCGCATCGCTCAAATTCCCACGCCGTATTGTCTGCGAAGGCATAGCAAGAACGGAGGACAACGCATTTTCTGTCTCTGAAATGCTTTTGAGGATAGCCAGACGGGAAGCTTCAAGCTCCATTACACTTGACTTCGCCTGTAATACTCCCGCTTCATTGGATTTGCCAACCCTTTTCAAAGCCTCAAGGGTCTTTACCGTATTGCGCCAGTTTTCAAGCGTCCTGCCGTTGATTTCAAGTTGTGCGTCAAGCATGGCAAGCGTATAATAACTGTCGGCAATCGTTGCAATCAAACGGGTCTGAACAGCCTGCCGGTAATCTCGACTCCCTTCCAGTGCTGCTACAGCTCCACGTTTCGCGGAGGTCAGTTTGCCGAATATATCGAGTTCCCAGTTCGCTCCGGCTCCTATGTTATATGTCTTGGCAGTGCTTCCGTCATATCGGCTTACACTGCCTTCCGCTGTAAGCCCTACGGACGGAAGGTATGCAAGTTTTGCCACAGACAGAGAGGCTTCCGCCGCTTCAACACACAAACGTGCGACATTATAATCGGTGTTTGCAGACAATCCTTTTTCTATCAATAACTGAAGGCAGGTGTCAGTGAACATCTCGTGCCATGGCAATGAGGCGATTGTCGAAGTGTCGTTTGCCACAGGTAAATCACGGAATAGTCCGTCGGTCGATACCTCCGGTCTGGTGTAGCGGCTGTAAGTACCGCAGCCGGTAAGTATCAGAAGGGATAATATGATCAATATAGTATTTTTCATCTTTTACGTTTTACTCGTTCCTGAATATGTTGAAATACAATAAACAGTGAAGGTACAAGAAACAGCAGGGCCAATGTACCGATGAGCATACCACCGATTACGCCAGTGGCAAGAGAACGACTGCCATTAGCACCCACGCCATGAGCCATCATCAGAGGAATGAGACCGAATACCATGGACAATACAGTCATCAGAATCGGACGCAGACGAACCTTTGCCGCACTATATGCAGCCTGTGTCAGCGACATACCTTCGGCACGTCGTTTACCGGCATATTCCGTGAGAAGAATTGCAGTCTTTGCCAAAAGGCCGATAATCATAATCAATCCTGTCTGCATATAGATATTGTTCTCAAGGTCGAACATCCACGCGAACAGGAAACTTCCCATCAGTCCGCAAGGTACAGAGAGCAGTACCGCAAATGGAATAAATACGCTTTCATACAAGGCACATAAGATCAAATATATTAATACCATACAAAGGATAAATATTATTATGGCATTGTTTGTCGTTTTGCTTTCCTCACGTGAAATACCTCCGAATTCGTAAGAATAATTCGATGGTAAAACCTCATCAGCAGTTTCGCTGATAGCTTTCAAGACCTGTCCGGAGCTATAACCCGGAGCCGGCGAACCGTTTATGGATATGGCATTGAACAGATTGAATCGTGTAAGATCTGATGGACCGTTAGTTTTAGTAAGATGTACAAAATGACCCAGTGGCGCCATTGAGCCATCAGCAGTACGCACATACATCTGATTCAACGATTCGACATCCATTCGATATTCAGGCGGAGCCTGCATAGTAACATGATATAGTTTAGAGAACCGATTGAAATCGGAAACATACAATCCTGCATAGTATCCTGCAAGAGTTGACAGTACATCAGAGGGAGAAACACCTGATTGTTCACACTTGGCCGCATCTATATCAACCCAATATTGTGGATAGTCTGCGGCAAACGATGAATATACCTCACCAATTTCTGGTCTTTTAGACAAAGCTTCCACAAATTTATTGGCTTCATTGCTGAAAGACTTGATATCGCCGTCAGCTTTATCCTGAAGATAAAGTTCAAAACCGTTGCCCATACCATAACCGGCAATCATGGGAGGAGACATGGCAAATACGGTTGCATCCGGAATATCTGCTGTCTGGGCATATATATTGTTTATGACATCATTTACAGACTGTCCTTCTCCATTGCGTTTTTCCCAATCTGTTAATGTGATAAAATACATGGCCTGAGATGAACCGGCTCCGCTAAAAGAGAATCCAGTAACAGCTCCATTGTATTCAATTTCCTGAATACTGTCAAGGCGACTATTAATGCGCTTCATGATATTGCCAGTCTGAGCCATTGATGTGCCGGGCTTTGTATTCATGCTCACCATTATTGTGCCTGTATCCTCTTCAGGGATTAAACCTGTCTTGGTAACATTTATAAATATAGCCAACAGGCCAAGAGAAACAGCAATAATACTCCACAAGAGCCATTTCCTCCGGATGATAAACATTACTCCCCGTACATATCTGCGGCTTATACGCTCGAACACGGCATTGAACGCTTTACGGAAACGCGAAGCAAAATTATCTCGGGTATTGCCGTTTTCGTCTATATACGGTTTAAGCAGCAAAGCGCATAATGCCGGAGATAAAGTAAATGCGTTGATTGCTGAAATACCGACAGCGACCGCCATAGTTATACCAAATTGTGTATAAAATGCACCGGAAGTACCCCCCATCATGGACACCGGAATAAACACCGCCATAAAAATTATAGTCGAGGTTAAAATTGCGGATGACACGCCCTTCATGGCGTCGTCTGCCGCCAATACAGGTGAACGGTAGCCTTCATCGAATTTTGCCTGTACTGCCTCGACAACAACTATGGCGTCATCTACAACTGTACCAATAGCAAGCACGAGAGCAAATAATGTCAAAAGATTTATAGAGAAACCAATTGCTGACATTACTGCAAATGTACCTATAATGGAGACAAATATGGATATTGTTGGAATCAGGGTAGATTTTATATCCTGCAAGAACACGTATACCACTATCACAACCAACAGGATTGCCTCCAACAGTGTGCGGATTACAGAATTTATTGATGCATACAGGAATTTGTTTGTGTCGGTTAGTACAACAAATTCAGCACCTTCGGGTAGGTCCTCGCTAAGTTCATCAAGTACAGTATGAATCTCATTGATTGTGCTTGAAGCATTTGACCCTGATTTCTGATTTATCATCATCAGTGCGGCCGGATGACCGTTAACTTCTGATGAATAATTGTAATATTCATCTCCAAGTTCTATATCAGCGACTTCCTTTAGCCGCAATACATTACCGTCGGGTAAGGATTTTATTACCAATTCACCGAATTCCTCAGATGTTGAAAATCTGCCACGATATTTCATCGTGTATTCGTTTGATACATCTGAGTTCTGACCAAATGAGCCTGTGGCGGCCTCAATGTTCTGCCGTGCCAATACCGATGATATATCATCAGGTATTAGTCCGTATTGCGCCATCTTATCGGGTTTGAGCCATAGACGCATACTGTAATTAGATCCGAATAATTGCGCTTTGCCGACCCCGCTTATTCGTTTTAAACGTGGCTCAACATTTATTTTTATATAGTTGTTGAGGAATGTCTGGTCGAAACGATTATCGGGAGAGTACAATGCGAAAGTCATAAGCTCCGCATTCTGTTGCTTTTCGGTTGTTATACCGGTTTTTGTCGCTTCTGCCGGAAGTTGGCTGAGTGCGCCATTCACACGGTTCTGCACATTTACCGCAGCCATGTCCGCATTTGTACCCTGTTTGAAGTATATGTTTATTGACGCAGTTCCTGTATTTGACGCAGTAGAGGTCATATAAGTCATATCCTCTACTCCGTTTATAGCTTCTTCCAGTGGGACAATCACCGCTTTTTGGACTGTCTCAGCGTTTGCTCCGGGATAAGTTGCCCATACATTTATTGTTGGTGGAGCTATATCTGGATATTGTTCAACAGGTAGCGAAAATAAAGCTATAGCTCCCATCAGTACGATAAGAACTGAAATTACGCCCGAAAACACCGGACGGTCTATGAAAAAGCGTAAATTCATTTCTTCTCAAACTTAGGAGTTACCGACATACCTTCTCTTATCAGTCCTACACCTTCTGCAATTATGGTGTCACCGACAGATAAGCCATCCCTCACAACATAATTATTCCCGTCGTTGAAACCATCAACTGTAAGATACGCTGCCTGAGTCTGTCCGTTATGCAAACGGTATGCTATGATTTTATCTTGCATTTCGACCGTAGCCGTCTTTGGTATAACGATGACATCAGGATCCAGTCCCTGAATCACTACATTACCTATTGTTCCGCTAAGGAGTTCTTTGTCTGGATTTGGGAAGAGAGCCTTTATTTGGACTGCTCCGGTTGTGGTATTGACTACACCACTTATTGTTTCTATCTTTCCTTTCATTCCAAAGAACGAACCATCATTCAGTTGCAGCTTAACCAAAGGCATTTTATTTATGATTCCGTCTATAGAACCGTATCGAGCAGCTAATTGACGCAACTTGTTTTCTGAAATGGAGAAATAGGCGTACATTTCAGAATTATCAGATACCACAGTAAATGGTTGTTCTATTGTTGGGCTTACCAATGCGCCTACGCGGTAAGGCAATGTTCCGACCACACCGTTACTTGGGCTTTTTATTTCGGTGTATGACAGATTGTTGCGGGCATCGGCTTCTTGAGCTTTAGCCTGTTCCAATTCTGCTTGGGCCACTGCCAGTTGATTTCGGGCCACTGCCAGTTCATAGTCAGAAATAACCTGCTCGTTAAACAGCGATTGTTTGCCGTTCAATTCTATATTTGCCGTTTCTACTCTTGCTTTTGCTGCACGTACATTGGCTACGGCGGTACGCAGTGCAACTTGATATGGTGCTTGATCTATCACGGCAAGCACTTGTCCATTTTTCACTCGTTCTCCTTCCTTTACACATAGGCGAGTAATACGCCCTGCAACCTGAGGTATTACATCCACATCTTGCTTGCCGCGAATTGATGCGGAATATGTTTCCGTCAGTTCCACAGGCTGTTTAGATACTATCAATGCAGGTAATGTCTGCACTGCTTCCTGTTCGCTTTCAGATGCCGTACATCCCGTGAGAGCGGCAATGCACAATCCAAACAAAACAAGATTCCTTATTACGTAATGTATGTTCATATGTTTTATTATTTATTTCAGGGCGCAAAATTATTATACTATCATCAAGCATGAAAGGATAATCTGCATGAGTCGGACAAAATGGGTGATGAAGCGGACAATTCGGCAGTTGAATCGGGCATAAATCATTTTGTCCGCTTCAACCGTTGATATGTCCGACTTAACCGTTGTTTTGTCCGACTCAGGTACTTTTCACTTTGAGGTGCCAATTACATTACATACTTTTGCGGAAAAATGAGTAATTTTGCTCTAATAAAGACATTTACAGATGGTAAAACTGAAATACAAAATAATGAACTGGAGAGACGGCCTGTTACTTTCCACCGTCTCCTATATTCTGTATCTGATACTTTGGTTTGTGTTGGATGACAAGACCGCAATTCAGTTTCCCGGATTGTCACTGTGGGATTATATATTCGATTTCTCTCTATGCGTGCTGTTTACATCCACATCTCTATGCTTCTGCTATCTATTTTTCAAGTTCTTGCCATTTAAAACTTCATATTTGTGGACGATAGTTTATGCTTCCGGACTTCTGATAATCAACAATGCCGTAGCTTTCGGCATGATCTCTCTGTTTGATTTTCTATGGAAAGAGCCAGAGAGTAATCTCTACAATGAGTTGATGAATATGAAAGGGGCATACACATTTGCCATGATAGCGACCTTCATATCGAGTGTATACGCCAACTCATTTTATCTAAAATCATATCTGAAAGCACTGGATGAGAAACAGAAATTGGAAATCGCCCTTATCAAAGAAAAGGAAATCGCCTTGCAGTTCCAGTTAAACTCCCTGAAACTCCAGATAAATCCACATTTCCTTTTCAATAATTTCAGCACTCTTTCCGAACTGATAGAAAGCGAGCCGGCAACGGCAAGCGATTTCCTGTCGCATCTGTCAAAGGTTTACCGACATATCGTTCGGAATCTGAATGTCAATCTCATAGACCTCCGAGACGAACTGAAATTCATAGACTCATATTTCTATCTGATGAAACTCCGTCATGGAGATGGTATCAAAGTTAACATTGACAACAGTCTGCGCAGTTCGGGCTATAAGATTCCTCCGGCCTCATTACAACTGCTCGTCGAGAATGCGATAAAGCATAATGCTTTTTCTCCTGAACAGCCGCTGATTATAGACATAAGAGCTGAAAACGATTATCTAATAGTGAGGAATCTGAAACGACCATTGGAGCGTCCTGCTGAATCTACCGGCATAGGTCAGTCAAACATCGCCAACCGATATGCGTTGTTAAGTTCAAAGGAAATCAGGATAGAGAACAGCGACCATTTCTATTCTGTCAGCATTCCATTATTGTAAAGAATACAGATATGAATGTACTTATTATAGAAGACGAGAAACATAACGCCGACAGGCTCACAAGGCTTCTCAACAGCAGTTTTGACGACATAACGGTTTACGGACCTCTTCCAAGTATCGCCGATATTCGCCGATTCTTTAATGAACCGAAAAATATCGACCTCATTCTTGCCGACATACGCCTTTCCGACGGACTGAGTTTCGACGCGTTGAAGGATATTCCCGGTGAAATCCCCGTCATTTTCACCACAGCTTACGATGAATACGCCCTTAAAGCCTTTCATTACAACGGAATCGCCTATTTGCTAAAACCGATTGATAATGAAGAGCTTGTCGAAGCTGTCGAGAAAAGCAGACGTATGATTGCTCCGTCCGCAACTAAAGAGATAGCCGAGATTTACCGGCTACTGCAAGGAAAGCCGGAGGTATATCGCCAGCGTTTTCTTGTAGCGGAGAAAGACGGATACATCACCGTGCCGGTATCCGAAATAAGCTATATCGCCGCAGAATCAAAACTGGCACGCCTGTACCTTAAAAACAAGAGGCAATATCACATCGACATGGCTCTCGACGATATTGACACGCAGCTCGACCCGTTGCAGTTTTTCAGGGCGACCCGTCAGCAGATAGTGAACGTATCATCGGTCCAGCGGATTTCCAACTGGTTCAACCGCAAGATCAAGATAATCCTTTCGGAGTACCCCGATGCAGAGATTGTCGTAGGCAAAGATAAAGTCACGCGCCTGAAACAATGGCTCGACCGTTGACAATGACAGCAAGGATGTTTGAAATTCAAGCAATTAAAGAACAATACCTAATATGTCAATATTAGGAGACATCATTATTAAATTAAGTATGACAGTTAATCACCTTTTTAATTGTGGTTAACTGTCATACAATTAAAGACGTAAAGGTCGATATATAGTGCAGAAAGTAGAAGGTGATGGTTGATAGGGCGATTGAGATTCTGCTACGAGAGAAGATTTGTCGCTCTGCTCTGGACAGGTATCAGTGGATTGTACTGACTGCGTAGCGTTAGTCGCTTTTATTTCCTCGCCGTCATTATCATCGCGTTTGGGAGCAAGGTCGGTGGTAATCTTGCGGTCGAGGGCGGCGAGGTCGGATTTGAGTTGCTTTAACTCGTCCTCTTTGCCCCACGGTTTAGAGATTATGGCTTCGAGTTGGGGAACATCGGCCTTCAGTTTGGCGGTACGTTCCTCATACTGGGCGATGATGCCGGGAATTTTCTCCAGAGCATTGACGAAGTTCATGCAGGCGGCATGGGTATCGCTCATGGCGATGAAGCCGTTGTTGAACTTGTATTTATAGTTGCCTTCGACTACAAAACGGTTCTGAACAGCCTCCTTACCGTCAATGAGTGTGCGCTCAGAGATGATGCTGATGGGGAAGCCATAGACTTCGCCGATGCGCTTGTACTGACCGTGTGTGTCGGTACGCTGCGCCAGTCCTTGCAGGTGGATACCCATGTTCTTCTCATCGGAGAGGTTGCAGGTGTCGATTGTGAGGTTGTTGACCGGATTGCCGTCCTTGTCTCTCCTGACAACTGCCTCGTAACGGGCGACATCAGCCTTCATCCTCTCGATTGCCGCCTCGTTGTTGGCAATGTCGTGGGTGATGGTCTGGTGCCGGAACTTGGAATCGGAGATACCCTTGTTATGTGCCTTGCGCTCACTCTCCAGCGATGCTATGCGCTTTTCAAGTTTCGCCTTTTCCATGAGGTCGGTGTTGCCAGAAAGAATTGCCATATACTCCGAGAAGTTCATGCCGTTCTTTTCATCCATAGCACCCTCGTCGATGGTTCTTGCTCCAAGTGCACCGGATTTAAGCTGGTCGATGAACGTAGCCTTGCAGTGGAGAAGATTAAACTTGTAGGAGTCCAGCGACTTCTCCACGGCATAGATGATGACATCAACCTTATTATCAGCGTATAATTTGGCAATCTCGTTGCCGGCTCGAATAGCTCTGCCATCCCTCTGAGTGAGATCTGACGGTCGCCACGGCGTATCCAAATGATGAAGGCAAACGGCTCGTTTCTGGGCATTTACACCTGTTCCGAGCATACTTGTGGAGCCAAAAAGCACACGCACATCGCCGTCGTTCATAGCCTGAATGACAGCCTTTCTTGACCTTTCGGTCTTACACTCCTGAATGAAGCGTATCTCATGCGCCGGAATACCGTAATCCTCAATCAGCTTTCGCTTGATTTCGGAATAGATATTCCACTCGCCGGGCTTGTATGTCGATAAATCACTGAACACAAACTGTGTACCACGTTGAGCGTCATATTTGCGGTAGTAATCGGCTATCATACGGGCGCAGTGTGAGGCCTTGTTGTTCGGATCATCGCCATATTCAGGGTCAATCATGCGCATATCCAGCGCCATCTTACGGGCATAGTCAGTAGCGATAAGCATCTTCGCCTTTTCTTCAGTCTCGCTCAACGGTGCCCGTCCGAGGATAGTGGCGTCACCACTTTCGGCGAACTTCATCAGTTTCTCGATGAACGCCTCTTGTGCCGGTGTCGGAGGAATGTTATGCAGTATCTCGTTCTTCTCCGGGCGGTCAACTCCGACATCTTTCGCTGTCCTATAATCCGTGATTTCGTTATAAAAAGCAGCTAACTCCGGCACCTTGATAAAGTATCTGAATCTTTCTTTTGCCACAATATTATTTGTGACATTAAACTCGAAGTCGGTCATTTTCTTTGCGAAGATTGCGGCCCACGCATCGAAGCACCGAATCTCCTGCCTTTCAAGCTCATTCGGACGCAGATACTTGAACAGCAGATACAGTTCAGTCAAGCTATTGGATATGGTGGTACCACTGAGAAAAGTAGCACCTAAATCCTTACCTGTCCGTTCCTGAATGGTGCGTATGGCATAGAGAAGATTCAACGCTCGCTGTGAGCCTTCCGAGTTACCCAAACCCGCCACTCGGTCATGTCTGGTATTGAACATAAGGTTCTTGAACTGGTGCGATTCATCTACAAAGATATGGTCAATACCCATTTGCTTGAAGTCAACGACGGCATCCTTGTTCTGCTCCATCTGATACTGGATTGTGGCAATCTTGGCTGTCAGGTTCTCCTTCCGCTTGATTAAGCCTTTGAGCATACCACGCGACACATCATGCCCTTGCTGCTTCACCACTTCGAGGTTTTCTTCAACAGTGTCAAGTTCTGCCTGAAGAATCTGCTGCTGCATCTCCGGCGACTGCGGTATCTTGCCGAACTGGTCATGCGACATTATCACGCAGTCATAGTCATTGTTCTTGATATTGTTGAAGAAATCCACACGCTTGTCAGCCTTGAAACTCTTTTCATCGGCAAAAAGGATATGGGCATTGGGATATGCCGACTGATAGGTCATGGCAATCTCGGCTACGTTGGCTTTAAGACCGATAATCATCGGTTTGTGAGCCAGTCCCAGCCGCTTCATCTCATGCGCTGCAATGCACATTATCAGCGTTTTACCTGTCCCGACCTCGTGGTCGCAGATGCCACCGCCGTTCTGTTTCAGCATCCAGATACAGTCCTTCTGCGACTGATAAATGGAGCTGATTCCATAGCGGTCACCGAGTATTTTCATGTTCAAGTCCGGAAAGGTTTGATGACTGCCGTCATACTGCGGACGCACGAAGCAGTTGAACTTGTTGTTATACAAATCCACCAATCTTTCCTTGAACTCCGGGCTTTGAGCCTCCAGCCATTCCGAGAAACCGTTGCGGATTTCATCAATCTTGGTATTGGCGAGTTGGATAGCCTCGTTGTCAGGAACTTTTATGTCGTGTCCGTCCTCATCCTTACCGATTGACTTCTTTATGTCAGGTATGGTATTGTGAAGAGCGTGTTTAAGAAGGCTCATGCCGTCATAGACACGATAATAACCTTTGACACAGAATTCCTCCCATATCTTCATGTTTTTGTGGGGTGCATCTGCCGAATATTCATCCATTGAGGAAGAATATGCAATTTTTATCTCTGTTTCATACAGATGGCTCATATATGCCGAGTATATGCCCGTCGGGATCCATCGCTCGCCGAAGTTGAAATCAAGCTCATCGAACTCGATACGGCAGGGCCGGGCTTCCTCCAATGCTTTGAGGGAGTCCTGCGACATGGCGATGAACGGCTCGATACCGTCATAACCGGGGAAACCCTTGATGCGTTCTTCCTCTTTATCTATCCATGCCTTGACTGCCTCGGCTTTGGCAACGACATTGCCGGCGATGAAACGGTCTTTTATCTCGTAATTGCTCACAAGCGGATTGTAGTAGATGTGTCCGACAAGGTTCTCAACCATTGCGTCCTCATCCATGTCCACCAGCGACGACATATATTCGAGATTGACCTCACCGTATTTGTTGAGCGACGCAGTCAGTGCCTCCAGTGGAGTATCTACACTTGTAACCTCGTCAAGAGAGAATGAAACGGGATGGTCGAAGATGTCAGCCTTGACAAACTGACCGTTCTCGCCACGTTCCAGAGCCAGTGCGTCACGACCGTTTGCGTCCATCAGTATGAATTTGACATTCTTCTTCTCATTGAGATTGCCATACTTGGCTACAAATTCATCGTAATATTGATTGAGGTGCTCGCGCAGATGTTCCGATGGCTCATGTGTTTCCGCCTCGTAATTATAGAGCTGCTGGTATGTCTCCGAAAGAGTTACATAGAGCATGGCGCGTTTCTCCTGCTCAGGTTTTAGACCGAGAGGCGTAAATGTGGCTCCCGTCTTTCTGACATCTGATAGAAATCCGACCATGCCCTCGGCAACGACCATGCTGCCGTTCTTGTGAAAGAACTGAATATCCTCCGAGAACGGACGCGGCGACATATCGCGCTCAATAGAAATTGCCGTAACTTTTGGCTGTCGGGCACGACCACCGGGAATGAAATCGCCTTCGGTCTTTTCGATATAAGGCTCTCCGGGTGCTATTCCGGCGGCTTGTGCCGCTTCCTGAGACTCCCTTTCCAGACGCATTTCTTCCATCTGGCGATGGGCAATCGACATCATGGCTTCATAAAAACCATTGATGGGGGGATTGTCGTCCCAATTCAGTGAACCATAGAACTCCAGCTCCTTGTCCGTCAGTTTGCGGAATCCGCTGTTTCTGATAGGCTTTGACTCGGTCGCAGGATTGGCAGGCTTCGGCTTTTCCTCCGGCTTTTGCATCTGCTGGCGCCGGTTGTTCTTCTGCTGCACAGGCTCCAGTTCTCCGAAAAGATTGTAGGCAAACAGACGCGGGTCAGGATTGTCCGAATAATCCGGCCTACCGTCGGTCTCTATCTCTTTGGTGGGTTCCGTCTTCGGTGGCTCAACAGTTTTAGACTCTGTTTTAGGCGACTGGTTAGGCGTAACTGTCTCGACAACCTTATGTTTGGTAGTCTTTGTCAGTTTCGGATCCTCCAACTGCTCGCATATAGCCACACGTTTACCTGCCCGCACAAGTTTGGGCAAATAAGTGTCGAGGGCATGGTGTGGAAATCCCGCCAACTCTATTCGGTTGTCAATACCGTTCATCCGGCGGGTCAATGTAATGCCAAGTATCTCCGATGCTTCAACCGCATCCTTTCCGAAAATCTCGTAGAAATCACCGACACGGAACATAAGAATGGCATCGGGATGTTTCTTCTTCATTTCCTGATACTGTTTGAGCAAAGGTTCATTCTTCTGCTCAATCTTCTCAGCGAGTGGCTTTTGTTTCGGAGTTTCAGATTTTACTTCGGGTGTCGGCGTAAGTTTCGGTTTTACAGGGTCAGGCGTAGGCGGCTTGATACCATTTGAATTATATAATTCCAGATTAAGGCGCAAGCGCAGCGACTCATCGAGAGCCTTGCGTAAATCCTCGGCAATGCCATTAACACCTCCTGTATGTGTATAGACAATCGCCGGTTTTCCATACTGATCGGTGCCAATCTTTGCATCATCGCTTATCACATTCTGCGGAAAAGCCTGAAAGAACTTGTTGCCCGGCACCTTCGTACCACGGTCAACGACAGACTGGATGAAAAATTCTTCGCCAGCCGACAATGCTTTCTTACCTGTATGCTTCTGGAGAATAATCAGATCAGACCCGGCATCTGTTCCGGCGTTTTCGCTGAAAGTGTTGTTTGGCAGACGCAGAGCCGCCACAAGGTCGGCACGCTTCACAAGCTCCATCCTGATGAAAGGACTGCCGGCGTTCATCACACCCTGGGATGCTATGAAAGCTACAAGTCCTCCCTCGCGCACTTGGTCGAGTGCCTTTAGGAAGAAATAATTGTGAATGGTCTTTGTCGCCTGACGGTAGGCAATATCCTTGCTCACGGCATACGCCGGGTCTGCGACAGCAAAATCTCCGAAGGGGACATTGGAGGCGGCGACATCAAAATATCCGTTGAAGTCACTTTCAATCTTCTCAAAACCCTCTATGCGTGTAAGAATAGACGGATGCAGAGCCGAAAGGATTTTGCCCGTAAGCAAATCTTTTTCGTAGGCAAGCACCTCCGCGCCGGGATAACGGTCATTGCGCAGAAAGGAGTCGATGAAAGCACCCTGTCCGGCTGACGGTTCCAAAAAACTTTTCACCTCTATGCCGGAATATTTCAGCGCATCGGATATGGCATCCACGATGCGGTTGTCGGTATAAAACGCCGTCAGCACCGATGCTTTCAGTGAGTCCATATAGTCCTTGAACTCTCTGTCATCGTGGCTATAATCATGTATCAGCCGACGCAGTTCCACTGTCGGTGCGAAAAGCTCAATGTCCGATTTGCTCCACTTGGCGGCATCGGCAAGTTCATCGGCATCGTTGAGTATGCACTTCAACCCTCCGAATCCGGCATATTTCCGCAGTATTTCGCGCTCCTCGGCATTCTGTGCAGTGCGTCCGGCGACACCGAGACGCAGGGCGAGCCTTATCGCCTCGATGTTGTCGCGCATGGTCTGTAACTTATTGTAGGCCATTGTCAGAAAGATAGATTACGATTCTGCCTACATTTCCATCAGTTCAAGGTCAAGGGCATCAACGCCTATTGCCATGCGGTCAACACCGTCGAACAAGTCCGGGATGTCGGTCATAACCTGATTTGTCCAGTATTCCACAGCCTCCTCGCTGTCAAGGTCGATGGTATCCCCGAAATTTTCAAGGATGAGTTCCGATATAGTGTCATACTCCGATGCTCCTATATTGGAGAAAAGCACGGATATAGCCTCGGCTTCCGCCATAGGCACATTGGCCCCGTTGCGCCGCGCATTTTCAAAGGCATCAAGTGCGGCGATAGAGTTGGAAATAATCTGGGGATGGTCAGGGTCAACCTGATATTTGTTGAGCTGGAGATACTGCAACAAATAGAAATAGTAGTAATTGAAGTCGGTAAGACTTCGGTCAAGTTCTAACATGATTGTGGATATTTAGTGGTTTGTGATTACTTCGGAGCGAACAGGTATTGCAGTGCCGGGTCTGACATTATGCGTTCTTTCTCATCGGCGATGATTTGGATTACATCGGATTTCACCTGCTCGTAGTTGCGCTGGATAATCGCTTTCATACGGGATTTGTCCGGTGTGTCGTCCTTGAAATCGGTGAGTATGGGTATAGGCTTGTATCCCGATGTTTCAGCCTTAACTTTCGCGCTGTCTATGACAATCTCGGCATGAAAAATCTTCTGGTCTATGCGCTCGTTGATGTTGTCGCAGACCGCGCCGACGAACATTCCCTGTGTCAGAGTTGAAATCTTGCTCGGAGGTATAAGACTGTCCATTTGCGTGTTTATGGAGTGGCTCACATCCTGACGGTTGATGGATATTGACTGCCGTTTCTGGAGAACCTTGCCGAACCTCTCGGAGAGTGTTTTGGCGGTTTCTCCCACGACCTGCCCGGAGAAGATGTTGCCGACAGTGTTCATCACCACGGCCGCCTCCTTGTCGCCGTAGTCGCGTTTGAGCTGGGAGAAATCCTGAAAGCCGAGGCACACGGCGACACGGTTGCTGCGGGCGGTGGCAATCAGTTGGTCGAGGCCCTTGAAATATATCGTGGGCAATTCATCTATGATAACCCCGCTTTTCAGCATCCCTTTCTTGTTTATGATTTTGACGATACGGGAGTTATACAGTCCGAGTGCCGCGCCATAGATGTTCTGGCGGTCGGGGTTGTTGCCCACGCACAGGATTTTAGGTTCTTTCGGGTTGTTGATGTCGAGCGTGAAATCATCGCCGGTCATTACCCAGTAAAGCTGCGGTGAAATCATACGTGACAGCGGGATTTTCGCCGACGCAATCTGTCCCATGAGCTGCTCCGCCGCGCCTCCCTGCCATGCGTCCATAAACGGCGATAGGTAGTTTTCCAGCTCCGGGTAGCTCGTGAGGATGGGGAACAAATCCTCATAACGGCGGTTGAGCAACTCGATGGCATGGGGAAATGTGCAGTAGATACCGTTCTTGTAGATACGGAGATACCAGATTATAGCCGCGAACAGCACAATCGGAGACTCCACAAAGAAATCGCCCTGCTTGCTCACCCATGACTTGTTGAGATTGAGCATTATAGTGTATGCGCTCTCGTATGCGTCGGCAATATCGGTCATAAAGTCGGGGTGAATAGGATTACACCTGTGGCTACGCTCCGGATCGTCGAAATTTATCATGTAGAATTTTGGCTTGACTTTGCCGTAACCGTCCTTGTGCGTCAGCAGGTGGTTGTAGGCAATCTCGCTCAAATCCGGGCTTTTGAAATCATAGATATAGCCGCTGTAACCTTTCTCTATCATCTGCTTGATGAAGGAATTGATAACGGCGTATGATTTGCCGGAACCGGGTGTGCCAAGCACGATTGTGGCGCGGAACGGGTTGACTACATTTATCCAACCCTTGTGCCATTTCTTCTCAAAGTAGAATCTGGTCGGCAGGTTTATGGAATACTCGTAGTCCATAAGTTCCGTTTCCTGCATGAAGCTCTCGTTCTCGTCGTTGAAACGGTCGTCCATCATGTTGTTCTTCAGCATACGTCCCGCCCATATTCCGCCCATCATCAGGCAGATGTAGCCCGTGACGGTGGTGATTATATAGGTATAGCGCATACCAGCATCGAGTGTCCACCAGTTCAGCAGGAACAATACAGACCCGATACCAAGCATTATCCCTATATGCCGCCATGTGATGTTCTCGCTCCTTACGCCTCTGGTGCCGAAGCATGACAGTCCGAGAAGCAGCAACGCGAAAAGTTTGGCGTTGAAGGTGGTGTTGAAAAGACCGCAGGTGCGGTTGAAATTGGCGCAGATCTTGTGGACGGTCGAATAGAACCAGCCGCTGTCCACGGTTTCCACGCGAGTGAACCAGTAAAGGTTGGCGACAACCAGCACGATACTGACTGCCCGCAGGAAGTCCATGATCTTTGCCAACGCTCTGAGGTCGTCCTCTTGTTGGCTCATAATAAAATGTGGGATTAAGGATTAAAATTTCGGGCGACGCCCTTTCTTCTTCTTTCGCTGCATACGGCGGCGGAATTCTTCCTCGTCGGGGTTGAACGACTGTCCCGGTTGGAACAGGTCAAGACCCGGAAGCGTGAAATCGCTGTCGCCATAATACGTGGTGGAGTGGGGAGTGGCAGATTGATGCTGGCTGCCTGTGGAGTGCTGCTGTCCAGCCGACGGTGCCTGAGTGTCGGCGGTTTGGGATTGAGAATCCGAATGGGTGTCGGCGTTCAGCTCCGGCTCCGGCATGGTAACTGGAGTGTCGAGAACCGGCATATCGTTTGTCGCCTGTTGATTGTTGAAACGCTCATTAAGGGCATTTGCCGAGAACTGTTTGCCGAGTCTGGAGCCGTTCAGAACCGTCAGGGTGTTGTGGTCTATGAACGTAACGCCGTATATGCGCCCCTCGTCGGTATAGCGGAAAACAACATCTATACCGCAGTTTTTCAGCTTGGATGTAAAATCGTCCTTACCCGTTGATTGAGCGAGGCAGTCCGCAACCTTGCGTTTAGTGGGAGCAAGGTCAATCTTGTCTTTCGCTTTCTCGAAACGGCTGTCGATTGCCGTTCTGCTTGCGAATTTGCCGAGGCGCGAAGCCTTGAACGGATTGGCGGTAACCTTGCCTTCGTCGTCTGTTGCGAAATATACCAGACCGTGATATTCACGACCATTAACCCTGCCGTCGGTCTGCTCACACCTTATATTATATAAGGAGAGAACGGCATTATACTCGCCCATAGTCTGGAACTTGTATCGCATACCCACCATTTTGACGGTGTTGGCAACCTGACGTTTGATGTCGCCGGAGGGGTCAACCTTCTTAATCGGCATATCGGGAGTGATTTTCTCGCGCTGAGCCTTGTGGAGATTGTATTTTTCCTCCAGTTCTGTGGTGATTTTCTTGCTTCGCCGGAACAGGAAATCCTGATTGAGCCGCTTGCCCTGCTCGTTGACATTGACAGTCACTATATGGATATGGTGCCGGTCTATGTCCTCGTGCTTGTAAATTATGAAAGGCTGCTCTCCGAAGCCGAGTTTCTCCAGATATTCACGGGCGAGGATTTCAAAATCCTGATCCGTGAGCTTATCATCCGGGTGCGGATTGAGCGAGATATGAAGAACCGGCTTTTTTGTCCGCCCCATCATCGGCATGAACTCTCTGAAATTTTCGGCAATACGACCGATGTCGATTTGCCCGTCTGCCGGAAGAATGATTTTGTTGGCTCCCAACAGACGGCCTTCCTCCTTGTTGATTTTCTCGGAATTGTATGCCAGCGCGCCATAGAGCGAGGAACCTATCGAGATTTTTGCGACCATTGTTCATCGAATTTCTCAGACAGAGCCATGACATCTGTCATCACGGCAATCATGTCGATTGTGGCTTTCTCCAGCTTGTAGAGAGATGCCATTGCTTTCTTTTCGGTGAAATTGGCGCGAAGCTCCTTCACAACGAGGTTGTAATTTACCCCGATTGTGCGGTACTGGCAGAAGAATTCGGATAGTTTGGCGCAATAGACGGCAAGCGATTTATCGGTGGTCAGTACCCTGAAAGGCTTGCCGAAGATGAGCTGCTTGATAAAAGTGGCCTTAACAGTCGCGTTTGCCCTTTCCATCATCCGGGACAATTCATCCCATTCGAGGTCGTCAAAACGTACCTTGACGCAGTGGCTGCACTTGTTGGCAACCGGCGGTCGTCCGCCCTTGTTAACGAAATCAGTCATAAAATATGGATTATAAGTGGTGAGTGCATCAAGGGTGTCAATGCCTACGCAGTAAAATCGAGGGATATTCGACTTTGGAGATATATCCTACATAGCAAGGTCGTTTCGTGTGGACTTCCGGTCCCTCGAAACCTTTTCGGACCCCGAAAAGACACCTTGCTATGTCTATGTGGACATTCTTCCTTAATAGAAAAACGGCAATGTCAGTCAATGATGCCCGGTATCATTATGATGACAATGGTGAAAGCCGCTTTTCATCGCCCGGAGGAAGAAAATCACCGTGATGCTGATATAAAGATACGAAAAAAATCCCTGATTTGCCAGCGATGAGATAAAAATTCCGATAATTAGGAAACAGGCGATGGAAGCAGCAAAAAAATTGCGCGGCGAAATGTTAAAAATTCAGCGGAGTTTTTTGGACATAGCCGGACATAGTTGGACATAGCCGGACAATGTTCTTAATCACAGCAAATTGGCTTGTTTTTAGATTTGTCAGTTTGCAGAATTATTTGTTTCTTTGTGTAGAGATTGACAGTTAAACCTGCCTTCAAGGAGTTCAACTTACAGACTTTATTATAGAACTATCCATTGAACTGCAAGTATGATTTTCAATCTGTCTTGAGAACATTGGTTTTATTGATAGATATATCTGCTTTTAGACAAATCTGTATCCTTCCTTAAAGTTCAACTTATAGATATGGAATTGGAACTGTTTAATGAACGATAAAGATACAGTCTTATAGATTTATGTATCTGCAATATTATTTATTGTTTGATTGACAAATCTATTTATCTATAATTCATAGCTTGATGGCTTCAAGGCTTGTCAGCTATGGGTTACAGACAGAACCCACCACTAAACTCCACATCCAAACCCGAACCAGACATGACTGACAGATCCAACCATTCCCGGCTTACTTAGCCGATGCCCTCCCGACAGCGGAGGAAGGTCGCTATATACGACAAATAATGCTGTCAATCCACCCAGCATAGTATATGCCGGCACTATTTCACACCGATAGAAGCCCGGTCTATCCGTGTCAGAAGATACGCTGACGGCAACCGCTATGCAACCACCACTACATCCAAATCCAAATTTAATTTTATGACAGACCCCAAATTTGTCGCTTTCTCCACCCAGAAAGGTGGAGCAGGCAAGACCACTCTGACCGTTTTGGCGGCGAGTTACCTCTACTATGTAAAGGGGCTGAAAGTCCTTGTTGTGGACTGCGACTATCCTCAGTTCAGCATCGAGGAGATGCGGCAGCGCGACAAAGACCTGATTGAGTGCAGCCCTCAGTTCAAGAAACTTTTTTCCGACAATCTGCGTCAGACCAAGCTCGCGCCTTATCCTCTCCTGACGGCAAAGCCTGAGGAGGCGATGCAGAAGGTGCGCGACATCATCGAGGCTGGCAACGAGATAGACATTGTTTTCTTCGACCTGCCCGGCACGGTCAATAACCGTGGTGTTGTCAACATTCTCAACTGCATGGACACCGTGATTGTACCGGTTGCGGCCGACAAGGTTATCCTTGAAAGCTCGCTCGCCTTCGCCCTGAAGATACAGGAGTGGCTCACTACCGGACGCACACAGGTCAAACAGATGTATATGCTCTGGAACCTTGTCGATGCACGCGAGAAAACAGACCTCTACGACCAGTATGAGGCGGTTTTCGAGGAATACGGTCTTATGACGCTGAAAACCAAGATACCGGATACCAAAAAGTATCGTCGTGAAGGGTCAAAGACGCTCAACCGCGCCGTGTTTCGCTCGACCGTCATGCCGCCAGACAAGACACTGCTCAAAGGAACGCGCCTGCCGGAACTTACCGATGAACTGCTCGACTTACTCAAACTCTGACCGATATGGCAAAGAAATATGAGTCGGAAATCGACCCCGATGAGTTCATCAGGTCATTCAGAGAGGAGTCCTCCTCGCTGTCAACACTGAAAAGGAAGCCTAAAGAAAGTCCGACGCCTGACATACCCGGTCCGACAGAAAATAGGGTTGAGTCCACTGAATCCAATCATGTGCCCCCGGAACAATCTTCTGCCGATACAAAACGGGAGGCTCTGTTCCGTGAACGGTTTATCACGAGGACAACCTATCTGCGCCCGCAGGTCAAATTCCTTATGGTAGAGATAGACCCGGTTCTGATTGGTAAAATCAAGAGGCTTATTGCTTTCGAGAATGGTTCCTGCTCCCTCAAATCGTATATCAACAATGTACTGGCATCCCATTTTGAGGAGTATGCCGATGTCATCAACCCCAAACTCTAACCAGCTATGCCCAAATCAGCATCAATCTCAGCTTTTTCCGACAGGAATTTCAGGGTAATACCGAAGGATGGCATAAAAAATCCCGAAGTTTCTATGCGAATGGTCTCAAATGGTAAAGCCGTCAGTGAAGCGGTTGTATATGAAAATTCTTCTTCCCCGAATCGTACCAACGAATATCTGGAACGATTCGTATATAACAATACCTATGCGGCCCCACAAGTCAAATACGTCACGACAGAGATAGACCCTGAAATTATATGGAAAATACGTAGCATCCTGTTTGGCCGCAAGAAAGGGCGCGTATGCTCGCTAAAGGCTTTCATCAACAACGTGCTGGCAGCTCACTTGGAGGAGTATGCCGATGTTATCAACCAACTTAAACTCTAACCAGCTATGCCCAAATCACCACTTGTAACCATCAACGTGAATCCGGCTACTGACATTGATGTCAGAGCCGCAGAGGAGCGCAGGAAATATGCCGCCAAGTTTCTCCGGCCCGGCATTGTTCGCTCCAACACCAAAGTGTATATCTATCCCGAAGTCCATGCCGTCCTGAGCCGCATGGCAGAACGGTTCCGCGATACCGGTGCCTCCATAGGCTCGTATGTGTCCGAGATACTTCTCGACCACTTCGCCAACAACCGTGAGGTCATGGAGGGTCTCTATGATGAAAACAGCCAGCCGCTATTCTGATGGAAACGCTGTTTATCATAGCATTGCTCGCAAGCAATGTATGGCTTATCAGGAAAGTGCTGACAAAGCCCGACTCCCAGGCTGGCGGCAAGAATGACAACTGCGCACCTCCGGAACAACCGCCCGCAGATGAAGTGCCAGCGGAAGAAGTCATAGGCAAAAGTTCCTTCGATGCCGATAAGTTCATGGACTCGTTTCGTGAAATCGCCAAAGAAGCCGCTGCCGAAGCCGCAAGGGAGGTCGTGCCGCTGATTGTCATGGAACTGGGCAAACCATCCGATGCCGGACTGCCCGATACACCCGAAGAAAAGCCGTCTGTTCAGATACCTCCTGAAAAGCTGGACGAGATATTCTCCACTCATTCCGTCAGTGAGCTTACCGGCGAAACTCCGCCTCCGGCCGAGGCAAATGCCGACGGCATAGACTTCGAGGAAATGCAGACAGCCATGAAGGTGCTGAAAAATCAGCCTCACACCACTGAGGATGAACAGACTGCACGACGGGTAGTTTCCGAACTTGAAGGCACCGAGATAATCGAATATGTCAAACTCGACCCGGTTGTGCGCAAGCGCATACTGATGATTGAGTGCCAGTTGCCGGACATACCTGAAGATGCACCGGCGGTGAAAACCGACGAGGCTATTGAGAAAGTCCGCAAGATTGTATTTCATGCAGACATAGACACAACCGATATTGATGCCATCGACTTCAATATCCTTCACTGACCATCACTAAATCCAAATCAATTATTTTATGACTAAGTTTTTCAAGTCGCTCTACAAGCGCATCGTGGAGTTTATGAACGCTCCCGGTATGCGCCGCCCAATGGCCGCCATGCTCACACTGATGATATGCGCCGCCAACCTCTATGCCGCCGGCAACGGTCTGGCAGGCATCAACGAGGCAACCTCGATGATGACATCCTATTTCGACCCCGCCACGAAGCTGATCTATGCCATCGGCGCTGTCGTCGGTCTTATCGGCGGTGTCAAGGTCTATGGCAAGTTCAGCTCCGGCGATCCCGACACGAGCAAGACCGCCGCATCGTGGTTCGGTGCCTGTATCTTTCTTGTTGTCGCCGCCACAATCCTGCGCTCGTTCTTCCTCTAATCCATACCGGTGATGGAATATTCTATTAACAAGGGTATAGGCAGAACGGTGGAATACAAGGGGCTTAAAGCGCAGTACCTATTCATCTTCGCCGGAGGTCTTATCGCTGACTTCATTCTGTTCGTAATCCTCTATATGTGCGGGGTGCAGCAGGGTCTGTGCATAGGCTTCGGTGCCATAAGCGCGTCGGTGCTGGTGTGGTACACTTTCCACCTCAATGGCAAGTACGGGCAATACGGACTTATGAAGCTCACATCGGTGAAATACCGCCCCCGCTACATCATCAACCGTCTGCGTGTGCGTAACATAATGAAGGGAGGTCGCAAATGAGAAATATACTGAAAGCCACAACTCTGGAGTCAAAGTTGCCGCTTCTCGCGGTTGAACACGGCTGTATCATCAGCAAGGATGCCGACATAACCGTGTGCTACGAGGTTACGCTGCCGGAATTGTTCACCGTCACATCGCAGGAATACGAGGCGATGCACGCCGCTTGGTGCAAGGCAATCAAGGTATTGCCGCGCTTTACGGTGGCGCACAAGCAGGACTGGTTTGTGTCGGAGAACTATAAGCCGGAACTGCAAAAAGATGATTTGTCTTTTCTTGACAGGAGCTTCGAGCGTCATTTCAACGAGCGTCCGTATCTGGCGCACAAGTGCTACCTGTATCTGACAAAGACCACAAAGGAGCGTATGCGCCAGCAGTCGAATTTCTCCACCCTCTGCCGTGGGCGTATCACTCCGAAGGAACTCAATCACGAGATGATTGTCGGCTTCATGGAAGCCGTGGGCCAGTTCGAGCGCATAATCAACGACACCGGATATATCTCGCTGCGCCGCATGGGTGACGATGAGATTGTCGGCACAGACAGCACATCGGGTATCATAGAAAGGTATCTCTCGCTGTCAACCGGCGATGTAACCTGTCTGGAGGATATAGACCTGTCGCCGAAAGAAATGCGCGTCGGCGACAAGATGCTGTGTCTGCACACACTGTCGGATACCGACAACCTGCCCGGAAAGGTCAGCACCGGCAACCGGTATGAACGCCTGTCAACCGACAGGAGCGATTGCAGACTGAGCTTCGCTTCTCCCGTGGGCCTGCTCCTGCCGTGCAACCATATCTACAACCAATATGTATTTATCGACGACCACGACGAGAATCTGGCGAGGTTTGAAAAAACGGCGCGCAATATGAACTCACTGTCAAGGTATAGCCGTTCCAACTCCATAAACAAGGAGTGGATAGACCGCTATCTGAACGAGGCGCACAGCTACGGTCTTACCTCGGTGCGCTGCCACTGCAACATCATGGCTTGGAGCGACGATGCCGAGGAACTGCGCCGTATAAAGAACGATGTCGGCGGTCAGCTTGCGTCTATGGGCTGTATGCCACGGCACAACACCATCGACTGCCCGACGCTGTTCTGGGCGGCTATGCCCGGCAACGAGGCGGATTTCCCCGCCGAGGAAAGTTTTTATACCTTCATCGAGCCTGCCGTCTGCTTCTTCACTGCCGAAACGAACTACCGCAGCAGCCTGTCGCCATTCGGCATAAAGATGGTGGACCGCCTCACGGGTAAGCCTGTCCATCTGGATATTTCCGACGAGCCTATGAAGCGCGGCATAACCACAAACCGCAACAAGTTCATACTCGGCCCGTCGGGTAGCGGCAAGTCTTTCTTCACCAACCATCTGGTACGCCAGTATTACGAGCAAGGCGCGCATATCCTGCTGATTGACACCGGCAATTCATACGAAGGGTTGTGCAACCTTATCCACAACCGTACCCACGGCGAGGATAGTGTTTATTACACCTATACCGAGGAAAAGCCGATTTCTTTCAATCCGTTTTTCACTGAAGATGGCGTGTTTGATGTGGAGAAGAAAGACAGCATCAAGACGTTGCTTCTCACGCTTTGGAAATCGGAGGATGACAGGGTTAGCAAAACGGAGAGTGGCGAATTAGGCTCCGCGCTGTCGATGTTCCTTGAAAAAATGAAGAAAGACCGCGACATCGTTCCCTGCTTCAACTCTTTCTATGAGTTTATGCGTGATGACTATCGCGCTGAAATGGCACAGCGTCCTATCCCCATCTACAAACAGGACTTCGACATAGATAACTTCCTGACAACGCTGCGCCAGTATTATCATGGCGGTCGCTTTGACTTTCTGCTGAACTCAAAAGAGAACATCGACCTGCTCAACAAGCGTTTCGTGGTATTCGAGATTGACGCTATCCGCGACAATAAAGACCTGTTCCCGGTAGTGACTATCATTATCATGGAAGCCTTCATAAACAAGATGCGCCGTCTGAAAGGCGTGCGGAAAGTCCTTATCTGCGAGGAGGCGTGGAAAGCGTTGTCAACGGCTAATATGGCGGAATATATGCGCTATATGTTCAAGACGGTGCGAAAGTATTTCGGCGAGGCGGTTGTGGTTACGCAGGAGGTTGACGACATAATATCGTCGCCGATTGTCAAGGAAACCATCATCAATAACTCCGACTGCAAGATACTTCTCGACCAGAGAAAGTATATGAACCGCTTCGACCAGATTCAGGAGTTGCTTGGTATGACCGATAAGGAGAAAGGCCGGATTCTCAGTATAAATCTCTCCAATAATCCGAACCGATTATATAAAGAGGTGTGGATCGGGCTGGGTGGAACGCAGTCGGCAGTGTATGCGACAGAGGTATCACCGGAAGAATACCTCGCCTATACCACCGAGGAAACAGAGAAGATGCAGGTACTCGCCCGCGCCCGTCAACTCGGCGGCGACATTGAGGCTGCCATCAAACAGTTAGCCAACGAAAGGAGGGAGAACTGATGTATGAAAGTCAAGCAATCCCTAAAATTCATCATTTCAGGTCTGTTCCTTTGCCTCGGCCTCCTCCTGACGGTTATTGTCGCCATGATTAGAACGGTAATAAGCATGGCTCACAGAATACGATAATTCCACCACTTAATCCACAATCAAATGAAGCAATTAAAGTTTCTTATCCCCTTAATCGCCCTGTGCCTTATCATAGGCACGGGCAGGGCTTCGGCCCAGTGGACTGTCATAGACCCGTCCAACATAGCGCAGTCCATCGTAAACAACTCAAAATCACTTGTGCAGGAGTCGCAGACGGCGACGCATATGGTGAAGAATTTTCAGGAAACTGTGAAAATCTATCAGCAGGCGAAGAAATATTATGACGCGCTCCAGTCGGTGAACAACCTTGTCCGCGATGCCCGCAAGGTGCAGCAGACAATCCTGATGCTCGGCAATATCTCCGGCTATTATGTCAACAATTTCCAGAAGATGCTGACAGATCCAAATTTCACGAGTGCCGAACTTTCGGCAATCGCCTCCGGCTACACCCGTATCCTCGAAGAAGCCAACGGCGTCCTCGGCGACTTGAAGCAGGTAGTCAATATAACTACACTGAGCATGACCGACAAAGACCGTATGGATGTCGTTGACGACTGTTACAAGGAGATGAAGCGTCTGAAGAACTTGACGGCGTACTATACCAACAAAAATATCAGCGTGTCGTACCTGCGCGCCAAGAAGAAAGCCGACACGAAACGTGTTGTGGCTCTCTATGGTGACGGCTCCGAAAAATACTGGTGATGCCTATGCTGTGCGCTATTGATTTTTCAAACCTTCACACCATCCTGCGCTCTCTGTACGATGAGATGATGCCTCTTTGCGAGGATATGGCAGGAGTGGCTCAGGGCATAGCCGGATTAGGCGCGCTGTTCTATGTCGCCTATCGTATATGGCAGTCGCTGGCAAGAGCCGAACCGATTGATGTGTTCCCGCTTCTGCGCCCGTTTGTAATCGGTTTCTGTATCATGTTCTTCCCGTCGGTTGTGTTGGGTACCATCAACTCAGTTATGTCTCCTATTGTGCAGGGTACGGCCTCGATGCTCGAAGGGCAGACCCTCGACATGAAGAAGTACCGCGAGGAGAAGGACAAGCTGGAGTACGAGGCGATGATGAACGACCCTTCGACAGCTTATCTCGTCGATGATGCCGAATTTGACAGGCAGATAGACGAACTGGGCGTGACGGAGATAGGAACAGCCGCCGGGATGTATATCGAGCGCGGAATGTATAAGGTCAAGAAGGCAATCCAGAATTTCTTTCGTGAACTGCTGGAAATGCTCTTTCAGGCAGCCTCGCTCACGATTGACACAATCCGTACTTTCTTCCTTATCGTGTTGGCGATACTCGGACCGATTTCATTTGCCCTCTCCGTCTGGGACGGTTTCCAGTCAACCTTGACACAATGGATATGCCGCTACATTCAGACCTACCTATGGTTGCCGGTGGCAGACCTATTTCGACGATATTGGCGAAAATACAGGTACTGATGCTCCAGAACGACATTTCAGAACTGACTAATAATCCGAATGTTGACCTTGACGGGAGCAACACCGCATACACCGTCTTTATGATCATCGGCATTATCGGTTACTTCACAATCCCCACTGTCGCAGGCTGGATTATTCAGGCTGGAGGCGCAGGTAATTACAACCGTGCAGTCAATAACACCGCCATGCAGGTCGACTCCGGTGCGGCAAGTGTCGCCGGTGGAGTTGCGGGCAATGTGGCTGGTCGAGCCGGTAAATTACTCAAATAATCATACCTATGGAGTTCAAATCATTAAGGAACATTGAGTCATCATTTCGCCAGATACGCCTTTTCGGTATAGTGTTCGTTGCGATGTGTGCCGTTGTGGTGTCGGTAGCCATGATAATGGTGTTCAATTTCGCCGAGAAACAGCGTGAGAAAATCTATGTCCTTGACAACGGCAAGTCGCTTATGCTTGCCTTGTCGCAGGACATGAGCCAGAACCGTCCGGCGGAGGCGCGTGAACACGTGCGACGCTTCCATGAGCTGTTTTTCAACCTCTCACCGGATAAGTCAGCCATCGAGCATAACATCAACCGTGCGCTGATACTCAGCGACAAGTCGGCATACAACTATTATACCGATTTCTCGGAGAAAGGTTACTACAACCGTATCATTGCCGGAAATATCAATCAGGTCGTGCAGGTTGACAGCGTGGTATGCGATTTCAACACATATCCCTATACCGCCAGGACATACGCGCGCCAGATGATTATCCGCGAGTCCAACATGACGGAGCGCACATTGATAACGGTATGCCGTCTGTCAAATGTGTCGCGCTCCGACGACAATCCCAACGGGTTTATTATTGAAGGTTTCAACATCCTTGAAAACAAGGATATAATCACTACCAAACGATGAATGTATTTTCAAATCTCCGTGCCGCGAGAGACACCGTATATAATAAGGTGTGGCACGCCCCGAAAGGGAAACTCTCGACAAAGCTGAGGAGTCTTTGCGACGGTATTCCTCAAAAACAACGGCTCTTGGTCGTAAGTATCATGCTCTGCGCCTTCGTCCTGATCGCCTTCTTCGTGTTCGGTCATGCCTGCTATAAAATCGGGCTGGGGCACTCAGGCCGACTTGTGGAGGTAGAGCATATTCAGCCACTGGAAATCAACAACCCCGATGTCAAACCGATAACTCCCGTTGCCTATGACGATGCAGGAATGGAAATCGAAGATTAACGGCTTCTTCCAGCCCAAATCACAGGCAGAACGGCAGAAGATGATGAAATATCTGGTGGTGATGCCTGCCGCCATTCTCTGCGGTGCCGTGATACTATGGCTACTTTACAGCAGTCTCAACAAGGGTGACGAGTGTGTGGGCGACGCTTTCAACACCGAGATACCCGAAGGCGAGAACGACGGCATGAAAGACAAGATGTCGGAATACGAGGCTGCCGAAGCTGCAAAAGAGAAAGAGACCCGTCAGCAGACAGTATCTGTCCTCGACACCCTCACAGCCGCAACCCCGCAAGACAGCGATATGCGTCAGCCTTCGGCGGTGGAAACATCGGCTCAGGCGTATCAGGAAGTACAGGCTTCGCTTGATGATTTCTTTGTGCCGGAGAGCAGCGAGGCGGCACAGGTCGCCGAGTTGCAGGCACGGATAGACGAGCTGGAAGCGCAAAATGCGATGGCACAACAGCAACCGGACCAGATGGAGATGCTTGAACGCTCCTACCAGTTGGCGGCACAATATATGGGTAACGGCAACGGCGGCAATTATCCGCCTCCAGCACCTGCCGACGATGAGAAAGGCAAGCGTAATGTGCAACCGGTGGTACAGGTGAGCAGGAATGTTGTATCATCTCTCAGTGCCTCGTCAGGCAGAAGTTTTAACACCTCGGTCGGATCATCCGGAATTGTAAATAAAAACACGATTGCCGCAGTTGTCGCCAACAATCAGAGTGCAACCGACGGCGAGAGTGTAAAGTTACGGACTACTGAACCGATGTGGGTAGGCTCACGGCTGATACCGCGTAATACGGTAATCGTCGGCTCTGCAAGAGTGCAGGGCGAGAGGCTGGAAATAGAAATATCCTCAATCGAGTGCGATGGCTCTATCTACGACGTGGAATTGCAGGTTTACGACTCCGACGGCCAGGAAGGTATCAACATTCCCAATTCTATGGAGAGTGACGCTCTGCACGAAATCGGTGCCAACATGGGCAGTACGATGGGCAGCTCAATCAACATCTCCACCAATACCGGAGCGCAGATTGCCTCCGATGTGGGGAGAGGACTGATAAACGGTGTCAGCCAATATCTCAACAAGATGCTGCGAACCGTGAAAGTCCACCTCAAAGCCGGCTACCGTGTGATGCTCCACCAGCCGGAAGATATATGATTATTTACCACTTAATCCACAATCAAATGAATTTCAAATTATTTATCCTTTCTCTCGTTGCCGTCCTCTGTATGGCAACACCCGCCTTTGCAAAAGGCATAAAGACGGTCAATAGTGCCGATAACAACGTGTCGCCTGACACTGAACAGGTGGCTGAACACGACTTGAACGTGTACGGCCCCGACTACACCGACGGCGACAAATTCAGCGGTCTTACCCGAAAAGTCGGCTTTGACCGCATGATTCCGCCTCACGCTCTGGAAGTGTGTTATGAGAAAACGACGCACATCATTTTCCCGGCAGAGATTACATACGTTGATCTCGGCAACGAAAACCTTGTCGCCGGTCTTGCAGACGGCGCAAAGAACGTGCTGCGCGTCAAATCAGCCTTCAAGTCGTTCAAGCAGGAAACAAACCTGTCGGTAATCACGGAAGATGGCAGCTATTACACCTTTAACGTGAAATTTGCCAAAGAGCCGTTGTTGCTCAGTATCGAGATGACAGACTTCCTCCACGACGGAGAATCGGTGAACCGTCCCAACAACGCGCAGGAAATCTATCTTGAACGCCTCGGCAGTGAAAGCCCTATGCTTGTAAAGCTGATTATGAAAAGTATCCACAAGCAGAACAAGCGCGAAATCAAACATATCGGGTCAAAGCGTTTCGGGGTGCAGTTCCTTCTGAAATCCATCTACGCCAACAACGGACTGCTGTATTTCCACACTGAGCTGAAGAATACCTCCAACATTCCTTTCGACATAGATTTTGTATCGTTCAAAGTTGTGGATAAGAAAGTTATCAAGCGTACCGCCATGCAGGAACAGGTCTTGGAGCCGCTGCGCGCCCAGAACTATGTCGTGTTAGTTCCTGCCAAATCATCGGAGAGAACAGTGTTTGCGCTGGAGAAATTCACTATCCCCGACGACAAACAACTCGTTATCGAGGTCGCCGAGAAAGATGGTGGCAGACATCAGTCCTTCGTGGTGGAGAACGAGGATATTGTGCGTGCAAACGTAATCGACGAACTTTCAATCCAGTAACCTATGAGAAAAGCGATAATGATAATCGCTGCCATGCTTGCCCTTTTCACGGGGCAGGCAATGGCTCAGCGATGCCTCCCCGGTATGTCAGCGGTGGAAATAAAGGCTGATATGGCAGACGGTTTCTATACCGGCAATTCCCGCGACTGCGGCTATTCATTCGGAGTGTATTACTCGGTGTTCAAGGGTGGCGCGAACACATGGAGCTTCGGCGGCGAGTATCTCCAGACCTATAAATCATACGCCGAAAAAGGCCGTATCCCCGTGGCGCAGTTCACAGCAGAAGCCGGATATAACCTCCACCTTGTCAGCGACTATTCACAGACATTCCACCTCTATGGCGGCGTGTCGGCTCTCGGCGGCTACGAAACAGTGAACTGGGGCAGACACACCCTGTCTGACGGTTCAACGCTCCACAACGGTGACGCCTTCATCTATGGTGGTGCGCTCACTCTCTCGGCGGATTTTTATCTCTCTGATAAAATCGCCCTGACAGCAAATGTTAAGGAACGGTTTGTATTCGGCAACTCAACCGGGCATTTCCATACACAGTATGGTGTAGGTGTCAAATTCATAATCGAATGAGCGATATGGAACCGGTTATAGTAAATCTCGACATCCGAAAAATCCGTCTTACGGATTTTATGAAAGCTCTCGGTCAGGAACATCCCGTGGTGGCTGACGGCAATCTTTGCATCTATAAGGCTCCTTATGACGCAAATGGTGAACCAACAATGGTAATTAACACCGAAACAAATCTATGGCGTGATACAAAGTCCGGTGCTTACGGCGGAATCTATGACCTTGCCTATGAGCTTACAGGGGCGTGTAATATGCGTGAACTGAATATGTATATTGCCGGTGAGATGTCAAATATTCAGAAAGTCAGCATCCGTCAGGTATCAGAGGAAGCCCAGAAGCAGGAAACGGCAAAACCCAAACGAAAGATGCGCCTATGAACATTGACGAAATCAAAGGAATTTCCCTTGTGGATTTCCTGCACCGCCTCGGCTACGACCCCACGGGGCGCAACAGCAAAGGTCTGTGGTTCTATGCGCCGTACCGCAACGAGAGAAAACCCTCGTTTCATGTCAATCCGCGAAAAGGTGTATGGTTCGATTTTGGTACAGGCGAAGGCGGCGACATCTTCACGCTCGCCGGGGTAATGTCGGGTAAGACCGATTTCGTTGAGCAGGCACGGTATATCGCCGAAAAGATGGAGATGCCCGTTGCGGAGCCTTACAAACCCGTGCCGTTTGTCGAGGAACCGACATTTGAAAATGTGGCAATATCCCGGCTGGAGTCGCCCGCGTTACTCCGTTATCTGGCAGAGCGCGGCATACCGAAAGAGATTGCACAACGCTACTGCGTGCAGGTGGACTATGAATTGCACGGCAAAAGGTATTACGCCATCGGCTTTGAGAACAACGCCCACGGCTACGAGCTGCGCAACCCGTTTTTCAAGGGGAGTTATCCGCCAAAGAACATTACTCGTATATCCGGCGGCAATCCGCGCTGCAATGTGTTCGAGGGTTTCATCGACTTTCTTTCGGCTGAACGCCTCGGCTACAATGACGGCAACGACAGTGTTGTGCTTAACTCCGTGGCGAATGTCGGAAAGGCAATCCCGGCACTGGATGAATACCCACTGATACTGTGCTATCTCGACAATGACACCGCCGGGCGTGCCGCAGTCGCCAGACTGCGCCGCGAGTTCGGCGACAGGGTGAGCGACAAATCCGCGCTCTATCCCGACCACAAGGATCTGAGCGATTACCTTGTGTCTCTAACACCTAAACTTACCACTAAATCCAAATTCAAATTATGACTACAAATTTCTTTTCACGCATCGGCGATATTCGCCTTACACCCGTCCGATTTTTCGGGTTCTGGATTGCTCTGTTCGCAATCGTAATCTCCATGACGTCCTGTTCCGACGACCTCGATGTGCAGCAGTCCTATCCGTTCTCGGTGGAAGTGATGCCCTATGCTGACAAAATCACGCAGGGGCAGACCGTTGAACTGCGCTTTGAAATCAAGCCGGAGGGCAACTACACCAACACCCTCTACACAATCCGCTATTTCCAGTATGACGGCGAAGGCACTCTCAAACTCGTCGATGGACCGGTGCTGGTCAACAACGACCGTGTGCTTCTTGAAAGCAAGACCTTCCGGCTCAACTATACAGCCAAGAGTGCCGATGCCCATAAATTCCTCGTGGTGGTTGAAGACAATTTCGGTTCTACACCGTGGGAGCAGACCTTCGAGTTCAACGGCAAGGACAAAGGAGATGATAACGGCGGCACTATCATCGGCCCTATTGTCGGCCCCGTAACACCGGTTATCCGATGAAAAAACTGATGCTATTCTTCGTGGCGTTGCTGACCCTTGTAGCGGCAACGCCCGCCGCCAACGCCAAGCGGTCGATTATGGAGCTGCCGCCGTTTGAACGTGCCGTGCTGATAATAAAAAAGTTTGAAACGCTACATAAGCCGAAACACTGGCCCTACGTCGGCTACGGTCACCAAGTCCAGCCGGGAGAACCTTACCGCCGTGGCGTGCAGCTCACCGAAAGACAGGCTGACATCCTGTTGCGAAAAGACCTCCGCAAGTTCTGCGCCTTGTATTCTCAGTACGGCAAGGATTCAATCCTTTTAGCCTGCCTCGCCTATAACTGCGGCCCCGGAGTCGTCAACAAAAGCAGCGTTCTTAAAAAGTTGAAAGCCGGCAACCGTGACATCTTCAAAGCCTATACTGCCCACTGCCGCTATAAAGGCAAATTCCACAAGCAACTCCACCAACGCCGCCTGACGGAATTTGTTGCACTCTTTATCCCTTGATTTTCATGAGGCTGTTAACGCAGCCTCATTTTGCATTGAGATATGCTAAGTGAATCTTTTTACAATTTCCTCATGTTAAAGAGGGGCGATTTTTACGCTGCAATTTGTATAATTCAGCTTTTATGCCTAACTTTGTACACAGTTTTTACCAAAAACTACACAGAATATGATTGAATCTCTAACTTTAGAAAACTTCTTATCATTTAAAAATAAGATTGAGTTCAATTTTACTGCCTCTATGGAAAGACCAAAGGCAGGTTTTGAACATCTCTCGTGGTACGAAACTATTGGGAAAAAGAAGATTCAAAAAATTCAGTTTCTTTTCGGCAATAATGGCACAGGAAAATCAAATTTTATGAATGCTATTGCCGCTTTATGTAGATTGGTGTGTTGTCGTGCTACGAGTAAAACAGATGAAGATTCTAAAATCCCTGATTTCTTCTTTAGGCTTTCTGATGAAACAATAAATAAGCCTTCGTTAATTGAAATTGTATTTCATTATGACAATATTCGTTATAGGTATGAAATTAAATGTCTTAATAATACGATTGAGTTTGAGAGGCTAACAAGATGTACCATAGGCAAAAAAGAAACAACCATTTTTATCAGAACTTTTAATAAAGAAAAAGATTTAGTAGAGATTGAATTCCCATCTAAGTTTATCCAGCCCGAAGCACAAAATATCATTAAGGATAATGTTATTCGTAACACTTCTGTTATTTCAATTTATGATGAAAAAAATTTTGTAGCGGAAGATCTAAGGGCGGTATACAATTATTTTAGTCGAATTCAATACTTGTCTCGGCTTGAAGAACTTGATTTACCTTCGATGCTCCACAACAGGAAAGATGGAGATCGTTTGAAAACAATATTACTGCGCCTATTGTCAGATATAGGATCTAATATTATAGATTACAAGATTGAAATCATCGAGCCGAAACTAAGCGAACATGAAATAATGATTTTCAAATCAGTTTTTGGAGAAGAAGACTTCAAAAAAAGATTCGCCAACGGAACACGTAAAATACTTACGTTACAATTCGCGCATCCTTCAGATAACGAACGTGGAAAAGCATGGCTTCAAGCCAATGAAGAATCAGAAGGTACACTTAATATGATAAGGTTAATTATTGCCATGTATGATGCCATAGTAATAAATACGCCTATCTTAATAGATGAATGCGCGTCAGGAATTCACCAACAAACTTTTGGTCGGATAGTACAATTTTTTTTATATTCTTCTTCTAAAGCACAGGCATTTATGGCGTCACAACATCTATCTATTATGGAAATGGATGGATTTAGGAGAGACACAATGAAGTTTTTTGATAAGAATCGTCAAACAGGAGAAACAAGTTGTTCTGAAGTTGATTTGCGCAGATATCATAAAAATATCAATATCTTAAAAGCATATCTTGACAATTCTTTTGGATGTCTTCCAGCTTTTCCTACTCAAGAAGAATGGATACTACATCTTTCGCAGTATAAAGATATTATTTCCAATATTAATGAAGGGCAATTCGATTAGGTTGTAACCGCGAGCAATATTAATTTTCTAACATATAAAGCAGAGTCACTTCACCGAAATGACTCTGCATTTTATTTTTTACAATTGACAATTCCGTATATTGCGTAAAAAAATACCCATTTTAACAAAATATTTGAGCAAAACCTTGCATATTTGGGGTAGGTTGCGTAAATTTGCACCCATAAAACAATATGCAGTGTTTGAGGGAGCACAATAGTAAAGGAACCAAGGATTCCCATCTCTCACTTATATAAATTATGTATCGGATTTTTATTAGTCATTCATGGTCATATTCAAATCATTATGATCGCATTGTGGAATTTCTTAATCAAGAATTAGGATTCTTCTATAATCACTCTGTTCCGCAAAACGACCCAGTTCACACTAATGGTACAGATTGGGATCTATACCAAAAAATAGACGCGAAAATCAGAGGATGCTCTTGTGTAGTTATACTTGCTGGTGTGTACTCTACTTACAGCAAATGGATTAACAAGGAAATAGAAATTGCAAAAAAATATGGCAAACCAATAATAGCAGTTGAGTATTGGGGAGCAGAAAGGACCTCTACGGTAGTAAAAAACGCTGCGACGGAGATAGTGAAGTGGAATGCTAATTCGATAGCAAGTGCTGTGCGTAGACATTCATAAAATGAACCGCCTATGAAAAAAGCTTTACTTATAGGAGTAAATGAATATCCGAATGGTAATGAATTATTCGGATGTGTGGAAGACATTAATTGCGTCAATGATGTAATCGCGCGAAATGGTGACGGTTCTCCCAATTTTAGTGTAAAATTATTAGCTAATATAACACGCGGAAAAGATGCCATGAAAGAGATAAAAAATCTATTTCATGGAGATGGAGAATGTGCGTTACTGTATTTTTCAGGCCATGGTTATCTTAATGATGTCGGTGGGGAAATTGTATTTCCAGATGGTATCGAAAGTGATAGCTATTACACTGGCATTAAAATGAATGACATACTTAAACAAGCGGAAAAATCCAAAATTAGGAATAAAGTAATAATCCTTGATTGTTGTCATTCTGGTGCTGTAGGTAACTATGAGACTCAGAGTGAAAGCTGCCACATTGGCTCTGGGATTTCTATATTAACCGCTTGTAGGGAGGATGAGTACGCAATGGAATGTGGAGGGCATGGACTTTTCACAGAGCAATTGTGCAATGCTTTGCGTGGTGGTGCCGCAGATTTCTGTGGAAATATCACTATTGGAGGTATCTACGCATATATAGATCGGACATTTGGTCCTTGGCAGCAAAGGCCTACATTCAAAACAAATGTTACCGAATTTTCCCCCTTGAAAAAGGTCGAACCAAAAGTTCCGCTATCTATCATTCGCAAATTAGTGGATCTATTCCCCACTCCTAATGCTATCCATTCGTTGGATCCGTCATATGAGTTTACAAATACCCCTCAGGTGTCTCACGAAATAATCAGACCATATGCAGACCCTGAGAATGTAAAAACATTCAAGATGCTACAGAAACTTCAAAGCATAGGATTTGTAGAGCCACTCGGTTCTGAACATATGTATTTTGCGGCCATGAAGTCGCAAGGATGTAAAATGACACCACTTGGACAACATTATTGGAAGTTAGTTAACGATAAACAAATTTGAATATGGCATATTATAGCGAATCCTTTTTCCGAGATTATCGTAATAATGAGTCAGAGTATACCCTCAAAGCTCAAATAAATGAAGCTCGAGGAAGCCGAGATTGGACTACATTTGATATTTTCCTTTCCTATAACATCAAGGATAAAAATGTGATTGAAGGTATCTATCTATTCTTAACCAAGATGGGAAAGAAAGTATACTTAGACTTTATTGTTGATCCTCAACTGTCAAGAGAAAATGCTTCTTTGAGTACCGCACAATTGATCAGAAGAAGACTTAAAAACAGCCGCCAACTCATTTATGCAATGTCATGTAATTCCACCGAAAGTAAATGGATGCCATGGGAACTTGGAGTAGCAGATGGAGAAGGTCTCGAATGTAGTATTCTCCCGGTTTCATCAACCTTTTACAAAGATTTCAATAAAAAGGAATATCTTCAACTTTATCCATTGCTTGAGAGGTGTCAGGATTATTATTCGACAGATTCTTATATGGGATTTAAAAATTCATATGGTAATATAGTACGATTTAAATAATATAATTAGCCTATTAATAACATATAGAGAATGCCGCCTTTTGGCGGCCGAAATTTTTGGCAAAAATAAGCTGGGCGACTTCATCACGAGGTCACCCAGCCTGCTAAATTACAACTTGGCAAATGTCTTTTCAAAAATGGGTGTAAAGACCTGTCACATCCGTGAAGATGTCCTCCAGCATATCGCAATAGACACCATCAATCTTCTCGATGTCCTTTGTCGTCACCTCAAATGTCCTGTGGTTCATGGACTGGCGGTAAAACCGCACGTTGTAAAGGTCTGCGCCCTCGTCATAGATGATTTCAAGGCGGTTAGCCGATGTCTTGTTACGGCTGAGGCTCATTCTCAGTCCGTTGCCGAGGTTGATGAAGTCGTGGCTTCCCGTCATTGCGGCGAAGCGGTGTCCTCCGATTTCTTGGAGTATAGTTTTTGCAATCAGATTGTCCATAATTATGTCATTTTGAGTTGTTGATTTTCTTGTTGAGCCATTCATTACGGCGTTGTCTGCACTCTTTAAGTGTATCAGCCACGCAGGAGAACAATTCTCCGTCAGTGTGGCGATAGTCGTATTGGCAGTGTTTCTTTCGCCGTGTGCGGTAGCCGGTGTAAAACACCTCGTATTGTTCAGTGCCGAAAGTGGTGGTGCTTACTCCGTTGGCGGTAAGTTTCGTTGCCATAGTATTGTGGTTTTAGTATTCTACAATCAGTATCCGATATTCAAATGCTATATCGGGGTCGGTTATCTTCCTTTGTTTCAGCCATAGGTGGTGACTGCCGTAGCCATAGACAAAGTATCGGTCAAGGTCGTACTTGTCGGTAAAGTCGGCTACTATCTGCCGTAGCGTTTCCTCGCTGTCGGCATAGAGAATGTGGTTTACAAATTCTATGATGATTTCGGCTATATCATTGTCAAAGATGATTGTCGGATGTTCAAATGTTACTTTCATAATAGGTGGTTTTTATGACCTGCGCCATTGCTGACGCAGGTCGGATTAAACATTAGGCGGTCATTCTCTCCTTGATAAGTCGGGCGTTTGAGTTCACAAGGTCGATGATGCGCTTGTGGTATTCGGTGTCCTTGTTATATTTGCCGTGGCACTGGACTACCTCAAATGTATCAAGCGAAACCTCCACCGTTTCAATACGGTTTCCGTCAATCCTTGCAGATAGCACAAGAGTGTTGCTTTTGGCGTAATACCTTAAAGTACCGACACATATATTCTGAGCCTTGCCTTCCTCAATATATTCCTCCACGCTTTCAAGTACCCTTACCTCTATCTCGCCGTCGGAGATTATAAGACCGAAGAATTTGGATTTGAGTTTGAGGAAATTCTCCCTATCCTTCTGCTCTTTGAGTGCCTCTTGCTCCTTACGCTTTATGTCGGCTTCCCTGCGTTTGCGTTCCTCAATCGCCCTTACCTTTCTCACATAGATGTCGTGGGCTTGACGCAGGTCGGCGGGGCAGATGTAGTGAGGGCTACGCAGGTCTTTCTTGCAGGTCTTGAGCATCTTGATATAGTCGCACCACATATCTATTGATGCTATCTCATAATGGTGGCGTTTGGCTATTTTATATGATGCCCAGCAAATCCGGCACTCGTTGGGATTATTAAGAAAATAACGGAACACTGTTGCATCGTCATTCTTCATAATCGTTTCAAGCTGAGGCAGTGAGAGAAAACGGCTGATGCACCTTGCAGGCGACATATTGAAGAATTTGTTGCCCACCACATCTGTGTGTAGAGTGGGTATTATCTTCATGTCGGGATACATCGGGAAATCCCTTGCAATGTCGGCAAACACATCGTCGTTGCCCCGTATCTCCATTCCGGAGTAATAGGAAAAACAATCGTAATAGAAACTCATTGAGCGTCTTAATCCGATAACGGCACATTGTCCATTTGGAGCAATCCAATACTGACCGATTTCCCTTATTGTATATTCGGCTTTTATGCCTTTGCACATATCAGCGAATATGGCGAACATCCGCAAGGTCTGGTATTCTCCGTGCATACCCAGCACATTGAAGTACATCTTTCCGCTTTCTTTTTGCTTGCGGGTCGTTTTCAATGTCAGTTTCCTGCCACATACGGGGCATACGCATTTATCGGTGTTCACGTCAGTTTCCCATGTGTGACCGCAGTCCATGCAAGTGGTTTTGCCACTTTGCAGACGGAAGGCTAAATGTTCAAAACATTCGCTTATCGCCCATTCTTTCTGTGTCTTTGTCACGGGGCGGAGTTTACGGCTATACCGTAATATATCCTTATGAAATTTGGTTCTCGGTTTCATAGTCGTAATGTTTTAGAGGTCGAATAGACTCGCTTGTTCAACTTGGGGTTTGTTCTCGGTGGCTTTCTTTGAGCGCGAGGGTCTGCGCATTTTAGCCATTTCCTCATCACGGAGTTTATTGATGGCGTCTTGTCGTGCCTGTTCCTTTTCTTCCTCGGTCAACTCTACCGTATGGTTGACTACTACTTGGCAGTTGGTGGCTATATTGCTTACCTCGATTTCGGGTTCATCCCAAAAGTGCATAGCCCAACCGAAGATTTCATCGTCGGTAAAACCGCAACATCCGCTTTTCTTGACCTCTCCGATGATATAGGCGCAACACTGCTCCATAGTCTTGGAGGGATTTGCCAGCCTTACCGCTACAAGAGGGTCGTTTTCTGCCCTTGCCATAAGATATTGGGCGATTGTGTCTTGGAACGCTTGTGTTCCTTTCATTGTGTTCATTGCCATAGTCGTATGAGTTTAGAGTGTTGCGAGTATCATTTTTTCAATCTCCGTGCGGTTGAGTTCCATGTGGAAAAGCCAGCTTATGAAAAGTCTGCGCCCCGCAGGTTTGAGTTCCCGGTACAGCTCGCGGTATGTTGAGATGTTTCCGTTGAGATAGGTTTCCACCATATACTCGGCGATGTTGTCAACCTCGTAATATTTGGCTTGCTGTTCCCAAGTCTTTGAATGTCTTTTCGTTGCCATAGTCGTAAATGTTTTAGAGTGTCGTTATCCAATAGATTATCCCTATTGCGGTGAGGATTGATATTATCCAGCCTACGCCTCGGAATATCGGTTTCAGTATCGCCCAAAGAAGTACCCCGACAATCAGACCGGCTATTATCCCTATTACTCTTGCCGCCTTTTTTAATGCGGTATGAGCTGGAGAAGGAGTGAAGCTCGTATTTTTGATATGTCTGTAGTTCAGTGTCATAAGGCGATATTTTTTTAATGCGTATAATCGCTGTTTGAAGTTTGTTCGCTCGTTGACACACTTGCACGACGGGAGAAAAGGGGTGTTCTGCACTTGCCGGAAAAAATACTACCGACCAACGGGAGCTGTGGAGATTTTTTCAGGCAAATGCAAAAGAATACCCCGTCCCGGCGTGTTCATCAACTCCGAGCGAACAGACTTTGAACTTTGATTATAATCCGCACGAAACATAGAGCTGGCATCGCCCCATGAGGTGACACTGAACGACAGACATACAGAAAATGCTATCCGTAAGAAAATAGCAATGCCCCATAATCATTTCCGAAAACTAATGTATGTTATAATTTCTCACCGATGACAATGTCAATATTTTCATTAGAAACCGCTATGACAGCCCCGGTTTAAGGCAATGTATGTGTCGGGGACGACCCCGGAATTTATGGAGGGATCGTAAGCGACACGTTCTTTGCCGCCGTGGGCCGTAACAAACGGAGAGTGGCGCGGCGGCTCAAATTCCTTATCAAAGAGCAGGCGTTAAGAACACGGGCTGTCGATTAGAAGTCTTGTGTGTGCGACATCCCTGTCGCAATCTCACAAGGCGTATGAGGCAGCCGGTGTTCAGCCGGCTCCCATAGTCGGCGTGCGGTCGGAGGGTGTCAGTGAAGCCTGCTTCGCCGTCACCATCTGACGGCATAGCCGACGACAACAACGTGAGCCGCCAAGCCTCTCGCAATTTTCGCAGTGCAATATTACGATCTTGATAGCCTGAAACTCAATATATTTTTGTAACTTTGCATATACAATCCCACTGAATTTATGACGATTGATTTAGGCTACATACAGCATTTGGCGGAAAACCATGAAGGTGTTGATGTCGAATTTAAGGAAACCACCGGACAGCTTAACCGTGGTATGGAGACATTATGCGGTATGATCAACGGTTCCGGAGGTGTCGTTGTGTTCGGGGTATCTAACAAAGGCAAAATCATCGGACAGGAAATTGGCGACAAGACCACCCGTGAAATCGGGGAGGCAATCAATAAATTCGATCCGGCGGTTGACATTCAACCGATATATGTTCCGGTTGACAATTCCGACAAGTATGTTATAGTATTCCGGACAGATGGATTGGAGACTGATAAGCCTTATATGTGGGACGGCAAACCATATCGCAGACATGATAGTGTAACAAGTGTCATGCCCCGTGAGAAATTCATCCGGCTTCATGAGCTTCAGCACGGATTAAAATACACATGGGAGTCTAAGGTGAATCAACAGCTGACCATCGGAGACCTTGACGGACAGCTTATTCAAAATGTAATCCAAAGTGCCGTAAGGCGTGGCCGCTTGTCAAGCATCGCGCTTAACGACAATATTCAGACTGCTCTGGAGAGGCTAAAACTGATTAAAGACGGAAGTATCTGTAATTCTGCGGCAGTGCTGTTCGGAAAAGATTTCTATGATTATCCACAGTGTAGATTGCGTCTTGCCCGTTTCAGAGGTACGACTAAACGGGACTTCATCGACAATCGGCAAGAGGAGGGGAACATCTTTCAGTTGGTTGATGCAGCAATGGCATTCTTCTTCAAACATCTTAATCTGTCAGGCACGACACATCACCGCATTGTCCGAGAAGATGAGCTTGAAATCCCATACGATGCGCTGCGCGAGAGTGTCGTGAACTCACTTTGCCACATGAACTGGGGATATGAAGTTGTCTCCGTCGGAATTGCCATCTATGATGACAGGATTGAGATTGAGAATGCAGGTCGGTTTCCGGTACGCATATCGCCGGACGCTTTGATGCAGGAGGAAGAAGAACATCAGGGTAATACTTCGCTTCCTCCGAATCCTGTCATAGCCAATATCATGTATCTGGGCGGTCTCATCGAACATTGGGGACGCGGTCTGTCAATGATGGCAAGGGAATGTGAACGTGTCGGATTGCCGACTCCTACGTTCTATCAGAATGGCACTATTGTCAAAATCATTTTTGCACGACCCAAGGATACAGACAAGGATACAGTTGGAGTAAGTAAAAGTAAGACAGGAGTAAGTAAGAGTAGGATAAAAATGCCTATTGCTACCGGATTATTAAAACTTATAAAGTCAATTGGCGAAGATTGGTATTCCTCATACGAATTATGTGACATATTGGGTTATAAATCGCGCAATTCATTTGTAAGACAATATCTTAATCCCGCAATACAAAATGGGCTTATTGTACTTGAAAATCCGGATAAACCCAATGCTCCAAACCAAAGATACGGATTGACATTGAAAGGCAAAGCCCTGTATTACGAGCGCCATGATAACGATAATGATGTTCAAAATGACCTGCAAAGAGTAAATGTTGACCCGCAAAATGACCCGCAAACCGATTTAGAGGGTCAAACTGACCCTCTAAACGAAGAACTTGACCCTCAAAAGACAGCCATCATCAAGGCTATCAAAGAAAACAATGAAATCAGTCGTTCCGAGTTGGCAAATATAGCCGGATGTTCGGAAAGCACCATCAAACGACGGCTTAAAGAGTGGAAAATTGCGTGGCTTGGTCATCCCAAAACCGGGCACTGGGTATTTGTCAAGGATATTCAATAGCGATTATTAATAGGAATTTTTAACGCTGAAAACAGCCTGAAATCAGACTATTATAGCTACTTTTGCGTTGTAGATATACGAAGAACATTGAAATGTCCGGGTGTGCAAAAAGGGGACATCCATGATTTTCAAGAAATCTAAAGTATTGACAGACAGCATAGTTGACCCCGTTTCGGGTAAATCCCACCGGGGTCACTTATTTGAAACTCAGCTACTTGCAAATCAAGTGGTTGAGTTTTTTGTTATAGGCATTTTGTCCACAAATTGTCCACCAAACTGAATCTTACACCATACCATAAATTATAATTCTTTCTATCACATCGTTCTTCACAAAGAACGCCAATTATCTCACCTCTTTACGAACTATCCTATTCACAGATTTGTTTTGCAACTAAAATTTAGTTACTTTTGTGCCAAGATAAAACAGCATGGGAACAAAAGAAAAACTGATAGCCCGGTTCTCGGCTCTCCCCAATGACTTCACATGGGAGGAAATGAGTCGTCTGCTTTTCGCTTTGGGATATGTTCCGGGCAATAAAGGCAAGACATCCGGCTCACGCGTGATATTCACGCGTGATATTCAAGGGAGAAAGTAAGAAACCGATAATGCTTCACAAACCGCATCCGGGAAATATCATCAAAGGGTACGTTATGAAACAGGTTTATGATTATCTTAAAAACGAAGGACTGATATGAATACATTGAAATATAAGGATTTTATCGGCTCGGTTGCATTCAGTGAGGCCGACGGCGTATTTTTCGGAAAAATCGAAGGCATTGACGGTCTTGTAAATTTTGAGGGTGAGAGTGTGGCCGAACTTACCAACGCCTTTCACGAGGCCGTTGACGATTACCTTGCCTATTGCGCCGAGGAAGGCATCGAACCCCACAAAAGCTATTCCGGCTCGCTAAATGTGCGTCTTACCCCCGAGATACACACCCGCGTGGCATATCTTGCCAAACAAGCAGGCGTTTCAATCAATTCTTTCATCCGCACTGCCGTTGAAAAACAGATTGCCGCCATGCTCTGACCCTATGATATTTTAACGCCATAGATGCTTGGTAATCGGCGGAAAAGCATTAACGTGCATTACCGCAATGGAATAATGGGGAAGAACATTGAAATAGTGTCGTGTGCAATTCGTGAACAACGCATAGGACGGCATTGCAATATTATGAAACCACTTAGTTACAACAATTTATCCCGACCTCTTCCCGGGTACTTTTAAAGAGGGCACATCAGAATTCTGATGCACCCTCTGAATGTATGCGGGATCCCGGGCACTGGCGCCTGTGGTCAGGAGTGCCGGCTTACTGATGTGACGCGGCCCAGTGTCGAGGGCTGCCCCTCGTAGCTGTCCGCATCAGCCTCGATTACGAAACTGTTTCTCTTCCAGATCGCTATGAGAAGGACTGCCAGCAGAATGAATCCGTTGAAGATGAAAGAGAAGTTGTCGCTGTGCGAGTTGAAGAGCCTGCGGGCGGCACCGATTATAAACGGAACGAGCGAGATGCCGACATAATTGCATGTCAGCAGATAGGAGAAATACTCGTTCTGCTTGGCCGTATTGGGAGCCACATATGATGTCTTGTCATAGATAAGAGGCTGTATGATGCCGTATCCAAGTCCCATTATGAAGATTCCGACTATATATGTCCAGTAGGCATGGAGCACGCCGACAAAGAACAGTCCGAACACCACGAGAAAGATCGCGATCTGCATGGTCCACTTCCTGCAGACCTTTATGGCCCGCGGCAGGATGAATCCCGACAGAGTGGCCGATGCGAAATACATGGCCGTGGCCACGCCGACATCGCTTGTCGAGAGGTGATAGTCCTTCATTGTGAATGGCAGGTAATAACTTACCACTTCCGTCCCGTAGGTGGCGATGAAGTAAAGGGACATCAGGCCGAACAGGAGCATAAGCGACATCCGGCCCTGAAAATGGAAGTTGGGGCCTGCCGGCTTTCCGGTCTTTTTTGTCTGGGCGATATCGGCGTCTGAAGGCCGCGAGGGCTCGCGCACCGGGGGCACGAATTCCCCGGGGTAGTCTATTCTGTGTCCATAGATATATTTACGCGTCATGAAGGGCATCAGGCAGAGGGGAATCAACGGAACCATATAGACGATGAACGCTATATGCCAGTTATACTCGGCCACCCATCCGACAAACAGGGTCGCGAATATCACCATGAAGTTGCTTACGCCGGATTTCATTCCAAGTGCCTTGGTGCGTGCCTTGCCTACGGTATATTCTGAGATCATCGACGCCGCGAGCGGGATGATAAGGCCACACCCGACTCCGAGCAGGCAACTCAGCACGATGAGCTCAATCATCTTGTCGGCAAAGAAGTAAAGCACTCCGGTGATGGTGTAGATCGCGAGTCCTGCGCCCAATACGTACATCTGGTTACGAGGGGTACACAGTTTCCCCGAGCAGAGGATAAAGGGTATCGTCACCAGATTGGGGAGCACTGTCAGCAGCTGTATCTCCAGTTCGGTGACATTGGCGAACACCTCATCGAGTTTTCCCATTATCGGGGATATCGCGAGTCCGGGCAGGTTCACCGTAAGCGAGATTGATAGAATGGCCAGCAGGGAGACATATGGTATTTTCCCGCAGCCGCAGTCGACATATTTCATAAGCGGAATTTTATAAGGGTTATATAATCCGGAATGCAGGATTGTCCGGGAGTCAGTCTCCGGTCCGTGAGGGTACGCTCATTTGGTCACATCCTTGCGGTAATAAGTGTCGGATACCGTGCCGATGAACGTCTTGCGTGCCAGAAACGTGAATATAAGGAATATGGCACATGCCGTCACACTGATTACAAAAGGGAATGTGCTCTCGACCGATTTATTGAAGAGGCGGCATATTCCCTGCGTTATGAGCGGCTCGACCACAATGGCCGTGTAGTTTGCGGTAAGGATGACCGACAGGGCCTTGGTGGTCAGTGACGGGCGGTTGACACATTGCGTGGCCTTGTTATAGAATAGGGGCTGGAGTGTGCCGTAACCTATGCCGGCGATCACGATGCCGGTGCCTGCCAGCTGGACGTTAGAGGAGACTGCCAGAACCAGCATTCCGATCAGACAGAGTGAGGTGCAGACAATGACCGTGTTGTTTCTCAGCATGCGGATTACGGGAGTCAGTGAGATTCCACAGAAGAAAACCATCAGGAAGAATATGGATGTCAGTGATCCTGTCACAGAGGGATTGAATTGTCGGGCCTGCGCCAGGAAGGGGAGATATTCCGAGATTGATATGGTGCCGAATGTCAGGAGAAAATATGCCGCGAAAAGCATGACCATCCGTCGGACGTCCACTCCGTTCTTATTGCATTGGTCGGAAGGTGCGTCGGTCGGTGTGGCCACGTAGTTTTCCACATCGGCCCTTGTCGGGTCAAGCTCGCTCATGGGGACACGCCCTATGAAGTTGACCAGTGCCAGTGGAATAAGTGAGACGGCATATACCATGAATGGTGCGTGCCAGCCGATGCGTGCCAGCCATCCCACCGCAAACGTAGCCAATACGAGTGTCAGGTTCGATATGGCGCTCTGCAGTCCCATCTGCTTCATAAGCGGCTTTCCGGCAAAGGTGTCGGAGAGCAGGCCAGTGGAGAAAGGCACAAGTATGCCTGCTCCGATTCCGAGTGTGCAGCTGAAGATAATGAGAGCAAGCATCGAGGTGGACAGCATGTATCCAAGCGTCGAGCCGGCAAAAATCACCAGTGCCGTCACGATGAGGATTTTCTTGTGGTTGGTCGTCGACAGTTTGCCCGACATCAGCACGAAAGGAATTATCAGCAGATTGGGGAGCATGGTCAGCAGTTGCTTCTCCAGAGCGCTTGTCTTGGGAAAGATATGCGACAGTGTGTCGAGCATCGGCGTGACCGCGAGTCCCGGAAGATTGACAATCAGCGACAGCGACAGTATCGCAATGTAGGCCGAGGGGTCAAGCGGAAGCTTGCCGGTATTGATAGGTTTCATAACTCTGTTTTTAGGAATCAAGCACAAGGCCCTGCGCCTGCGGAGAGGCCGGACTTTGTGCCTGATGCGGTTTCTGACATTAAATGTCTATTTCATGAACATTTTCACGCGGTTCCAGCGGCCGTCAAGGGCGTCGGGAACGAAATCGACCGACTCGTCCTGCTTCATGTGCGCCCATGGGCTCTGGCTCCATATGAAGGGGAGCTGCTGCACGTGTGCGGTTCCGAATTTCATCCAGAATGACGTCTTTGTGCCGTTGATGTCGGGCACACGGCTAAGGTCTTTCAGTGTGTCGCGTATGAGCTGTGCGGACCCAGCTTTTGCGTCGACCGACCCGTCGGGCCGCATCCGGGCCATCTCGGTGGTGCCGTACCCGAGGTCCCAGCGTCCGTAAACCGAGAGGGGCTCACGGTCCTCGGTGTAGGTTATAAGGTCCTTGGAGGTCTCGATATCGACGACTGTGCCGATGCGTGCCCAGAGCTGGTTGCGGCGCATGGGACGCAGGTTCATGCTCTCGAGCTCGTAGCCCACCCACCATGACACGGGCTGGTTTACGCCGAATATGTGGGTCGGTGTGATCAGGTGATGGTCGTAGTCGAGATGTGTGGGCACATATCCCGTAGAGTCGGTCATCTTGATTTCCTTGCCGTCGCATACGAAGAGCACGAACCGGTTGTACGACATGTCGAGCAGCCCGATCTCGCCGGTGTTGGCGTCGACAATGTGATAGCCGTTGAGGTATGTGCCCGTATTGTCGAGACGGCAGTAGTCATAGAACTCGCGGATGTTGTGCGAGAACTGTTCGGCGGCAGCGGAGCGGTAGGCCAGGAAAATTCCGTCCAGCCTGGTCTTGTCGTAAAGGTCGACGTGTGTCGTCTCGTTGAAGCCTATGCCGTTGCCGTTGAACCCGAAGTCTGTGTTCGAGCCGAACTGGCCGGGACAGTTCGCGTTCTGTGTCACGAAATCCTCGCCGATAACGTAGGTCACGGCGCAGCTCTGGGCCCAGAAGCAGCACCATGAGTTGTGTGTCCAGAACACATTGTGGTCCGGCATCATCTTGGTGAAGGCTGTGCAATGGTCGGGCTTTGAGGTTTTATGCATTGACTTGGTGGCCGTTCCGTAGCCCATCACAAGCCCTATCTTGTCGCCGATGGCGTCGAAGAGGTCGTACTGCATGTTGATGAACACCACGTCCATATATGTCAGGGGAGCGTTGTCGATGCCGAGACGCAGCTGGTCCTCGGCAAACGCTGACAGAGCCAGGTCTGAGAACTGGACCTCTTTGCGGGGCTCGTTGCCGGCGGCGCCGTCGTAAATGCCCAGCATACGGATCATCAGACGGGTTATGTTGCGGTACATCGGGTCGCTCTGCTTGCCTGAAAGCACGTCGTAAGTGTAGTTATAGTTCTGGATCAGGCTTTCGGCCGCAGCTGTGAGGTATTCCGGATGGACGTCCACGTTAAGATTGTCCTGAGGGGTTGCGCCGATCAGGAAGTTTTTCCATGAATTGTTTCGGGTGGCGACGATCATGGGGTTGCCTTGGACCTTCCCCTGCACATAGCCCGCGTTGTACTCGTTCTGGTAAATCGAGACGTTCGGGTTCTGGGCGTAGATAGCGAAGTTCCAGTTATTGTCGATACACTGAGCGAAACCGCAGGTGTACTCATCGAGTACGAACTGTGTGGCTTCCGTGTTCTTGAATTTCGGGGTGTATGTAGCCATATTCTTATTCTTGCGCCGGTGCGCAAGGTATTTTAGATGTTAAACGATTGTTGAAAGTTTGCTCTCTTGTACGGTTCAGGCATTTACTCCATGAAGAGTTTCACGCGGTTCCACGTTCCGTCGATGGCGTCGGGGATGCAGTCGACCTCCTCAGGCTGTTTGAACCTCGCCCATACGGACTCTGACCAGATGAATGGCGTTCCGTCCAGTTTTACGCTGCCGAAGCGCATCCAGAACGAAGTCTTCTGGCCATCCTTGCTGGGCTTCATGGAGAGGGAGGCAAGGACTTTCTTTATTTCCTCGGTGCCGAAGGCCTTGGCATCGATTGATCCGTGAGGCTGGTAGCGGAGGAATTCGGATGTTCCGTAATTCTTGTCCCACCGGCCTGCTATCGAGATGGGCTCGAGATCGTCGTTGTATGTGATGAGGTTCTTGGCATCGTCCATAGTCCTGACGCCTCCGATGTGGCGGTAGAGCTGGTAACGGCGTTTAGGCGCGCCGTCGATGGTCTGCAGCTCGCGCCAGATGCGCTTGTAGACCGGTATATTGCATCCCAGCACGTACGACGGGCTGATCATATGGTGGTCATAGTCCAGGAAATTGGGCTCGTAGCCGGTGGAATCCTTGACGGTGAGATTCTTGCCGTCGCCTTTAAAGAGCGCGAAGCGGGCGTAGCTCATGTCGATCATGCCGAACTCGCCTCGGTATGCGTCCACAAGCATGTAGGCGTTCAGATATGTGCCGGTGTTGTCGAGTTTGACATATTCGTAAAAATCATCTATGGATGTGGCGAACGACTCGGCGGCTGCGGCGCGCCATGTCAGCCAAAGGCCCAGTGTCTTGGATTCGTTGTAGAAATAGGTCTCGGTCGTCTCGTTGAAGCCGATTCCGTGCCCGTTGAAACCGAAGTCGGTGTTTGAGCCGAACTGGCCGGGGCAGAAGGAGTTCTGCGTCAGGAAGTCGTCGCCGACCACGTAGGTCACGGCGCAGCTCTGCGCGAAGAAGCAGCACCAGGAGGTGTGTGTCCACAGTATCTCGCCATTGTCGAGTTTGGTCACGAAACCTGAGCAGCGCCCCGGTTTCAGGCGGTCGTTCTTGGCCATGCGCTCGCTATCCTCTTTCTCCTGGAGAGTATGTTCCTTGTCGCTCTTCTCCACGGCGTTGAAATCGACGCCGAGTTCCTTGCCGATGGCGTCCCACAGGTCCATCTGGGCGTTGAGGAAATAGATGTCGATGAAGGTGAGGGGCTCATCGCCGGAGTTCATCTTCAGCTCGGAGGGATCCATGTTGCTCATCTTAAGGTTGTCGAACGCCACGTCCTTCATCGCCTCTTTGTCGGCCGAGCCGTGGTAGATTCCCAGCATGCGGAACATCAGCCGTATAATCCCCTGGATACGCTTGTCGTCCTGATGCTTCTCCACGTAATCGGTCATGTAATTGTAGTTGTCGACAAGAGCCTTGGTGGCCTGTTCCACAGCACCTGCAGGAGGTGTCACCGAATTTGCGCCGGGGCCCTCGTCCAGCACGTACCAGCGCCACGTGTTGTTTCTTGTGGCCTTTATCAGCTTGTTGCCCTGGATTTTTCCCTGTACGTATCCGGCATTGTATTCATTCTGGTAAATGCTTACCGACGGATCCTGCGCGTAGACAGCGAAATTCCAGTTGTTGTCGATACACTGCGCATACCCTCTGGCATATTCGTTGAGTACGAACTCGCGGGGTTCGGTGTTTTTAAATTTTGGTGTGTACATAGTATTAGTATATAAAAACTTAGTTCTAATTTAAGAGTATGTTGAGACTGTCGCGCCTGTATGGCCCGATGTGAGCCTTAAGACTCGGGTGTACCCTTGACGGTCTTTGCGTCTGCCACAGCAGCCGGATCCTTATAGGCGGAGTCGGGAGACATCGTGAGCGATGCCACCGGATGGTTGTTGGCGCTGTTGGCGGCCGCAATCCTGATCTCATTGTCTTTTGCCGCCTGCATGTTCTGCCGGGTCGTGGCGTCCTGCGTCTTGAGTGCGCGGCTGTCGGCAAGATGCTTTCTGGAGCGTACTATGATCTCATAGACTATGACGGCCGCGAGAACGGCGACAGACATCCATGTGCAGATCCAGAACGCCACGTTGGGGTCGCTGTTGGTCGAGGTATGGAACAGTTTTGCGATGCCGTCGATGATGAAGGGAGCCACGACGTTGCCTATGGAGTCCATCGACGCGAATATGGCGAGAGTCAGGGTCAGCGCTATCCTGGTCGAGGCCACCGAGAGCCTGTCATAGTAGTAGGGTTGCGCTATGCCGTAGAAATATGTCGCTATCAGAATGCCGAGACCCACCAGAATGGGATTGTCGAAAAGGGCTATGACGGCAAATCCGATCACTGTGAACAGCATGACCGCCACGGCGACGTGCCCGCGTAGTAACCTCACGCACCAGTTAAGGGTATATCCCGAAGCCATGATTCCGAAGAAGAGGACCGAGGTGAGGTCGCCTGCCGTCGAGGAGTTTGTGAACCTGAACGGTATGTACATCGATATGGAGGCGATCACCAGCGTGATGAACAGGTAATAGACACAATATCTTGTAAGCATCCAGACATTGACCTGCTCGGAGAATTTGTATTTCACTTTCTTGGCTCCCGGCTGCGGGGCCGGCGTGGGAATATACTGGCCGAATTTACGCGCGAACAGCAGTGGCACGAAGGGAAGCAGGTAGATCATGAATGGAAGTCGCCAGCTTATCTTCGCCAGATATCCCGTGGCGATGACGCAGCCCATCAGCACAAGGTTGAGCGTGGCCGATGTATAACCGAACTGTTTGGTGCGTTTCTCCCCGCCGAACATGTCGGCCACGAAGGCAGACGCAAGGGGGCTCAGTATACCGGCGGCTATTCCGATCAGGAAACTCAGTATAATTAGCGTGACCATGTTGGGCACAAAGAAGAACAGCACGCCGCAGATGCCGTAAAGAAGGCATGTCCAGGTGGTAAGCCTGTTGTTGTTGAACTTTGTGCCGATCCAGCCGCCGAGAAACACAAACGGTATGGCGGCGATGTTCGGGCCAATCTCGAGCATCTGTGACTCGAGCTGGGAGGTGCCCGGGAATATCTTGGTCAGGTCGCTCATTATCGGAGTGATGGCCAGTCCCGGAATGGATGTACAGATGTAGATGACGTACAGATTGAAGACAGCCCATAACGGGAGTGTCTGGTTTCCGTAACCTGATTTTATTCGTAACATAGCGGTAATTGTTTATAGATATGCGAGTATGTGTGTTTTTCTATTTTGTCGCGCAGGGGATGCGCTGTTCAGAACGTGAACTGGAGCTGGGTCTGTATACGGCTGTCGTGTGCGCCCCCATGATTCCAGGTCTGGCGATGGCCCCAGATGTATTCCAGACCCCATTGCAGATAGGGCGTTATGTTGTAGAAGCAGTTGGCTGCGGCGTAGAGGGCATATTTGTAGTTTTCTGACTCGGGCAACGCGTTGCAATAGTCCGCGACGTCCCAGATCCTGCTTTCGGAGAACATGGCGTTGAACTGCAGCTTTTTGGTGGCGTTTATTGAGACGCCGGCATTAAGCCCCATCATGGGTGACGCCTTCATGCGCCCCGGCTTATCATCCATCGGCACGAAAGATATCGGCTTGCCCGCGATGTCCTGAAGATAATTGCCTATTCCTTTTCCATAGGCCAGCTGGTAATAGAAGATGACGACATCAGACGGACTCAAGTTCCCTGAGAGCATCGCGCCCCACCCGGCCATGTGACGCGTCTTGTGGGCCACATTGTCGACATATGAGAAATTGCGGAGTATTCCCGAGAGGCGTATGCGGTTCCATTTCGAGAAACTGTATTCGACCCAGGCGGGAATGTCCGGGATCAGCTGTTCCGCGTTTTTGTAATTCGCGACCTGGGTGTCGTCAAACTGCGGGAAATCCTTTCCGCGATAGATGCCGTTGGATGAATAGTAGGTAGGCATGTCCAGACCGATGGCGTAACGGAATCCGCCGTAGCTCGGAGACGTATAGCTTATCTCATAGGCCACGTTGGATACGCAACCCGACGGCCCCTCGGGATCAATCGTCGGTGGCTGACAGGCGTAGCAGTCCTGAAGTAATGTGAGTTTCTCGCCGAACGTAAAGTTGCGCCAGGTCAGATAGGCGCGCTGAAGCATCAGGTTCATGTTGTTGCCGTTTGTCCCGATCTTCACATAGGCGCTGATTTCATTGGGCGTGTTGGCGAGTCCCACCACCTGAATGTCCAGCGCGCTGTTGAACGGATTGATGAAGAAGTCGCTTTTATGCCCTTTTGCGGGCGGCACGGGGATTGCCGAGGTGACGAAACTGATGCCGGCGCCCGACTGTCGGTACAGGTTGTTGCCTATGTCATATCCGAAGATGAGGTTGATGCTCCCTCCGATTGTCATGAGGAACTTGTTGTTGGTTGTCTTGACGACAAACGACGGCGCGGGTATGGCTTTGTTCTCTGCCGGCCGGTGCCTGTTGAGAATCTCTCTTGTGGCCTCATCCGTTCGCTTGAATTCAATCTTGCTGCCCTTGTCTCCTGTGAGTTCCGGCAACGTGTCCTGGGCATGGGGCTGGAAGGCGGGGGTGATTGCGAGAATCAAAGCAATCATATGGATCTTGCTCATAGAAATTGGAATTTGCAATTCGCGGTAGTTCAGTTATGCCCCGTGCAAATTCATGCGCATTGAAGTGTGCGAGGATACCCAACGACTTGGAATTAAGTTTATACTCTATTAACAACCGGATTTAAAAAAGGTTTTGCTTTTTTATCAGAAGTGAGTCGTCTGATTTACAGTGATATTTTTTTGACAAGGCAACAGCATGGCGCGTCATTTACCGGTGCGTAATCTCTTCTCCTGAGCAGACCGCTATGCCTCTCGGAATAGCAGGTCTGCATAAGACAAAAAATAGGCCGGAGTGATAACTCACCCCGGCGCCGGAGAGGATTCTTCTCCCCCCCTGCTGTAATTTCCTGACACCTGAATAGTGTTGCCGGATTATTGAGGCGTGTGTCAGACGCGTTTCGCCTATCGTCTAACTTTGCGGATGCCGGCTGCGGTCCGCACGATGTAGAGGTCGGCGGGTAGCGGCGAGAGGTCGGGCGTCGCGTCATCGGTCTCCATCAGCAGCGTGCCGTTCAGGTCGTAGACCTGTGCCGGGCCTTCCTCTCCTTCCGGCTCGACGCCCCCGACTCCTGTCTCGACGGGGAACATACCCTTGGGATATTTCGTGGTGAGGTTGACGCCGTTGACGTTCGTCACGATCCTTACATTCTGCAGCACGTCAAGGTCAACGACCGTCCTGGCCACATTGTCAGACGTCGCGCACCGCTGCACGTCGTTGAAGACCACCTCCGGGCATGATGCCCACGTGAACTCCGGCTTGTAGCGAAGCACCGTCAGGCCATCCTCGCGGGCAATCGTCCAGGTAAACATCTCATAGACCTTGTTGCCCGCCGCCACGGCGTCGGCATAGTTCCCGGGGTGTCCCCAGGGGATATAGTAGGTGGCGTAGGGGCATACACCTGTCATCATCGGTGAGATGTCGGCGCAATAGAACGAGGCGTCGATCGTCGCGCCGTCAGATGCCTTGAAGAACCATTTCATGTCGCAGAAATCGTCCCACGCGAAGTCATAGTCCCTGCCGAATGCCGTGAGGTAGACCTCCGGCTGAACGCTGCGCGCGTTATAGTTGACGAGATAGTTGTTTGCGTTCTTAAGGTTGGTGATCACGATCTTGCGGAGCGGGGTGTCGAGCCCGAACGTAAAGCTCGATCTTTCCGGATCATTCGCGTATGAGGTCTCCACGTAGTCGGGAAACTCCACTGTCTTCAGTTTAGGGCACCTGTCGACGAAGCACGACCTCAGGAAAAGGCTGTTGACGTTGTCGGTCACAACGCGCGAGAAATCGATTGACTCCAGGTCGCGGCATGCGGAGAACATCGCCGCGCCCAACGCACGCCCCTGTCCGCCGGCCTGACCGGTAAAGCTAACGGTGCGGAAGCCCGTGTTATAGAAGATGCTGTCCTCGCGCATCGTCACCTCCGCGTTCAGCTTGAAGTCAGTTAGAGACACGCAGTTCTTGAAGGCAGCCTGGCGTATCTCGCTCGGAGTGCCGTTGAAGGCCACCTCCGTCAGGTTCGGACAGTTGCGTGCGAAAGCCTTACACACCACCACTTTTGTTCCCTCGAACCTTACTTTCTCCAGTTTCCTGCAGCGTTCCAGTATCCCGACCTCGTCGCCCGGCTTATACGACCTGGGTAGCGTTATCGAGGTCAGCCCCGACTTTGCGAATGCATAGCTGCCGATGGTGGAGACATCTTCCATATATGACACTAAGGTTATCGACGTCAGGTTCGCGCAGTTGTAGAACGCATAGGGGTCGATGTCCATCATCTCCGAGAATGAGACGGTCGTAACCTTTGATTTCTGCGGCAGACAGATCACGCGGTAACCGGCGGTCAGCACGCCGTTCTCTATCTTATATATCTCGTTGTTCTTGCTTACCTTGATTGTGGCCAGCGCAGTCATGGTGTGAAAGCCGGCCATAGGCTCAATGCGACGGATATTGGCCGGGATTGTCAGTTCGGTCACCTGGTCGAGTCCGTTGAGGGCGCCCTCCTTTATGGCGGTCACCTTATATGTGACGCCATCCTGCTCGGTGGTCTCCTTGATCTTCAGTTTGCCCGACGAGGGTTGCGAGCCTCCCCAGCCTGAGAAGCGGCAGGTCTTTTTCTGCTTGTCATAGTTGTCATACTTCCAGACAATTGCCTGCGCGGACAAGGCGCACAGCGCGACGAGTGCCATTAATGCATATTTCCTAATCATATATTGGTTAATTGGTCAAGCTGCAAAATTACAGACTATAGCCGACCCCGCCAATAAAAGGGAGTCTATTACGGGTCTACCGACGTCAGCGCGCCCCCTCTATCAGAATGGCAGTCTGGCCATCCTCCACTCTTTTCCAGTCGAGCAGCCGCTGGTAGAGTTTTCGCTTGAATATATGCTTGATTTCACGCATGAATACTAACTTTATTTACTTAGACTTGATAATTATCTGATGTACTACACAAAATAATGAATAATCGCAGCTGCGTAAAATTTTTTGAGCCCCAATATACCCTGAGCGCAAAATTCTTCACATTCTGCCGCGAAATGACAGAATAAAACATTATCTTTGCTATCTATGACCTAAAAAACCTAGTAACTCATAACTCTGCCCTATGACTTCTTCCGTGCGACTGCTAAGACGATAAGTGTGGCTCATCGACACCATACGGCGAACCGGACACATCACCCTCGAGGAGATAAACCGTAAATGGCTTGACGAGCGCTCCCTGCGCCTCGAGGACGAGGCGCAGATCCCCGAACGAGCCTTCCACCGCCACCGTCAAGCCAGCGCCGACATATTCGGCATTGACATCCTCTGCAACCGGTCAAGAAACAAAAATATCCGCGATAAAGGAGAAATTTGACGAGGGGATCGGCATAAACCTCGACAACGACTTCGACTGCGAGAAGGTCGTGCTACGCGTCTACGGCAAGCAGCGCACCTATATCGAGACCTTGCCCCTGCACCCCTCGCGGCGCATCAAGAAGACAGGCGAGGACTTCACCGACTACGAATACAACCTCAGGCCCGAATACCAGTTTCAGCACGAGATACTGCGTCTGGGCCGCACCGCCGAGGTTCTCGCCCCCGCCTGGCTACGCGACGAGCTTCACTGGCTTGCCACCGGAGTGGCTGCCCGCTACGCCGCCGGCAATTGACCGCTTACCGGATCGGCAAGTCTACTCCGATATCATGGAAATTACGTCGGAGGGGAGAAGAATACGCCCCGGTGCCGCAGAAGGAGCGGTCCCCGGATAATCCGGGCCTCCGGGACAATCCAGGTCAGAAGGGGGTGTCTTTAGAAATAGCACCGGGACTATTGTCTTGCCGCCTGCAAAGGGAAGGAGGTTTGCCTTCCTTGACAAATCGGCAAAAAGTCTGCCGGAGTTCTGCGCCGAGGTCCATTTACATTCACCTACCAGCAGATATCGGTGGTCAAGTGACTCACAGACCACATCGAGTTCAATCTGTTCGTTGACCTTTTCTTCGTTGATAACGGTACCCCACCAACGCGATGCCTTTCCATAGATTATATTGTCGAGGGTGTTGCCTGTGATGGCGTCGCGACATATTTTCTCCCATTGATTGCCGATAAAATTCGAGAACTGAGCATTAAGCATAATCTCAACGGGCAGCCTGCGGTCAAGTTCTATGAAAGACCTGTTGGGAACAACAAATCGATAATAGAATGCAAGAAAAGGATCCGAGATCCTGTATATGGATTTCTTGTTATTCTTCTCGTTTACACCAAAAGGAATCTCTTTCTCCAGAAAGCCAAGGTCAAGAAGTTTTTTCAATGGGCGCGAGAGGTTGGTGGCCGGTTCGTTGCAACGCGCAGCTATCTCTGAGAGACGGTTGGCTCCGGCGCCCACAAATGACATAATTGTAGCAGTCTTTACTATATCCTTGATATCATCCTGAAAAAGTTTGCCAGGCTCCTCGAAGAGAGGTGCATTTACAGAAAAGACATTTCTCCATAACGCCTGATTGAGAGACGTACGATTTTCACGGAGTTCCCAATATCTGGGCACACCACCCCATACACCATACTCCTCGATGGCCTCAATATCCTGTAGCCCGAGAGCCTCCTTGATGAATGGAAGCCGGATTGGGGTTAGTTTCATGATCTCATCCGCTCTTCCGTAAAGCGGGGCAGTCGAATCAAGAAATAGTCCATACATCATGTTCTGAGAAGAGCCACATAAGATGAGATTATATTTCAGAAGTCGGTTGTCGACAAGTTTCTGAATGACGGAAGGCAGTTCGGGAGATTGCTCGACAAGATATGGAAACTCATCCAGACACAGGGTGAATTTTTTATCCGTGCGGTAACTGGCAGCCATAAGAATGGATTCCCAATCCGGATAAGAGAGCTTATCGAAATCGGGGAAAACTTGACCCAACATCCTGGCGAGCATCAGCCGCTGATGCTCACCCTCAGACCTGTCAGCGAGAAAATAGACATCCCTCTCGGTAATTACCTTTTTTATAAGAGTGGATTTCCCGAGTCTACGACAGCCATATATCGCAATCAAGGCAGGCTTTTCAAGGCTAAGGGTCTCCTTAAGCCGAAGAGTCTCTTCCTTTCTATCAACGAATTCCATATTAAAAAATAATTATGCCCCGCAAACATAATGTTTACAGAGCATAATTCCAAATTTTTTGATGAAAAGTTTTTGAGATACGGCGATATTCGGGGGAAAAGTTGCTACATATTCCGGAGCACATCCGTTCACTTCACTGTAAGCAGGGCACACAGCCGGGTTAGGAGCCGATGTAGGCCTGACAGCGGTACACTTTAGTTAGAAAGGGGGGTATACTTTTAGTTAGAATTTCCACCGATTGGAAATAGCCCAACAGACTATCGACGGAAAAAGGATTCCCAATTTGTGCAAAATTCAGTATGTCATTTCATATCACCATATTTCCGAGACAACCAGACAAACAACTGACTGATGTCCTTCATTTGCTGAGATTTTATCCTTTGGACAAGTCTGCTACGGTAAGAAGTTTAAGATCATTAATCTCTAAATTGCAAAATGTATTTATACGTCTCGCTTGATTCATTATAATATCCTCATATAGATTTCTGACAAATCTACCATTTGCAAATTTGTCTGTCTTATTGTTAACCTTTGTTGCAATAATATTTGAGAGTTCTTCTTTGCTTTCCTCTGATAAGACATAATCATCGCGCTCACACATTTGCATAAAAATCTCCATAAGTTCGACTGATGAATAATCGTTAAATTCAATAAATGTGTTGAATCTTGACTTCAATCCAGGATTAGAATCAAAGAAAACTTTCATCAAGTCAGTATATCCGGCTACTATTACAACTAAGTCTTTACGATAATCCTCCAATGCCTTCGTAAGTTCTGTTAGGCATTCTCGGCCATAAGAGTCTGAGTGATCGTTTTCCGTAAGACTGTATGCTTCATCAATGAACAATACCCCTCCTTTAGCCTTATCAATCACTTCCTTAACTTTCAAAGCAGTCTGTCCCTGATAACCAGCAATAAGATCTGTACGCGATACCTCAATAAAATGTCCTTTGCTCAACAATCCTAACTCCTTATACATTTTCCCAACTATTCGGGCTACCGTAGTTTTTCCTGTACCCGGGTTACCCAAAAACGCAAGATGTAAGGTTCGATCGGGGGTCTTTAATCCAGCTTGCAAACGAAGATGCTGAACCTTATGATAAGCCATTAAATCACTCACTGTATCCTTGACTTTGTCAAGTCCTATCAGAGAATGCAACTGATCATACAATTCATCCAAACTCTCTTGACTTTCAGATGTTGAAGATTCAATATGTGTAAGTTCTCTAAATTTTAGTTTTCCCAAGAAAGGAAGAAGTGCGTCATAAACATTTTTAATAATTATTTTTGCGTCGTCCTGATCTTGAAGACGTTCTCTGTATTCCCCAAGACATTTCAGAAAACTTAAGATATTTGTATCCGTGGGGGAGTTAGCCATGTCTCTACCCGTTGAAGACAATTCTCCACTGGCTCCTGAAAACGCATCAAGATAAGAGATGCCTTTCAATAAATTCTGCGTAATAGATGAAGCCATTACATCACTATAGAACAGATAGAACAAACTAATCCAAGTCCTCCTATGATATACGCCCATAAGAGACCGGTATGCGAGGTTTTGATTGATCCTGTAACTGTTTGTGGAAACTCTATCGATGATATTTTCTTTTCCGCTTTCTCTAAACGTTTTGTTAACTCCTCAATGATATCCTTTTGAGCATCCAGATGCTGTGTCAATTTATCTATCTCATTGGCGATACTTTGTTCCCAATCGGATATATTCTTTTCAAGTTTATTTATGGTTTTAAGTTGGCTCTTCAATCCGGTAATCTCCTCATGTGAGAGCAACTGCGAGGATAGTTCCTGTTCCATCGTTCTCATCCTAAGGGAAATGGAAGAATTGGTTGATTCAATCTTAGCGGATAAATCTTCCTTAATGTTTCGAATTTTCTCTACCAATTTACGAAGATTCTCTACATCCCTTTTTAGATCCTCTTCATTCTTAAGCGCTTTTTCTGCTGCGAACTTAGCCTGATCACTAGCCACCTTAGCTTGATTGCTCGCAGTTTTTGCCCCTTCACTTGCCTTTGCAGCCGCATTAGCAGTCTGAACAATTCCTGTCAGATATTCGCGATCGAGATAATCGAAAGTATTGTATACATCTCGGAATTCTTGAATCGTTTTTAAAATGATGCCATTATGCGTCTTAAAAAGGTCTTGAACCGCTTCTACATATCTATTCATCTCATACCCATTTATATAATGGTCACCCAATCCAAATAAGCCTCCATCTGTTTCAAACTTTTCAAGCTGAGGTATATATGGAACCTGATTTGAGAAGTTTTGTATCTTCCTTAAGGCTGAATCAAAATTATGGCGTTTAACAATTGCTGACCCCGAGGATGGAGTATTTGAACTGTCGCAAGTTGCAGAGGAACTCCGACTATATGAAGTCATATTTCGGGAACTCTGAGAAGAATAGCCCAAAGTTGAATTTGACGAGTATGAGGAATTTGATGAATATGCTCCAGACGATAAACCCGGAAGATCTCTATCACTTAAATACCTATGATTTTCATCCCAAATTTTTTCACCATATTTCTGGATATTCTTCCACCCTCCATTACCGTAGGGACTAGGTATTTCAATATCTTTATTTATCTTTTTTAGGATTGATTTAGCAGCTTTCTCATATTCACTGGGAGCCACCCAAGAACCCGATCTTCCTACGTATTTTTTGGTTTCCGCTTCAAACCATAAAGCGAACTCGCTTTTACTATAGAATTTCATCTTATTCATTTTTAAATATTTTTAATTGCACATCCCATTTCTAAAATCAGAGTGAGTCTATTTCATCGGTTAAATCATCAATGGCTTTTCTATTGGCGGACAAGGAGATATCAAATCCGCGTTCTTGTGATATAAACGTATCATTCTCATAGATACTGCTAAGATCATCATCTATTACCTTGAGATTGGAAGATACGATTCCCGCCGCTTCTGTATGACGATTAACGATGGTCTGGGCTGTGTCATACTTCTTTTTCTGAAGTTGCACATCAGAAACAAGGGTTTTCTTATGCTGAATATCTAAAATTTGATTGTTTTTAGTGATTATATTACCGGTTGCAATTGCCTTCTGTTTCTTAGCAATCCACTTATCAATCAGGTTAAGAGCAATTGCTCCGATAATACCCGAAATCAAGCCGCCTAAGAATAGACCTAAAATGCTAGCAAGACTCCCCAGCATTGGAATCTCAAACGCAAAGAAAGGAACTCCACTCAGTACCCCCTCAATTGCCCCTCCAAGTGCAATTGCACCGGCAGCTGTAAGTCCGGCAATAATTATTTTGCCGACCTCCATCAACATGATGCTGAACGGTTTCTTTTTATTTGCGGGATTCTTGATATATGCAATTGCCTCCTTTAGCGATTTGTATCCTTGCTTTATGAAGGTCCATGCCTTTTGGAGAGTTCTAACAATTGGACCAAAAATCATTGAAGCCAGTGCCCCAACAGCAGATTGAGCCGCTATCTTAAGATGAGATTTAAGGTCCCTTACAAAATTACTGATTGCCTCCTTCACTTTACTGATAAAGGAAGATAGGCTCTTTTGCTTTGATTTGAGCCAAACTGCAAATTTCTGGAAGATTTCCTTAACGAGTGCAGCAAGCAATCCCATGGCAATCCCCTGAAGAGCTTTCTTTCCCATACGGACTGCCTCTTGACGCTGAGATTGTTTGCCTGTATCTACGGATCTTTTCTCGCCTTCTTTATTAACCCTATCGTACTCTGCCCTTGCTTCTGCATCTTTTTTTCTATACGAGGATATCAGTTCTTCATCTAAATCATCAAAGATTTCATCAGGTTTCTGACCCTTGCTATTTGGATTATCCAACCACTCAGACATCGCCATGTCGCTCTTTGAGCGATTATGACTTGAGTTCATCTCATTTAGATTGGCCTCACTGTTTGCAAATGCTATTTGCTCTTTCTCTGAAAGATGAGCGTTCGCTCTTGAGTCACGTATGATTTCTGCAGCGGATATTGTATGGTCCATATCTGTACCCTGATCCACTGATCCTGTCGGCCGTCCCTCATCGAAAGGTTTTCTAACATGAGAACCGGCAAGACGTGCCTTAGGCTTTCCACTTCTATCGGTATAAGTGATTATTTCGCCATTTTCATCATGTGCTAATTTAGACTGCCAATTATCATATCTTTCCTGATAATTAATTTTATCGTTATGAGAGGCTATTTTACCTTTTTCGAAATTATCGGTAGTCTGGATATGAGCGGAATTCCTTAAATCAAGTTTTAATCCTCTATTATCGCGAATAAATTCTTCTCCCGCTACTGCTCCTACTTGATTCACAAATTGATCCCATACCACATTCATCACAGTCTCACTGAGAGCTTCTGGATTACCAATTTTTTCTCGATCCTCTTTTAAAAGTTCCAAATCGGATAACGAATTTTCAAGATCTGCATCAAGACTTGCTTCCAATTCATCCAAATTCAGATTAGAATAATCCTCTTCCAATGATTGTATTGAGTTCTGGTTATCGTTCATGTTTCAGTGAGGTATAAAGATTTTAAATTAAATAATATTCAGCCAGAAGTATTCTCAAAAAGAGAATGCCTTTAGAAATAGAATTGCCTTAAGACACTAAGCTGGGCACTATGGTCTTCCACAAATGCCCAGCAGCATTCTGATATAGTTTTGTCGCAACTATTCCCATAACGAAGTTTCACTATGTCAGCCGCCTCTCTGGCTGAGTGGTTAGTCCTTTATACGCCAAAGACGTGAGGCTTGTTTACTCCACGTCCTTGTATATCAGGTATCGCCAAACACCCTATGAGAGAACTTGAAGAATACGTCACCCCACGTCCGGTACGGATATGATGTGACGCAGGGCGCCTTATCAAAGCGTTGCCGGAAATGGACATCCTTCACCGTGTGCTCCCTCATATTCTTATTTTGGCGATTTAGATATACGGAACATTGGGCAAACTGCCTTTGGCGTGATTTTGAGTTTCACCCCGGCCTCTGCCGGAGCGCGACCCTCGGGCCTTTCAGCCGTCTGGTCTGATGCAAAATTAGCATTTTTATGTGAAGAATGCCCTATTTCCGGCAACTTTTTTGTTGAAGTCAATATGTTTTACAACATATTACTATCAGTGCGTTGAGGTTTCAGGGGCTTTCTCATCCTCTCGATGCCGCAAAGTTAATGCCCGGTTCTGCCACATGGCGACAGAACCGGGCATTATTTTACGCAGGCGCGGTATTAACTCATTTTACCGGTTGCCATTTCTTGCTTAAGGAAGGAATATACATATCCAGGACTTTGAAAATACAGCCCACTCCGAGCATCTGTCAGTTTGGCGTATGTGTCTGAGTTATATAATGTATCGAGTGCTGACGACAAGTCCATTCCGAAGTCTTTAGACAGGAAGACGGCTAAATCAGCAGCTAAAGCCTCAGCCATAAATTTAATATCACTTTCAGTCATACTTTCTTAAGATGTTTGAGCGAGTTTTCTGTTCCGAAATAAAATTGATAGGTTATTCCTTTCATGTATTTAATGCGATTCAGGAATTCGCTCTTATTGATACTTCCATCCTTCAGTTTGCGGATTTGAAGTCCAATTTTATCGTTGGCGATAGGGCCGTATACTATATCATAATGCTCAGTAACGGTTCCATCACGATTCGCCAGGACAAAATCGGCCCATTCTTCGGAATATCCTTTAAAGACCTTCACTCTCAAAGAAGAGTCCAACATTATAGTCTCGTCAAACACAAATTCCGAGACGATTGGATCTCCACCAAGGTGTGTGGATTTGAATATCGCCATATCTTGTGCCTGAGATTCATTCTCGGACAGATAGAAACCTTGACCAAAATCCTTGTATGGTTTCGATTTGCTAAGGTCTATCTTGTCAATAGAAACATTCGATCAGTGATATAGTTTCATAACTCGCCTCCTGATCTGCGACAATATGTCGCCACACTGTCTACCGCCTCATTGAAATCCAAAGTATGAATTATACCATAATTATTCTCAATAAAGGATATGCCCTTATGATTGCGAATATAGTTAAACGCTTGTCGGTCGGACAGATTGAACTTTCTGGCGAACTCATTTACCAGCGCTATTACATATTCGAAAATATCACGAATGTCATAATTCATACCCACGATTCTTATTTTCACAAAATTAACCATTTTTTTTGAGAATGCAAAACCAATTTTTTACCGAACCATTGTTATAAAGCAAGTGAGTGAATTTTCAGATTGCCATTGGGTCTGTTTAAGAATTTTTTTGTAATTTTGTCTTCGCAAACCGTCTTAAGAGTCCGATAGAGGGCTTGGGGCGCGAAGCTGTCATAACAAAAGCGTTACCCAGCGCTCTGTCCTGATACCTTGAAACTTCGCAAACCTCAGAATGTGCCAAGAATGAAGCAATCGATAGATGGCTTACGTGGATATGTTATACGACATGTACACGAGTACGTGTCATGGAATACTATCATATTCTGCGTGAGACTCTGTGCGTTTGCTCGTTCAACTCATTCAGACAATGCGAAGGCCTCAAGGCACGATCGGGCAATGGGTACGGTTCGCACGTTTTTTCGTATTAACCAATGGCCGTCGAAGTGAGTCCGAAGGCACTTGTCACATCTATGCAAACGATTAGATTTGTAATGTCTGCGTTTTTGATGGGTCTTATTTCTCTGTCATCGGCAGCGCAGGCACAGGATTCTCTTTCCAACACTACACTTTCAGACACTACACTCACAGCGCGTGAGGAATATTTACAGTCCGGTCAGCCATCCGAGTCCGCTACTGTAATCGACGACAGCGACATCTGGAAATACAAACGCCGCATAATGGTAAGTTTCACCACAGGCAAACTTGATCAGAAAAGGCGTTTTGGCGGTGAGATCTCAAGCCGTTGGGGATTGTCATTGATCACGGGGCGCAATATTTATCTTCACCGCAAGGCTATCGGAGGCTTTCTGAAATTCGGCATCAATATAGATGCGAACATAAACTATCTGAATTTCGCCAAAGGGAAAGGCAGTTTCTCGGATATCATGCATCCGGGCGACGAGGACTCCGATGCGGAATCATTCTCGCTGGGACGCCACTACCTCACATGCGGTATAGCCATAGGCCCGACTGCCACATTCGCGCCATTCTTTACCTCGTCCAACCGAAATCTCGCGGCCTTGAAATTCCGTCCGTTTTTCCATGTCGTGCCATCCTACGCGGCATATATAATCTCAGACGATGAGGACACGGAATTCCACAACGCTTTTGCCCTCTGGTGTGCCGCCGGCCTTGAAATACAGTGGAAACGCCTGATTGCAGGCTTTGAATGGAAGGGCTGCACCGCCAAATACAAGGGCATGGTTGAAAGCGTGACTTCGGAGTTCGAAGATTATCATGATGGTGCCAGCTCACATAAATTCGATATGAACATGTGGAATTTCTCGATTGGCTTTGCTTTCTGACATAATATAGTACAACAACCATAATGAAAAAATTTATCAACTATGCGGTGGCCATGGCCACTCTGCTCGCTCTTGGCCTCACCTCGTGCCATAGCGGTGATGATGACGATTACTTTGAGCCTCTTAATCCGGAGGACAAAGAGCTTGTAAGCAGTAACGTACCTTCCGAAGGATGGTCGGGCGACAGCCAAAACGGCATTTTCAAATATGCGCCTGCCGAATATGAACCCGAGGATATTAATTCCTACTACGCATTCAACATGAAGAACGGCGTTTGCCAGTCAGCCGTACTGAACCTTGTGATGGAAAGCGCGACTCAGGCCCGGCAACTTGCCCAGATACTCAACAACGGCACTTGGGCAAACATCGATGACGATGATGATGATGATGATGATGATGGGGAATATAAGTCGAGCCCGGGAAACAGAGCCTTCGACATGACCCGCTCGTCAAGGAGACTTGTAGACCGTGTATACAAGTCTCGCTCCGGAGTCTCCCTGCCTATGCCTGTACAACAGGACGGAAAAGTCATCTATATCGTGCTCCCCAATTTCAAGGGCCTTTCCGACAATGATATCCGTGAGGTGATGGAACTTTGGAACGGCAACTACAGTATAGTGCCGGACCGCATTATCTTTGGCAAATACCAGAACGGCGTGTATACCTGCAACAACATGCACGGCATGAACATCGACTATAAGATTGAGACAGGTTTCAATTCAGATGGATTCTGCACCAAATACACCACCAGCGTCACACTCCCCACTGAAAGCTGGGCCGAGTTGTATTACGAAATGTACGAGGAGCAGATGTGGGATTTCGAAGAGCAGTTCGGCCAACGACCGGATCTGCAGCTCAACGGCAATACCGTGACGCTCGACGCCATTATAATCGGTGACATTTCCCAAGCCCAGATAGATGCGATGATATACGCTTTGGACTGGCTGAACAACTGTCCGTTCCTCTACAGATTTTTCGGAGAATAAGGACAGAAGCTTGAATTATACAGACGGAGGGGACTCTAAAAGGGTCCTCTCCGTCTGTATTGTATACCTTTGTGGAGAACTGAGAAACCTCGGTCATTAATATTCGGGCACACCAACCGGGATAATGATCGAGGAGCTCACGCCCCCCCTTCGGTCATTCATGTTCATGGGGACGGGATGCGTGGCTTTTGCATGAGTGTATTTTTCCCCATGCAAAATTAATATTTTGGCTTCTGCAACACAATACTCAAAAATGACTAAAATTTGAGCCTTAATGAGATACACCTGAAAATACTCTTGCCAAACTGAGCCGGATATTCATCAATTTACGGTATTGCCTCTCCCTGATTTTCGCCATAATTTTGCAGCGAAAATTTGTGGAGCAATGAAAACAACAATACGCACCTTACTGTTTGCAGCGGCAATATCGCTCTCCTCGGCGCTATCTCTCCCGGCGCAGGATATGGCAGTCCACGCCGACACCACAGGCTACCGTAAATTCCGTTTCGGCGGCTATGGCGAGATTCTCGGCCAGTTCATGGATTACGGCATAAACCGGTTCTCCGGCACTGCCGACGGCAATACCCGGACACACCGCAACTCCGTCTCGATACCTCGCTTCGTGCTCGCCTTCGACTACAAATTCACCCCGAAGTGGGTGCTGGGAGCCGAGATAGAGTTCGAGGCCGGTGGGGTAGGCTCAGCCGTCGAGCTGGAGAACTCCGAGAACGGCGAGTATGAGACGGAGATAGAAAAGGGCGGCGAGGTGGCACTCGAGCAGTTCCATATAACACGCCTCATCCTGCCGCAGATCAATGTGCGCGCCGGCCATCTGATAGTACCCGTCGGACTGACCAACGCCCATCATGAGCCAATTAATTTCTTCGGTCCCTCTCGCCCCCAGAGCGAGACCTCAATCCTCCCATCTACATGGCATGAGACGGGTATCGAGCTCTTCGGCTCCTTCGGACGCGGATACGCGCATTTCGACTACCAGCTGATGGTCGTCGCAGGACTCAATGCCAACGGATTCGACAGAAACGAATGGATTGTCGGCGGAAAGGCCGGCTGGTTCGAGACCGACAACTTCACATCGCCCGGCTACGTGGCGCGCCTCGACTACTCGGGCGTGCCGGGACTCCGCACCGGCTTCTCTGTCTATTACTGCCATGACGCCGGCCGCAATTCCGACAAGGAACAGACCTACTCGTCGATAGGCCGGATACCGGTGGCAATCGGCACCTGGGATATCCAGTACCGCAACCCTTATGTCACCGCGCGCGGAAATGTCACCTACGGCTATGTCGGCAACTCGGCCGCACTGAGCGACATCAACCGTATGCTCTCCAACAAGTCGCCCTACTCGCGCCTGATACCTGTAGCAAAGAATGCGCTGAGTTACGGCGCGGAGGCCGGCCTGAACCTGCACTCGGTCTTTAAGAAGAAGTTCCCGACATTATATCCTTTCGCCCGCTACGAATACTATAACCCGCAGTACCGCGGTCAGGGCAAGCAGACAATGGACAAGCGCCTCGAGGTGAGCCAGTGGCAATTTGGCCTAAACTGGTTCGCGCTCCCCAACCTGGTTATCAAGGGCTCGTACACCACCCGTCAGATCGGCACTGCGCAGGTATTCGGCAAAGGCCCCTACAATTCCGAGAATGAGTTCCAGATCGGCATAGCCTACATCGGCTGGTTCCTGAAGAAATAATCATAAAACACAATATTGACAATGAAGACAAGACACTATCTCGCGGCCATGTGCGCCGCACTCTGCCTCACGGGCTGCAGCAACAGCAATGACGAGCCTAAGCCGTCGGGCAATGACGACAGCGCAAACATTGACTACACGGCGTCAAACGCCGCCTCATGGGGCAACTACATGGCGCAGGTCAGCGGACTGCTCACCAAGGACGCCACCGACCTCTACAACGCATGGACAGTCTCATATAACGGCGGTGCATCGTTCGCCTCCACATTCAAGACCCACACCGGCGGTGACTACACGAGCGCGCAGAGCTGCGTGGAGCAGATGATCGACGGCTGCGCCGACATCGCCAACGAGGTCGGCACCGCTAAAATCGGAGACCCCTACAACCTCTATATGTCGGGAGAGAAGCAGCGCGCGCTCTACGCCGTCGAGTCATGGTACAGCTGGCACTCACGCGAGGACTACTCCAACAATATCCATTCAATCCGCAACACATACTTCGGGAGCCTGGACGGCACCGTTGCCGACGCATCACTGTCGGGGCTGCTCGCCGTGAGCAACCCCACGCTCGACGCCAAGGTGAAGGAGGCCATCAGCACCGCGACCTCAGCGATACTCGCCATTCCGCAGCCCTTCCGCAACAACATCAATTCGCCCGAGACACGCACGGCCATGACCGCCTGTGCCGACCTCGACAATATTCTCGCGAACGACCTGAAGAACGGAATCCGGGCCCTTGCCGGCGATGACCTGCAGAGGGTGGTCGACAATTATGTCGACAATGTGGTTCTCCCGACTTACCAGATGCTCAAGGACCGTAACACCGCCCTCAACGCAGCCGTTGCCACCTTCAAGGCATCTCCCTCGGACAAGAATTTCGCCGACGCCTGCACGAAGTGGCTCGAGGCACGCGAGCCCTGGGAGAAATCGGAGGCATTCCTCTTCGGACCCGTCGACGCCCTCGGCCTCGACCCGAACATGGACAGCTGGCCTCTCGACCAGGACGCCATCGTGCAGATCCTGAACTCGGGCAAGTATGACAACCTGAACTGGAGCGACGGCGACAGCGACGACTCCATAGAGGCCGTACAGTCTGTACGCGGCTTCCATACGCTGGAGTTCCTCCTCTTCAAGGATGGACAGCCCCGCAAAGTCAAATGATGATGAGAGCGTTTCACATACCTTACATAACCGCCTTACTGATTCCGGCCCTGCTCGTCCTTGCCTCGTGCGAGGACGACGGGCTGGACTCGCTCGACATTGAGGTTCCCGCCGATTATGCGCTCTCGGCGGGGACTTCCACCATATTTCTGAACTCGTCGGTGGCCTATGACTCGGAGGCTCCATGGGTGAGTGGTGACTATCTGACGCGCTTCGTGCGCGGCGACCGCCTCTATGACGATGTCCGCACCTCGACCAACGGCGAGGGTGGCGGACTCGGTCCGGTTTATGCCGGTTACTCATGCGGCAGCTGCCACCGCAACGCGGGGCGCACGCGCCCCGGCGTATGGAGCGACAACGGCTCGGGTGCATACGGATTCTCGGCCATGCTCGTCTACATCACCCGCAAGAACGGTGCCTTCTTCCGCGACTACGGACGCGTGCTGCATGACCAGTCGATCTATGGCGTAAAGCCCGAGGGCAAGCTCAAGGTCGACTGGCACTATCAGTCATTCAGTTTCCCCGATGGCGAGAGATATGAGCTGGCCTATCCCGAGTATCGCATCACCGACTGGTATGCCGACTCGATCTCGCCCGACGACCTCTTCTGCACGGTGCGCATCCCGCTGCGTCACGTCGGCCTGGGACAGATGATGTCGCTCGACCGCGCTGAGATCGAGCAGCTTGCCCGCCAGAGCAGTTACCCGGAGTGGGGAATAAGCGGACGGTGCAACTACATCAACGAGCGAGGCGTCAGAAGCCTCGGCGTCTCGGGCAACAAGGCCCAGCATGCCGACCTTACCGTCGAGCTCGGCTTCTCGAGCGACATGGGTGTAACCAACAGCCGTTACCCCGAGGAGATATGCGAGGGCCAGGTCCAGATGAGCCAGGGCTCCATGATGGGACTGACCTATGACAAACTGGATATCTCGACCGAGGACATGGAGAATGTCGACCTCTACATGCAGTCACTCGGCGTGCCGGCGCGCCGCAATGTCAACGACCCGCAGGTCAAGGCCGGTGAGGCCGCCTTCTACGAGGCCGGCTGCCACCTCTGCCACGTCACGACCCTCCACACTCGACCCAGAGGCTCGGTGCTTCTCGCAGGCACGCAGCTCCCGTGGCTCGGCAACCAGACCATACATCCCTACAGCGACTTCCTGCTCCACGACATGGGCTCGGAGATAATGGGCGTCGGGCTAAACGACAATTATGTCTCAGGACTCGCCATGGGCAACGAGTGGCGCACCACGCCGCTCTGGGGAATCGGACTCCAGGAGAAGGTCAACGGCCACACCTACTTTCTCCACGACGGACGCGCCCGCAACTTTGTCGAGGCCATAATGTGGCACGGCGGCGAGGGCGAGGCATCCAAAAACAAATTCAAACGGATGGACAAGGCGAAACGTGATGCCCTTGTCAAGTTCCTTCAATCACTCTAAGAAGAAATTAAAATGAAGAAGACTCTACTTTTGCTGATGGTTCTCTGCATTACGGGCGCGGCTTTCGCCCAATACGACGCGGATACGGAAAACGGCGTGGTCTCGCTCGCAGGCCACAAGGGTTTCACTTTCTCGACCAAGAAGGGTGACTTCCTCTTCAAGCCCTACCTGCTGGTGCAGGCGTCGGGCAACTATAACTATTACGATGACGCGGGGCTTGACCCGGCCTACAACCAGGACAACGTGGCCAAGTCGGGTTTCGCGATACCCTACGCCGTGCTCGGCTTCACCGGGAAGGCCTTCAATATCGTGACGTTCAACCTATCGATCAACGCTGCGGCGTCGGGTGGCGCGATACTCCAGCAGGCCTGGGCCGACATTCAGCCCAAGGAGGCCATCGGCGTGCGCGTCGGCAAGTTCAAGACCCCCTTCTCCCACGCATACCTCACCACACTGGGCGAGACGCTCTTCCCCGTGATGCCGACGTCGCTGACATCGCAGGTGATACTTCCCCATTCGCTCAACGCCGTCACGCCGCATATCGGCACCGGCTTTGACCTCGGCGTCGAGGTACATGGACTCATCGCCGGGAAATGGGGATACCAGGCGGGGGTCTTCAACGGTACCGGCGCCGACATCAACCTCGCCACAAAGACCTGGAGCGACGACTGGCACATCCCGTCGCTGCTCTACGCCGCGCGTCTCACATGGCAGCCTTTCGGAGTCATGCCGGCCACCCAGGGCGATCCGCGGCGCCTCGACTCAAACAAGATGCTGCTCGGCGTCTCCGGCTCGCTCAACGTGGAGAGTGAGAACGAGAGCACCAATGACTTCCGCCTCGGACTCGAGTGGTCGTGGATCAAGAACAGATGGTATTTCGGCCTTGAGGCATACATGATGCATGTCGGCTTCACCAAGCGGCAGAAGATCGACACCTCATATACCTACTACGGCGGATACGCTCAGGTTGGCTATTTCATCACCCGCAAGCTCCAGGGCGCGCTGAGGTATGATATCTTCGAGCGCAACTCCACCTCGAAGGGGGGAATGCTCAACATGCCGGCCGTGGGCCTCAATTACTATTTCGACAGCATCAACCTTAAACTCCAGGCCATGTACCAGTACACGGGACGCACCGGCCATGCGCGTCAGATGGACCGTGACGAGGACAACCTCGGACTCGCCACAAGTTCGGCAGTGGTAATGGCACAATTCACTTTTTGAGATGAAACCGATAGTGATAACGGCTGTAATCGCCCTGACACCGCTCCTCTGCGCCTGCGACGAGGGACGCATCTACGACGATGCGACGACGATAGCCAAAGAGGGACTTGTGGCCAAGGCGACACTTGACGTCTCCGGCTGGGACGAATGGCCTGAGGGCTATTCGGTGGCCCTCGCGGCATTTCGCGAGGGGGACGACTACGCGATCATCAGCAAACCGGTCGGATTCAGCACCGGCGGGGAGGCGAGGGTCATGCTGACAGGAATACCCGCCGACGTCAGCAGCATCGAGTTCTGCGCCATCGACAGGCTGCGCCGCCGGGTGGCCACCTTCACCTCGACCACCGACCTGACGCCCCGCGACACCATACGCCTCGCGGCCTCTGACATCGACGTCTCGCCGGCGCAGGTGATACAGGACGACATCTTCAACACAACGTGCGTCAACTGCCACGGCGCGTCGAATTTCGCGGCCGCCGGACTGCACCTGACTCATCCGCGCTCATTTGGCGAACTCGTCGGTGTGGAGTCGACTGTAGAGCCGTCACACCTCCGCGTTAAGGCGGGCGACAGCGAAAACAGCCTCCTGTGGCAGATTCTCTCATCCGATGAGTCAGCTGGCTGGCATTATGACCATTCGGCAGAGGTAACCTCCTCCGAACGCCTCGACCTTCTGAAGGCATGGATTGAAAACGGAGCAAAATATTGAACTGAATCATGGAATACAGCATACTTCACTTTGAGAACGCGACCGTCGAGACTGCCCTGTTCACAAGGGGCAGGCGGGAGGCGCATGCCATAATACACGCCGACTGCGCCGGGTCATTCTCCGGGCAGTGGGAGGCGGTGAACCGTGCCCTAACCCGACTCGGAGAGCATTATGCCGGCATGAGACCGGTGTTCCGCCGATATTTTTTCTCTGACATCCGCAACCAGACGCCCCTGATCACCATAGACGGCCTCTGTCCGACCTCCTGTATCCAGCAACCTCCGCTCGACGGCTCGAAGGTAGCCCTCTGGGTCGTGCTGCAGGAGAATCCGGACTTCAGAGAGGTATCACCCGGCGTGTGGGAGGATAGCCGCGGACATCTCGTCTTTGAGAACCCCTCGCAGCCCGGCGTAAGTTCCTTCGACGCGACGGTGGCCGACCTGGACATAGTGGCCTCGGAACTGGAGGGCCGTGGCGCGAGCCTGCTCGACAACTGCGTGAGGACCTGGTTTATGGTCCACGACATAGACAACAACTACACCGGTGTCGTCGAGGGCCGCAACCTTGTCTTCGACCGCAAGGGGCTGACACACGAGACGCACTTCATCACCTCGACAGGAATCGGAGGGACTCCCGACGGTCCCGGCGAGGTCGTGTCGTTCAATGCGATATGCGACACCAGGCTCATACCGGGGCAGATGCGGTTCGTATACGGCGCGTCGCACCTCAACCCCACGATAGAGTATGGCGTGGCCTTCGAGCGGGGCACCGTCGTTGACTATGGCGACCGCCGACATGTCTATATCTCCGGTACGGCAAGCATCGACAACAAGGGCGAGATTGTCCACCCCGGCGACATCAGGAAACAGACCGAGCGGATGATCGAGAACATATCGGTGCTTCTTGAGGAGGCCGGCTGCGGCCGGAGTGACATAGCGCATCTGCTCGTCTATCTGCGCGATATCGCCGACTTTCACCCAGTTTCGTCTGTGTTCGATGAACTTCTGCCAGGAGTGCCACGGGTGCTTGTTCTCGCCCCCGTGTGCCGACCCGGCTGGCTCGTCGAGACCGAATGTATCGCAATAAAAGAACTCTCAAACCGTGAATACCCGGACTTCTAAAAACATCACGTTCATAGTTGCGGTGGCCTTCGCACTCCTGGTCGGCGCCACCACGCTGCTGCCTCCCGGGGTTTACGCCTCGTGGTGGTGGTTCGCGTTGTGGGCTGCCGTAGCCGTTGCAATCGCGGTCGCGATGGTGCGGACCGGATGCTGGCGTCAGCCTGTGCTGCTCTGCCTGCATCTGAGCCTCATCATAATCATAGCGGGGGGAGGAATGACCTTCCTCACCGCCGAGAGGGGCACGATGCATCTGGAACCGAACAAGGCCTGCCGCTCATACACAGCCGAGGGCGGGGGAGAGGTCAGGCTCCCCTTTGACGTCACCCTGCTGAAGTTCACCACCGACTATTACCCCGGCATGTCGTTCCCGCGCGATTTCCACTCACGGATCCGGATTGACAGCAACCGGATTGTGGATATCTCGATGAACCGGATATGCCGGGAAGGAAACTACCGGCTTTATCAGACATCGTTCGACGGCAAGGGTGGCTCTGTGCTGACCGTGACCCGCGACCCGTGGGGCATCGGTCTGACCTATCTCGGGTACGCCCTTTTCGCTGTGAGCGGGCTGCTTCTGCTGCTGAGGAAGGCGGGATTAAGGTTTCGCAAGGCGCTACCGACCGTAGCCATTGCGCTCTCGTTTTACTCAGCCGACGCGCAGGCCGCTCCCGCCGTTGAACAGAGCATGAGCGACTCGCTGCAGACCCGGCAGATAATCTTCAATGGACGCGTCATGTCCTTTGCCCGTATGTCGTCAGAACTGACATTGAAACTCACCGGCAAGACACATGTCGGCGAACTCGACCCGACACGCTTCATCACCTCCCTGATGATATATCCCGACGAGTGGAGAAGCGTGCCCTTTGTCAGGGTCAAGAGCCGTGGGCTGAGAAACCGACTTGGCATTGATGCCCAATATGTCTCCCTGTCGCAACTTTACGACGCCAAGGGACAATACATACTTCAGAAATATTATGCCGACGGCTCCGGTCCCCTCGACAGCGAGATACTGAAGTTAGACGAGAAGGTCGCACTGCTCGACCGGCTGTGGAAAGGCACAGCCTTCCAGCCTCTCGACTCAGCCGGCCAACGCAGAGACCTCCGGATAATAAATTTAGAGACACTCTATTACAGAATCCAGCCGGTGAGATGTCTCTTTATGGTGACCTTAGCCGTCGCCCTTTTAGGCTTTGTCTGTCTGGCCGCCCGGCGAGGTTTCCGCATGATGAGGTGGTGCCTGATCGCGCTCTTTATTATCGCGACGGGCATCTTCGCCTGGCTATGGCTCATCAACGGATCGATACCGCTTGACGGCACCTTCGGAATTCTTTATTTTGTGGCCCTCTGCATGCTCGGGATTCTGATTACGGTATTCCGGAGAAATCCACTCGCCACGACAATCGGCATGCTGGCGGCAGGTTTCGTAATGCTTATGTCATGGCTGGCGGCCAAGGACCCGGCCCTCACGCCGTTGATGCCGGTGCTCTCGTCGCCCTGGCTCGGGGCCCATGTCTCGGTCATCATGGCCTCCTATGCCATGCTCGGACTGACATTCCCCCTGTCGCTCGCCGCCATTTTCCTTGCGAGACAGCGTGACGCGCTTGTCGTCTTGTGCCGTAAACTGCTCTACCCCGGGGTGTATATGCTCGGCATAGGCATCATATTAGGCGCGATGTGGGCCAACGTGTCGTGGGGAAGGTACTGGTCCTGGGACCCCAAGGAGACCTGGGCGTTCGTCACCATGATGCTCTACGCCATACCGCTGCATAAATCTCTCGACGTCAACCGGCGACCTATCTTCCTGAGCATCTATCTCTCGCTTGCTTTCCTCTCGATTGTCATGACCTACGCCGGGGTCAATTATTTCACTTCCTCTCTACATGCCTACAGATAAAATGGATATATTGAATCATAACAACAGACTTAAAGTTATTGCGGGGCCATGCTCGGCCGAGTCGTTCGACCAGCTGCTGCGCACGGCCATGGCCCTGAAGCCCCACATAGATGTTTTCCGCGCCGGCATATGGAAGCCCCGCACGCGTCCGGGCGGCTTCGAGGGGTATGGCGAGAAGGCACTGCGCTGGCTTATCGACGTCAAGAAGGAACTCGGCATGCCTGTCGCCACCGAGATAGGAACCTGCCGCCAGGCCGAGAGTGCCCTGAGGGCCGGCGTTGACCTGCTCTGGATAGGGGCGAGAACCACTTGCTCGCCGTTTGCCGTACAGGAGATCGCCGAGACACTGCGTGGCACCGACACGCCGGTACTGGTCAAGAACCCCTCGTGCGCAGACCTGAGCCTCTGGATAGGTGCAATTGAACGCCTGCAGATGATGGATATCCCCAACCTTGGCCTGATACACCGGGGATTCAAGAGCGAGGACACACGTGGTTACCGCAACCTGCCGATGTGGAGCCTGACCGAGGAAATACGGAAAGAGTTTCCTGACATACCCGTATACTGCGACCCCTCGCATATGGGAGGGAAGCGCTCGCTGATAAAGCCGCTGTCGCGCCAGGCGGTCGGCCTCGGCTATGACGGCCTGATGATCGAGTCGCATATAGACCCCGACGCGGCCCTCACCGACTCATTCCAACAGGTCACGCCATCTGACCTGAACCGGATTCTGTCGGAGCTCAACGTCGGATGCGAACCGACTGCAAAAGCCTTGCAGTCGGTTATGCTTTTTTAATTCTTTATTTTTGTGCAAAATTATGAATACGCCTCCAAATGTATTAACTTTGCAAAAAATAAAAAACGACATATATGGCAGCAAAAAAGAAAGCATCGGCTCCGACATCGGTGCGCATATCAGATAAAGACGAGAAACTCAAGGCTCTTGACGTGACAATGGCACACCTTGAGAAGGATTTCGGCGCAGGCGCAGTGATGCGTCTGGGCGACAACGCGGTGCAGGACATCGAGACCATCTCGACCGGCTCGCTCGGACTCGACTACGCCTTAGGCGTTGGGGGACTTCCCCGAGGCCGCATCACCGAGATATATGGTCCCGAGTCATCGGGTAAGACCACCCTGGCGATCCATGTCATCGCCGAGGCCCAGAAACAGGGAGGCATCTGCGCCATCATCGATGCCGAGCATGCTTTCGACCGCTTCTATGCAGAGAAACTTGGGGTAGACGTCAACAACCTGTGGCTCGCGCAGCCCGACAACGGCGAGCAGGCCCTCGAGATAGCCGAGCAGCTCATCAACTCCGGAGCGATTGACGTGCTCGTGATAGACTCGGTGGCCGCCCTCACCCCCAAGGCCGAGATAGAGGGCGAGATGGGCGAGAAGAACGTCGGCCTGCACGCCCGGCTCATGTCGCAGGCCATGCGCAAGCTGACGGGAACAATCTCACGCACCCGCACATGCTGCATCTTCATCAACCAGATACGCGAGAAGATAGGCGTGATGTTCGGCAACCCCGAGACCACCACCGGCGGAAACGCCCTTAAGTTCTACGCCTCGGTTCGTATCGACATACGCCCCTCATCATACATCAAGGACGGCGATACCACCATCGGACGCCTTACCAAGGTCAAGGTTGTCAAGAACAAGGTCGCGCCTCCGTTCATGAAGGCCGAGTTTGAGATCATATTCGGCGAGGGAATATCCAAGGCCGGAGAGATCATCGACCTGGCCGTCAACCTCGGCATCGTCAAGAAATCGGGCGCATGGTTCTCCTACAACGGCACAAAACTCGGACAGGGCCGTGACGCTGTCAAGCGCGTCATATCCGATAACCCGGAACTCTCCGAGGAACTTGAGAAGAAGATTCTCGACAAACTCAATAGCGAGAAGGCCAAGGGCAAAGAAAGCGCCAATCCATTCCTGCCCGGCAAGGAGTCGACCCGCAGCGATGATGAGGGCGAGGATACACAGGCTGTCGACGAGGGACTCCCCGAGGGCGGCGAAGTGCCTGACACCGACCTCTTCGGCGACGACTTCGAGATCGACATCGAGGAATAACCCATTATGCCGGCACAGCCGACAGCATACAATAAAAGCCGCTCAGACGAGCGGCTTTTATTGTATGCTGTGTCGAACTGCGCGGCAGAATCACTTCTCGCGCATGAATATCTGGATCGGGGTGCCGTGGAAGTCCCACTTCTCGCGGATCTTGTTCTCCAGGAAACGCCGGTAAGGCTCCTTGACCCATTGCGGCAGATTGCAGAAGAACACGAAGGTCGGTATGACGGCATCCTTGAGCATCGTGACATACTTTATCTTCACGAACTTGCCCTTGTTGCTCGGCGGGGGAGTCACGGCTATCTGCTCGAGCATGTATGTGTTGAGCTGTGAGGTCGGAATCGTGCGCCGGCGGTTGTTGTAGACGTCTATCGCCGTCTCAAGCACCTTGAAGATGCGTTGCTTGGTCAGTGCCGAGGTGAAGATGATGGGGAAGTCGGTAAAGGGGGCGAAACGGCTCCTTATGGCCTCCTCATAGCGCTTCTGGGCGGTCACAGACTTGTCCTCGACAAGGTCCCACTTGTTGACGCACACCACGAGGCCCTTGCGGTTGCGCTGTATGAGGCCGAAGATGTTGGCGTCCTGGCCCTCGATGCCGCGAGTGGCGTCGATCATCAGGATACACACGTCGGAGGCCTCTATGGCGCGGATGGAGCGTATCACGGAGTAATACTCGATATCCTCGTTGACCTTCTGCTTCTTGCGGATTCCGGCAGTGTCGACCAGATAGAAGTCGAAGCCGAACTTGTTGTAGCGGTGATAGATCGAGTCGCGCGTCGTGCCGGCTATGTCGGTCACGATATGTCGCTCCTCGCCGATAAAGGCGTTGATGAGCGAGGACTTCCCGGCATTCGGGCGCCCCACTATCGCGAACTTCGCGATATCCTCCTCAGGCTTATCGTCATCATCCTTCTCCGGCATGTCCTTGACTATCTCGTCGAGCAGGTCGCCCGTGCCGGAGCCGTTGGCCGACGATACCTCGATCGGGTCGCCGAGGCCGAACGAGTAGAACTCGGCGGCGTTGAAGCGGGCATCCCCCACATCCTCCTTGTTGGCCACCACGATCACCGGCTTTTTCGAGCGGCGCAGTATCTGCGCCACCTTGTCGTCGAGATCGGTGACTCCGGTCGTGGAGTCGACCACGAAGAGTATGACGTCGGCCTCCTCAATGGCTATCTCGACCTGCTTGTTAATCTCCTCCTCGAACACGTCGTCTGAGTTCACCACCCATCCGCCCGTGTCGACGATCGAGAACTCCTGGCCGTTCCAGTCGACCTTGCCGTACTGGCGGTCGCGCGTAGTGCCGGCCGTGTTGTCGACTATCGCGCGTCTTGTCTGCGTCAAGCGGTTGAACAATGTCGACTTGCCGACATTGGGCCGCCCCACTATTGCTATTAACTTACTCATAATTAATTTCTATCGTCAGTGTGCCGGATGTATGGCCCGGCGTGTCACTCCATATATCCGAACTCGCGTAACTTGTTCTCGCGGTTGCGCCAGTCCTTCTCTACCTTTACAAAAAGCTCGAGATAGACCTTCTTACCGAAGAGTCTCTCGATGTCGGCGCGCGAGGCCATGCCTACCTTCTTGATCTTCTCGCCTCCCTTGCCGATTATGATGCCCTTCTGCGAGTCGCGCTCCACATAGATGACCGCCATGATGTGGATCGCACCCTCCTTCTCGTCAAACTTCTCCACGAGCACCTCGGTGCTGTAGGGAATCTCCTTGTCATACATCAGCAGGAGTTTCTCACGGATTATCTCCGTGACGAAGAAGCGTGCAGGCTTATCGGTCAGCGCGTCCTTGCCGAAGAACGGCGGTGACACGGGCAGAAGCTCCACGATGCGGTCCTTCAGGTTGTCGACGTTGAAGTGCTCCTGGGCGCTGGTGGGGAAGATCTCGGCGTTTGGCAGACGCTCGTGCCAGCGGTCGACCAGCGCGTTCAGGTCATCCTGATTCTTGAGCAGGTCGATCTTGTTGATGACGAGCAACACGGGTATCTTCTCCTTGGCCACGCGGTCGAGGAAATCCTTGTTCTTCTCCGGGTCCTCGACCACGTCTGTCACATAGATGAGGATATCGGCGTCGGTGAGGGCGCCCTCCGAGAACTCGAGCATCGACTCCTGAAGTTTGTATCTGGGCTTGAGCACTCCGGGAGTGTCGGAGAATACTATCTGATAGTCAGGGGTGTTGACTATGCCCATTATGCGGTGGCGCGTGGTCTGGGCCTTCTGGGTGATGATCGATATGCGCTCGCCCACCAGATCGTTCATCAGCGTCGACTTGCCGACGTTGGGGTTGCCGACTATGTTGACGAATCCGGCCTTGTGGTCCTCCTTGACCTTGGCACCCTCCACCTCAGGCTCGTATGCCTTGGTTATCTTGCCGCTGCCGAACTCACCGGTCTCGATGCCGCCGGCAACGTTTTTGTCATTTTCCTTCATAATATTTCGATTAAGGGTTTTCGGTAAGCATTCCTCTGTCAGGGAGACTCCGCCAGGCAGTGGCGGCATCCGTGACGGGGGCTTATATTTCAACCCCGCGGAGGCCTTTATTGTTCAGACCCCGGACATGCGCAGTCCTGCAAAAAAGGTTAAACCCCGCATTTAAGAAGAAAAGGGCATCCGATAGAATCTGATGCCCTTGATTGTTATGCGGAACAGGCCGTAGCCTTACTTCGGATCTATGGCCCAGATGAGGTACATGGCACCCCATGTGAAACCGGCACCGAACGCCGTCATTACGATTTTGTCGCCCTTTTTCAGCCTGTTCTTGTACTCATCGAGACAGAGCGGAATCGAGGCGGCCGAGGTGTTGCCGTAATGCTGTATGTTGACCAGGATCTTCTCCTCGGGGATCTTGATGCGTCCACCCACGGCCTCTATGATCCGCAGGTTTGCCTGATGAGGCACGAACCAGTCTATATCGTCGACACCGAGGTTGTTGCGCTGCATCACCGAGAGTGATGACGAGAGCATGTCGCGCACGGCGTTCTTGTAGACCACGCGGCCCTCCTGATAGATGTAGTGCTCGCGGGCCTCGACCGTCTCGATCGAGGCGGGCTTGGCCGAGCCGCCGGCCTTCATCAGCAGGTTGCTCAGTCCGCTGCCGTCGACATGGAACTCACCGTCGACCACACCGACATTCTCGTCGGTAGGCTCAACGAGCACGGCAGCGGCTGCGTCGCCGAACAGCGGGCATGTGGCGCGGTCCTGATAGTCGGTCATGCTCGACATCTTCTCTGCGGCCACAACCACGATCTTCTTGTAGAGGCCCGACTGGATGTAGGCGCGGGCGTCCTGCATAGTGACAAGGAAACCGGCGCATGCCGCCTGGATGTCATAGGCATAAGCCCGGGTCAGGCCGACACCGTGCGCTATGACCGACGCGGTCGACGGGAAACGGTAGTCGGGGTTGGAGGTCGCGCAGATCAGAAGATCCACGTCATCTACGGAAGTCCCCGTCTCGGCAAGAAGCTTCTCGACAGCCCGGATGCCCATATAACTTGAGCCCTTGCTGTCGTCGCGCAGTATGCGGCGCTCTTTGATTCCTACGCGGGTCGTGATCCACTCGTCGTTCGTGTCGACCATCCTCGACAGCATTTCGTTGTCGAGGATGTCGTCGGGAACGTATGACGCGATTCCGCTTATCTTGGCGTTAGGCATATTCATTCTTTTTCACTGCGGACATCTGGAGTCCGCCCTTGGTTGGTATGGTTATTTCTCAATCACCTGCTTGCCGCGGTAGTAGCCGCATTCCCCGCATACTGTGTGGTATACGTGCCATGCGCCGCAGTTAGGGCAGAGGGCGATTGTCGGGATGAGCGCCTTGTCGTGTGTGCGGCGCTTTGCGGTCCGGGTGTGCGATTGTCTGCGTTTAGGATGTGCCATTGTTTTTTATTTTTTAAGTTTATTGTTTTATTCTATATCTGCCTCGGTCTCGTCGCCGTCGGTGTCGGCGTCATCGTCTGCGCCATGGGCGCGGAGATAACCGGACATCTCGCTGTTGCACTCCCCCTCGGGGTGCACGCAGCGCAGCGGTATGGCCAGCAGCAGCGTGTCATAAATCATCCCGGCCACGTTGAGGCTTGTCTCCTGCCAGGGCAGCACGAGCAGGTCCTCCTGGCTGTCGTCGTATTCCTCGCCATAACGCACCACAACATGGTAGTCCGTGTCGACGGGAACCTCAACCGGGTCAAGGCATCGGTCGCAGGGCACCTCCATTCGGCCGGCGAAATGGAAACGGCAGTCATAACTCTCGTGGCGGACCTCTATGTCCAGATGGACCTCGACGTCTGCCCCGAGCACATCACAGTTCTCCATATCCTCGAAGAACTGCCTGCCTATCCTGTAGTCCTCCTCGTAGTGTCCGTCGCGGAGCGAGGCGAGATCTACGTTAAATTCTCTTAATTTTCCCAATGTCCTGTTTTTTGACCCGGGCTCCCGAGCCCGGACCGGTTCTTTTATGTCGTCAGAAATCCTCTCCATGCCGGATTCCCGCCCCGCCGATGGGGCAATTACCGAATGGAGAGCAGTCTTCGCTTAGTACCTCCGAGGGGAATCGAACCCCTATCTAAAGTTTAGGAAACTTCTATTCTATCCGTTGAACTACAGAGGCTTACATCAATGTATGCGCACACGGCCACTTTCCGGCCTTTATGCCTGTCGCCACGGATGCGCATCCGCGGCGATGAGCCCGGCGGCTACTATGAGTGTGCAAAATTAACTAAAACATTTTAATTATACAAATTGACTGACCCGGCGGCACTCTTTTTTATGCAAGTTTTAGGCTTCCGCGCTTGCGTTTTACACGCGTCTGCCTTATCTTTGCAACATGAATCCGATACGACTCGCCATTGTGGCGCCCTGCTATAACGAGGAGGAGATGCTCCCGATCAGCGCACCGAGGCTGACAGCCCTGATGCGCGGGCTGATTGCCGACGGCCGCATCGCTCCCGAGAGCTTCCTGCTGTTTGTCAACGACGGAAGCCGCGACCGAACATGGAGCATCATCTCCGAGCTGCACCACGCCGACCCGATGTGCCACGGGCTCAACCTGTCGCGCAACGTCGGCCATCAGAACGCCATCATGGCCGGGATGCTCACCGCCGTCGACAGGCCCGAATGCGCCGACGCGGTCATCACCATCGACGTCGACCTGCAGGACCCGCTGGAGTGTATCCCGCAGATGATAGACGCCTGCTACGAGGGCTACGACGTGGTCTATGGCGTGCGCTCATCGCGCGAGTCAGACTCTTTCCTCAAACGCTTTACCGCCGAGTCTTTCTACAAACTGCAGAACCACTTAGGGCTGAAGACCATCTACAACCATGCAGACTTCCGGTTCATGACCCGCCGGGTGGTGCTTGAGCTGGCCCGCTACGAGGAGCGCAATCTATACCTGCGCGGCATCATACCCATGATCGGATTCCCCTCCACACAGGTCGAGGAGGTGCGCGAGAAGCGCGAGGCGGGCGAGACCAAGTACACTCTCAAGAAGATGCTGACGCTGGCCGCCGACGGCATCACGTCGTTCTCTATCAAGCCGATATACATGATACTCGGACTGGGAGGCATCTTCATACTGATTGCCATCGCGATCGGCATATACGTGATGGCCTCCTGGCTCAGCGGCTCGGCCGTGGAGGGATGGACGTCACTGATGCTCTCCATCTGGCTTGTGGGCGGCATAGTGATGGTGTCGGTCGGCCTGGTCGGCCTCTACGTCGGCAAGGTCTACATCGAGACCAAGCACCGCCCCCGCTACCACATCCAGGACCACCTGAACTGACCGACAGAGTATATACGACGCGGGGGGATGTATGCCACGCATACATCCCCCCGCTGTTTTGGTGGTATTATCACATCACGGGCACAATCACATGCCATCGCTTGTGACATCCACATTTCCTTCACCCTTAATCTTTACTCCGCGATGAGCAGGAAGTGGTTCTTCTTGCCCTTCTGGATATGGATGTACTTGCCGCCCAGGAGTGCACCGGCGTCGATCTTGGCCGCAGGGTCGGTCACCTTCTCCTTATTGACGCTTACGCCGCCACCCTGAACCATCTTGCGGGCCTCTCCCTTCGATCCGAACACCGACGTCTTCACTGCAAGCAGATCGAGCACGGGGACGCCAGCCTCTATCTCGGCCTTCGAGACGCTGAACCGGGGCACACCCTCGAATATGTCGAGCAGCGTGCGCTCGTCGAGGCTGTGGAGCGCCGCGCCTGAGTTGTTGCTGAACAGGATTGCAGATGCCTCGACGGCTGCCTCGTAGTCCTTCTCGCTGTGAACCATCACGGTCAGTTCCTTGGCCAGACGCTTCTGCATCGGACGCTTGCCCGGGTCAGCCTCATGCTCGGCCACAAGTGCCTCGATCTCCTCCTTGGTGAGGAACGTGAAGATCTTGAGATACTTCTCGGCGTCGGAGTCCGACACGTTGAGCCAGAACTGGTAGAACTTGTAGGGAGAGGTGCGCTCCGGGTCGAGCCACACGTTGCCGCTCTCGGTCTTGCCGAACTTGCCGCCGTCGGCCTTGGTGATCAGCGGGCAGGTCAGGGCGTATGCCTCGCCGCCAAGCTTGCGGCGGATAAGCTCGGTGCCGGTGGTGATGTTGCCCCACTGGTCGGAGCCGCCGAGCTGCAGGCGGCAGCCGCGGTCCTTATAGAGCGTATAGTAGTCGAATCCCTGGAGAAGCTGGTAGGTGAACTCCGTGAAGCTGAGGCCGTCGCGGGCCTCGCCGTTGAGGCGCTTCTTCACCGAGTCCTTGGCCATCATGTAGTTGACGGTGATGTGCTTGCCGATCTCGCGCGCGAAATCAAGGAATGTCACATCCTTGGTCCAGTCGTAGTTGTTGACCAGTTCGGCGCGGTTGGGCACGTCGCTGTCGAAGTCGAGAAACTTGGCAAGCTGTTTCTTAATGGCCTCCTGGTTATGGCGCAGAGTCGCCTCGTCGAGCAGGTTGCGCTCGGCCGACTTGCCCGAAGGGTCACCGATCATGCCAGTGGCACCACCCACCAGAGCCAGCGGCTTGTGGCCGCAACGCTGGAAATGACGGAGCATCATCACGCCGCAGAGGTGCCCGATATGCAGTGAGTCGGCAGTCGGGTCAATGCCTAAGTATGCAGTGGTCATCTCCTTCTTGAGTTGTTCCTCGGTGCCCGGCATCATGTTGTGCACCATGCCGCGCCATGTAAGTTCCTGTATGAAATCCATATCTCTTTAGTTTTTATTTATTCGTTAGTGTGGTGTGGGCAAGCGCTCACTCGTAGATGAAATGCAGCAGGCTCTCGCCGACGGCACGCAGCGACTCGCGATCGATGTTCTCCATGTTGTCGGCCATCGTGTGCCACGTGGGGCAGAAGCCGCTGTCGCGGTAGTCTATTATGTCGATTGCAGGGATGCCCTGTTTGATGAGCTCGACGTGGTCATCGGTGACGGCACCGCCGTAGACCGCCGGGAAACGGTCGGCATGGCCGGCGCGTGCCGCGGCGGCACGGAAAGCATCATCGATGCCCGGGGCCGACTGACGCGAGAAATACTCTGCAGGAAAGACTGCATCCTTGCCGCCCACCATGTCGAGCAGCACGGCGCGAGTCGGGCGATAGCCCGTCCGTATAGGATGCTCGGCGAAGTATCGCGCGCCCAATGCCCAGCTCGAGTCGTCGCCGTCGGTGCCATAGTCCTCGGAGTCAACAAAGAGTATGTCTATGCCTATGCCGGGATTGGCCCGGCCGATAGCGCGCGCAGCCTCGAGAAGCACGCCGACACCGCTCGCGCCGTCGTTGGCGCCGTCGATAGCCTTGGAGTGGTTCGCCTCGTCAGGATCCTGGTCGGCCCAGGGACGCGTGTCATAATGCGCCAGCAGCAGCAGCCGGTTGTCAAGGTCGGGATTAAAACTGCCGAATATGTTGGTCGAGCGCAGCATGGTGCCGTCCCATGCCCTCAGGTCGGCCTTCTGCTCGGTCACCACCGCGCCGTGGCGTCTCAGTTCCGATGCCAGCCACGCGGCAGTAGCGTCATGCGGAGCCGTGTTCGGCACGCGCGGCCCGAACTCGACCTGACGGCGGACATACGCATAGGCGCTGTCGGCATCGAACGCCGGCACAGCGATCTCCCTCCTCGTCGGGTCAGAGGCCGAAGCACTGTCAGTCCCCCCGGCCTTGGTCGCCGCCCCGCATGATGCAAGCAGCACCAGGCCCCCTAATATGCCTATTATCTTTCGCATTTCGCAAAATTACAAAAATTTTTTCAATAAGTTTGAGTCGCAACTCGTTTTAAATTCATGCATATCCACAGAAACCGGTTTCTGCCACTCACGCTCCTTCTGGTCTGCACGCTGCTTCTGGCGGCATGCGGAACGAAGAAGAACACTCCATTGTCGCGGCAGTGGCAGGCTTTCAATACGAGATACAACGTCTACTTCAACGGCAAGAAGCATTACGACGAGCAGCTCAAGGCCATGGAGGCCGGGTATCAGGACGACTATACCCGCACCGTGCTGATACACCCTGCAGAGGCCCGCGCTGACCAGAAGCGCCCGCAGCCCACGGGCGACTTCAAGCGCACCATCGAGAAGATGCAGAAGTCCATACAGCTGCACTCCATCAAGAAGAAACCGGCCAAGAAGGGTTCCTCGGCCAAGGAGAAGGCCTTCCGCGCACGCGACGAGTTTAACCCCTTCCTGCACAACTCATGGCTCACCATGGGTAAGGCGCAATACTACAACGGCGACTTCTCGGGCGCCGCCTCCACTTTCCTATACATAACCAAGCACTTCACGTGGCTTCCGGCAGTCGTGACCGAGGCACGCCTCTGGATGGCACTATCTTACTGCGCGCTCGACTGGACCTACGAGGCCGAGAACGCCATGCATCTCGTCAAGGAGAAGGACCTTACCAACAGGAACCTGCGCAACCTCTACAATCTGGCGCAGGGCGACTATTATGTCAAGACCGACCAATACGAAAAGGCAGTCCCATATCTGGAGAAGGCCGTCAAGTCTGCTCACGGCAGCCAGAAGAACCGTCTCTGGTTCCTGCTGGGACAGCTTTACTCGAACCTCGGCAAGAAGCGCAACGCCTACCAGGCCTACAAGAAGGCCGGCTCGGGAATGTCGACCGACTACCGGGCAAAGTTCAACGCCCGCATCAAGCGTTCGGAGGTTTTCGAGGGCACCAACATCAAGGGTGAGGTGCGCTCGCTAAAGGCGATGACCCGCTACGCCCGCAACACTGAGTTTCTCGACCAGATATACTACGCCATCGGCAACCTCTACCTGTCGCGGCGCGACACGGCGCAGGCCATCGAGAACTACCGCACAGCCGTCGAGAAGTCGACCCGCAACGGCATCGACAAGGCCCTGGCACAGCTCGCGCTCGGTAACCTCTACTTCAGCCGGGGCGAGTATGTCAAGGCGCAGCCCTGCTATTCGGAGGCAGTGCCGCAGCTCCCCGAGACTTATCCCGACTACAAGATGCTGAAACGCCGCAGCGACGTGCTCGACGAACTCGCCACCTATGCCGGAAACGTAGAGCTGCAGGACTCGCTGCTCACCCTCTCGAAGATGACCCCCGAGGAGCAGCGCAAGGTGGCCGAGCGTCTCGCCAACGAGCTTATCGAGAAGGAGAAGAAGGAGGCCGAGGAGGCCAAGCGCGCCGAATATCTCGCCGAGCAGGAGGGCAAGCAGGGCGAAGGCATCAAGAAGAACGACGCCCCACAGAACAACCTAATGCTCAATTCCGACAAGTCGTGGTATTTCTACAACGCCATGACCAAGAACCAGGGCAAGAACGAGTTCCAGCGGCGCTGGGGCGCGCGCAAGCTCGAGGATGACTGGCGACGCCGCAACAAGACCACCTTCTCGCTCGACGACGAGCCGGAGGAGGACGGGAACGGCGACGACGAGGGTCTGGCCAATGACTCCACCCTCAGCCCCGAGGAGAGCGAGAAGGCCAAGGAACTTCTCGAGGCCGAGAACGATCCACATAAGCCGGAGTACTACCTCAAGCAGATTCCCAAGACACCCGAGGAGATTCAGACCGCCAACGACGTGATCCAGGAGGGCCTCTACAACATGGGCGTCATTCTCAAGGACAAGCTGGAGGACTACACCGCCGCACGTCGCGAGTTCAACCGCCTGCTGGAGCGTTATCCCGACAACATCTACCGCCTCGACGTCTACTACAACATGTACCTGATGGCCGTGCGCCGGGGCGAGAAGGGTGAGGCCGAGCGATGGCGCGCCCTGATCCTATCCGATTTCCCGGAATCGCCCTACGGCAAGGCCATGCAGGACCCGGCATACTTCGACAACCTGCGTCGCATGAACGAGGTGCAGGAGGAACTGTACCAGCGGGCCTACGACGCCTACCTGGCCGACAACAACGCCACCGTGCATAGTCTCACGGCCGAGATGGAACGCGACTACCCGCTGTCGAAGATCCTGCCCAAGTTCATCTTCATCGACGCGCTGTCGTACCTGACCGAGGATAATACCGAGAAGTTCCGGGAGCAACTGACCACCCTGCTCGAGCGTTACCCGGACACCGACATGACACCTATGGCCGGAAGCATCCTCAAGGGTCTGAAAGCGGGGCGTACACCCCACGCCGGACTCTCCAACTCACGCGGCATGATCTGGGACATGCGCCTCACCAACGACAGCGTGCCCACCGCAGCCGACGGGCAGCCGGCCAACTTCGAGCGTGACCCGAACGCGCCGCAGTATCTCGTGCTCGCCTTCCCGCGTGACTCCGTCAGCGCCAACCAGCTGCTCTACGACGTGGCCCGCTTCAACTTCTCGTCGTTCGTGGTGCGCGACTTCGACCTCGAGCCGATGAGTTTTGGAAATGTCGGCCTGCTCGTCATCAAAGGCTTCGGGAACATGAAGCAACTCGAGCACTACCGCGCCGTGATGGCCGAGAAGAACTTCGAGCTTCCCGAGGGAGTCAGACCCATCATGATAAGCAAGAGCAACTTTGAACTTCTGCTTCGCGAGGGGCGTTCATTTGAAGAGTACTTCCGCTTTGAGCAGGACGCAGAGACCGAGGCCACCGAGCGCGAGGCCCTCGACGCCAAGATACCCGACGACCCCGCCGACGGTCCCGTGGAACCGGAGGAGGCCCCGAAAGAAGAGGGGGCCGAGCCAGAAGGCGAGGAAGCCACGCCGCAACCCCAGGCTGAGCCGGAAGAGGCCTCCGAAGAAGAGGGGGCCGAGCCGGAAGGCGAGGAAGCCGCAACCCAGACAGAGCCGCAACCCGACAGTCTATAACACTACAATTCACCCGAATCATGGATAAAATTCTCTGGGCCGACGATGAGATTGACCTCCTCAAGCCCCATATTCTCTTCCTGAAAGCCAAAGGCTATGATCTGACCACCGTCTCTAACGGCCGCGACGCGCTCGACGCGCTCGACCGCGATGCATACTCGCTGGTTCTGCTCGACGAGAACATGCCCGGCATCTCGGGCCTGGAGACTCTCGACATAATCAACGAGCGTCATCCTGACGTCCCCGTGGTGATGATAACCAAGTCGGAGGAGGAGAACATCATGGACCAGGCAATCGGCAACCGTATCGCCGACTACCTGATCAAGCCCGTCAACCCCAACCAGATATTCCTGTCGATCAAGAAGAACCTGCACAGCCGCGAGATTGTCAACGAGCAGGCGTCGTCGGACTATCAGCAGGAGTTCTCGAAGATATCGCAACTTATCAACATGGCCGGCTCCATACCCGACTGGATGGATATCTACCGCCAGTTAGTGCGCTGGGAGCTAAAGTTGTCGGAGACCGACAACCCGATGGCCGAGATGCTGCTCATGCAGAAGCGCGACGCCAACTCCAACTTCTGCAAGTTCGTGAAGCGCAACTATGAGTCGTGGGTCACCACCGACGACCATCCCCTCATGAGCCACGAGATTTTCCGTCGCCGCGTCTTCCCGCTGCTCGACAACGGCGAGAAGGTCTGCTTCTTCCTGATAGACAACTTCCGCCTCGACCAGTGGCGTGTGCTCCAGCCCCTCGTATCGGAGTTCTTCAATGTCTCCGAGGATCTTTACACCACGATTCTCCCCACATCGACGCAATACGCGCGCAACGCCATCTTCGCCGGTCTGATGCCTTACGATATAGCCCGCATGTACCCCGACTACTGGGTTGAGGAGGATGAGGACGAGGGACTCAACATACACGAGCAGGAACTTATCCAGACACAACTCGACCGGTTCCGCCGCAAGGAGAAGTTCTCATACGCGAAGCTCAACGACTCGTCGGCCGGCGAGAAGTTCCTGCAGCGTCTGAACTCGAGCCGTGACCTGCCGCTCCAGGTGGTGGTGCTCAACTTCATCGACATGCTCTCGCACGCGCGTACAGAGTCGAAGATGATCCGCGAGTTAGCGCAGAACGATGCCGCATACCGCTCGATCACGGAGTCATGGTTCCGCCACTCGACGGCCCTCGACATATTCCGCCGTCTCGCCGAACTCGGTTACAAGGTAATCGTGACCACAGACCACGGCACCATCCGCGTGGACAATCCCATCAAGGTGGTGGGCGACCGCAACACCAACACCAACCTGCGCTACAAGTGCGGCAAAAGCCTTAACTATAACCCCAAGCAGGTCTATGAGATGCATAATCCCAAGAAGTTCGGTCTGCCGGCGCCAAACATCTCGAGCACGTTCATCTTCGCGCTCAACGAGGATTTCTTCTCTTATCCCAACAATTACAATTACTACGTGCAGTATTACACGGGCACGTTCCAGCATGGAGGCATCTCGCTCCAGGAGATGCTTGTGCCGCTCGTGACGCTGACACCCAAGGCATAGCTTGTGAGACGGCTACTGTACATATTGCTCGTTGCTGTGGCTGCGGCGCTGTCGGTAGCGGCGATGTCGCCCGAGGCCGCGCGGTCGTTCCGCGAGTTCGAGAAACGGGCTGAAGGGGGTGAGCCGGAGGCCGTGTACAGGCTCTCGGCGATACTCGAACGGGGTTATGACTCGATACAGCCCGACACGCTGCGCTCGCTCGCGCTGCTGCGCCGCGCCGCCGCTGCCGGGTATTGTCCGGCGCAGAATTATCTCGGCTACCTCTTCGACAGGGGAGAGATGATTCCGGCCTGCCGTGACTCTGCGGTCTACTGGATAACCCGTGCCGCCGACGGGGGCGACCCGAAGGCCGCCCATAACCTTGCCTATATGCTGCTGAACAGTCCGGAACATTCCGACTCGCTGGCCGTGACGTATCTGAAACGGGCTGCCGACGCCGGACTGCCGCAGTCTGTCACCATGCTTGCCCACCTTTATGCCGAGGGTCGTGCCGTGCCGCGTGACTCCGTAAAGGCCGTGACCCTTTACGAGGAGGCCATCGGACGCGGTTTCCGCGACGCCGAACTGCGCCTGCTTAACCTCGTTGGGCCACAGATTGTGCTTCTTCCGGTACCTGAGGCTCTGCGGGAGGCGTTGAGATACTGGAATATGGGGGCTTATACAATCGCTGTCGAGCTGTTGGGCCGCATCGGTCCCGCCGAACCGGAGACAGCCCGTGCATACGCGCTGTTGGGGCATGCCTATTCACGCGGTCTCGGTGCCCCCTATGACCATCGCCGCGCCAACGAGTACTTCGCGAGGGCGGCTTTGCTCGGCAATCCGTCGGCGCAGTTCATTTTAGCCGAGACGCTCGAGATCTTCCCCGACGCCCTCAGCGACCTTCAGTTTCCGCACCTCGACCCCGCCGAACTGCGTTCCGCAGCCGCCCGCGCCGGCATCACCACCGCCCCCGCCGCCACCCGCGCCCTGACCGAGTAATCACTCTGTCCCATAACCTAATAACTCATAACTCATCACTTTGACCCAAATTAAGTCATAGGTCTAATGTCACTAAAATAACGGCTTAATCTTTACCTGTGCGGAGGTCTGAAAAGACCTCGACCATAAGTAGCCGGGTACACGAAACGGGAAAATGCCGCAGCTTGCTGCGAAAGCATTTTCTCGGTTCGTGTGCCCGGAAGACGATAATAACGCATGTGTCTGACAAGACACCTCGTTACAGTTCCAATGACTTCGGCACAGAGCCTCTTCACGATGTAACGAGATGTCTTCCAGACATATATTACTTTTAACCCTACCGGGCACACGACGACGGAATGCGTTCTCGGCTTGCGCTGCGCATTTCGCCGTCGTGTACCCGGCTACTGACGGTCGGGGGTGTTGCAGAACTCTCATTTTCTCTAAACTTCCGCCCTGAATATGGCCCGG
>WGUO01000001.1 GCA_014867205.1 Muribaculaceae bacterium | reverse complement strand
GCTGGGGCCCTTCGTGGGGCTGGGGTCCGTCATGGGGATATTATCCTCCTCGTCCTCCTCGTCCCGGTCATTCCCATTATGCCTATGGGCGCCCCGGAGCAACGCGTCCGTATGCTCCCAACAGCGGCTGGTCGCATAACACACGTCCGGGCGTCAACTATGCCGGAGGTGGCGGTTATTCCGCAGGACGTCCCGGCACGACCTATGCAAAACCCGGGGCCAACTCCTCTTCTGGACGATATGCCGGGAGTCGACGTCAGCAGACATCGACCGCCATCGGATCCATGCCGTCTAATCGGGTCGATCGCAATGTGGCAAGACGAACTGAAACCAAGTCTGCACAGAGTGCAACATCCATTGGCTCTTACAATGGTGGAGTGTCAGCGAATCGCGACAACAACAAGACCGTGAGACGTGACCACTCGCAGACAAATTCCGTTTTAACCAATAAGGCAACCAACGGAAAGATTGGAAATCTTAATTCCGGAACTGTTCGTGGCCACGGCAGCAGCAACAGCAACAGCAACTCGATGAATGTAACGGGAACAAACCGCACCAACACTTATGATAGCGGCAAATCCACGACGACCAACCGTAATTCCAACCGCAGTTATACCACCGGCACGTCTAACCGCAGTTACAATGGTGTCTCCAACCGGAGTACCAACAATAACCGCAGTTACAACACGAACCGAAGCACCAATACGAACCGAAGTTACAATACAAGTCGCAACTATAACAGCAATTCCAACCGCAGTTACAACAGTGGAAGTTCGCAAAGAAGCGGTGGCGGCGGTTCATATCGTGGTGGCGGCGGTGGCGGACATCGCGGTGGAAGACGCTGACTCAAGTATTTAAATCTGTTAGAAATTAGTATGCTATGAAAAAAATATCTGCTTTACTCTCCTTAATGTCAATCTCCGCTTTGGCGTTTGGACAGAGCGTTCCGACGGCTTACAGTATCTCGCAGTCTGACCTGCGGGGTACTGCCCGTTTTATGTCGATGGGCGGTGCCTTTACTGCTCTCGGAGGCGACCTGTCAACCATATCGCAGAACCCCGGCGGTATCGGTATCTATCGCAGCAACGAGGTGGGCTTTACACTTGCTCTCGACGCTTTGCAGTCAGAATCACGGACAAGTGGTTTCACTCAGAAGGACAATATGACCCGGTTTAACCTGAACAATATAGGTGCGGTGTTTACCTTGAAACTTTACAACAGCACGATGCCGAATATGAATTTCGGGTTCACCTATAACAAGGGTGCATCCTTCAACCGCAGGTTCCGAGGGGTTGTAGGGAATCTTCCGACCTCGATCAGCAATTATATCGCAGGTGTATGTGACGCAAATCATCTGACGGAGGCAGATGTCCATTCCACCAATAATTTCGATCCGTACAATCCCCCATATGGTTCGCAGGGCGCGCCCTGGCTCTCGATTATGGGTTATGACGCTCTTCTTGTAAATCCGGAGGGCGATGCCGACAACCCGAAGTGGTATGGACAGTTTGGCAACGGGACAACCGGCGCAGGCATGTTTGATGTCTATGAGAAGGGTTCTGTCGATGAGTATAATATCGCGGTCGGAGGAAATATCATGGATGTTGTATATTGGGGTATGGATTTCGACATCACTTCGGTCGATTACCGCATACAGTCAGTATGGGGCGAGTCGCTTGACAACGCATATGTCTATAATCCCAATACTAATCGTGTTGGCAACTATTCGTCAGACTTTGCCATCTACGATAACTATAAGTTAAGCGGAACGGGCTTCAACTTCAAGTTTGGGCTTATAGCGAAACCTATACAGGAACTTCGTATCGGTTTCGCATTCCATACTCCCACATTCTATAATCTCAACGAGGCGTACTATGACAATCATATTGATATGAAATACCCGTTCAGCATGAAGTACTCTCAGGTGTGGGCGAACGATGGATATCCTGCCGGCAACAGTTTTGATTTCAGGACACCCTGGCGTATAACGGCAGGTATCGCCGGGGTGATAGCGCAGAGGCTGATAGTCTCGGCCGACTATGAGTGGGCAGGATATTCGGGTATGCGATATTCAGAGGCTGATACATATGGCTATTATGATCCATGGTATGACTGGGATGATCCCTGGTCAGACTGGGGAGGCTGGTATGATAAGCCTGCTCGAAAGGGAGAGTCAAGGTCTTCCTACATGAGTGCCAACGATTATGCCAACACAAAGATCAAGCAGATATATAAGGACACAAACACGCTGCGCATCGGTGCGGAGTTCCGTGTTGTGCCGAGTTTCAGTGTCCGCGCCGGATACAGTTACAGTTCGTCGCCGGTGCGTCAGGAAGTGATTGATGGCCGAGTTGACGTTCCGGGTACAGGACTGACTACAAGTTACAGTCTCGACAACGCGACCAACTATATTACATGTGGTCTGGGATATAAGCACAAGGGTTTCTATATTGATGTGGCTTATGTCTACAAGCATAAGTCGGCAGAATATTATCCTTTCAGTCCTGACACGTCGAATCTGGCTTCAGCAGTAAAGTCTAAGATCAATTTCGACAACTCCCAGGTCGCACTCTCCCTCGGCTTCAAATTCTAAACAGCTAATTAAATGAAGTCTCGGAATTGAGATTTATGCTAACACGAACTAAATCCCAATTCCGAGACTTCATTTAGAAGTCGTAAAAGTAGCGTCTCTTATGGCGTGGCTTAAAGAGAGGAGATTTGCGACAAACGCTCTTAATTGCCTCCATATGGTCCGGGTGCATATGATCAATATTTGTGCAGTACCATCGGCAACCGGCTGATCAATTTCTGATAACTGTCGGTCACATCATCCATAATCACACCGGAAAATAACTGACAGCAAGTACACTTCACCAACAGTAATTTCCAATGTCCCTTACAAGTCACTCGCGTGTGTACGTTTCACCATCGATAATGATGTGATCATCATCGACTATACTATATCTGACGCGCTCTGTCTCACCTTCATATTCCTTGTCATCCGGACAGTAGGTAACATAAAATACCAGATTATTGTTGTCATCTGTTTCCCATTCCCCTTTGACGATAGCAGATTCGACTTTTGAATTATCCTCATTTATCCATTGGTCAAAACTCTCAAATCTACCGTCCCGGCGGAATGTTAGGGTTGAATATTCTTCCATCCCGTTGAACACTTCCCATACACTCTTCCAGCTGCCGATAAGCTGCTGGTCGTGCGTCGTGGGGTCTGCCGGTTCTCCTTCTTTTTTATCGCTGCATGCGGGAAGTATCATCGCCACTACGAGCATGACGAGAATGCGCAGCAAGGATTTTTTTACGTTTTTTGCCATTTGTTTTCGATTTTTAGTTATGTGTTTCAGAAATTATAACCTACCGTAAGGCTGAAAGTAGATGAACTGATGGTGTAGGGTTTGTGTGAACTGAAGTTGATGAAGTCTGTCCCGTATCCCAGTCCGAAATTGAACCAGCGGTAGTTGAAGCCGACTCCCACATGCCAGCCAAGCTGGAAGACATTGGCAGACCCCTCTCCTTTGAGGAGATTTACTGTTTCTGAAGCGGAATCGACCAGTTCATAATAGTTATCCTCCTCTTCATACAGATTGCCCTCTGTCTTGTAATTCGCCAGGGCGTTTATTTTGAAATTCAGGCCGAGATATGGCTGAATCGAGATGCCGTTTTGCAATTTCAACATGTACGATACATTTACCGGCACTGCGATACTCAGTTTCGTAAGGTTATAATTGTACTCTATATAACCATACTGGTCTTCATCATCCTTCTCGCTGTCGCCCCAGAATCCTGCCGTGATCTTCAAGTCGGTCTCAAGATAGACAGGGACTTTCGAAGAGAGCTGAAAGCCGTGCAGATAGCCGATGCCGAACCCATTTAGGTTCCAATTATCACCATGTTTCTGATTGAGGGTCTCAAGCTCGTACGACAACCCGATGCGGTTGAAGTCCTGAGCGTTACCCTGGAGGGCGAAGAGCAATGTCATCGCCACCGCGGCGAGCGCGGTTTTTGCAGATGTAAGAAATCTTTTCATCTCAGTTGATTTTTGGTTTAACTTATTTTATTTTTGATAGCTTGCTTGTTAGAAAATCAGTGCCGCGCTAATAGAGATATTGCTTTCGACTGGAGATAACGCGGGCGTCACGGCGAGCACAGGGGCTGCGGGCGAGGAATCCCAGTGAAACAATTTGCGATAGAGAGGAAGCATCCAGTAGCCAATGCGTGCAGAAAGTATGCCTATACCGGCCCCCGCAATCACGTCGTTGAGCCAGTGACGCTCGTTGTATAGCCGCAGTAAAGCTATTCCTGTGGCTAAGACATATGCACCTGCACCCCACCAGTCGCCATATTCGATACGTATCAGTTCGGCACCTGTGAATGCAGTGGCAGTGTGACCAGATGGAAATGAATTTCTGGCACTGGAATCTGGGCGGCGTTCTCTTACAGAATATTTAGTGATGTTTATCATTGCCGCCATACTGATGTAGGCGGTAAGCCCCGCAGCAAGTCTTTCCTTGAAGGTATTGCGGGCTTTTAAACCGGTAAATCCCAAACTGAGATAAACTGCGGACGGAAGATACTGGATATAATCGTCAGCATGGAAATAGTGATTCCCACGTAAATCCGACATACCGTCCTTAACTTTATGGTTAAGCTGGTTGAAGGCACCGTTGCACACTCCGAAGGAGCCTACGGCAATCAAAGCGGCCGGCAATATTAGTTGAGTAGGTTTAAACTTACTGTCATAAAGGGAGCGGTGATTGTCATAGGCCGTCCCTCCCGCTGAAACAAGAGTATCAGCGGTTAGTCGCTCAACTTCGTGAAAGTCAAGCGTAGAGTCAATTGGAATAGTGGTAGTATCGGGATATCCGGCGTAAACATCAAGGGGCGTGATGAGCGCGACACATAATGTCATAGCCAGAATCCCGGTGTGAGATAATCTGAACATCAGCATTCATTTTTTGCGAATGCCAATGTTCATTGCTAAACCGACGGATACAAAACATGGGCTAAACTGCCCAGAATGCACCCGTCGGATGGTGGAATAAACGGCAAGTCTCGCCCATGACTATCATGGACGTCCGCGACCTGTTCCCGTTTATTTCAAATGAAATTTCCGACGTTTCATTCTGATTGGAACAAATAGCAAACGCTATTAACAATATTGAAAGACTGCCTCCGCTGTCTTTGCCGTGAATTGATACGACGGCACAAAGTTAAACAAAAATTATTAAACAAAAAAATTCCCGGCAAGAAATGTAACTGTGTAACTGTATTTCACCGCTGTTTTTGTGGTTAGGCTTTTTTTTTGTAATTTTGTAGGAATATATGCGGGCACTTGTAATAAGGGCTGTGTCGATATTGCCGACCGGCTCGTAGGCACGCAAATAATTTGCTTGGTAAATGAAAAGGACCTTACGACGATATCTGTCAATATTCATCTCGCTTGCCGCGGCCGCCATGATCACGGCGGGGGCTGTGGAGGTAAACCTGCCGGTTGTTGAACTGCTTGGCAAGAACTACTATGTGTATAAGGCAAAGAAGGGCGACTCACTCTTCGGCATTGCCCGCCGCTACGGGTGGGATGATGCTCAACTTCAGGAACTCAATCCGTCGGCCGTGTCTCCGCTCAAGAAAGGCATGAAGATTTATTATCCTGCCCCCGGCGAACCGAAGAAGTCGGTAAAGGCAACAGAGGGCCCCGGTCCTGACGGAGAACTGCGTCACAATGTGAAACGTGGCGAGACTGTCTATGCAATCTCCAAGCAGTATGGTGTGACTGTAGACAGAATATACAAACTGAATCCGGATAGCCGTAACGGCATCCGTGCCGGAGAATCAATCATCATACGGCCCGCAAGCAAGAGTATCCCCAAGGCGACTGCCAAGGATGATAAGTCCGGAACTTTCTATACCGTAAAATCTGGCGACACGCTCTACGCGGTAGCTAACCAATATGGAGTCTCTGTGGCGGCCCTTATGGAGGCGAATCCCGGGGTCAGCGAGAAGAATTTCAAGGCCGGTGACAATATAAGAATCCCTGCCCGCGGCACCGGAATGGTCACGACCACCAAGACCGTGCGTGAGACAAATCTCGACTCGATAGAAATCCACAAAGTCTCTAAAAACGAGACTTGGAATACAATAGCCGAAAGTCGCGGCATTAGCGAGGATGTGCTGAAAGATGCAAATCCTGATGTCGCAGAGTTAAAAAACAAGCAGTACATCGCAATTCCACATATTGACGAGACAACAAGCGAAAAGATAGTGGTGGAGGCTGATCCTCGCGAGACCACCGAGGGTGGCATCGAGGAGATTTACCGAGATGTTCATAAGATTGCCGCCGACGATGAGCGCTATACGGTTCGAGTAGCGGTTGTGACTGAGAATTCTTCATCTAATAAGGATGCCGAATTTCTGCGTGGATTCCTGACTGGTATAGACTGCCAGAAACGTGCTGATTACCGCATAGACTTCAAGGTTGTGGATGGCTCTGAATCTTCTGATAAGGTTTCCGCCGAGCTTGACACATTCAAGCCTACCGTCATATTCATAACCAACGATGGCGGTGTGCCCGATTATCTTGCAAAATACGCAGAATCAAAGCGCACACCGCTTGTCAATACGTTTGACGTCAAGAGCGATGACTATAACACCAACCCATATATCATCCAGCTTCTGACTCCTTCGACTTTGTTCAACGACAATATCGCATATGAGGCTCATGAACTTTATGGAGACCGTACGCTGATATTTGTGGGTGAGGAGGACAACAACGATCTGCTTGCAGGGGCGTTGCATCGTCTCTGGGAGCCGTCGCGGATTCGCACTATGCCGGTGGCCGGCATTGGCTCGGACATGTTCGGCGATGATGGGAAATATCTGATTTATGGATATCCAGTGAAAAAAGCAGAAGTATCGGAACTTCTGAAGAATGTGATCAGCGCACGTGAGGAGCACCCGCTTGCTGACATCGACGTTCTTGGCCGTCCCAATTGGATAGTGCTTGAGGATGCGCTCGAAGAGCAGTTCCATAATGCCTCTGTCACGGTACCCTCACGTTTCTATATAGAGAAGAACGGTGAGGCCTACCGCAGGTTCCTGCAGAACTATAAGATGATGTGGAACCGCACTCCGGTTAAGTCGCTGCCACTATATGCTGCAGTTGGATATGATACATCCAACTACTTTATCCCTGAACTGGCCAAGAGTAAGGGCGACATCAACACACTTGACGACTCACGCATGACAGTGCAGAGCGATTTCCGGCTGGTGCGTGCAAGCAACTGGGCCGGCATGTTTAATCCCCCGGTATATCTTGTGAAGTTTACGCCGTTCAATTCCATTGACAAGATAGTTGTGGATTATGAAGAGTAAGTCACTGACGCGGCTTGCTGGAGCAGTCATACTCGCTTCCGGATTAATGTTCCTCCCCATAGAGGCCGGTGCGCAGTCACATTATGCCTCGCGAATCTATTTCGGTGCCCATGGAGGGGTTGACTTCTCAAGGGTCGCCTTCACTCCAAGCGTGACGCAAAACTTCATACTCGGCGGAAACGCGGGTCTGAATTTCAGGTATGTTGAGGAAAAGCACTTCGGATTCATTGTCGAACTGAACTGGGAACAGCGTGGCTGGGATGAAGACTTCGAGGATAAGCCATACAATTATTCTCGAACGGTGAACTACATCCAGATTCCGTTTCTGGCGCACATATATTTCGGTAACAGAGGCAAGTTTTTCATCAATGCCGGCCCGTCGGTGAGTTTCTTCGTCGGTGAGTCTACAAAGGCTAATTTCGACTATGCCAATGTGACGTCAAACCCCGACTTCGACACACATATCACATACCAATACGCACAATCGGTCAATCAGAAGGTCGATTACGGGATATCAGGCGGAATAGGGGGGGAGTTCAGCATCAATCCGCGTAACTCCATCTATCTTGACGCGCGTTTTTACTATGGCCTTGGCAATATGCTCAAGTCAGGCCGCAAGGAGCCGATTCGCGCCTCCAACTCGATGACTATCTCCCTCTCGCTCGGTTATTGGTTCCGCGCCAAATAGTTTGCTGGTATTGATAATTTAAATACGCAGGAATATCTGTATGATTCCTGCGTATAATATTTATGCGGCTGCGTATTGCTTAAGCGGTAAAGAGGATGAGCGCGAAATAGATAGCGCAGGCCGGAAGGGCAAGAAGCAGGGAGTCTATGCGATCAAGAATGCCGCCGTGGCCCGGGATGATGTTGCCTGAGTCCTTGATGTGCAGAGTGCGTTTGATCATAGACTCCACTAAGTCGCCCCAAGTGCCGAAAATTGATACAACTGTAGCCAGACCAAGCCAAATCCCTAAGTTTGCATGAAGGGAACTCTCCATGCCGAAGAAACGGTTGGCCGTATAATAAAACAGAATAGAGAAACCGATGCAGAAAACAAGTCCCCCGATAAAGCCTTCCCAGGTCTTTTTAGGCGATACGCGCTCGAAAAGTTTGTGACGGCCCATGAGGCTGCCGACAAGGAATGCCCCGGTGTCATTAATCCAGATGAAGATGAATATTGCAAGCACGATCATAGGGTCAAGAAGAACCGCGATAGCGGCCATGATGCCCATCGGCACACCGATATAAATCTGGCTCATCATGGAATGTGCAAGATCTTTGAGCGGGTATTCTGATTTGATATAGAGCTGTTCGATGAAACGTGCCAGCATGATGGCGACCCAGATTATTATCGTAAATCCGAGGTAGCCGAGGCACAGAAAGAGGCATCCAGCTATGTCAAGAATGATCACAGGTATAGTGCGAATGGTGAATTCGTGGCTGATGCGCGAGAACTCAATGCATGCTATGGCTGACAGCACTCCGCCGAGCACGAGCACTCCGGTGCTTCCCAACAGGATGCAACCTACTATTATCACACAATATATAAGTCCCGAGACAGTGCGGGTCAGGAGTTTCTTTAAATCCATTTTGAGTGTTTTGAGATCAAACAGAGGGATTTCTCGTTGACTGGGTTATTTTTCAGAATACAAATTTAGCAAAAAAACTGTTTTTTTCAAACCATATGTCACATTTCGTCATAATTCGCAGTTTAGATATATGTAGGGAGTGCCCTGGGTAGTGCTGTTGCCGATATCTTAACAGCGTAATAAGGCTTCAGGTTTGCTTTCACTACATTGTGACAATGTATAGGATTGATAGGATATTCATGATTCTGGCCGCTTTGCTCTCTGCACACAGCATGGATGGTCAGAGAAGAAGTGCGGTGGTTGTTGATTCGGTGACAGGCATGCCACTGGCTAATGCGTCGGTATTTGATCGTAACGGCAATACGGTAGGAGTAGGCACGTCGAAAGGACGCCTGCCGTTTGTGGCGGCGGAACGTTATCCGATTACAGTGCGTTATCTGGGGTACGGCGAGAAAGAGGTCTCGAGTCCTGATGTCGATACGGTGTATTTGTCGGAGAGCACATTTGAATTGCCCGAGGTAATGGTTGAGACGCGCCGCAGCAAGGTTCTTCATCTGCTCGCGTATGTAAGGGAATATTCCACACTGTCCACTTATTCCGACACTATTTTCCTGTTCAGGGAGAAGATGGTCGACTATATGATTCCTAAATCACCCGGCTCGAGGTTTAGAGGCTGGAGTAATCCGCGAATCATAAAGACTCGTTCCTATTACCGGTTTACAAACGCAGAGGGACTTGACAGCGTCAGTGACCGCTGCAATCATCACTTCTCATGGTCAGACTGGGTTGGTCTGCCGCCTACTGCGGGACTCCCCTCGGGGTTCTTGGAAAGGGGAGTACGTAGCGACACCGTAATGGGGAGATATAGTCCGGCCGAGATATGGACCGGTAATGACGACAGGATTGCTGTAGATATCAATGTGCTTGCAGACACTCGGGAGCGCCGATGGGTCCCAAATTTCGGAACAATCTTTAAGAAAGGTGTTGACTTCGAGAATTTCAGAGTTCGTTTCAATTATGACAATGTTCTGAGTAGAAATCTGGCAGCCGAGGATCTTACCGGCTATTCCTATAACATTGCCTCAGATGGCCGAGGACGGCGTCTGTTTAGATTCAATAATGTTGGCGAAGCATATTTTGTCAGTACATATGGCGAGGTATATGTGGTAGACAAGGAATATATAACTGAGAAGGAGGCAAAAAAATGGGACAAAGCCGATTTTGATTCCGACGACATAGAAATCTATCAGGCTATGGATGCACCGCCGCTCGCTCAATCGATTCAGAATCTGGTTGAGCGTGTGTCAATGGTTGACGAGCGGCAGGTGAGGCTTGCACAGACACCTGACCTGCGCCTCATGAAGGTTAATTCCGGTGAAAAGAATTTCAGCATTGGCAACCGTGCGCTCAGTATGTTGAAGCAACTGACAGGCATCACGCTAATAAAATCCCGAAAGAACTTCAAAAACCGCTGGGAAGACTTTCGCAAGCAGCGCCGCGAGCGAAACAATTCGCATCCTGTCGACAGCATCCCGGCTCAATAAATTATGTGCTTTACGCATAGAACAGAGGCTGCCGATCTGATTGTAATCGGCAGCCTCGATTGAGTATGAGTGACGGCAGTATAGACCGTTGCTGACATTTGGTTTATTACAGCATATTGTCAAGTGTAAGGGCGGCTATCTTGAAATTGTGGCCCTCCACAAACTTGATGATCGCGTCGCGCTCGGGACTGGGGGCGACATCGGCCTTGACGCGAACCATGGCGTTGAAGGCCGAAGTGTTCGACTGATAGATGTGACGGTAGCATTTGGCGATATCGTCAATTCTCTCGTCGCTGAAGTTTCCCTTGCGGAGGATGTATGCGTTGACACCGAAATAGGCGATAGGGTTGTGCGCCATGATGACATAAGGCGGAACATTGCTGTTGACACGACAGCCCCCTTTAATTAGCACCCATTCGCCAATCTCACACTTCTCATGCACAAGCGCACATGAAGACAGGATTGAGCAGTCTCCGATAATGCAGGAGCCCGCTACCTTGACCGAGTTGCCGATGACCACTGAGTTGCCTATCCGGGTGTCGTGCGCTATATGGCTTTGTGCCATAATGAAAGAGTCGTTGCCGACGCGGGTGACGCCATCCTTATGGATACTTCTGTTTATGATGACATGCTCGCGGATGGTGTTGTTGTCACCTATCTCGACAAAACTGTCCTCTCCTTTCCAGCGGAAATCCTGAGGAGTGGCGGCAATTATGCAGCCATGATAGAACCTGTTGTTCTTACCGATTCGGGCACCTGACAGGATGTTGACATGCGGGTAGATGTGGCAGCCGTCGCCGATCTCCACATTTCCGTCAATGTACGCGAAGGCATCAATAGTGACATTCTCTCCGATCTTGGCATCGGGATGTACATAGGCCAAAGGACTTACATTACTCATGATATGTGCATTTTAAAGTGTGAATGTGAAAAGTGTGCTTACAGTGGCATCCAAATTACCGTCCCCCTCCGACTGCTTGGTAGAGCGAGATAAGAGCGGCAACCTTGCTGTGCCATGCCACGAGGCTCGACAACTGTGCGCTGAGCAGGCTCGAGCGGGCGGTCAAAACCTCAAGATATGTGGTTCGCTGGTCCAAAGTTAATAATTCCTGCGTATATTCCACAGATTTTTCGAGATTATCTATTTGTTTCATCAGGCATTCGCGTTTTTCCGAATTAAAGCGGTAGGCTGCGAGAGCCTCGCTGACATCGGCGCTGGCACTGAGCACAGCGGTCTCGAAGTCATTCATTGCCTGAGCCTGGCGTGCTTTTGCCACCTCAAGGTTCGCTATGTTTGTTCCGCGAGAGAAGAGGGGAGCGGCAAGCGAGCCTGCGAGCTGAATGAACCATTTGCCGGGATTGGAGACAATAGAGCCGAGAAGGTTGGTGAAGCCTCCGTTAGAGGAAATGGTCAGACTCGGATAGAAAGCAGCGCGGGCGCTGTTGGTGGAATAGTAAGCCGAGGCAAGGCTCCTCTCGGCAGCACGCACGTCAGGGCGCGCTGCAAGATATGTCATAGGCACACCGGCGGCGATGTCGGCCGGCAACTCGAAGTTCATGTCAGACGAGACGGTCCATTCCTGGGGGTAGGTATGCAGAAGGAGAGACATTGTGTTCTGCACCTCGTGTATCGAGTTCTTTATGTCAGGAATGGAGCCCATGATGTTCCAGTAGTTGGCTGCAGACTGCACGACCGCCGCCTCGTTGACCATGCCGGCCTGCTTCATCAGTTTCATCGACTCAACCTGGTCTTTCCAGATCTCGGAGGTCCTGGTGGTCAGGTCAAGTTGCTGGTTGAGGAGCATGAGGCTGTAGTAGCAGTTTGCCACACCGCAGATAATCTGAGACTGGACTGCCTGACGATAGTCCTCCATCTGCTCCACTGCGACCTTTGCGCCGCGCTTGCGGTTGAGAATCTTGCCGAACACGTCGATCTCCCAGGAAATTGACATAGGTATGGTATATGTCCAAGTGTCCATCTTGCCGTCGCCATACTTTGCGGCACCACCATTAGGGTTGAGTGCCACGGCAGGGAAATAACTCAGTTTGGCCCCCTTGAGTTGTGCGCGTGCTATGTCGATATTCTTGACAGCGTTGTCAAGGTCTTTGTTGTTGGCGAGCGCTGTACGGATATAATCCTGAAGCACCGGGTCGGTGAACACCTGCTGCCAGGACAGGAACGGAAGAGAAGTTGAGTCGGCTTGCGCGGTCATTGACTCCTCAAAACTCTTGACGTAGGAATTGTCGGTAGGCAGTTCGTATTCCTTATAGATGTGACAACTCGACATAGAAAAGGCCAGAGCCGCCAATATGATATATTTGCTTGTTTTCATTTTTGACTTTTACAGATTTGATTCATGTAGCCGCCGGCGAGGAGAAATCGACTCCCCGCCGACGGGAGAACCTTATGGTTAGTCTTTATGACGGTTGTATTGTTCAAGCTCTGAAGAGAGGTATGAGTTATCGGTATCAGTCCACTTGTAGGGTGTGATCTTCTCCTGGATGATCTGGAAGGCCACAAACAGGGCCGGAACGATAAGCACCTGGAGAATCATACCGATAAGCATACCGCCGATAGCACCCGTACCCAGGGCATTGTAACCGTTGGCGCCAGCACCCGTAGCGAACATCAGAGGCAGAAGACCGATGATCATGGCCAAAGATGTCATGAGGATAGGACGCAGACGGGCCTTTGAGCCGAGAATCGCAGCGTTGACGATGCTGACACCTGTGCGACGGCGCTCAAGAGCGAACTCCACGATAAGGATGGCGTTCTTGGCCAGAAGGCCGATAAGCATGATGAGCGCGATCTGCAGATAGATGTTGTTGTCGATGCCCATTAGGTGAGCGAAGATGAATGTACCCATAAGACCGAACGGCACCGAGAGGATGACCGCGAAGGGAATGATGTAGCTCTCGTACTGGGCAGACAGAAGCAGGTAAACGAACAGAAGCACAAGCGCGAACACATAGGCTGTCTGCGAGCTGCTGCTTGTTGCCTCCTCACGGGTCAGACCTGAATATTCATAGCCATAGCCGACCGGAAGGGTCTGGGATGCGACTTCCTCGATTGCCGAGATTGCCTCACCCGACGACACACCCGGCGCGGGGTTACCGGTCACGGATATGGTGGTGAACATATTGAATCGGTTGATCACGTCAGGACCATATACGCGCGACAGCTTGACAAAGTTGTCGATGGGAGCCATCTCCGAGCCGTTGCGGACCTTTACCTGCTTAAGAGTCTCGGGTGACACACGAGCCTCGGGACTCGCCTGCATCATGACACGGTATAGTTTACCGAACTTGTTGAAGTTGGATACATACATACCGCCGTAGTAGGCCTGAAGGGTAGTGAGGATCTGGTTCTGGGTCAGACCGGCCTTCTTGATCTTTGCCACATCAAGCTCCACAAGATACTGCGGGAACGAGGGGTTGAATGTCGAGTAGGCCATCTGGATCTCCGGACGCTGGTTGAGAGCGGCGATGAATCCCTGGTAGACCTTGAAGAACTGGTTGATGTCACCGCCGGTCTTGTCCTGAAGCTTGACCTCGAAACCGTTCGATACCGAGTAACCAGAGATCATAGGGGGCTGGAAGAACATGATTCGGCCATCCTTGATCTCACCGCACTTCTGCATGAGTTGTCCAAGCACTGCCTGAGCGCTCTCAGTCTTCTCATCTCGCTCATCCCAGGGCTTAAGCTTGATGATGAACGAGCCGTAGGTGTTGCCCTGTCCGGCCACGAAACTATAGCCCGTGATGGCATTACGGATATAAATCGCGGGGATGGTAGACGAGATGCTGTCAACCTTGTCCATGACAGCCTTGGTGCGTTCCATTGAAGTCGCGGGGGGCATGTCGACAACGCCCATAAGTGTTCCCGTGTCCTCGTTCGGCACAAGAGAGGTAGCGGTAATCGACATCAGCCATACAAGAATGGCAATTGATGCGGCGACAATTCCGAATCCGGTTATCTTATGGGCGATAAACCACTTGGCAAGAACTGAGTATCCCGCGAGAACCTTTGAGAATACATTGTTGAACGCATCTATGAAATTACGCTGGAACATGCCGTAAACTGCCAGTACAGCCACTACACAGGCAATGACACTCTCGGCAATGTTCTCGAACTCATACCAGCCGAGCACGAGGAAAACAACTGCAGCGATAAGAAGGAGAGTGGTAACAATCGGAGGGAAAGTGAGTCGTGCACGCTTGCGGTATGATTCCTTCATGGCCTCGCCGGCGGCGGAATATGCTTCCTTCATTCGGGTGCCGAGCGATGCGGCCTCCTCTCCCTCTGTCTTGTGGGGCTTAAGGAAGATTGCGCAAAGTGCCGGCGACAGCGTAAGTGCATTGACAGCCGAGAGGAAGATGGCCATGGCCATTGTAAGACCGAACTGACGGTAGAATACACCCGATGTTCCGCCCATGAACGACACGGGGATGAACACGAGCATCATGACGAGTGTGATCGAGACGAGTGCGCCGGCTATATCGTTCATGGCGTCGATTGCCGCCATTTTTGCCGATTTATAGCCCTCGTCGAGTTTGGCATGCACCGCCTCGACCACGACAATCGCGTCATCGACCACAATGGCGATAGCGAGCACGAGAGCCGAGAGGGTAAGCAGGTTGATCGTGAACCCGAATATGTTCATCAGGAAGAACGTACCGATAAGCGCTACGGGGATGGCGATCATAGGGATGATGGTCGAGCGGAAGTCCTGGAGGAAGATGAACACCACCAGGAACACCAGTGCGAACGCCTCGATAAGGGTCTTGACGACCTCATGGATAGAGGCAAAAAGGAACTGGTTGACATCCATCGTAGTCACAATCTTCAGACCCTCGGGACACTCTTTCTGGAATTTGTCGAGCTCTGCCTGAATCTGATTTACGACAGCAGTTGCGTTAGATCCGGCCGACTGCATCACCATCGCAGCGACACCGATCTTGCCGTTGGTTGTGGAGTGGAAACCATAGGTGAGTCGTCCGAGTTCCACGTCAGCCACATCCTTGAGATGCAGTATCTCACCGTTGGGAAGAGCCTTGATGATAATGTCCTCAAACTCCTTCTCATCCTGAAGGCGTCCCTTATAACGCATTGTATACTGGAACGCCTGGTTTCCGTTCTCGCCGAACTGACCCGGAGCGGCTTCGATATTCTGCTCGGCAAGCGCCTGTGAGACATCAGTCGGCATAAGTCCGTACTGAGCCATCACATCAGGCTTCAGCCATATTCGCATCGAGTAGTCGGCACCCATCACCATCGCGTCGCCGACACCCGGCACACGCTTGATGACAGGGATGATGTTGATGGCCATGTAGTTCTCCACAAACTCCTCGCTGTACTTAGGATCATCGGCATAGACGTTGAACACCATAAGCATCGAGGACTGGCGCTTCTGGGTAGTGACACCGACCTGGTTTACCTCTGCGGGAAGGAAACTGGCAGCCTTGGCCACGCGGTTCTGAACATCGACCGCCGCCATGTCCGGGTCCATTCCCGACTTGAAGTATACTGAGATCTCGGCCGAACCGTTGTTGGACGCCGAAGAATACATGTAGTCCATGTTCTCTGCACCGTTGATCTGCTCCTCAAGCGGGGCGATTACGGAATTAAGCACCGACTGAGCGTTCGCACCCGTGTATGTGGTGCGCACGCTTATTGTCGGCGGCGCTATATTGGGATATTGCTCGATAGGGAGCGATAACAGGCCGAGGATACCGAAAATCACGATAAATATCGAGATAACGGTCGAGAGCACCGGTCTGTTGATGAATGTTGAAAGTTTCATAATGGAATATTTGCAGCCGCAGAAGTGTGGGATTGCGGCTGAGATGGTTTATATTCGCTTATGCCCCGATTATTTCTTGGGCTTGATGATCATATCGTCCTTTACAGAGATACCGACGCCCTCGGTCACGATTCGCTCTCCGGGTTTCAGGCCACCGATCACAATATAGTTCTGGCCGTCGTTCTCGTCAGCTATCTGTATGGCGCGTGAGTGGACCTTGTTGCTGTCGTTTACAACATAGACGAACTTCATGTCCTGCATCTCGTAAGTCGCGGCCTGCGGAATGAGCATTGAGTTGGCGCGGCTTTGCGGGATAAGCACCTGGCCCGTATTTCCGCTGTGGAGCATTCCGTCGGGGTTAGGGAAAATGGCCTTTGCCGTCGCACTGCCGGTAGCCGGGTCTATGACGCCTGAGATAGATATGATCTTGCCTGGACGGCTGTAACGCTCGCCGTTGGCAAGAAGCAGTGTGACGGGGGGAAGGTTTCTGACAGCCTCCTGAAGCGAGCGCCTGCCGTTATCCGTGAGGGCGAGGATGTCTTTCTCGTTGAGCGAGAAGGATGCACGCATGTCGCTGTTGTTGGAGATAACAGTCAGCAATGACTGCGGGGATACAAGAGAGCCCTCGCGATAGTCGATACTGCCCACTACGCCCGACGCCGGAGCAGATACCACAGAATATGAGAGGTTCTTGCGCGCGCTTGTCAGGTTGGCCATAGCCTGGTTGTGCTGAGCCTTCGCGGCATTGTAGGCGTCGACAGATGTCTGATAGGCCGGCTGGCTTATGATGTTCTTATCGAACAGCATCTTGTTGTTGTTCATGTTGGTCTGGGCTGTGTTTACGTTTGCCTGCGCCACAGCCACGGCAGCCTGAGCGGCCTCGACGGCTGCCTGCAGTGAAACCTGGTCGATTACGAAGAGTGTCTGTCCTTTTGAAACGCGCTGACCCTCCTCTACGAAGACCTTTGTGAGAAAACCCTGGATCTGTGGCCGAATCTCAACGTCATTCTCACCTTCGAGAGTGGTGGGCATTCCGGTCTCGAGGGTAGTGTTCTCCTCGCTGACAGTCAGTACTGCAAGCTCGGGAACCTGTTGCTGTTGCTGCTGGTCTCCTTTGCCCTTGCACGAGGGCAGAATCATGGCTATTGCCACCACGGGCAACACCAGTCCATTCAGTCTTTTGATATTCATAAGTTACTATTTAGATGTATTTCCTTGTTAGATAGTTTTATAATTGACTAAAGGTGTCGCATCCGAAAGGTGCGGCACTATTTCGCGGATATGACTGCATCCCACCATGTTTCTCTCGATACCGATGAGATGGTAGTCTTCAACGAGACAGGGTATATTTCATTTTGCAAATATACTAAAAATTCGTTATAAAATATTCCAATTGGCAAATTTGTGTGCTAATCTGACCAACTTTGCGCTTTTTGTAAAACTAATTTTCAAATTTTAGTTTTCCAATCTTTCAAAAAAGATACGGACATGATGAATGCCCGTATCTTTTTTTGGTATGCATCACTTTGTAAAGGGGGGGGGAGTGCCGTCATCATCAGAATCCACATCAACCTTATGAGCCGTCGCAGTTCCGCCAGCATGTCCTACGGAGAACTTGTCGTCGTCAGGGAAATCCTTGGCATACGGGTTGTCGGCATTCTCATTGTTGCCATTCTGGGCCTCCTCCTTTTTGTTAATCTCGATTATCTCGTCAGTACGCGATTTCCACTTGCGCTTACCGAGAATCTTCTCCACATCATCATGGAAGATGACTTCCTTCTCAACAAGAAGGTCACGGATCTGATTGTGCTGCGAGGCATATTCACGTAGAATATCCTTGGCACGCTCGTACTGCTCGTTTACAATCCGCATCACCTCTGCGTCAATAATCTTTGCAGTCTCGTCGGAATAAGGCTTAGTGAATCCCATCTCCTGGCCAGTTGAGTCATTGTAGTTGAGGTTGGGGAGTTTGTCGCTCATTCCATATACCAGCACGAGCGAACGAGCGATCTTTGTGCACTTCTCGAGGTCATCGCTCGCGCCTGTGCCGACCTGACCGAGGAAGACATCCTCCGCTGCACGTCCTCCAAGAAGGCCGCACATTGTATCGAGCAGAGCCTGGGTAGGGATAATCTGACGTTCCTCCGGAGCATACCATGCGGCACCGAGAGCGCGGCCACGGGGCACTATAGTTACCTTGACGAGCGGGTTGCCGTATTTGGTCATCCAGGTGATTGTGGCATGCCCTGCCTCATGAGTAGCAATGGCAACCTTCTCCTCGTCAGTAATCACACGTGACTTTTTCTCGAGACCTCCGACAATCCTGTCAATTGCCTTCATGAAGTCGTTCCAGTCTACCGCCTCCTTGTTATAGCGGGCGGCAATGAGGGCGGCCTCGTTGCAGACATTGGCAATGTCTGCGCCGGAGAACCCCTGGGTCTGTCGTGCAAGCTGCTCGACATCAAGCTTGCTGTTGCACTTGATGTTGCGCAGATGCACGTTGAAAATCTCGATACGGTCGGAGAGCTCGGGGAGATCCACATATATCTGGCGGTCGAAACGGCCCGGGCGAAGCAACGCCTTGTCGAGCATGTCGGCACGGTTGGTCGCCGCAAGGCAGATCACGCCGTTGTTCGACTGGAATCCGTCCATTTCGGTCAGCATCTGGTTGAGGGTGTTCTCTCGCTCATCGTTCGAGCCCATGTTCGGGTTGCGGCCACGGGCACGCCCCACAGCATCAATCTCATCGATAAAGACGATGCAGGGAGCCTTCTCCTTGGCCTGCTTGAACAGGTCGCGGACACGCGCTGCGCCCACGCCGACAAACATCTCGACAAAGTCAGAGCCCGACATGCTGAGGAAAGGAACGTCAGCCTCGCCGGCGACGGCCTTCGCGAGCAGTGTCTTACCGGTTCCGGGAGGGCCTACAAGAAGGGCTCCCTTGGGTATCTTTGCACCCAGCTCGGTGTAGCGCTGCGGATTCTTGAGGAACTCGACAATCTCCTCAATCTCGACCTTAGCCTCCGCAAGGCCTGCGACATCCTTGAAAGTAACATTGGTCCCGTTATTCTTGTCGAACACAAGGGCCTTTGACTTCCCGACATTGAAGATGCCTCCGCCACCACCGGCGCCTCCCGTCATACGCTTCGACATTATCACCATTACAAGGATGATAAGTATTATAGGGCCGAAATACCATACAACCTTCATCAGGTCGCTACCTTTCTCATAGGTTATCTTGATCTGAGGCTTGCCTTCGGCAGCGAGCTTGTCGTTCCAACTGTCAATCTTATCCTGTATCTTGTCAGTCGACGGAATGGTGGTCTTTATCTTCTTCTCGCCAGTCATCTGGGGTGTCATGTCGAACTTCTGGTTCTTGGCACCCTGCTCTGTGAGGAAACCCTCGGCAACTCCGTTCTGCGAGAAAATCATTATCTTGTCGAGGTCACCGGCCAGAGCGGCCTTCTCGAAGTCTGTCCAGTCAACATCCTTGGTCTGCGAACTGTCTTGAAAATAGTATAGCGCCAGCAGCGATAGGGTAATCAGACCGTACATCCAATACATATTGAAGAGCGGCCTCTTGTTCTGACGGTTCTTGTTAGGCTTTAGCTTATTCATATCTGAGGGGTTGAGTTATGGTTCGTTTAGTCGAGGTCAGGAATCTCTGTTATATTTGCGTCGCTCCAGAGGTCCTCGATGTTATAGTATGCCCTTGTGTCTGGAAGAAAAACGTGAACCATAACGTCTCCATAATCAATGACAATCCACTGCGAGTTGCGGTACCCGTCGTAATTATATGGCTTAATCTCGAGTTTTTTGTTTACTTCGTCGCGTATGTTGTCAGCGATTGCGGCGACCTGCGATGTCGATTTGCCGGTACAGACCACAAAAGTCCTGGCCGGCGCAGTCTCAAGTCCGTTGAAATCAATATCGGTAATGTCTACACCCTTACGGTCCTGGATAGCATTTATGATTGCCGTTTCCAGTTGAGAGAACGGTTTAGACTGTGTAGTGTCTTTATTGGTTGTCATTCTGTATCGTTTGCGTTTATTATTATCAGTAGGTCAGTTCCTTAGTCAGATAAGACTCATGGAACGCGTTTTTGTTCTCTTGTATAACAATTGAGAGGCCAAAAAATATCTCTAACACGTGGCTAAAGTTTAATTTTGGCCAAAATTTCTGCAAAATTAACAATTTGCCGTCAATAATTCGTAAAAATTTAAAAATAATTACAGCAGGACTCAAGTCGACAGACATAAATCGGGATCTCCGGCTTTAAGCATACCTGATATTGGGAATAATGCATGGAATAAATAATAATGAAAAAACGGAGACGTTTTAAACTTAATGAGAAAAACAACACTCCTGATAATCTTAATGCTGCTGGCGGCCACATGTAGGCCGGTCTTGGCTGAGAATGTACGCATCTCGGGCAAGGTCGTCGACAGCGAGGACAAGCCTGTGGAGTTTGCGACAGTGAGGCTCGCTAACTCTGCAATCGGCACGAATACAAATCTGAAGGGAGACTATACCCTGTCTGTTGCGCAGAAGGACACTATTGAGATGATATACAGTTGTATCGGCTTTAAGACCGTGCACCATAAGCTCATCAATCCCAAGGGCGAACTGACGCTCAACGTGCGCATGTATCCAATAGATGTCGACCTTAAGGAGATTGAGGTTGTCGGCTACCGTCAGAACTCCAACGGAATGCAGACCCTCAATACGGAGAGTTACAAGTTGTCTCCTGATGTCTCGGGAGGCAGCGTTGAGGCCCTCATCACAACCATGCCGGGCGTAAACTCGTCAAACGAGATGAGTTCTCAATACTCGGTACGTGGTGGATCCTTTGACGAGAATTCAGTCTACATCAACGGCATGGAGCTTTACAGGCCTCAGCTGGTAAGGAGCGGCCAGCAGGAAGGGCTTAGCGTAATAAATCCAAATATGGTCGGCAACATAAAGTTCTCTACCGGAGGCTTCCCTGCCCGGTATGCCGACAAGATGTCATCGGCGCTCGACATAACCTACCGTGAGCCCGAGGCCTTTGAGGGCGCGGTCGACTTGAGCCTAATGGGCGGCTCGCTGACTATTGGAAACAATACCGGCAAATTCTCACAGATATCGGGAGTAAGGTTCAAAAAGAACAACTCCCTGCTCTCCACTATGGATACCAAGGGAGAGTATGATCCTACATTCTTTGATTTCCAGACCAACATGAATTACAAGCCAGGCGAGAGATGGACAATCAACCTGCTTGGCAATATATCTCTTAACCACTTCAACTTCAAGCCCCAGGACCGGGAGACTACTTTCGGAACCTCCGAGGATGCAAAGAGTTTCAAGGTGTATTTCGACGGAGAGGAGAAAGATAAGTTCGAGACATATCTCGGCTCCCTGCAGGCCACTTACCGACACAACAAGGCCACGAGCTTTACACTCGGTGTCGCCGGATTCCTTTCAAACGAGCTTGTGACATATGATATCTCCGGGGAGTACTGGCTTGATCAGGCCGGAACCACCGGTGAGGGTGGTATCGGTGGAGAACTCGGTGTGGGCAAATACATGGAGCACTCACGCAACAGGCTCAAGACCTCAGTGCTTCAGGTATCGTTCAAGGGAGCCACCAGGTATCGCGCCAACAACTTCAGTTATGGCGTGGGATACCAGCAGGAGCGTTTCCACGACCGCACCAAGGAGTGGGAATGGCGTGACTCAGCAGGATATTCACTGCCGACATTGCCCGAGGGTGTGCATCTCGTCTACAATCTCAGCTCGCGGCAGAACATCAATGTCAGCAGGCTTCATGCCTACGTGGAGGATGCCGTCTACATGAGCAATAACTTCGCATACATGACCTTGAACGGAGGAATCCGGTTCTCATACAACGGGTTCAACAAAGAGTTCCTCGTCTCTCCCCGCGTCAATTTCTCAATCAATCCTGTCAACTATCCGAGCTGGTATTACCGCATCGGTGCCGGTCTATACTATCAGTCTCCATTTTATAAGGAATATCGTGAGATGGTAGAGGATGATCTTGGCAACTGCGTCATCAACCTTAACCGTAACATCAAGTCACCGCGAAGTATCCAGATCATCGTGGGAGCTGACTATACATTCAGAGCCATGAACAGGCCTTTCAAACTGACCGGGGAGGCTTATTACAAGAATCTCGGCAATCTCATATCGTATGAATACGATAACCTGAAAATTACATATTCAGGCCATAATGACTCCAAGGGATACGCCATGGGACTTGACTTCAAATTGTTCGGTCAGTTTGTGGAGGGGAGTGACTCCTGGCTGAGTTTCTCGCTTATGAAGACTCAGCAGACACTCGATGGCAAGAAGGTGCCGTTACCAAGTGACCAGAGGTATTCCGTCAGTCTCTATTTCACAGATTATTTCCCTAAATTCCCTAAACTGAAGTTCAGCCTTCGCGGCATATTCTCAGACGGACTGACAATGACGCCTCCCCATACAAGCCGTGCTGTGACGTATTTCCGCGCACCCGCATACAAGCGCGTGGATATCGGGGTGAGCTGGCAGTTTGTCGGTGCCCCGTCAGATAAAGAGCCACCGCGTAATTTCCTGCGGCACTTCAAGAGCATCGTGCTCGGCGTAGATGTGTTTAATCTGCTCGACATAGCCAACGTCAGCAGCTACTACTGGGTGACTGATGTCAACAACATACAGTATGCAGTACCGAACTATCTGACCCGCCGACAGTTTAATGTTCGCCTCTCATTCGAGTTCTGACAAGAAATTCAGACGACACTATTTTTGCACATGTGCGTGCAATTTTGTAATTTCGCATACGAAACAGATAAGTCAAATATAAACAGCATTTAATCATATGGCTCAGAAACCCAGCATACCGAAAGGTACACGTGACTTCTCACCCATAGAGATGTCACGTCGCAACTATATATTCGATACCATCAAGCGCTATTTCCGATTGTTCGGATACAAACAGATTGAGACACCGGCAATGGAAAACCTCTCTACCCTGATGGGCAAGTATGGCGAGGAGGGAGACAAGCTCCTGTTCAAGATATTGAACTCAGGCGACTTTCTGAAGTCATGTACTGATCAGGAACTTCTCGACCGACAATTGGTAAAACTTACCAACAAGATGTGTGAGAAAGGTCTTCGTTATGACCTCACAGTTCCGTTCGCCCGCTTTGTAGTGCAGCACCGTAACGACCTCTCCATGCCGTTCAAGCGTTACCAGATTCAGCCGGTATGGCGAGCAGACCGTCCGCAGAAAGGCCGTTACCGCGAGTTCTACCAATGCGATGCCGACGTGGTGGGATCAGACTCGCTGCTCAATGAGGTTGAGTTACTCTCGCTTATCGACAAGGTGTTTGAGGCCCTGGGGATTAGGGTCACAGTCAAGGTAAACAACCGAAAGATTCTCTCCGGAATCGCAGAGACGATAGGAGAGGCCGACAAGATTGTCGATATAACCGTTGCAATTGACAAGATAGACAAGATCGGGCTTGAGAATGTCAATGCCGAACTGAGGGAAAAGGGTCTTGACGAGGATGCCATCAGGGCATTGCAGCCCATACTCGAGCTTTCGGGCAGCAATGAGGAAAAACTTGCAGTAATGTCGGAGATGCTTAAAGGCTCGGAGACAGGCATGAAGGGTATAGATGAGATGCGCGAGGTAATTGGTGCGATAGACGCTCTCGGCCATAAGGGGGATATCGAGGTTGATATTTCACTGGCCCGCGGCCTCAATTACTATACCGGAACCATTATCGAGGTGAAGGCAAAGGATGTCGAGATCGGTAGTATCACAGGCGGAGGCCGATATGATAATCTGACCGGAGTATTTGGAATGCCCGGTCTGTCGGGTGTCGGAATATCCTTCGGAGCCGACCGAATCTACGATGTGATGACACAGTTGAATCTGTTTCCCGAAGACCTCGGACAGACTGTCAAGGTCATGTTTGTCAATTTCGGCGAGAAAGAGGCAATGCAGTCATTGCGCTATGTGAACGCGCTCAGGGAAGCCGGTGTTGCAGCCCAGCTCTATCCTGAGGCAGCCAAGATGAAGAAGCAGATGAGTATGGCAGACGCCGACAATGTGCCGTTTGTCGCATTCGTGGGTGAGTCTGAGCTTGGTCGCGACGCCATTGTACTTAAGGACATGTCGACCGGCGAACAGAAGGAGTTCACACTCGCGGAGACTATTGAGAAACTGTCCTGACACATCGAGCGCCATGGGAAACATCACAATGCAGGAATTAGTGCTCCGCCAGCCATCATTTCCTGAGACAACAGAGACAGATGCATATTATCTTGCGCTTGCAAATGCACTATATAAGAAGGTAAGGGAAACAAGGTTTGGAGCGGATATGCCCGATGGTGTATCCCGCCGGGTCGCACTGACCCTGACAGACTATATGCGTGATATAGTGTCTGACGCCGGGCTATGGAGGTCGTTTGTCGATGCCAACCGTGAATTGTATGGCTGGTCGGTCCCGTTCCATGAAATTCCGGAGGATTACATAGACTATGAGTTAAACCGCGAGGATGTGCGCTTTCTTGTCTGGTATGTCATTGCGATGATGTGGGAAGAAAAGCGGCATATATATCCGCATGACGCAACCTTGCTTGCACTCGCTGACAAGTGTTATGATATACTCGATGCAGAGTATGAGGACTCGCCTGTTCCCGAGGAATTCAATATTTCACGTGGACTTGAGTTCAACGACCCGGAGGATCACAAGGAGATCTATCGGTTAGGGAACTGGCTTTTCCTGCACTCCTATCTGCTTACACCGGCCTACTCGCTATCTCTTCGGGACATACTCATGAGCGAGAATCATGATGATCCGGATTATGGGTCGAAGATGAACAAGCGTCTTGAAGATGCGATGATGCAGGACCCCACCGGACCGCTCGCATTGTATACGCCTGAATGGGTATATCTGATGCTTGAGAGAAAACTTCCGCACGACAAGCCTGTGACCGATGCCAAAATACATCCCTATTACGAGGCATTTACCAAGTTTACCGGGGGAGAGGAGATTCGCTTTTTCGACAGTTATGAGTCGATGAACCGTTTCTTTATCGAGGCTCTCGGCTGGGCTGAAGGAGAGGAACACCTGTCGCAGGCAAAGGGGGCACGCGACTATATACTGATGGTATCGAAGCATAAGGGAATGCTTATGGCAAGAGATATTGCCCGATGTATCAAGGCGCCATCTAATCCGATGTATGATGAGGCTTACGCCCGCAGGAACGCCTTTATGCTGTTGAGCGAGCGTGGATGCTGTCCGGGCGACCTGCTGAGATTCATCTTCAGAAATGAGTGGTTGCCCGATGCCGCTTTCCCCGGCACTGACAACAGGCTGCTTGTGCACGATAACCGTGATTTTATAGCCCGTTGCTATCTGCAGCTTTATTACAGAGGCGATTAACATCCGGCCTTGAGTTATATTACAACTTATTAGTTTTAATTGCAATGAAAAAGTTTATATTTACTATAGCCGCACTTGCTGCATCCTGCCTATGTTTCGCGCAGACCACTCGCGAGGAGATGGCCGCGGACCTCAACAAGACAGGTGGTGTTTATTTCGCATATCCCACGACAGTGGCCGACAATACGCCGGCACCCAAAGGGTTCAAGCCGTTCCATATAAGTCATTACGGGCGGCACGGCTCGCGCTATCTGATCAGTGACAATGACTACAGGTGGATTGCGGAACTGATGCACAAGGCGGCCGATGCCAATGCGCTGACGCCACTTGGCGCTGACCTTATGGAGAGAATCGACTCACTGATGATCGAGACGCAGGGCAGAGGCGGAGACCTGTCGCCTCTTGGCCGACGCCAGCATTACGACATAGCGGCCAGAATGCAGGCGAACTATCCTGAGGTTTTTGCGGACAAATCGTATATAACTGCGCGCTCTACGCTTGTGCCTCGATGCATACTGAGCATGGCTTCGTTTTGCGAGAGCCTTAAGGAACGGAATCCAAAACTGAAGATAGAGATGGAATCATCAAACCGCAACATGTCCTATCTCTGCCACAGTATTGAGGAATCCGATAGATTTAACGGCCGCGAGGGATGGTGGCAGGAGAAATATCGTAAGTTCGAGGAGAAGAACACTCAACCCGATCGACTCGTAGATGCAATTTTCAGCGATTCGGAATTCGTCAGCCGCTATGTGAGGCCACATGATTTCATGTGGGGGCTTTACTGGCTTGCGTCGGATGCTCAAAACACTGAAGGGAGGATAAACTTCTATGATATGTTTACAGCCGATGAGCTGTTCGACATGTGGCAATGCTTCAACGCACGATTCTATGCACAGCATGCCGATTATCCGGCAGCCGAAGGGGTCCATCTCCAGAATGCGGCAAATCTTCTGAACAATATCATTGATACTGCCGATGCAGCCATCTCAATGGATACGCCCTCAGCCGCTCTCCGTTTCGGTCACGACGGGAATGTTGTTCCCCTCACCTCACTGATGCACCTTGAGGGATGCGGTGCGAGAGTAGAGCAGCCTGAGGACTTCTACAAGGGTTGGTGCGACTGGAAGGTCTCACCGATGGGTGCCAATATCCAGCTGGTGTTCTTCCGCAATCCGGCTAAGCCCGGGAAAATACTCGTGAAGATACTTCATAACGAACGAGAGACAAGGATTCCGGTGGAAACAGATATCTGGCCCTACTATGACTGGAACGACGTAAAGGCATATTTCCGCTCACAGATAAAGTGAGTGAGACATGAGTACATTACATCTTAAAACCGGGTTGCCGTGCATTATGTCGGCAACCCGGTTTTAAAAATTTTTGAAGGAGAGTTTCTTTGGAGAATCCGGAAGTGATGTGGTTCAGCAGAAATTCTTCTTGCACAATATGCTTTTCATTTTTAAGGATATAACACCGAAAATTGCCTCTCCGAATATGCTCGAGTTCATCTTTGAGGTGCCCAGTTGTCTATTGACAAAAACTATTGGAACCTCGACTATCCTGAAGTTCTTGAAATATGATTTGAACTTCATCTCAATCTGGAACGCATATCCCTTGAACTGAATCTTGTCCAGATTTAACTCACGTAATACATTTGCCCGGTAGCATACAAATCCGGCTGTTGAGTCACGAAGATCCATGCGTGTGATCATTCTGACGTAAACAGATGCGAAATAAGACATCAGGACACGTCCCATCGGCCAGTTAACCACATTAACGCCAGAGATATAGCGTGATCCAACCGCCACATCCGCCTCCTTGTCCTTACACTCATGATAAAGTCTCGGAAGATCAGCGGGATTATGCGAGAAGTCTGCATCCATCTCAATCACGAAATCATATCTGTTGGCAAGGGCCCATTTGAAACCATGAATATATGCTGTGCCCAGACCGAGTTTGCCGGTTCGTGTCTCAAGATGCACGCGATCCTTATATTGCTCGATTTTCTGACGTACCGCATCCTGTGTGCCATCCGGCGAAGCATCATCAATAACCAGCACATCGAACATGTCGGGCAATGCCATCACAGCGTCGATGATATTTCCGATATTCTCAATTTCGTTGTATGTCGGTATTATGACAAGAACGTCGCTCATTCCGGATATGTTTGGTTGTTTCAATCTGCAAAATTAATCATTTTTTTTGATTAATGCGTCAGATAGTATTTTATTTCACGCCTCATGGATTTATTTCAATTACTTTCTTGTTGATTACGAGAGAGGGACGATATGAGAGTTTGCTGCGTCGAAGGCTTAAGAATCCCATGTCATCCTCGCGGTTCAGGTAACTTACCTGGGGATGAGAGTCCTTCACAGCCTTAGCCATGCGTGATGCAAGGGCTTGATAAACACCTCTGAAACTTATATCGCCTTTCTCCGCATGGACATGAAAGGTATCGCCGGTGAGTTCTCCAAAAGTGTACCCGATAATCCTGCCATCCTTACGCAGGGCAATCCCTTCGAAGGGATACAGCCCGAAGTCTCGAAGCACATCTATTACCTGCCGGCACTCATACAGGGCGAGTTCACTCTCCTCATGAGAATTCTCGAAAGATATTGTAAAGGCTATGAGTTCGGCTATGTTGTCGGAAGATATTGCTTCAATCTCGAAGGGAGAATAGTTGTTTACGAAGAAATTCAGGTGATTACGCTTTTTCTCGTACTTGCGGCCGGCGAATGTGATGAATTTGTCAATCGGATAAAGATATTCAGTGTAGTCCCGATAGTAGTTATCATCATATGTAACCTCAGAGGTATTATCAGCCATTATAAACTCCTCCGGCAGGAGAATGATGCCTCGCAGTCCGTTATCCCTACAGTACTGTGTCACGAGATCTTTATATCTATTGAAATCCATGCGGCCTCGTGGCTCATAGAAGACCCTCACTCCGCTGTCGGGGAGAGTACCCATTATGACGAGCGAGTCGTCCACCTCCGCCAACATGTATGAGAAATATTCCGTCCAGATAAATACGCCTCCGACCGAGAAGTCACATGAACGTGACGGATACATTCTGAAATAGTTTAATATCAGCGGCATGTCATCATATGTCACCTCTCGAAATACTAACAGGTCTGTGGTTTCTTTCTCTGTTATGTACCTATCCTTCATAACTTGTTTGGAATGATTATACGTAAAGAAAACCTAATTTTATATGAAATAGTTTAAACAATCATAAGAAATGTTGTTTATAGGCACAAGATTTTTAGAGTAAATTATCCATAATATGTTTTGGAATTACCAAATAATTTGTACTTTTGTAAAATATGTGGTCAGACCGTGTCACAAAGGCGCACTGACATGCATTATGACATGAAGGAGGATTCGGTGCTCATGAGACTGGAGCCAGAGTTCGCCATGGCAGATTAAAACGGCAAGACAATAACCCTAATCAAAAACATATGATAAAAAAAATTCTGAGCATGGCAGTGTTGTCGATATCAGCACTGTTTGCAGGGGCCCAGACTCCGCTTCCGCTCAATCCGGAGGTGAAGCACGGCACATTGCCCAACGGCCTCAATTACTACATTCTTCACAATGAAGAACCCAAGGAACGCGTGAATTTTTATATCGCGCAAAAGGTCGGCTCGACCCTTGAGTCGCCCGAGCAGCTTGGTCTTGCCCACTTCCTGGAGCACATGGCATTCAACGGCACCAAGAACTATCCGGGTAAGGCAATGCTCAACTACCTTCAGTCGAAGGGAATACGTTTTGGTGCAGACATCAATGCCTACACAGCATTCGACGAGACTGTCTACAACATCGACAACGTGCCCTCGACCGACAAGGCCCTTATGGATAGCGTGCTCCTCGTGCTCTACGACTGGAGCGGAAGCATTCTGCTCGAGGAGGATGAGATCAACGCCGAGCGCGGTGTGATCGAGGAGGAATGGCGCTCGCGCAACAGCGCGCAGCAGCGCATGTACGAGGCCATGCTTCCGCAGATCTACGAGGAGTATCAGTATCAGCAGATGCCCATAGGCAAGATGGAGATTGTCCGCAATTTCCCGCCCCAGGCCATCCGCGACTATTATCACAAATGGTATCGTCCGGACCAGCAGGGCATTGTCATCGTCGGCGACATTGATGCGGCCGAGATGGAAAAGAAGGTCATCGACCTCTTCTCGAAGATTCCTATGCCCGAGAATGCCGCACCGCGTACATATCCTTCCGTGTCAGACAACAAGGAGCCTATCTATTTCTACTTCAAAGACAAGGAACTCCAGTTCCCCATGGCGATGATCAACTTCAAGAGCGATAAGATTCCATTTGAGATGCGCAATACTCTTGAGGCATATCTTCAGACCTCGGTATTAGAGGTTCTTCTTGAGCAGATGATCAACAACCGTCTTGATGAGTATTCGAAGAAACCTGATTGCAAATATGTGCAGGCCGGTGTCAACTTCGGTGATTTCTATGTCTCAAAGACTAAATCATCATTTACTGTTTTCGTGATTGCCAAGGGTGATGTGCAGGCGGCAATCGACGAGGCAATGGGAATTGTGGCGCGTGCATGCAAGACCGGATTCATGGAGTCCGAGCTTGTCCGTGCCCGCGACGAACTCCTCTCTCAGTACGAGAAGGCTTATAATGAGCGCAACAACACCAAGAGCGCAATCCTGGCCCGCGAGCTCTGCCGACATTTTGTAGACAACGAGGCCGCTCCCGGCATCCAGAAGGAGTATGAACTCATTCAGCAGATTCTTCCCGCCATTCCGGTACAGGCCTTCAATGAGATGGCAAAGGAAATCCTGACGCCCGAAAATCAGGTGATAGTCGTTTCCGAGCCTGAGCGCGACAATATGACCGTCATAACAAAGGAGCAGATTGTAGGCAGCGTGGAGAATGCACTCAACGCACAGTATGAGGCATATGTCGATGAGGTCATCACAGATCCTCTGCTTGCCAAGGCTCCTGTTGCCGGCAAGATTGTCAAGACCGATGCCGGCAAATATGGCACTACTGTATTTACTCTTTCAAATGGAGCAAAGGTAGTTGTGAAGCCTACCGATTTCAAGCAGGATGAGATTCTCTTCACTGCATTCAAGGAGGGTGGCAAGGGCGTTTACGACGTCAAGGATGCTGCCAATGTCATTCTTTCGGGCGACGCATACGAGACTGCAAAGATCGGAAACTTCGACCAGGTGAAACTTGGCAAGTATCTTGCCGGAAAGAATGTTTCTCTCGGCTATACGATAGGTAACACTGTGACATCGCTCGAGGGAAGTTCGACAGTCAAGGATCTTCCCACATTCATGGAACTTCTCTACGCGTCGTTCACTGAGGTTAATCCCGACGAGGCAACCTACAACTCGCAGATGGACCAGGCAAAGACCGTTCTCAAGAATGCCGCAAAGAATCCTCAGTATCAGTTCCAGAAGGCGATATCCAAGGCATCTTACAATAACAACCCGATGTTCGCTCAGCCCTCTCTCGAGATGATCGAGGCCGCCAATTACGCCCGCGAACTTGAGATCATCAAGAACTCGACAGCGAATGCAGCAGACTACACCTTCCTGTTTACCGGCAATGTAGACCCGGAGACACTCAAGCCCCTGCTCGAGCAGTATGTGGCCTCACTGCCCTCGACAGGCAAGAAATCTGCTGCCCCCAAGCAGGTTACATCAATCGACATAGCAAGCGGTATAGTGACAGACTCTTACAAACTGCCCATGCAGGTACCCTCGACAATGGTTTACACCAGCGACAACGGTCGTGATATTGAATACAACATCGCAAACAGCGTGAAGATCGATCTTCTCGGCGATATCCTCAGCAACATCTACACAGATACTCTCCGCGAGGAGGAGGGAGGCACATACAGCCCCTATGGCTATGGTGTATTCAATCCCTATACCAATACATGGCAGATAATCTCGGTGTTCCAGACCAACGAGAAGATGCAGGACAAACTCATAGCCCGAGCATCAGATGAATTGAAGAAACTTCTTACCAACGGTGCTGACGAGGTTAACTTCAACAAGGTCAAGGAGGCTGCCATGAAGCAGTATGAGATCAACGTCCGCTCCAACAAATACTGGGACAACAATCTTCTCAAGCTCGAGCGCGGAATCAATGACATAGATGGCCACAAGGCTGCCATTGAGAATCTCACACTTGCTGACTTCAACAACTTCCTGAAGACCCTTAATGTCGGAAAGAACCGCATTGAGATTATTCAGACGGGTGTCGAGGAGAAATAATTTATACCATATACTTTAAAAAGGCGCGGATATTCGGGAACTGCCCAATATCCGCGCCTTTTTACGTTTTACAATATAAGAGGCCTCAATCGGCCTTCAGATTGTTATGGATGTTGTTTTGATGACAGTAGGAAAGACCCGCACGAGCTTCGTGACTGAGGGAATTAAGGAGTACACCGGGCGACTCATGCGTTATCTGCCCTTTGAAATAATCGAGTTGCCCGATGTGAAGACGACGCGCTCATCCGATGCATTCCGTCAGAAAGAGCGTGAAGGGGAGATGATACTCGACAAAATAAGCCCTGCCGATTTCGTGGTACTTCTTGACGAAAAAGGCAGGGAATACAGTTCTGTGGAGTTTGCAGCGTATATGGAGAAACTTATGGCCTCTGGTCGAAAACGAGTTGTGTATGTCATTGGAGGCCCTTATGGCTTCTCTCAGAATGTATATGCACGGGCTGACGCCAAACTCTCACTCTCAAAAATGACATTCAACCATGAGATGGTCAGGATGTTCTTTATCGAGCAGATCTATCGAGCCATGACTATTCTTCGCGGGGAGCCGTATCATCATGAGTGACACGCCGCTCGTAGACTCCCTTAAGTCTTGGCAGCATTGAGACAGCCACCAGCACTGACATGCATGCCAGATAAATCCAGACCCAGTTCACGAGAATCTGTCTTGTGTCAGTGCGCAGAGCGTCAGGAGTGATGTTCAGGGAGTCGGAGGAAATAGGGTCAAGTTCGTTTGACTCCAGGGTGTATTTCCATCCGATGGTGCCATGATTCAGCCATACGACAGACGGATTGCCACGAGCCACCTCCTTGATGGCGGTATCGTCGCACGTATATATGTCATACCCAGGCATAGAGAGATCTTCCCATTCGGAAATCTGCTCTGGAGTACCGCTCGCCACGGCAATCAATTCCATCTTGTGCTCTACGGCCCAGTCATTCAGGGCATTTATCTTCCAGGTCATTGCAGGGGAGACTTTAGCCAGATCGGGCATGAGTACAAGGATGTAGTCACGATCCGCATCAATCACTTCATCAGTGACATCTTCCTTTCCCTCTTTGTCCCAGAGTCTGAAAGTCCTGGAATCGCCTGTAGTTTTCTCGGATGAATCCGGCATAATGTCGACACGTTCAACAAATTTCCAGCCTTCCTCTTCGGACGGTAGGACATCGTCGACACCAAATTCCTTTTTTACGCCATTTTTCTCATATATGAATTTAAAATTATCATCAGAGTCAGAATCATCATGACTGCTGATTAATGGCTGGCCGATATGATAAGGTCTGAAGTCGAGCATAGGCTGATTCAGATATCCCCGTAGCGCAACCATAAGCACAAATCCGAGGGAGACCACTACCCCCATCCACTGGAATGCCGGAGAAATCACGGTCGGTTCACGGCGATTGAATCTAACGAGCCAGACAGCCATGGCAGTCAGCACGACATTCTTCCAGAAGGTTGCCCAGTTCGAAATTACGAAAGCGTCGCCAAAGCAGCCGCAGTCGCTTACCGGGTTCTTGACCGCCACCCAAAGTGTGAGCGGAAGCATGACGCACATCACTGCAAGCACAAGAGCCGGAGCTGACTTGCGATAACATCCGAACACCATAAATATTCCCAACAGAAACTCGAGGGCGCAGAGACCGAACACTCCTGTAAGGAGAAGGGTGTGAAGCACCGGCAGGTTTAATGCCGCCAGATACTCGTCGAACTTATACAGAGTCCCCCATGGATCTATTGCCTTTACAAATCCGGAGAATACAAATACAGCCCCTATGATGATTCGGCACAGCCATGTCACCATTCGAGCCACGCAATTATATCTCATATTCATTTGTAGCGGAGTTTGATCAGAGCGAAAAATGCGTAGTTAATCATATCCATGTAATTGGCGTCAATGCCCTCGGATACGATAGTGTGTCCATGGTTGGACTCAATCTCTTTGGTGCGGAGAAGTTTCTGTAGAATAATATCAGTAAAACTGCTGACCCTCATGTCGCGCCACGCCTCGTCGTAGTCATGATTCTTGTTTATCATCAGCGACGTTGCGCTGTCAATAGCCTTGTCATAGAGTTCAAGAGCCCTGTCAGGAGAGAGAGAATCCCCGGGGCCATACTCAAGTTGAATAAGGGCCATTGCGCAATAGTTGATGATACCGATGAATTCCGGCTCAATTCCCTCGTCAACAGCTGCAAAATCAATACCATTCTCCTCAAGAGTACGGATGCGCTTGGCCTTGATGAAGATCTGGTCAGTAAGGCTCGAGGGCCGCATGATTCGCCATGAGGTGCCGTAATCCTTCATCTTCTTCTCGTAGACCGAACGACATAGTTTCTTAATATCCTTGAACTGTTCGATAGTATTATTTTTTTCACACATAAACTAAACTCTTTTGTTAAATCAAATGCTAAATTACCAAAAAAGACTCTATAAACAAAATTTTGGCCTTTTGATGTGTTACTGTTATATAAAATTGTTAAATTTGCACTGTACTGTGGACTGTGTGGCGATTTTCGCTGCTAAAATCCACCTGGGCAATAGATATAAACTATAAATACAATAGAAATGGTAATTCAACGCTGGCAATCTGTATTGCTTTTTATTGTGGCCGTAGTCATGGCCTGTTTTACGTTCATGTCAATCGGTCAGATTCAAATGGCAGACTACACACTTGACTTCACAACATTGGGATTCAAAATCGAGGGTATCCCCACCGATGGGGCACATGGGGGATATCTTTTCCACACCTGGCCTTTCTTCACAGTGTCAGTGCTTAGTTATATATTGCCTCTGGTAAACATTTTTCTTTTCAAGAACCTTAAACTTCAGAAGACCGTTTGCCTGGTAGAGGTACTTTTGTTGCTTGGAGTCATTGCAATAGCCTGCACATATGTCTTCTATAATTTCGGAGGCCCGGATTCAAGTGTCAGTCTGTCATCGCTGAGCATAGCGCCTGTGCTGGCTTTAGTGGCAGATATAATGGCATACAACCGGATATCTCATGATCAGAGAGCATTGCGGTCTGCCGACCGTCTTCGTTGACTGAATTTCAGAACGGAAATAAATAATGCCCTGGTTTCAAAAAATTATTATGAAACCAGGGCATTATTCGTATATTTTTTGTATCTTTGCAAAGATATGGTCTAATGCTCTAAATCAGCGCATAGAGAAAGTTATCGCCAATGATCGGCATATAGACTTAATCCAACATATAGAACGCTCTCATGAAAAGCATTATAATCACATTAGGGATCGCAGGGGCCTCAGTCATAGGTGTTTCGGCAGCCGGACTGACAGCAGATGACTATTGCAGTCCTGTCCTCACAGCTCCGGCAGGTGTAAAGGAAATGCGCCCGCTTGACGATGGAGAGACATTTGCCGCCCTTTCTGACGACGGCAAGGCTATTGAGGTCTACAGTTATAAAACCGGGGAAAAGGTATCGACACTTTTCTCAATTGACGGCGTGAAGGGTGATGTCAAAATTGATAGTTTCGACGGATATGAACTGAGTTCAAATGAGAAGAAAATATTGCTCTGGACCGGTTCGAAGAAGATATACCGGAATTCTTTCACGGCAGAGTATTACGTGTACGATATTCTGAGGTCAACTCTTTCGCGAGTTTCAGAACAGGGAGCTCAGCGAGGCGCCGTCATCTCGCACGACGGTCGCATGGTAGCCTATCAGCGTGGCAACAATATCTATATCTCAAACATCGATTATAAGTCAGACAAGGCCATCACTACCGATGGCAAACTGAATGAGATAATATATGGCACCCCCGACTGGGCCTATGAGGAGGAGTTCGGTATGCTCAACAGCATGCGCTGGAGCGCCGATGACAACACTCTTGCTTTCATCAGGTTTGACGAGAGTCGTGTGCCGGTATATAATTTTGACGAGTACAGGAGTTACTGCGAAGAGAATCCGCTTGGGGACATATATCCCCAGGCTTATTCCTATAAATATCCGTTGGCCGGATATCCGAACTCGACAGTCGAGGTATTTGCATACAACGTAGACAACCGCACGACCAAAAAGATGGACCTGCCGATCGGAGAGGGATATGTTCCATCAATAGAGTTTGACGGTGATGGCGTGAACCTGATGGTAATGCTGCTAAACAGAGACCAGAATTCGCTTCAGTTATACAAGGTTAATCCCGGCTCGACAGTGTCTCACCTCGTCATGTCGGAAAAAAGCGATGCGTGGCTCAGTCCCTCCGCCTATCAGATGGTGAGATATTATCCGAAATCGTTTGTGATAGGTAGCCAGCGCAGCGGTTATCTCCATATGTATGAATATGATTACAACGGTAATCAGTTGCGTCAGATAACACAGGGCGATTGGAATGTGACCGACTATTACGGACGTGATTCTCGGACAGGCATACATTACGTTCAGACCACCCAGAACGGAGCAATCAACCGCAATGTGGCCGCCGTCGATTCGAAAGGCAAAGTCACGATGCTCAATGATGTCGAGGGAACTGAATCCGCTTCCTTCAGCAAGAATTTCAGTTATTACCTGCGCAAGTACAGCAGCGCCGTTGTTCCCCCGCAGTTTACGATATGCAATTCCAAGGGAAAGGTTATAAAGACACTGGAGATGAATGAGGCGTATGCAGCCAAGTATTCATCAGCGCCTCGCATGGAGTTCCTGAAGGTCCGCAATGCAGTCGGCGAGGAGATGGATGCATATATTATAAAGCCGGCCGATTTCGATCCGGCGAGAAAATATCCGCTGATGATGTATCAGTATAACGGCCCGGACTCTCAGCTTGTACTCAACAGTTGGAAGATGGACGGCACATATTTCATCGCCGCATCGGGCTATATAGTCGCTGCAGTAGACGGACGCGGCACGGGCAACAGGTCACGCGCTTGGGCGAATAGTGTATACAGGCACCTTGGAGAGTATGAGGCAGCCGACCAACTTGCCGGGGCATCCTATTTCTCGTCATTACCATATGTGGATTCTGAGAATACCTCTTGTTTTGGCTGGAGTTATGGCGGATACATGACATTAATGGAACTTGCATCGTCAGACTGCCGGTTCAAGGCCGGTGTCGCGATGGCTCCAGTAACCGACTGGCGATTCTATGACTCTGTCTATACCGAGAGATACATGCTCACTCCACAGCAGAATGAGTCAGGCTATGACATAGCATCCGCTCTTGACAAATCACAGAATGTGAAAGCCAGACTTCTGATCATGTCTGGCACGAGCGACGACAATGTTCACTTCTACAATACCCTTAAGTACACTTCGAAGATGAACTATGAGGGAAAGATATTCGACATGATGGCTTTGGCCGGATTCGAGCATAGTCTTCGCATGTGCAACGCACGTACTCAGCTTTACCGCAAGATAGTGGACTTTCTTGACACGCACCTAAAATAATCGTAGAGTTATTGTATAAGATAGTGCAACGGGTGAAGTACAAAATGTAAGGAGTAGGAAATGAGAGATCTGGAGAAAGTAAATGCCTCACAGCTTTTCGCATTCTGGAAGAATCTTTCAATCGGGATGTTGGTCTTGACAGGGACACTGTTCCTGTCATGGATCTTTCCGTCATATTTTTCTCCCATAGTCGGACTGATAGCGGCGGCATTCCTTTACACAGTGCTCTATAACAACCGGATCACCTCTTCCTCGACATGTATGGTGGTGCCGTATGCAATGTTTTATTGCATGATCAGTTATTCATTCCTTTCCATCATTCTCAATGTGTCTGACATTTGGAATGTCATCAAGATACCGAAGGAGCTCTCTTTCTTCAATGACCCGTACATGCCTGCCCTCATTCTCGACCCGGTCTGCTTCGTCACAATGCTTATATTCTATCTCAGGCGCAACAGGCTGTCAATATGTATAGACTGCAAGATTTCCAAGGGCCTTAGTATCGAGCGCGGCAAACTCGGCGAGATTCTTAATATTGAGTCGAGACTTCAACTTATCAATCTGATATGGGTCTTTGCAGTGCTGTCGGGAGTGGTATGGATATATTATATGATCTTCTATAACCATAACGCTCTGGTCAACAATAGAGACTGGTACATCTTCCTTTGGCTGAACATCATAGCCATTTTGCTCGACGAGACATATTTTGCGGCACGTTATTACAACATATATCTTGACCTGAAGGAGAATGGCGAGATTATAACCGAGGAGGAACTGAGCGACATGACCTATCTGCGATTCTACGTGGTGTGTGGCAACAAGGTTTTCATTAACACTCGTGTGGCCGACGCTCATCGTGCCAATCAATATGTCATAGACACACCGTTTGTGACCAAGAGGAATGTGAACGGTATCACCACCGCCGAGGTGCACGGAATCATACAGAGGCTCACAGGAGTCAGAGATGGTGAACTGAGATTCTTTTACGGCCGCAAGTCTCTTGACGTTGCGAAGCACCGTATCTTGCGTTACTTCTATTTCCTTGACGGAGACATTGAAGACTACAAGGATATGGACATAGACGGAGAATGGACTGATTTTGACTTTCTGAAACTCGTATATAACAACCAGCCGACGGACATGTCCAATATCCTGCTGACTGATATCTCACGTATGGTAACTGTGGTTTTGACGCAAAAACTCTTTGATGAGCGTGGCTACCGTAAGATTAAGGTCAAATCATATCGTCCGTCGTTTGATTTGGTTGAAGTGCGAAAGGGTAATTACGACTTCCAGGATGACAGATGGATAAGAATCGCGATGTACAATTCAGATACCCGGGGATTCCATGTGCGTAGATGGTGGAATCGTTTCTTCGGATCACATAAAAACGAGGGCCAGTGGCAGCAGCGTCGATAGCGGTAGTGGGTCCCACCGCCTGTGGCAAGACCAGACGTGCAGTATCGCTGGCTAACCATTTCCATGGAGAAATAATTTCAGCTGATTCACGTCAGGTGTATCGCGGAATGTCGATAGGGACAGGAAAAGACCTCAAGGATTATGGTAAAATCCCATATCATATTATCGACATAGCAGATGCAGGGGAAAAGTATAATCTCCACAGATATCTTCGTGATTTCAGCACAGCGTATAATGATATATTGGAACGTAAGCATTTACCCATCATATGCGGTGGAAGCGGGATGTATGTGGAGAATGCCATCAGGGGTATCATATTGCCGGATGTCCCTGAGAATCCTGAATTGCGTTTGGAACTCAAGAATAAGTCTATTGAGGAACTCACGATAATTCTGTCCGGATATAAGACTTTACATAATACCACTGATATAGATACCTGCAAGCGCGCCGTCAGGGCAATCGAGATCCAGGAATATTATAGGAGTCATCCGGAGGAGGCTTCTCTTGCTGATGTCAGGGCAAGCCGGCCTATTGACTGCCTTGTCATAGGTCTTGACATTCCACGTGAAGATAGACGTGCACGCATAAGCTCAAGGCTTATCGAACGGCTTGAGGAGGGTATGCTTGACGAGGTCCAGTCGCTGCTTGACCGGGGGCTTTCACCAGAAGACCTCATCTATTACGGATTGGAGTATAAGTATTGCACATTGCATCTTACAGGCAAGATGTCATATGAGGAAATGGTGCATGATCTTGAGACGGCAATCCACCAGTTTGCAAAACGCCAGATGACCTGGTTCAGGGGTATGGAGAAAAGAGGGACCAAAATCAACTGGATTCCTTACGACATCGACGATGCAGACTTCATTGACTGTGTTGAATGCCTGCTTTCTGACAAAGCCTGAGTCTTCAAAATATTCGAGATATCTCAATTACCGTCGGTTAAGGATAATCCGCTCACCTATGCACTTGGCCATCTCCGAGCGCATGTTCATCAATTGGGCAAGTTCAACCTGGAGTTTCTGTTCAAGCACGGTATCTCCCTTCCCGGCAATTTGCCGGAATTTCTGGAACAGATCCTTTATCCTGAGGTTGATCAATTCATTTTTCCATTCATCGATTGCGCGCACAAGCAGCATATTTAGCCGGTCCTCTTCAGATTCGGTGTTTCCATCTTTAAGATAGATGTTGCTGAGGTGGTGCTTCTCGAAAATCAGTTCGAGAGCAAGCTGACGAATCTGTTCATCCTCATGGCTTCCCAGAATTCGGCCCGGATAGTCTTTGGTTAACTCTCGAATGGCCAGAGAGCGGCGAGCAGCTATGTCATCTTCAAGTTTTTTCTCCTCACGGTTGATCTCGGCTACCGAGATATCCATATTCCTGATTCTATCATATCCTTCTGCCCGAAGTTTCTCGAGATTCTCATCAAGCTCGGCTGTACGTGCACTGAGGAAGGCATCGAAGTCAGGCTTCATATCGTTCAGTAACGTGAAGACCCGATTGAATATTGGAATGGAAAATGACATCTCTGAATCTGCAAGTTCTTCCGCGACATATTGCAACACATTTAGAGAAACCATTTTCCCCTGTTCAGTCAAGCCGGGTTCAGCCTCGTCTACATAGTCGCAGAAATGCAGGAAAGCATATCTGACGCAATACTTGATTACAGCATATTCCAGGGGATAGAGAGGGGAGTCCTGTGGGTGCGAGACGTATCCGGTGGAGTTAGACGGACTCGAATCGGGAGAGACTTCTGCATTGTCGGGTGCCGAATTGACAGAAATATCCGGGGACTGGTCTTCTGAAGAACCCACAACCTGATGAGCCGTCGAAATAGTTCTCTCTGAGGCAGGTGCCGATACGCTCGAAATAGAATAATCCCTACGGGTTCTTTCGCGTCTTATCTTATCCACAAGTGCAGCCCTTGCCTTCGCAACTGATTTAGCGATTGTCTGTTCGGGAATTCCAAGGATACCGGAACATTCCTGCACATAGACATCTCGAGAAACCTGGTCAGGAATATGCGCAATAGACTCAACCACGCTGTTGACAGCTGCAATTCTGGTCTGCGGGTCCTTCTTGACAGTGTTGAGCATCACCTGCGCCTTATATCTGATTATGTCGGTCTCATGTTCTTCCACATACTTGCGGAACTCCTCAGGTGTATGCTTTCTTGCGAATGAGTCCGGGTCATCTCCGTCAGGAAGCAGAAGTACCTTGACATTAAGTTTATGTGAGAGAAGCATGTCGATACCTCTCAGCGAGGCCTTGATTCCTGCAGCATCTCCATCATAGATAAGCGTGATGTTCTCCGTGAAGCGATGTATCATGGCGATCTGGCCGTCGGTAAGTGCCGTCCCCGAGGATGCGACGACATTTTTCATTCCACTCTGCCACATGCCTATGACGTCCATATAGCCCTCGACCAGAAAGCATTTGCCCTCACTTACTATGGCAGACTTGGCCTGATGGATACCATATAGTTCATTACTCTTTTTATAGAGTTCCGATTCCGGAGAATTGATGTATTTCGCAAGTCCTCCCTTCAGGTCTCTTCCTCCGAATGCAATTACTTTTCCTGCGGTATTAAGGATAGGAAAAATAACACGTCCCCTGAAGCGGTCATAATCACGTCCCTGTTGCGAGGTGCCCACAAGACCTAATTGCTTGAGGACCTCAATGCGGAAACCTGCTTTTTTTGCCGCCTCGGTCAGTGCATTGCCACGGTCGAGGGCATAGCCGAGGTGGAAGGCCTTGATTGCCTCGTCGGTTACACCGCGCTGAGTGAAATATTGCAGTCCGACATCGCGCCCCTCGTCTGTGCCGGTCATGTCATCCTGCATTTTGCGCATAGCCCACTCATTCGCGACAAACATAGCCTCTCGCGCTGACTGGCGCTCCCTCTCCTCGTCAGTGAGCTCGCGCTCAACCACCTCAATTCCATATTTACGGGCAAGGTGCAGAAGAGCCTCATGATAGGAGAGACCTTCCTTCTCCATAATGAAATTGACGGGAGAGCCTCCCTTCTTACAAGAGAAACAGTAGCAGAAATTGCGTTGCTTATTGACGGAGAAAGAGGGCGTCCGCTCGTTATGGAACGGGCACAGACCCATATAGTTGGCGCCTCTGCGCACGAGATGCACATAGTCGCTAACCACATCGACAATGTCGGCGGTATTCTTGATACGCTCTACGGTAGCGCGGTCTATCATTATAACGGTGAGCTGTTATGACCGGAGTTCCGAGAGAAGTTTGCGCAGTTCGTCGCCGGTCTCCATGCGTGTAGGCACAAGTGGCAGACGAAGTTCATTCTCAATTAGCCCCATATCGTGAAGCAGAGACTTGACTCCGGCAGGATTGCCATCGACAAAGAGTTCGGAATACAGACGTGAGAAACGGTAATGTATCGGAAGAGCCTCCTGATATCGGCCTTCAAGGCAAAGTCGCACCATTTTTCCGAATTCACGTGGGAAGGCATTCCCGACAACCGATATTACCCCCTCCGCCCCGAGGGTTATCAGCGGGTAAGTCAAGGCATCATCACCTGATATGACCTGAAAATCCGTCGGCTTATTATTGATGATCTCCTCAATCTGCTTGAAATTTCCGGAAGCCTCCTTGATGCCGATGACTCCTGCGAATTCGTGTGCCAGGCGCAATGTAGTGGCTGCAGAAATATTTACACCGGTGCGTCCGGGTACATTATACAGCACAACCGGAAGGGGAGAGGCGTCAACCACGGCGCGGAAATGCTGATAAAGTCCCTCTTGCGAGGGTTTGTTATAGAAAGGTGCGACCGATAGAATCGCGGAGTAGCCCGAGGTGTCGCAATGGCTGAGATCCTCGACAAGAGCGTGGGTACAGTTGCCTCCCATGCCAAGAACGAGCGGGACACGTCCGTCAACCTTGTCTTTGACGAATCTGCGAACAACAGTGCGCTCCTCACACGACAAGGTGGCTGTCTCGCCCGTGGTGCCGAGCACGACAATATAGTCGGCTTTGCCGGCTATTACATATTCGACCATGCGCTCCAACGCAGTGAAATCTATCTCTTTGTCAGAGTGAAACGGAGTGATCAGGGCGACGCCAAGGCCCCTAAGGGTGAATTTGTCCATAATGCGGGGGTGCTGATTATGTTTTTATACGCAAATATACAATTTTTCCTTGATTTTCCTGTAATCTGAGGTGAAAAATATGTGTCAGGAGTGAAAACTGACTCCACTTACAAGCACAGGACCGTTATTCTGAAATATATGAATACGGGATGCAAGTGTGATTGCTTCAGTAACCATTTTTTTTGCAATGTCCACGGATTCGGCCAATGTCATGCCCTTGGCGAGAGCGGCGGCAATTGCCGACGACATTGTGCAGCCTGTTCCGTGTGTGTGCGCCGACTTTATTCTGATGCCCGGATATTTTATCACGGCGCCGTTGTCAGTATAGAGTGTATCGTCACACGAATTATCCAGAGAATGGCCGCCTTTAACCAAAAGGGCGCGAAGTCCGAAACTATCCATTAAAGCAATAGCCTTCTTGTCTTTGTCGATACATTCCGACATGCCGGATGCTTGGCATAGTGTATTGAGCTCGGGGATGTTGGGGGTGACGAGGTCTGACAAGGGGAATAGTGTTGAGGTTAATGCCGTAAGGGTATCTCCGCTGTTCAGACCGACTCCGCTGGTGGAGCGCAAGACCGGGTCAATGACAACATTAGTCAGATCATATTTTACAATTGCATCCGCGATAATATCCACAGACTGATGATCAGGTATCATGCCTATTTTGACAGCATCAGGACGCACTGAGCCAAATACAGCGTCAATCTGGTCGCGAAGTGCATTTCTTCCAACGGGATTCAGGCTGATGACGCCTGACGGGTTCTGGGCAGTCACAGCCGTGATTACTGTGGCACAATATACGCCCAATGCCGAACAAGCCCTGATATCAGCCTGTATTCCGGCGCCCCCGCTACTGTCAGAGCCTGCTATGCTGACCACTACAGGCAACTTGTGCTTATAATCGTTAGTCATTAAGTAGCTACGAAAAATTAATGAACATATAAAACGCAGTTATTTTCGAATTGATTTTGTCGCGGAGAGAAGGAGAATATGCTAATATTCGACTGAACGACAAGGCAAAAGCAATCGAAAAGAACAAGTTTTATAGTTCAAGATTAAAAATAACTTATACATCGCTTAATTTTTTGTAGCTACTTAAATGATTACGTGTGTATGCGTGTCCTGCTATTCGCTCATATTTCCCTCATCTGCAACGGGATCACGGTCTTGCGCAGGAAGAGCCGAGTTTATTTCAGACCTGCAATCAGCCATTAGCTTACGGGTGTTGAAACCTCGTTCTCCGGGAAATATCGGCTTATGTATGACAAGACGAATTGTAGTCGGGGTCATATTGTAGGTAGATCTTGGCATTGCGCGGAAACTTCCATCTATTGTAATGGGTACCACGGGGAGTTTAAATTCACCCGCAAGCATGAATGCGCCCCGTTTGAATGGAATCATCCTGCCGTCCCAACTGCGGCTTCCCTCAGGAAAGATTACGACCGACATCCCGTTACGGAGAGTTTTCTCAGCCTCCTCGATGGTCTCGCGAATACCGGTGACGCTTGAGTCATCGACAAAGACCTGACCTGCCATCTTGCATGCCTTTCCGACAGCAAATATTTTTTCAAGGCTTTTCTTCATGAGCCATTTGAACGTATGGTCAAGGTATCCGAATATTACCCATATGTCATAGGCTCCCTGATGGTTCGCGACAAACACATAACTCTGTCCTTTCTTCAGATTTTCGCGTCCCTCAACTTCAACTCGCATCAGGAATAGGCGGCATGTAAGCCGTGACCATATATGCGCCGGCCAATATCCCCAGAAATCCTGATTCCCGAGGCTGCATCCGATCATGGTGATGACGGCGGTCAGCATAGTCAAGACCACAAAAATCGGTCCGGCGATTAGATATTCGTAAAATAGATAGAAGGGGCGAATGAACTTGCTCATGGCTGATTGGATAAGATTGGGGTTATGAGGGGAGATCGTATGTTTTGCAAAATTACAAATTTTTTCTGATTTGGGCAAACTCGGTGATTTTCAGAGGGGTTTGAAGATGCGTGGGTACTAATCGTGTACTTTTGTGGAAGTTGACGGAAAACCGAGGAAATTGAATTTTGGATTTTTGGCTGGTGTTAAGGATTTTTAACTTTCACGATTTGCCTGTTTTTACCGTCGCCAACACCGGGAAGTATACCCTCTTGCAGATTATTAGCCGGAATATTCTCCTGTAGCCTTATCTCCAATTCGCAATTTTGCGCACAAAAGTAGTCATTTTTTGTGGAACAATTGTAATATCAGGCAATGAAATCTGAAATTCATCTGTTTGGTATGATGTGCGTGTTTTTCTTTCTTATGAAAATTATGTTTTCACTGCGATGTCGGACATCGAAGAATCGTGTCGCCAGAAGATGCGCAACCGGGGACGGTTGTCCTCATCTTACGACTGAACACGGTCATTCCATGTCCCAGCAGGTAATTCAATCCACGGGGATAAAGATCGCCATTTGCCCTACGCCTCCGCTGCTCTACGGCTTGAACAAATGCCGGTCATTATCCTGTTCCGGGATTGCACTCTCCTTTCTTTTCACTTTCTGCCATTTTCTTATTTTTTCCCGATTTCCATTATGATTCCGTTCAGTAAAGTACGGCATTATTGATTTCAATGTCGTCCTGTGGCTTTCCTGTATAACGGGGAGGGCATTTTCATCTGATGCGTACCTGAGCCTTGTGGGTCAGTTGGAGTCGCTTGCCAGAATAAACGTGTGGCAAAGGGACATTCGCGTCGATCCAGAAAAATCTCCACTCTGTGAATAGCCCCAATTTATCTCCATAATTCATAGAGATGACGAAGATTTATATAGTCATTTTCATGTTCAAATAATAAGAGATCATATAATCCTGAATATTTTTGAATTATATCTACATAGGCATTGCGGTTCATGTTTTTAGCATATAATTGTTCCGATTTATTTAGCGCAAGAACTTTTGCCGAAAATAAATCCATTTTATTAAACAAAAGCATAGCTTCATATAACAGAAAACTCGATTTGTCTATATCTAAGCACTTTTTCATTTTCTCAGAATCGGCCTCAAATGGGAATAGTAACTGAGTACTATTCTCATCAGAATGGATTTCATTAAGGAACGACAATTCATCAGAGTCAAAGATTTTGGAAAACTCAATATAGGATGGGATTATTTCATTTGTAAACGTATCGCATACACCTATGGCGTTTGCAGATTTTACATTATATCTTTTGTTTTGCCAAATAATTACAATGAATTGAACTGCAGTTGGCACTACAATTGCACAAATATTCAAAGCCAATTGAAGCCAAGAATCCAATGGTTTAGTTTTTCTTTAGAATAATATATCCATCACCTGATTGGCAGATGGAATAATTGTTTCGCATCTTATTGACAGTGCCAATACCTCCGGCTGTAATACCAAGAGCCAAAGCAGCTTTTGCTGCGGTTCCAATAAGAGCTGCCGCTGCACCTCCGGCAAGAGCAGACCCTGTAAATGGAATAGCTCCCCCAACTCCTCCTAAAGGAGCAGTGGCAACAGTTGTCGCAGGTGTTGCGAGAGCAAGAGTGATTGACGTCGCAATGGCTCCAGCGGCAATTGCCCAGGCCGTATTGCGAATGCGCTTAATCTTCCTTACTTTGGCAGGTAAATTACCCACGACTTTAATATATTGCTCATTCCCTTTAAGAGCTTCCGCGAATTCTTTATTTGTAGATACTGTTTTCATATTTGTAATAGTCAATTTTTAATTTGTTTGCTATGTTCATGTCTTCTGAAGAATCACCATAATAACATAAAATGCAATCCATAGTTATTTGATAATCATATAGAGCATTTGCCACCTTATTGCTATCGTTTTTTAGCGGCATAGCATCTTTACGTCCGATAATTATTGTATCTTTGAGCATCAAAAGCTGCGTACATATTTTTTCAGCAATCGATTGATATTTATTTGTTTAGTACATGACAAAAATTAAAATCATGCTGTTAAACAGTTAAATTTCAGGTAGTCATATTTGCAAAAGTCCCTGAAAATTAGTAATTTAAAGAAAAAGTTTGGCGACTATTCTCCATGAAAACTACTAATTCCAAGGACTCGGTCAAAGTTAACCAAATCCTCCCGATTATGCAAGAGCATTTTGAAAAATCGATGAATCTTGCCCGTATAAAACTTATGGCGCTGCTCATCCACGCACTTTGCGTGGTTCAGACCGTCAGTCTCCATAAGCTGGCTGCCGCCATGCCTGCGGATGCAAAAAGAGATTCCAATATGCGCCGTCTCCAGAGGTTTCTCTCTCAGTATGCGTTGAATCTCGATCTGATAGCACGGATGATATTCTCGCTGCTCCCCGTCAGGGATAAGCTGGTGCTCAGCATGGACAGGACAAACTGGAAGTTCGGTGACTTCAACATCAATATCCTCATGCTTGGAGTTACATATAAGGGAATAGCATTCCCTCTTATATTCAGCCTTATGCCAAAACGAGGCAACTCTAAATGGACTGAACGCAAAGAACTTGTGGAACGGTTCGGAAGACTGTTCGGATATGACTGTGTGGATTGTCTTGTCGCTGACCGGGAGTTCATCGGAAAGGAATGGATCGGATGGCTCAATTCCATGAGAATCCGTTACTATATCCGCATCCGGCAGAACTTCTGGATAGTCAATCCGAAATCTGGAGAAAGGATAAGGGCATGGCATCTCTTCAACAGAGTAAGACTTGGAGAAGAACTTGTCTATGACAAACTTTATCTTTTGAACGGAGAATACGTTTACCTCGCGGGCGCAAGACTCAAAAACAGCCGGGGTGTTCCGGAACTTCAGATTCTTGTATGCTTCAATCCTCCTCAATACGCCATAGAGACGTATAAGGAGCGATGGCAGATTGAGACTCTCTTCCGGGCGATGAAGTCGTCCGGATTCAATATCGAGGACACGCATCTGCGGGATATGGAACGTATCTCGCGGCTCGCAGCAATGGTCTGCGTGGCTTTGGTATGGGCGTATCTCGTTGGAGAACATAAAGATATATATGTCAAGAAAATCAGAATGATGAACCATGGCTATCGCGCCAAATCATTGGTCAAGTATGGACTTGAAGAGATTGCTGATGTACTTAACCGACCTTGGCGAAACCCAGATTTCGATGTTTTCAAATTTTTGTCATGTAGTTAAATTTATTTGTTAAAATGATAATTCCGACGCCATTATTTTTGTGACGCATCAATTCAGCATAAATGTTTATATTTATTGATACGGTTTCAATGCAATCATCAAAATGAATCTTATCAAAATATTTTTTGAAATCAAAGAAGGACATTTTCCCTTTGATAAATTCTTTCGCTTTCTCAAAAATTAATTCTATATCACCAACTTTTCTTTCCGCTGGGAGGATATTAATTTTAGGCAGGGAATATGATCCTAATGTTTTATTGACGCAACGAAGGACACACTCAAAGGAATCTATGAGTGTGCCGTCGAGGTCAAATATGACGAACTTGCGGTCAGAAACGGATTTCTGAGGGCAAGGATTGTCCGGGTTGTGTTGTTGCAGGTTTTCCAAAGGTATAACTTATAGTTAGTTCTTTTTGATTGTCATTGGGGCGAGACGGCTGACCTACACCGAATGGTTGAGGTCTGTCTGACTCGTTTCGATTCTGAAACTGACCAGGCATAAGTTCATCTCCCTCAATCTCCCTTCTTGAAGCCAAGGTTACCGTTACGGGAAGATCCATACTGTAGATATTGGGTAATGTAATGGCGTAAAGCAGTTCGCCGGTTGCCGGATCTATGCTGACATTGAATTTTTTGACTTTACCCGCCTTTTTCCCTTTCGCATAGATAAAGACATCTACTTTGTTTAGGGCTTCCAATACAGGTCTAATATCCGGTCTTTTTTCGTTAGCTCCCTGCATAGTTGCTTTAACCTCCCCAGGATGATGGGAGATTACTTTTTCTACGTCTTTTGCACATGGCACTTTTACTGAATATGCATACTGACCACTGAAATCAAGAGAGAAACCTTGCATTATAAATGTTCTCAAAACAACAGGGTCAACAGTTGAAACAGTGAATGAAAAATTTGCATTATCACTCAAGCCCAAACCTACGCTGACATTTTGTTTATTTTGTGATTGGTGATATGGTATGATTTCTCTCTTTGCAGCGCAGCTACACAGCGAGAATATCAATACCAGTTGTAGGAATCTACCCACCAATTGAAAAACTTTACAGTCCATTTCTTTATAAATTTCCAAATTCTCATTGAGTTTTGATTAAAAGATACTATATTGATAGCGCGTTAGAGATTATGTTGTATACCGAATTGAAAGAGTCTTTTCCAAAGAAGTATTCATAATCAAACTTTATGCGTTTCACGAGATGCAAACACGACATGGATAAATGCCTCTATCTCGAATTATGTCTCAGCTCATATACGTTTCAAGATTGTTAAAGAAAGAGATTGTGAACGGCTGTTTAAGAACGTCGAATGTCCACCGTCGTTTATCTCATACGTATTATTGCCACCGCACGGTAACTCATAGTCAAACTTGAATGTCCAGCCTTTGCCAACATCAAACGATAAGGCTCCAGTAAGAGATACGTTTGTTCTGTCGCGGGACAAGTCTATTGATTTATCTCCACTGCTACGCGAGTCAGAGGCATTTACCATTGGGAAATGGAATTTTGTACCGAGAATTAAAGCGTGCTTTTTGAACGCGGTATCTGTGTTGCCAAAACCGATTTTTAGACCAAACGCGAGGTTGGCACTAAGCTGGTTGATTGTCCAATCCCAATCAGGCATATTGGGGTCATCATAGTACCCCAACCAGGGATCCCAACGCTCAGTTGCCCCATTATCAGTGAATACCCATACTGTATTGTATTGCAAACCTGCGCCGCAGTAGGCGGATATCACTGGATTGCCAAGGAACCATCTAAAGTCAACCGGGAATATGAACTTACAGCGGTCCTCATCATCCGCAGATTCCAGAAAACTAACAGATGAGAAAACCATTGAAAGCTGCCATTCAAAAGCATACCAGCCGTTTACCTGATTATGGTAAAGATATGTGAGGCCTCCATTCCCATCGGTGTAACTTGCCTTCCCTGTATAGGTCTGTAATGCAGGAGGGTTACTGGTAAGAGCGATACCACCTATTACACCTATTAGGTTAGAAACCCCATATTCGCTTGGAGCTTGAGGCGGTTGGCGACGGTACTGTGCTGACACTGTCGCAGAAACGGTAAAAGCAATAAGCAATACCGTCATAAGGCGTTTGAATTTCATTGTTATCATATCGTTGTTGCTTTTTTATTCTTCGTCATTATTCTGCTCTAATGAGCAAGCTTCTTCAAAAGAGAATGGAATCCAGACTTCTATGTCATTCATCATCATCTTTCTCAAATCGACTTTTGAGTTAGTATTTTCATTCCGATTACTACCAATTCCGGGCCCTCTCATTCCGGGACCTTGCTCTCGACCATTCATTCCGGGACCGCCGTTAGTCGGCCTTCCTCCTTCAGAATATAGACCAAGTTTCCATGTGTTGGACAATTTTTTCTCAGAAAGCATCTGCTCCACAGGAATAATGAAAGTATACGAGAGACAATGTGTACTGTCTTCGATATTTATTGACGACCAAGCGCTATCAAACGTCTGATGTTTTCGGTTTATGTCATATTCCACTCCAATACGGGCAAGAGAAGTAACCAGTGGCTTAATATCCGGTAGGACGCTTTGCTCCATATCATCTCCCGGTTCAGGAGGAGCCATTTGAGACATTATGCCCTCAACAGCAGATGCAGCAGGGAAATGGATTGCATACTTTTCTTTCTTTTTTCCCGTCGGGTCAACATAAAAAGTAATCCCTTGCATAAGAATACGCATTTGCAGTTCGGGATGCAAGATATTAAACTGACCAAACAAATATTCTCCGTCTGAATTTACCAGGAGTGTACATCCGTCGTATACCACTTCTTGCGTGATACATTTAGGATAACTTTGCATATATTCTGATAAGGTCATAAGCTTGTTCTCAGCAACGTCTTGTTGTCCAAATACGGCTGGAACAATTACTAACGATAATGCTGCGATAATTGGTTTGATTAGTCTCATATCGTTACTTTTTATAGGTGTTAAAGTTATATGTGAAGGTCAGCATTGCATGACGCCCAATGACATTTGCAACCGTCTTTCGTCGGAACAGCTCATTTGTCTGCTGTGTAAAGCAGTTGTTTTGGTCTAATATGTCATCACATGACAGTCTGACTTCTGCTGTATTATTTTTAAGGAACTTATATGCAAGAGCCATGTTCCAAATGATTGCGTTCATATCATTTGTTCCGAGTCCATAATATGCTGTTCTACCACATTCTGCTACGAGTTTGAAATGAGGCAAAAATTGCCAATTTAGCTGACCACCAAATGAAAAAGTCCAGTAATTCACGTCCAGCAAAGGATGAGAAGCATTCTTGTCGTTAAGATATTGCAAGTTGAAATCTACGACAAAATCCACAGCCTTACTAATATTACTTCCGATAGTAAGACTACTATTCCAATTAAACTGATTGTTGTAAGACTTGTTGGTCTCCCAATAGCCCGGGATATGACTATATCGTAACAGAGATGATATATTTATATTGGATTTAATTAAGTGTAATGGGAATCCATAAGCCAATAATCCACTTGCAGACCAATATCCGTTTGTGTTGACGTAAGACAACAACTGACTTCTTGATTCAGCAGCACCTAAAGCACCACCCGCAATTGACCTCTTGTTTGCAATATAATTCTGACGTAACTCAGCATTAACAAAGAAGACAAAAATACCTCCATTGTTTTTTCCTGGAATCAACAACCGAATAGTCGCGGAATGATTATATGGTGGCGTCAGATAAACATTTCCTCTTACAGCAAGGGTAGGATTCACATTATTGATTGCATCCTGTAACTGTTGAGTTGTCGGAAATATCTGGTCTGTTTTATATTGAAAATGTAATTGATTACTATTTTCTCCCCACTGATGTCTTATATGCAGGAATGGCAAGATTGCAGGCGTTTCATTAGATTTACGAGTAATGTCATTTACCGAGTATAATCGATACATATGATATTCAGCTCCAGCCACAATTTGAGTATGTCTGCGATCATAAAGGAATGATAATCCGCACAGGAAGCCACCATAATCTGATCTTGTTTTACCGCTCAGAACAGAGTCAACTGCCATCGTTATATTTAGAGAATCGCTACGCAATGTATGTCTCTTAATAATTCTGTACGTGGAACTCCATCCTGCATCGGCTTTAATACGAATGTACCTGCCAAAAGGGTGAATATATGAACCTACAGCAGCAAATCCTTGTGAACGATTTTGAGACCACGTTGTCTGACTACTTTTTCTTGCGTCTTGAATATTATTGAGAGATAATACTAAATCCTCATCGGTGTTTTCAAACGAATATTTGAGATTTGCACTCAAAGAACTTCCATAATTTTCAAACTTATGGATAAACATCAGTTCGTTACTGGTTGACAACGCCTCTTGATCGGTATTTTGGTTTTGCTCCAGCATTGGAGTTATATCGAGAGTGGTATGACCTTCCTCAGAAATAAACATTTCTGAATATTCTTTTTGATGCTGATATAATACCGACGGTCTGAACATTAAATGACTTGATTTCGTAATATCCCAATCATTTTTTGTATTGAAACGGTGATTAGTGTTATCCGTTCTAACATATTGTGTCTGAAGGTTCGCATTTGCGCCTTCATTATAATAATCATCTCGGATATCATAGTCAGTTTCGTTAATGGCATTATTGAACATATAATGCCCGGAGAAAGCCACGTTATTGGAGTGTCCCCATATATCAGAAAAGTTTGTGCCTACAGCTTTTGTTGTTGTCTCTCCGGCAGAATAACCTCCTACCATCATATCTGAGACATCATTAGATGTGGCCGGATGAAAAGTATTGTCACTACTTCCTTTGCTGTAAGGAGACTGTTGCGGTGCAGTATTCATTGATGTTCCAGTTGTACTCAACAAGTCTATCATTGAAAAATTCTGCTCGCTTGTGTTATTTGCTTGTGCGAATACTGATAATTGCCGATCTCCCTGAAACCAATTTAACATACCATAGGCTCGATAATAATTGTCAAGTCCATAGCCGGCATAAGCTTTGCCAAATAAACTCTGATTCATTCCTTTCTTAGTAATCAGATTGATTGTTTTTCGACGTGTACCGTCATCAAATCCAGTCAATCTCGAATAATCGGACATTTGATCAAAGAGTTGAATCTCATTTATTATGTCTGCAGGGAGATTTTTCAAAGACAAGGTAATGTCACTTCTAAAGTACTCTTTCCCATCAATAAGAATTTCTTTAACAGTTTCTCCATGAGCCTCAAGTTTGCCATCTCGAATTCCTATGCCAGGAAGTTTCTGAGTAATCAGATCATATGCAGTGGCATCCGTATTCACTTTGTAAGCATTAGCAAAGTAAACCGTTGTATCATTCCTTTGTGCTACGCGAGAAGCATTAGCACTTACCACAACTTCATTAAGTGTGTTGTTTTTAGGGGTTAAAACAAAATGCTCTATAATATCAGATGTCTGCGGAATAATCAATTTTGTTTTAGGTTGATAAGCGATATGAGATACCTTCATTACGAAGCGAGATTTTTCGGGCAGTAAAAACTGATAAATCCCTAAAGAATCGGACATTGAAGCATAGAGTTTTCCCTTTAGTCTGAATGAAACAGACGCACCTTCGACGGGAAATCCTGTTTCCTCATCAGTAATTGTTCCGGAAATCTTATATGTCGAAGCACTACCTATAATAGCAGTCAATAACAATAAGAATGTCGTAACTGGTCTCGTTTTCATAATCGCTCACTGTTTATGATTAAGAAGAGACCAGCCAAAGTCACTATGGTACCAATAAGTTCTCTTTTAGTTACTTTTTCTCGCATGAGCAAGAATGCAAGCAAAAGAACGAATACTGGTTCGGTAGCCCCTAAGACAGACGCTAACGAAACAGATATATATTTGATTGCCGCCATTGATAGCAAGAAACCGCCATAGGTAATAACAATAACATTAAATATGAATAGTCCTAAAAGTTTCTTGTCCTTCAGCGGGTGAATCCAACTTGAAAAATTCTTTGAAGCTAACCCATACCCTAATGTAAAGATTGTACCAAAGACCATTCTGTAAAAAGTTGCTGTAATGACAGGAATATCTGAAATTGCAGCTTTAACCATTATCGCTGAAACGGAAAAACACGTCATAGAGGCTAAACCCAATATGATACCTCTTGTTTTATTAGGATGATTGGTCTGGGTGCCCCATGTGGTTACAATTACACCAGTAAGTAATATAAACGCTCCAATGTATTGTTCAACTGATAATAATTCGCCTAAAAATAATAGCGATAGAATCATTGTCATAATCTGCCCGAGCAGGAAGAATATGACTTGAGTTTTAGCGCCCAGGTCTTGAAGGGACTTGAAAAATAAGGAATCTCCTATGGTAATACCGACGATTCCGCTTAAAGCGAGAAATGAAAACTCCCACCATCCAATCGGATATGAGCCACCTGTTACGACAAGGAGCAATATCATCAGCAGAATACTAAACACACCTTTAAGAAAGGTGATACCTACAAACGGTACAGCCTTTCCGATGCGTTCAAATGTTATTGTTCCAAATGCCCAAGAGCAAGCAGACAATAACGCTGATAATATGCCCCATAAAGCCATATTTCAACTCTTTAGAAATTTACACCAATACCAACAGTCAATAGTGGAATTTCCTTCCACATATATGTTACACCACCTTGAACATGAAGATGCTTCCACATATTCACACAAATTCCGGCTTCAATAGGCACAGTATTATATATAAATGTACTTTTTGTAGCTTGACTATCAGTTTCTATTGTGGTGCCATCTGAAGACGCTCCACTTCCAAAATCGCCAAGAAAAGCCCAACTTACCTGAGTGTAGAACCCGATAGCATGATTAAAATAGTGTATCCATCCAAGACCAACCTTGCCTCCCCAAACGCTTTTAGTATCCATAGAACCAAAAAGTTCAGCTTCCTCTTCATTATCTGGAATTTTTTGAGCCGGTAGAAATTTGCGCCATGCATTTTCCGTATTTACTGGATAACCTACGCCAAAACCTAAATAGAGGAAGTCAGCCTTGTAATCCCAACTTGAACTTGTCCTGTTTACATTAAAGCCGACATTCAGTTCATAAAATAGTTGCGACCACTTGGCTGTCAAGATGGTTCTTTCATCATCTTCCCATTGTTCATAAGCATCAAACATTTGAGCAACAGCCTGATTGCTGTATGAAAATGCTAAAATGCCGCAGATAATAAGTAGGAGCGTTCTTTTCATTTGCGTTCTATTATTTATTGAGTTTGAATTTCAGCATATAGCGTTGAGGGATGAATTGATAATAATCGACTAATTCAAACCCATAAAATCCAAGTTGAGTTATAATCAACTCTTTGCTGATGTATGGTCCGTGATATGGTAAAGTTTCATCGTTAACGGGACCATTGTCAACGATAATTAGCTCTCCTCCATCTTTTAATTGTGTAATTAGACTTTTCAGATAAGCATCTCGATCCTTGTCTGATATGACACCATACATAATATGGTATAATGAACACATAAACATTTTGTCAACAGGTTTCGGAAGGATTAGAGAATCTTCTTTTCCCTTGATTACCGTTATATTATTTATATGCTCATCTTTAATAAATTCATCTAACGATTTTATATGCTCATCTTTAATTTCTAATGCATACACATGGCCTTGTGATCCTACCAGTTGTGAGAACTTATCAGTAAAAAAACCGGAGCCACTCCCTATGTCTGCAATAGTATCTCCTTTTTGTATGCCAAGTCTGGCAATTAAAGAGTCGGTCTTTTCCCATAGATGACGCTTTGGATTAAGTGCCAAAATATAATCTTCAAGATATGATCGATGGGTTCTTCCGACCTCTCCACTCATTTCGAGTATGGAATCAGACATCATTCTTATAGAGTCATTCCCAAGTTTATATTTATGAAGGAGATAGTATCGAGATATTTTACAGCTGTCGGCTGTCATAGTTTTATAGAAACTACGAGTCAATCTGTTAGATAGCATTGACTCTCTTTCCTCTGGCGTTGCAGTCATGGCTTCACAAAGCCATTGCAATGCAGAATACTCACCTCCAAAGTTCTCTTGTGGAATAATATCATTATATTTTTCAATGGCAATATTAGCTAAAGAAACATCTCCATTTCCTAAGAAATCATAGACATATTGAGCAGCATCCACACCTTTGTCTGTGATGTCATAAGAATCAAGACTACCGATATGTACTATTGATTTCTGGTTATCAATAGAGATTATCGGTCCTTCATTATTCACAGCAATGTGTTCAGGAACATAAGTGCTGTCATTAACAAAGACGGAAACATATCTTTGATCAGACAATTGTTTTGTCAAATACGGTTTGAATCCCCAAAAGCCGAGTTGTGCCTCTACCAATAATGGATTTACATGACAATTATTTAACTCGTCGCCATGACGGTTGATATTGTCAACGACTACAAAATATCCGCCCTCTCGCAGTTTTGATTTTATAGACGAAAGAAATGCCTTGCGTTCATCCTCTCTGGACCAAGTGTAGATAATATGGTATAGAGAACTCATAAATACCATATCCAATGAATCCGGAACGGAAATATCGTTGGACGTGGAATTTATAGGAATAATTCCATCGATTCTATGGTCGGAAAGAAACTTATCAAGATACTCTATGTAATTCTTTTCCGTATCGGTAGCATATGCGAAACCATTCTGGCCGACTTTATCCTTTAGCCGAATAGCATTATAGCCAAACCCACAACCAATATCAGCAACTTTGTCGCCCTCTCTTAAAGGTAGTAGTTCGATTACTTCGCGAGTATAATCCCAGTCATTTCGGTTAGGATCATTGAACATCAAAAAATCCTCATAGAATGTTCGTTGTTCAATAAATTCTTTTACGCTTCTTGGTCGGTAATTATTTAACTCATACTTTAGAGTCAGATATTTCTTAAGATGTTCAAAATCATTATCTACGAAATAATGATACAGGTCATCTGTAAGCATCCTTTCATTCTCAGAAGCAATCTCATCTGTGCAGTCTTTAGAAAGAAATCTGGAAAGAATATAGGTTAACGAGCTATACGCCTTGTCTTTCGTTGAGTTGCCTATTGATTTTCTATACCAAGCGTCACGTACATAGGCAATAGAATCGACATTATTATGCTCTATCGCACCAAGTAATGTATAAGCCAAAGCAATATCGGTGCTGTCAGTAGGGTGTGGATCCATGCCTACCCTTACTAACGAAGACGGATCTTTCAGTCCAATCTCATATCGAGGTTGGGCTGAAAGATATAATCCCGCAATTGCGCCGGACAGTATGAGAAAACTGCTGAATCTCATTTATTATATGGGTTGAGAACTCCAGGATTGAAATCTTCTGGAGGAAATGACTGGTGCTGGTTTTCGTAGAAAATGTGGACTAACTCATCGGAATAAAAAGCACCTGTTGGCGTAAGTTCCATCCTATTCTCAGACTCAGTAACAAGACCATACTGTTTAAGTAGATTGAACTTATCTTGAAACACAGTAGATAAATCCACCCCATTGATTTTCTTGAACAGATTTTTATCTATGTAGTAATTCTTCAGAGGAAGAATTATGGACCACAGAATTTGTTGAAGAGGGTTTCTCAGAAGTGCTCTATTTACTCCAAGCTGTCCTGAAGCAATCCGCTGATAGTATTCCTCAAAACTTGGAGTGTTAATTAGGAATCTGTCATTAAGACTACTGAAAGCGGATATACCAAACCCAACCTGATCTCTGAGACGACAGCATTGATTATAGGCATATATAGATAGATTGCGTTTATCTTTAGTAAACACTCTTCGCAGATTCTCTGAGTATCCGTGATCCGCAAGAATCAAATTAGAAATCTCTTTCATGCGGATGGTATCTTCCACCGAGATAAGTTCCTCTGGCCGGTACGACGCAAATTTCTTTATTGTGCCTTCCTGATCACCGTAAGGTTCAATTTTTAAACGATAAAGTTGTATTTCATCGACACCGAGATTACAAGCTTCATCAATGACATCAATCCAATTGTCAAGAGTTTCTCCGGGATGACCGTAAATGAATTCAATGTTAACTTTGAAACCCATTTTAAGGCAATTCTCTATTGATTCTTTGGCAATAGCAGAATTGTGTGAGCGATTCATTTTACGCAGGACATCATCATTAAGAGATTGGACTCCAATGGTAAGCCTATCTCCGTTGAAGTCTTTTATAATTCTTAGTCGTTCAAGTCCCTTCTCTCCGACGAGCGTCGACGGATCTACATCATAATTAAACTGGGGGCAGTGAGATATGTCAACGTACTTTGTAAAGAACGTAAGGAATCGCTTTAATTGTTCTGGCGATAGGTCGGTTGGAGTGCCACCTCCCATCAGAATAGAACGAGATTTAATACGTTCAATTCCTCGGAAAGAGAGCCAGTTTTGCATTTCCTTTTCAAGCGCATCGAGATAGGTGTCTTTTTCCGAATCTCCACAATTATAGTGAGATGGGTAATGACAAAATAAACATCTCTTATGACAGAAAGGGATGTGAACATAGACATCAAACTCACTCGGATTCGTTTCCGTATAATTCTGATAAGCTTCCTCTTGTGTGGTCGGAAGATAATTTGTGATTGGAGGATAGTGGACGCCGGCAGGAGAAAAATCCCCATGCACAGGAATGAGTCCAAGCTCTTGGAATCGCTTGAATTCCTCCCATCGCGGAGTCGATTGATTTATATATGCAGAGTGTTCTTTCATTGTTATGAATTCAGATTGTCTGTCTTAATTCCTGCTCTTTCAAGAATATCCTTAAAATGTTCCATTTGTGGACGTACACGCTTTGCAGAATATATGGGGAAATATTGCTGCAAGTCTTCTGGTGTACCATCATGAATGGTTACTGTATTTGCTCCTGCCTGCAATCCAAGGAATTGTCCATCCGGTATCATTTTCTCCAATGAACTGGTTGTAGGCATCAGTCTATGAGGGTTCATGACTCGCATAAGAGCCATCATATTAAGAGTATAAATTGGATTCCCGGCAGGCTCATTGGCAAATGCCGAGTTCTCGGCAGGTATAAATATGGTGGTACTGTTCATGGACAACGGGAGCTTATGGATAAGCTCCAAATCCCTCACCAAATCATATACTGTCTGCCCAGGTAGCCCCACGATGTTTCCTGAACCAACCCTATACCCAATTTCGTGAAGCATTTCAATACATTCAAGTCTATTGGTAAGAGTATCGTTAGGCTTACAGTATTTGAACAGCTCCTCATTGGAGGTCTCAAATTTCAAAATATAGTCAGAAGCACCGGCTTTATATAATCTCTCATACTGTGTATAAGTAAGATTACCCATACATAGTATAATCCTCAAATCCGGATACGATTCCTTTGATGTCGTAATAGCCTCCTCTGTATTTTTCAGAAAGTCTTCATTAACATTTTCTCCTGATTGCAAAAGGATATTGCGCCGACCCTTTTGATAAAGATAACTGATGAGAAGGCTGATTGCATTGGAATCAAGAGTGTAATTGAGTTTTTGGTCTTTTCCTCCAATGGCACAATAGCGGCACTTTTGCCTACAAACATTAGAGGTCTCAATTACACTCCGCACTTGAACATGATTGTCAGGAAAAGCGGCAAGTCGTTTTTCCTGAGCAATGCCAAAAAGTTCTGATTGAGACTCTCCGGTAAGGTTTAAGGCAGCCGTCAATACGTCTTTCGAGAAAACGGATTGACGGATACTTGATATTATATTTCGAGAGGTCATTAGTTCATTTTTTACTTACGGCATATCGCAAATCACCCTTGTTACCTGAACGCTTCAGATAAGTGTCAAGCGTAATCCACATACCATTGTAAGTTCCCGATGTTTTAATCAGGCACTTTTCTTTATAGTTGGAGTATTCGTATGATTCCATTTTGGTGGTCTCATAATTTACCCTTTCATCAAAGTTTGGCACATACGAGATTTCTGCCGTACTCTCATTATAAGTCCAAGTGCCACGTTCTTCCTCCCAGTTACCGAATTCAGTTGTAGAAAGTTCGGAGCCATCTTTAGCTTGAGTAAGGTGTCCACGATACCTATTTGTGTATGTGCCATCATCGCTGAGATTTAGTTCTCTGGCGATTACAACGTTCTGTTCAAGACGAGGTTCCCAGCCTTGATATTCATTGCTCTGCCATTTACCAATTAGTTCACTCCTTGTAGGAGTACGACCCGTACCGTCATCTTCTATGCCAGTTGAGATTTCGGGCTCATCTTCTTTGCCTATGCAGGATGTGAATGCGCAAGCGCAGAGCACTACCATCATGAACGAGAGAAATTTTTTCATTTGGTTTTATTTTCTTTGTTGTTGAATATTATACTGTTTCATTTTTGACTGCCAATTGTATGTTTGTATCATCTGGGCAACTATTTGAGTTGACCAAGTGCCACCGGCATCTTGAGTATACATTCTTCCATTAGGAAAAATTACAAAATTGTCAGCATAGTAGACTATATTGGCTGACGTCCTCGGATTTCGACAGTTGATGTAAGAAGTACGGTTGCCGAAAATATCATACTGATTTGTCAGTGTCGCATCTTGCTCTATCCAAATTGTCCCAATAGTCGGATCGTATGAACAAATTTTCAGAATGCCTTGATTGTTCGGATACAAGACTAACAGCCCTGTATAGTTAGTAGTGTACACATTCCAAGACACTTCCATTACCGATGATTGAGCTTTGCATATCATTGGAAATGGAAGCAGAAATAGTACTAATGCAAGAAATGATTTCTTTGTAGTCTGCATTCTGATATTGATTGATTTTGTCGTTTAATGGCAAGCCTCTCTTGTTTAGAGAGATGGATGCTCTATATCCTAATTGGAAATCAGATGGTTTAGTGATTCAAATAAGGCCACTTGCTAAACAATGTGAGAAAATCCAATGGCTCGTTAAAAAAATAATGCCGAATATAGCCGCAATCTCAGAATTATTTCGTAACTTTGCACTTGGTTAAGACTCTCTAAACAAGAGAATTGGACAATTGCTAAACAACGATGCCTCAGAACCGGGTGGTGCTGAGGCAATAATATTTCTTAGGAAGACATGTATGTTTAGTGAGAGGATGCCGCAATAGCTGAACACTATTAGAGAGATTTCAATATCAGGCTGTTGGCTTTGTCAACGACGGAAGAGTCGAGGCTCTCGAGATAGATTTGGGTGGTTGCCTCGCTGTCGTGACCCATGCCCTCAGAGATTACAGATAAGGGGATGCCTTTGGCTTTGGCGGCGGACGCCCAGCTGTGGCGTGCGACATAGAGGGTCAGAGGGATTGTTACACCGACCATCCCGGCGATTCGTTTCTGGTTGTGGTTGATGTTGTAGCCTGTGTTGCGGTAGGTGCAACGCTCGTTGAGTCCGGGATTGCGTATGACTGGAAGAAGGTAGTCGGTTTTGTTTTCAGGATACTTGTCGAGGATCATCTGCATCTCCTTTGTCCATTCGATGATGAGTTGCTGACCGGTCTTGCGACGGGGGTAGGTTACATAACCGTTCTTGAGGTCCGACTTTTTCAGGAAAGCCATGTCGATGAAGCTCATTCCTATGAGATAAAAGCTCATCAGGAACATATCGCGGCGTAGTCGAGTGCCTGAGATAGCGACAAGTCCAATGCTTTGATTTTTTGATGACAGTCAACGGCAATGCTCTTTTTACAGTCTTGTCAACCCCGGTATATACCTTTCGGAACGGATTGCGGTTCTCGATGATGTCATCTTCGACCGCACGATGATACACAGCGCGGAGTACGCGGGTATAGAACGATATGGTGTTGGGGGATACCGTCTTGATGTTGGCTCCTCGGTTAAGTACATTCAATGCAAAACTGTGGCGGCGCAGTGCCATGATATTTTATTCTTTATTCCGGCCATCTTCACCCATTTGCCGAGATAGCGGTTGCAGGTATCATAAAGTGGCACCTTGAATATGCGCTCGTCGTAATCGTCGCTTCCCGGCTGTCCGATAAGACGGATGAGTGTGTCGTTCAGCGGAACGATAACCCGGCTGCAATTGCTGTGTCCCTTTGTTTTCTGCTGCTGGAAACGCAGGGTCTTTGTGGTATAGTCCACGTTGCGGTAAGTCCGCTTGCTTGTGTCGCACCAGCGCGCCCCGGTATAAAGACCGAAAATGAAGGCCCTGTGTATCTCGGTTTTCTCGCCGTCGAAACGTGTATCCACAAGACGGTCTATTTCTTCGGGCAACAGAACCTCCTTTTGCAGAGTCATGTTGTCGTTCTGGATGACGAAGCCAGATGTAGAGGTTGAGATTCTCCTTTTTATGGGTATGCTTGATTTTGAATTTGGGTTTCCCCGCCATTGCCCCTTCGGTGTAGAACACCTGCTCACCGTTCTCGTCAAGCACGGGAGTCTCGGTTCTACCTATATAGTATTCCAGATAGAGGCTGGCGCGTCCCTCGCTCAACTCGGACTGTTGGTGCTTGGGATTCTGTTTCTTGCGATTTTCTATTTTTGCCATAAATCATGAATTTACCGCAAAGATAAGCGGGGTCTTAAGATTTTGAAAATCGCCGTTTACAGGCCTTAACACTTCACATATCCCGATTGATTTTGTAACGGGGTACAAAAGGTGTACTTTTTGAGAAAATCACCCCATTTGCGAGCAACTCGCGGAAAAACAGCATCTTGCTAATCCGTTTATTTTCTTGCATTTAATTTTATCCCCGTTTTCCCCGTTTTATATCGCGGAGAATTACAAATATTTCATTATTCCACACAGTGTGGAGTCAATAAAAACGGCGATTATGCGAAGTCACACATAATCGCCGTTTCAATAGCCTGTCGGATGAGTTAATCCTCCTCCTCGGGGGCTATAAGTTTATAGCCTTTGCCGTGGATATTGATAATCTCGATGTTGGGATCGTCCTTCAGCAGTTTACGGAGTTTGGTGATATAGACATCCATGCTCCGCGCGTTGAAGTAATTGTCGTCTATCCAGATTGATTTCAGCGCGTAATTGCGCTCAAGAATCTCGTTGATATGCTGGCAAAGCAGCGACAGAAGCTCAGACTCCTTAGTGGTGAGCTTCTGAGACTTGTTGTCGGCAATCAGGGTCTGCTTCTGAGTGTCAAATGTGTACTTCCCGATCTTGTAGACTGTGATCTCCTTATCCTTCTTGCCTCTGACACGACGCAGAATGGCGCTGATTCGCGACACAAGCTCTTCCATCGAGAAAGGCTTGGTGATATAGTCATCAGCGCCGATCTTGAAACCTTGAAGAACATCTTCTTTCATGTTTTTGGCTGTAAGGAAAATAATGGGCACCTCGCTGTTTACGTTGCGAATTTCCTGTGCGAGCGTGAAACCATCTTTCTTGGGCATCATCACATCGAGGACACACAAATCGTATTTCCCCTTAAGGAATGCCTTGTAGCCCTTGTCTCCGTCAGAGCATAGGTCGGCGTTGAATCCTTTGGCCTGCAGGAATTCACGCAACAGCATGCCCAGATTCTCGTCGTCTTCGCAAAGCAGTATTTTCAATTTCTCATCCATGTTGATATGAAGTTATCATAGAGTTTCGCCGCCCTGACAGATAGTGTCCGTTATATGGCTGCGGGTACCCTAATTATGTTAATTTTTCATATATTTATAACAAATGAATTTTAAATATTCCGCATTAAGAAGTGAAATCGTTAAAATTCATATTGAACAATTCTTTTTAATCAATCTTCGGGAGCAAGAGGCAGGGTTATAATAAATACGCTGCCCTTGCCGAATTCACTCTCAACGTTGATTGCACCGTCGAAGGCGGTTATCATTTTCTTGACGTACGCCAGTCCGAGACCAAAGCCCTTCACATCATGACGGTTGCCGGTTGATACACGGTAAAATTTCTCAAAGATGTGTTTGGCATCCTCTCGCTTGATTCCGATTCCATTGTCGGCAATGCGTATCTCAAGACGTTTGCCGGGCAGGTCGGCAGTCGTTATCTCGAGTTTCGGCTCCTCATCCTCCTTCATATATTTCAATGCGTTGTCGAGCAGATTGAAGATTACGTTTGTAAACTGCATCTCGTCTACATTTACCTCAGCGTAGAGAGCATCAAGTTTAGCATCAAGAGTGCCGCCCTGTTTCTCTACCTTGAGCTTGAATGTATTTACGACATTGTAAATTATAGAGTTGGCATTGACCACTGTGAACTTCAGGGTACCGCCTGTCTTGTCAAGTACAGAGAGCTGCAGTACCTTCTCGACCTGAAACCTGAGACGCTTTGATTCCTCAACAATCACCTCGGACAAATGTGTCAGACTTGACTGAGACTTGCGTATCGAGGGATCACTCAGCATCTGGCCTGCAAGAGATATTGTCGATATCGGAGTCTTCAATTCATGGGTCATGTTGTTTATGAAGTCTGTCTTAATCTCCGCCAGATTCTTTTGCCTGAACGCGATGATAAGCGTATAGAGGAATATTACCAGCAGGATCACCGTGAAAGCCAACGATGGAATTATGAACCGCACGGACTTGAAGATATAATTGTTCTTGGTCGGGAACTCAACACATAAAGTGTAACTTGAGTCAGTGTTGCCGAAGAGGGGAATGCTGTATATATCCCTATCTCCGGGCTTGTACCCCTCAGTCATGTATACCGGATCGTTATGCTGGTCCACCACAGCAAACGCGAACGGTACATTCACACCATTGTTAGCAAGTTCGGCTGTCAGACAATTTCTTATCATTGTGGAGTCGGCACGTTCCATAATCGGTCGCGAGCCTGAGTCACGGAGGATTGAAAGAATCACTTCATTCAGCAATCCTTTCTGATAGAGATACTGGCTTCGTATCACTTCCTGCATGGCTCCGTAACGCGAGCCAACATTCTGGGTGGCTGAGGGAAAGGAGAATCCTACTATGCGGTGGGGAGACTCGACTTCTGACGAGAGTGTGTACTTGGTCACAGTCCCGTCAGGATTTTCAACAGAATACTTCAGATTTGCGTCCCCGGTGCTATTGTAATCATCATAAAAACTTGATTCAATGATATTGACATCCTGCTCAAGGAAGTGAAGCGTCTCTTGCTTCTCCAGAAACTCAGACGTGGTGTTGAGTGAGCGCATTACCCCCTCGGTAAATTGCTCGCCCCGCATTTTTACCATATTCTCAAGATACATGATCTGAAAATAGAGCAATGCCACAAATGTGATAGACATCACTGCGGTCAGCATCCACATCAAAGATTTTTTCATCTATTGCAATGTATTAGTTTGAGTAGGAGTACAAAACTCTTAATGAACCTCATGTGTGAATTTTATAATACTTTACTCAGTTTATGAAATTTTAACAATCAAGATTCGCTTTTGGTTCTATATAAAGTGCAAAAAAACGGAATATCCGGGGAGAATCAGAAATGCCCTTTACTGAACCCTGAGGCTCCATATTTTAACACTTTGGCGCAAATTTAACTTAAAATTGTGAAAAAATAAAATATTGAGTAGATTTTATAGCAGAATATTTGATTTTTCGCGTTATGAGACTAAATTAAGGCTATGTAAATGACCTGGATCCGACATATGAAGCGAATAATCCTATATATATTGTCAGTCTTCTTGCTGGTAAGTTGCGAGGAGAGCGGCCGCGATCCCAACTCTGAAAATAATGCAGTGGATGCAGATGGCGTGAAACGTGCTGTACTGGTATATGCCGTCAACCGGAGCAGTCTTTCCCATGATTTTGTTGATGATTCCAACGAGATGCTTGAGGCGATGCTGAAAGTAGACGCCAAGACCTGTCAGCTCCTCGTATTCAGGACCGACGATGAAGAGAATTGCGGGCTCTACCGCGCCGTAAAGTCATCGGGAGGGGGAGACAGACGTTTCGAGTTCCGACTGTTAAAGAGGTTTGACAGAGATGTCTTGTCGACGCATCCCGACAGAATAAAGGAGGTGGTTGATTATGCGCTTTCCATTTTTCCACACGCGGCATACGATTTGATTTTCTGGGGGCATGGAATGTCATGGAAACCTTTTTTTACTGATCATAATGTAGTATCTCCCCCGGAGGTATATGGATATGGAGGCGAGTACAGCGGCAATGGGTCGAGGACCGACTGGGTTGAGATTGATGAACTTGCAGCCTCCATCCCCCCGTACAAGTTCGAGACCATCTGGTTTGACTGCTGCTATATGTCAGGAATCGAGACTATATATCAGTTGCGTGACAAATGCAAAACTTTTGTGGGGTATCCGTCAGAGGTTTGGCAGTATGGTATGGCGTACGACCAGGTGCTTCCGTATCTTCTCCGCGAAAATCCTGATGTCGTGGCAGCCGCAAAAGCATTTTATGAATTCTATGCTAAATCCGCAGATCCGGTTACAGTCGCAGTTACAGATATGAGTAAGATAGAATCACTGGCTGATGTTGCAAAGGAAATACTTCTGTCCGGAGAAACAATGCCTTCGACCGTGGAACTTGTCAATTACTCCAGGACCTCGGGCGTCCCTTTCTATGATTTTAAGCAATTCTACGGTTCCATTGCAAGACTCAACGGGCGTCCCGACCTTGAGGAGAGACTTTCAGACGCAATGGATGAAGCAGTGATCTATCATGCCCAGTCTGATAAAAATTTCTGGCTCAAACCATGGGAGACGGCCAATATTTCCGGAATCAGCGCCCACTATTATCTTGGCACAGACTCGCGCGACGAGACATATTACCGGACACTTGACTGGTACCATAGAGTATATGAATGACGTGACAATATCGCTCAGAATTCTTGTGAAGTGAGTTTTTAGACATCATTTTTTCGCCGACCTGCCCAATGGTTGGCGTTTTTTTTGTAACTTTGTCATTTGAAACCGACGGCGTGGGGAAGCCTCGGTATATAAGTCTAACCCTAATAATGCAGCCCTAAAAGGTAACAATGAAGGTATTGAAATTCGGAGGCACGTCTGTCGGCACTGTCGGCAGCCTCACCAACGTCAGGAATATCGTTGATTCCCTCGATGAGCCCGCAGTTGTCGTGGTATCGGCCCTGGGCGGTCTGACTGACCGTCTGATAGCAACGGCACATATGGCTTCTGAAGGCGATATGGCTTTCAAGACAAGCATGCTTGAGATGTCAAGGAGGCATTTCGATATCATAGATGCTGTTGTGCCGGAGAATAGACGTGGGGAAGTGATGAACATTGTCGGAGGATTACTTTCGCAACTCGAGGATCTCTATACCGGACTGTCGCTGATTAGGGATCTTCCGGAGAAGACACTTAACCAGATTGTAAGTTTCGGTGAGCGAATGTCTTCGGTTATTGTGGCAAATATGCTTCAGGACGCGGTTCATAAGGACTCACTCGAATTCATGAAGACCGAGAAATGGTTTAACAAGGATATAGCGGCGCGACAGTTGACAGACCGCCTGATACAGGATACATTCACCATGCCGCTCGAGCGCACTGTTGTGACGGGGGGCTTCATATCTCGCGACAGAGAGAGTGGGGAGATTACCAATTTGGGTAGAGGGGGTAGCGATTACACAGCAGCCTTGATTGCTGCTGCCCTCAACGCTGATTCACTTGAGATCTGGACCGATGTAGACGGATTCATGACCGCAGATCCCCGTATCATCAGGGATGCCCGGGTTATTGACCATATGTCATTTATCGAAAGCATGGAACTTTGCTCGTTTGGAGCCAAGGTCATTTATCCCCCTACGATTTATCCGGTCTTTCATAAAAACATCCCCATCAGGATTCTCAACACATTCAACCCAACCGCTCCCGGGACCCTGATAACTGATTCGACTGACAGCCTTTCGTCAGATGTGAGGGGCGTGTCATCAGTCAAGAAGACAGCGATGGTGTCAGTAGCGGGCAATCTGACATCAAATGTCGCGGAGATAAATTCAAGATCCTACAACGCCATGGCTCGCAACGGAATAAGTATTTTCCTTGTGGCGCAGCCCAACAGGGATGTGTCATTCTCTATGGCATTGGCAGAATCCGATGCATGGCGTGCGGCTGAGATATTGAAGGAGGAGTTTGAACCCGAACTTCAGAATGGCGATGTTGTCGAAATAACAGTCGAAGACAAATTGTCTATTCTTGCGGTGGTCCGGGAGTCTATCAGGGAAATCAAGGGTCTCGGGCCGAGGCTTGTCAATACACTGCAAAGAGATGGAATAGAGGTCAAGGCAGTATCAGACGGAGCATCGGAAACAACAATAGCCTTGATTACGGCTGCTTCTGATACCGACAGAAGCCTTTGTCTGATCCACACGGCCTGTTTTGGCTGAGATGGATTGAACCTTCAGACTCTCAACAGGTGTTAGTCTCATAAAAGACCTTTAACTGAAACAAACTTACTATGGATATCAAAAATGCAAAATTTGAGATAAGCAGTCCCGATGTAAGGCAGTGCCCCGACACAGACGTGCCGGAGTATGCGTTTATCGGCCGCTCGAATGTCGGGAAGTCCTCACTGATAAATATGCTCTGCAAGAGCAAGAAGATGGCCAAGACCTCAGCGACTCCGGGTAAGACTCTTCTGATAAATCATTTCCGCATGGATGACGGCAAATGGTATCTCGTGGATCTTCCTGGGTACGGATTTGCTGCTCGCGGTAAGGAACAGCGTGAGAAACTGACACACATGATTCATGATTACATTCTGGACCGTTGTCAGCTCGAGTGTCTCTTTGTGCTTATCGATATCCGGCATGACCCTCAGAAGATAGACCTTGAGTTTCTGAACTGGCTTGGCGAGAATGACGTCCCGTTTGCCATTGTCTTCACCAAGGCCGACAAGCTGGGGCCTGTGGCAGGGCAGAACAAGGTTGATGAATATTGCAACGAACTGCTGCTGTCATGGTCAGCGCTTCCTCCGGTGTTCATAACCTCGTCGGAAAAGGGTAGAGGTCGTGATGAGATACTCGATTATATATATAAGATCAACACAGAGGTTGCCGAAGAAAAGAAAGTATCTGAACGGGATATGCCTGCAGAGGATAAAAAGCCGACTGAGCCCTGACCTGAACACAAACATCAGTGATTTTCCATAGAACTCGACAAAGACCTGCATACCATGAACATAAAAGGATTTATTAAAGACGGAGGGAGAAAGGCCGAGGTGATACGTTTTGCCTTGGTCGGCGGATTTTGCACCGTTCTGCAATATGGCATCTATGTGGTTTTTCTACATGCAGTCGGAGTGCCGGCTGTTGTGTCGACCATGATCAGTTACGCCATAAGTTTTGTGGCCAATTTCCTACTTTCGAGTTTCTTTACGTTCCATAGTGACCCGAATGCAAAGAAAGGGCTTGCCTTTACTGCAAGTCATCTGATCAATATGGGGATGCAGACCGGTTTTGTCGCTATATTCAAAGGAATAGTCGGGCCGACACTGGCGCTGCTGCCAGCACTGGCCATATGTGTGCCGCTAAATTATTTCATGGTTAGGTTCGCATTGAAAAACAAGCGTTTCCAAAGCAGCGCAGAAAGGATATAGTTAAGAAAGTCATTCAATAAAATAAATAAAGATATGAAAGTTGCATTTGCAAGTGACCATGCCGGTTATGAACTGAAGGGATACCTTATGGAGATTATGAGCGGACGCGGCTATGAGCCGGTGGATTTTGGAACGTATTCATCTGATTCCTGTGATTATCCTGATTATGCGCATCCATGTGCCAGGGCCGTCGAGTCAGGCGAATGTTCATTCGGCATCGCGATGTGTGGGACGGGGAACGGAATCGCCATGACACTCAATAAGCATCAGGGCATACGGGCGGCATTATGCTGGATTCCTGAAATAGCGGCCCTGGCCAAACAGCATAACAATGCGAATATACTGGTACTACCGGCGCGTTTCGTAAGCAGGGAAGAGGCTGTGGCCATTCTTGATGCATATCTTGATGAGGAATTCGAGGGAGGCCGTCATCAGCGCCGTATAGACAAGATTCCTGTAGGCAATTGCTGATGGGGGCGAAATTTACCATAAGACTTGAGAAACTGCGTTTTTTCTCGCGCATAGGTGTATTTGAACAGGAACGCAAGGTCGGTAACGAGTTCATTGTCGATGTTACTGTAGTTGCCGACGCCGCGACTTTTGTCGATGAATGTCTTGAGACAAGCCTTTCTTACGCGGACATATTCGCTGTGGTCAGCGATATGATGGGCCGGGAATGGAAACTGCTTGAGTCAGTGGCAAAGTCAATCGCCGGTAGACTGAGAGAAAAGTGGCAGACCATTTCGCAGGTTTCGGTAAAGATAACCAAACTCTCTGTGCCAATAACTGGTATTCAGGGAGTTTGCAGCGTTGAATATTCTGATTAGACATTGACTTTTAAAAAATGTTGAATATTTTTTACTGAAAATTTGGTCAATTCAGAAAAAAACACTAATTTTGCAATCGCAAATCGGAAATGATTGCAAGGCTCCTTAGCTCAACTGAATAGAGCATCTGACTACGGATCAGAAGGTTACAGGTTTGAATCCTGTAGGAGTCACAATCCTTTAGGAGGAAAAGGTGACACAATCATGCTTACATGGCTTGACGATCACCGACATAAAAATGGCTCCTTAGCTCAACTGAATAGAGCATCTGACTACGGATCAGAAGGTTACAGGTTTGAATCCTGTAGGAGTCACAGAGAGTCGCTCTAAATTTATAGAGCGACTTTTTTATTTTATGCTTGTTTCACATTACTACATTTTCTTAAAAAGAGTTTGTATATTAGCCATTTTTGTATTATTTTTGTTTTTGGAACAGCGGTATTGCTCAACTGCGTTATCCGCCGCGAAAAACTCTCTCATATTTTCTCTCTCTATCGATGTGCTAATTATCTTATAACTCAATTTAATTTAACCAATATTATTAGAAATGAGCAAGCCTTATGTAGTGGGAATCGACATAGGCGGTACGAATACCGTTTTCGGTATAGTAGACGCCCGAGGCCATGTAGTGGCAGCCGATTCAATCAAAACTAAGAAGCACGTTGTTTTTGACGACTATATCGCAGAACTTCACGAGGGTCTGTCGCGCCTGATAAAGGCTAATGACGCCGATGGTCAGATTCAGGGTATCGGTATCGGAGCGCCCAACGGCAACTATTATACGGGCGAGATAATAAATCCGCCGAACCTCCCCTGGGGGCCCGTGATTCCGCTTGCGGAGAAGGTTAGCAAAGCATTCAATGGCATTCCTGTAGCCGTTACCAATGACGCCAACGCGGCTGCGGTCGGTGAGATGACCTATGGCGCAGCCAGAGGTATGAAGGATTTCATCATGATCACTCTTGGCACAGGTGTCGGCTCGGGAATCGTCATAAACGGCCAGCTCGTATATGGTTCTGACGGATTCGCAGGTGAGCTCGGACATGTCATTATGAAGCGCAAGAACGGTCGTGTGTGCGGATGTGGCCGCACCGGATGTCTTGAGGCTTACTGTTCGGCAACCGGCGTGGCACGCACTGCACGTGAATTCCTCGAAATACGCACAGAGCCTTCACTGCTCCGCAATCTCGATATCGAGGAAATTACATCAAAGGATGTATATGACGCTGCTATGGCAGGCGACAAACTCGCAAAGGAGATTTTCAATTTCACCGGTGAGATCTTAGGAGAGGCCTTTGCCGACATGGTGGCATTCTCGAGTCCACAGGCCATTATCCTTTTCGGAGGTCTCGCCAAGAGCGGAGACCTGCTGCTGCGTCCTCTTGTAGAGACGTTTGAGAAGAGTGTTATGCCTATCTTCAAGGGCAAGACCAAGATTCTTGTATCCGAACTCAAGGAGAGTGATGCAGCTGTGCTTGGCGCATCGGCACTCGGCTGGGAAGCCCGCTATCGCTACGAGGCTCCACATCTTGAAAAGATAGAGGATGAAACTGCAGAGAAAAAATAATTTACCTGCTCATACATTATAAAAGACAGGCGACAGATTCATTTCTGCCGCCTGTCTTTTGATTACATGGCTCCCACAATTCCGGTTCTGTCAGAAATTGGAAAGTTCCTTATAAAGTTGATGCACCGGTAGCCCCATTACATTGTAATAACTACCCCTGATCCACTCTACGGCTACACAACCTATCCATTCCTGTATCCCGTATGCCCCGGCCTTGTCGAGAGGAAGGAAATTCTCCACATAATAATCAATATCCTGTTCTGACAGTTCAGCGAACTTAACCTCAGTCACCGCAGAAAATGTGATACGCTTATGATGAGTAGAGATACATACTCCTGTCACAACGTGATGAATCTTTCCGGAGAGTTCGGCAAGCATTTTCCGTGCATCATCCATATCCCGGGGTTTACCCAATACCCTGTTTCCAAGGATTACCAGTGTGTCGGCAGTAATTATCAACTCGTTGTCTGAAAAATTCTTCAGATACGCATCTGCCTTACGGTTGGCAAGATATTGTGGAATATCCTCAGCGGGCAGATTGTCGGGATATATCTCCTCTATTCCTCCAAGACTGACCACGTTAAAGGGGACCCGCAACTGCGACAGCAATTCCCTGCGCCTTGGCGACTTACTTGCCAACAGCACTTTATAGTTTTTAAGGTTATCAAGCATAATTGTGTTTATTTTTGCGTAACAAAATAATTATAACTGTGCTTATGAGAGATTATCCGATGATCTGCAATCACGCTCACCAGCCGAACGCGTCAGAGTCTTTCATCCAGTCTCCACGGGCGCGTAGCACCTGTTCGATGACATCACGGACACAGCCATAACCTCCGTTAAATCTCGAGATGTATGCAGCAGCATCACGAACATCACTACACGCATCGAAGGGGGCACACGCGAGGCCACAATAACGCATACATGTCAGGTCTGGAATATCATCACCCATATATAACACCTCATAGGGAAAAAGGCCTCTTGACTGCATCCAATTCTTAAAGACATCAATCTTATGGCTTGCACCAAGATATATGTCGCGGATACCCAAAGCCTCATATCTGTGCCGAACGGATACCATCTTTCCTCCCGTGATTATCGCTATATGATACCCAAGCTTAACCGCGAGCTGCAGTGCATATCCATCCTTTATATTAACCATGCGCATGGGGTCTCCGGTATCAGACATGGGAATTGTAGAGGGTGACAGGACTCCGTCAACATCGAACGCGAAACCTCTAATTTTGCTTATGTCATAACTTATGCCACTCATTGCCAACTGTCTTTATATCATAAGTAGTTGCTAAAAATTAAACGATATATAAGTGGTTGCAAATCTTGAACTATAAAACTTGTTCTTTTCGATTGCTTTTGCCTTGTCGTTCAGCCGAATATCAGCATATTCTCCTTCTCTCCGCGACAAAATCAATTCGAAAATAACTGCGTTTTATATGTTCATTAATTTTTCGCAACTACTTATATTATAAAATGCCTTAACTCTGTATGCCGAGATCTGTCATTCACCATTGTTGGGATGGTTACGCATTATGGAGTCTGTAAGAGCCTCGTAGACTGACAGCAGCTCAGCATTCCCCTCAAGTTGCTTACAATGGCTTGAGATAGTCTTAAGGTCATGCCTTACCGCCGGCCCTGTCTGTGCCTCGTAGGGTGAAACACGCGAGATCTTGCGTACCGTTTCCTTAATCAGAGGCTGCATGATATCAAATGAAATTCCTTTGGAGTTGAGATAACTGTCGGCAAGTGCCCACAGGTGATTGACAAAATTGCAACTGAGAACAGAGGCTATATGAATATTTCTCCGTGTCAATGAATCTGCACGCCTGACATCAGCACTGACAAGTCGAGCAACCTGATCGAGAGAATTACAGACGTTTTCGTTGCTTCCCTCTATCAGAAATGGTATTTCGCTATAATTCAGTTCGACATTGCGAGAGAATGTCTGGAGAGGATAGAACACTCCTGTATTTGGATGCAGTCCGCGTATAGCATCAAGCGGCGTTGTCCCTGACGTATGGGCCATTATGGCACTCACCTGAATATTGCGACTGATTCGGCTGCAAACATCTGCAATCGCATCATCACTGACTGAAACGATATACATATCGGCATTCTGACGCATCCCGTCAAGAGTGCGGGAATTGACCATCTGCAGGTCAACCTGATTATGTAATGCCTTCATGAGATGAGTGGCGACATTGCCTCGACCGATGATTTCTACTTTCATTACCTATGATATAAAAGATTCAACATTCCCATAGTATGTCTCAGGTTAACCTCGACACACGGATTCACATTTCCCGAATCAGTGACCAGCATGTCAATGCCGAGTGGACCTGAATAATGGTGAGCAACTATCTTCTCAAGAGCCATTCTCTGGGAAGCGAGGAGTTGTGGAGTCCATTGTTTTGTGACACTATTTATTTCTGAAAGCAACTCCGCCTGACTTCCGTCAAAATTGTTCTGATACTTCCCCCTGCGAGACACATTGAAAACAGAATATCCTATGAATCGTGCGCTTCCATTCTCGCAAATCCATTCAGTTGCGAAGTCAAGTCTCCGCTGATATGCCTTCTCAATCATCACAGACCCCTGACGTCTTATTATGCCTCTGACCCAGGGGAGAACATGACGCTCCTCAAGATCGTCAGCGAGCATGACCCCTCGTCCTGAACTGCTCCAGGGCGCCTTGAAGAAAAGACGTCTGTCGCGTCTGAACATCTCTGTGACGAGTTCTGTATCGTCTGTCTCAACCGGAAGAGATATCTCATCAGCAAGCATATCCGACATTGCCTGGAGCATGCTTATCGTGGTGCGTCTGTGAGAAAGGTTCCTAAGGGTGCCAATATCTTTAGCCGACGGCATACCGGGCATCTCTCCGATATGGTCAAGCAGGAACCTTCGTACGCTCAGGTTCCAACCCCAAGGCTCCGGATTCATTTCGGCCATCATGCCCGCATGTGTAGGAATATCATCCGGAGTAATCACCCGTAATGTTTTCTGCGCTACAAGGTCAGCATATGGGAGAGAGCAGATGTCTGTATCAGGTATATCCGCGAGAAGAATAATATCACCCGGAGTGGCATACAGGGCCGGGAGCAGGGCCAGTCGCCGGCGCAACCTGACAATCTCGGCCGGCGCAGTATAGTACTCGCGTCCTGACGCAAGCGCATAATCGGTATCCGGATTAAACAGATGCACTCTTGACATGCAACCTAAAGGTAAATGAAAAAGAAAAGCCGCAGAACTGTGTCCGCGGCGATAACTTGCTTTGTCTGACAGCGAACCCGACAGACAGGTTCGGGATTAGTCGTCAAGGCGCTCTTTGCCCTTAAGGGGGTTAGAGAAATAAAGTTTGTGCTCAAGATACTCCTGTGTGGCAATCAGTGTCGGCTTCGGGAGTTTCTCGTAAAACCGTGAAATCTCGATCTGCTCCCTGTTCTCAGAAACCTCCTCCATAGTGTCGGTAGAAGCGAACTCCTGAAGTTTCTTCTCAAGTTCCTTCTTGAGTTCAGCTGATATCTGATTGGCTCTCTTGCCAATTATGCATACAGTCTCATACACGTTGCCTGTCTGGTCAGCCATGGCAATCATGTCACGGGTAACGGTAGTGAGGGGAGCATTGGTTTTCTTATAATCCATAAGTTCTATTATGATTTATGATGATTTTTCCTAACTTGGGCTTACGCGTGATATATAACGGAAAAATTTTCTTTTTCGTTTATTTTCCAGTATGTTTTTCCGCTATCCTGAATATTGTCTTGGCCTCCTTGAGGTGCTTTGACTCCGGATAGTTGTTGATAAACGAATAGTACTCGTCAACAACGTCACTGTATCTCTCAGCCATTTTTTCAGCAACACTGTTTTTGGCCTGCTGATATTTGGATTTAAGGATAAGGAACTCGAAATCCTCGCGATATTTGGAATAGGGATAGTCCTTAAGCGCATTCTGAGCGACAATCACAGCAGACTCATAGTTGTTGCCCATGAAGTTGCCGAGGTTATAGTAGAGTTGCGCATTCTGCAATTCCTTAAGGGTCAATTTATCCTGCATCTCAAATATGGCATTCTGCGCCTCAGGCAGTTTCTCGCTTTTGGGATACCTCTCAAGGAAGTTCTGAAGTTCCTCAATGGCCTTTATGGTATATGTCTGGTCGAGCTGGGGATCAGGTGAGTCAAGATAGAACCCATATCCTGAATAGAAATGAGACAACTCGGCGTATTTACCCTTCGGATATCTCTGATAATATGTCTTGAAAAAAAGATTTGAGTTGGTATAGTCCTGATTCTCGTAATAAGACATAGCAAGCAGGAACAGTGCCTCCTCGCCGTTGGGAGTGCCACGCAGCGGCGTATATATCTCATTCAGGATTGTGGATGCCTGAACATACTTTTTCTCATTATATGCCCGCTTGGCGTATTCGAACTTATAGTCGACATCTCGGCTCTTCAAGACTTTTGAGTATTCCGAACACGAGGCGAGCAATGCCAACAGGGGCAGCATTAATATGAATTTGCGCATGTATTGCATATTAAAGGTAAGTAGACAATGTGGAATTCCGGTGTCTAAGTTGCAAAGTTAGCAAAAATTATCGGAAATAGCCTCAAATCTCATCAAAAATTGTTAACTTTGGGGTCTAAAACTGCAAGAACAGTGAAAAGCAATCAAACCGACCATTCCTACAGTTGGGGTAGCAAGTTCATAGACCGTCACCCTGTCTTGGCCAATATCGTGATTATCTTCATAATCGCGTCTCTCGGCATATACGCCGCCTATCTGGCCACTGCACTCTTCACAAAACACGGACGCAGCGTACAGGTCCCGGGCGTGGAGAACCTCTCATATACCGAGGCAATCGCCAGACTGCATGACCGGGGCCTTAAAGTCGACATCAGGGATTCTCTCTATCGGGAGGATTTCAAGCCCGGTTATGTAATCGAGCAGTTTCCAAAGGCCCGTTCGATTGTCAAGCCGGGGCGCAAGATCTTTCTTTATATAAATGCGGTGCATCCGAAAGAAGTGATTCTTGACGACGACAATCATCCCAATGAGTTGGCTCTGAAGAGTTTCTCACGCCGTACGGCTCTTGCCAAACTTGAGGAGCTCGGGTTCAAGAATGTCCGTCTTGTTGAAGTTCTTGGCGCCACCGACAGAGTGGTAAAGATTCTTGCAAACGGACGCCCCGTGCATAAGATGCAGAAGGTTCCGGTCAACGCATCTATTGTGATCGAGGTCTCCGACGGGCGACTGGCCGATGTGACTGATTCTCTGTCGAATCTCGAGTATCTGAATGCCTATCGTGAGAGCCATGAGGCTAATGGATACGCAGAGCCCTCGCAGACGGAGTATGATCCGACCTACACTCCGGAACAGGAGAGTAACACTCAGACTGAGACAGTAGGTGAAGAAGAGAACTCACAGTATTTCTAATTGTCTGCATCACAACATTTCTGTAAGCCAGACATATTGATAGATACAGATCCGCGAATAGGTTAAATGGGTAAAGAGCACACTGAATACAAAGAGCAGGAATTAGAAAGAGGGGTTGTCGGCGAGAGCGGGGAGAATGAGAATGTTGAGCCGACATATGTGCTTGATGACGGGCGCGAACTCTACGAGCATTTCCGTTTCACGGCAGACCGTGGCCAGCAGTTGCTTCGTGTTGACAAGTTCCTTGTGGAGCGGATGGAAAAGACCTCACGCAACCGGATTCAGCAGGCGGCCGACGCCGGTTGCATCATTGTCAACGGCAAGCCCGTCAAGTCAAGCTATAAGGTCAAGCCCGGAGATGTCATAAGCATTGTCATGGATCGTCCTCGCTATGACTTTGAGATCATTGCGCAGGATATTCCTCTTGACATAGTGTATGAAGATGATTTCCTGCTGGTTGTCAATAAACCGCCGGGGCTTGTGGTTCATCCCGGTCATGGAAACTACTCGGGGACCCTTGTCAATGCGCTTGCTTATCATTTCAAGGATAATCCGGATTATGATGTAAGTGACCCCCGTCTTGGACTCGTGCACCGCATTGATAAGGATACATCCGGTCTTCTCGTTGTCGCCAAGACACCGGAGGCGAAAACAATGCTTGGCAAACAGTTTTTTGACAAGACCACCCGTCGAGAGTATGTGGCGCTCGTATGGGGTGATTTTGATACAGATTCCGGCACGATCACCGGCAATATCGGGCGCAATCCGCGCAACAAGCTTCAGATGGCAGTGCTGTCTGACCCGACACAGGGCAAGCATGCTGTGACACACTATACAGTGCTTGAGAGATTCGGATATGTCACAAAAGTCAAATGTGTGCTTGAGACCGGAAGAACTCATCAGATACGTGTCCACATGCTTCACACGGGGCATCCCCTCTTCAATGACGAGCGATACGGAGGTGACAAGATACTTAAGGGAAACACTTCATCCACATACAGGAGGTTTGTGGAAAATTGCTTTGAGGTCTGCCCCAGACAGGCACTTCATGCCCGTACCCTTGGATTTGTTCATCCTGAAACTGGAGAGGACATGTTTTTTGAGGCGCCTATCCCCGCAGACATGGAGGCGTTGTTTGAAAAATGGAGGACTCTGCGACCAAAGAATCAAGTTTAGCGGCTCTGATACGTCAGGGCGATAATGTCAGTCTACGCAGCATCCTCTTGTTGACTGTGCGGCTGAGCGTACCTGCCATTATGGCGCAGATAGCCGCGGTGGCCATGGAATATATCGACGCATCGATGGTAGGCCATCTGGGCGCTGATTCGGCTGCCTCAATCGGTCTTGTGGCGACTACCACATGGCTCTTTATGGGGCTTTGCAGCGCAGCCGCCATGGGATTCTCTGTACAGGTGGCGCATCTGCTTGGAGCGCGCAAGTCTTCGGAAGCCAAGTCTGTGGCACGGCAGGCCTACATGGCGACACTCATATATAGTGTGGCCATTTCACTTATCGGAGCCGGCATAAGTCCCTATCTTCCCCAATGGCTGGGAGGGTCACCTGAGATTCATGTAAATGCGTCAAGGTACTTCCTGATATTTGCTATATCAATTCCGTTGATGCAATACAGTTTCCTGACCAACGGCTTATTGAGGTGTAGTGGTAACATGCTTGTTCCAGGCGTGATGGGAGTTGTGATGTGCGTTCTTGATGTGGTGTTTAATTTCTTTTTGATCTTCCCTACACGTACAGTCTCGCTACTCGGCCATTCACTCTCAATGCCCGGTTTCGGGCTGGGTGTATGGGGAGCAGCCTTGGGAACGGCACTCGCCGAGGGATTGGTGACACTGGTGCTTATGGCATACCTTTGGTATGCACGTTCGGAAATACGTATGGCAGGAAGCAGAAGTGAATTCAAGCCTTCGGTCAAGGTGGTGAGGCGTGCGGCGATAATCGGATTTCCGATGGGGATAGAGAGGTTTATAAACTCGGCCGCACAGATTACACTCACTGTAATTGTCGCGCCGTTGGGGGCATGTGCAATCGCGGCCAATGCATTCGCAATAACTGTCGAGGGACTATGTTACATGCCCGGATTCGGAATTTCAGACGCGGCCACCACGCTGTCGGGCCAGAGTCTCGGTGCCGGTAAGAAACGTCTTGCAAGCCGATTCGCATGGACTACAGTGCTGATGGGAATGGCGGTCATGACCGTCATGGGTAGAGTCATGTATGCCGCGGCACCTGTCTTGATTGGCATCATGACCCCCGACCGGCAAATAGTAGACCTCGGGGTTATGGCGCTCCGCATCGAGGCCTGGGCGGAGCCCATGTACGCGGCATCGATAGTGGCTTATGGAGTGTGTGTCGGAGCCGGCGATACATTCTGGCCCTGTGTGATGAATCTCGGAAGCATGTGGGGTGTCAGAATAGTGCTTGCCGCAATTCTCGCCCCGGTGATGGGACTTAAGGGCGTCTGGCTTGCTATGTGCGTTGAACTGACATTCAGAGGTCTGATATTCCTGATTAGGCTTGCATCAGGCAAATGGATGTACCGGATAGACAGACTGACTCAAAAATAACTGAGATATGAAATATAATTTTGACACGATAAACAACCGGCGAGGCACCAACTCATATAAATGGGATATACTGCCGGACGAGAAATCAATACCGATGTGGGTGCCTGATATGGACTTCCGCACAGCTCCCGCGATAACCGATGCCTTGCGCGAAAGGGTAAACCAGGGTATATTCGGTTATACTCTCGTGCCTGACGAATATTATGACGCGACCATCGACTGGTTCCGCTTGCGTCATGGGCTCACGTTGCAGCGCGAATGGATAATATATACCAGCGGGGTTGTCCCGGCAATATCGGCGGTCATTAAGGCGCTTACACAACCGGGCGACAAGGTCATTGCCCAGACACCGGTATACAACTGTTTCTTCTCTTCAATACGAAATAACGGATGCGAACTCTCAGAGAATAAACTTATCTATTGCGATAACCGGTATTTCATGGACTTTGAGGATCTTGAGGCCAGATGTGCTGACCCAAAGGCCAAGGTTATGCTGCTGTGCAATCCCCACAATCCCACCGGAAGAGTATGGACACGCCAGGAACTTGAACGTGTAGGAAAAATCTGTAACCGGCATGGGGTGACCGTTGTATCTGACGAGATACACTGCGAGATCGTGTTCAGGCCTAACAGATATACCCCCTTCGCATCAATCTCGAACGATTTTTGCCGAAAGAGCGTGACTTGTTGCTCTCCAAGCAAAGCCTTCAATATAGCCGGACTGCAGATAGCCAATATCTTCTGCGAGGATGATAAGCTCAGAGAGGCGATTGACCGCGCCATCAATATCAATGAGGTATGTGACGTGAATCCATTCGGCGTGACAGCACTAATCGAGGCTTACCGTCGCGGCGGTGAATGGCTTGACCAACTGGTGGAATACATTCATGGAAACTATGTCTATCTTGCTGAGACCTTCAGACGTGAGCTTCCGGATTTTCCAGTAGTTGAACTGGAAGGCACTTATCTTGCGTGGATAGACTGCGGAGTCCTCGGTTTGCCCTCACCGAGCGTCACAGCTGAGGTGATGGAACGGGGTGGCGTCATGGTTAACTCCGGCGAGATGTATGGCTCGTATGACCATAGCTTCATTAGGGTCAACCTGGCTGCGCCAAGGTCAATCATCGAAAAGGGAGTCTCCGGCATAGCAAAGGCTCTGAAAGAATTAAAAAAGTGACCAACCAGAATATTTAGTGACTTTTACAGAACTCTGCTGATATACATAGACTATAAGACAGATAACCTAAATTGACATGAAGACAATAAGCAATCAGGAATTCGGAGGCGAGAGGCCTCTGTTCGGCTCGCATGGCCTCAGACTTGAAAACGTGGTGATACATGCAGGTGAGTCGGCTCTCAAGGAATGTACAGATATAGAAGCCGAGCACTGCCGTTTCGAGGGAAAATATCCGTTCTGGCATGTTGACCGTTTCAATATACATGACTGCCTCTTCACCGAGGGAGCCAGGGCCGCATTGTGGTATTCCTCAGATCTAAGGATGACAGATACACTCGTGGAGGCCCCAAAGATGTTCCGCGAGATGCAGCGACTCATCCTCGAGAATGTGCGAATCCCGGATGCTCAGGAGACTCTGTGGCATTGTGATGATATAACTCTGAGAAATGTCGAGGTCAGAAATGCGGACTATCTGTTCATGCACTGCCGGAACATCAATATAACAGATTACAGGCAGCAGGGGAACTATTCGTTCCAATACTGCAGGGATGTCGAGATACACAATGCTGTCATTAAGTCGAAGGATGCATTCTGGAATACCGAGAATGTCACAGTCTATGACTCCGAACTCACCGGTGAGTATCTCGGCTGGCACTCGCATAACCTCCGGCTTGTGAACTGCAGGATCTCCGGCACTCAGCCACTCTGCTATGCGCATGGACTCAAGATGGAGAACTGCAGAATGGCTGAGGACTGCGACCTCGCGTTCGAGGGAAGCACACTCGATGCAGAAATCATCGGCAATGTGACAAGCGTCAAGAATCCCACAAGCGGCCGAATACTTGCCGACGGCTATGGAGAAATAATACTCGACGGAAACGCAAAGGCACCTGCCGACTGCCAGATTAGGACACGCCGATGAAATAAAGCGACACCGCGTGCAACAGATAATAAAAACATGCGTTATGCTATTGGGAGTCTTTTCACCGAAGACTCCTGACAGCATATGCATCGACAGCATATGAATGGTTGAAACCAAACAGTTTCTTTTGTGAATTATGAGCGCTCAACAATTAGACTTCAGTGATATAGCTCCTTACGACGATGAGGTGTTCCATTCAAAAATGGAGACTCTTGTCAAGGATCCGGGATTTCTGCACGCCGTATACTACACAATGCCTAAGGAGGATGTGCCGGTATTGATCGAGGATCTTCTAAAGATGGACAACAAGCATGATTTTCAGCATCAGGTGATGTTCCCATTTCTCGAGATGCTTGCCAAGACCACGACAGCCGGTATCACCCTGGGGGGTGTCAAGTATTACAACCCGGCTCTTAACTACGTGTTCATCACCAATCATCGCGACATCGTGCTTGACGCGTCATTCCTCAACCTTGCATTCATGCGCAGAGGGATGCCTACATCTGAAGTCGCAATTGGCAACAACCTGCTCGTTTTCGACTGGATCACTGATCTTGTAAGACTCAATAAGTCATTTATCGTCAAACGTAACACCGGCCTACGCGAGGGGCTGCTCGCTGCAAAGAAACTGTCGGCATACATCCACCATGCCATACTTGACAAACAGGAGTCTGTCTGGATCGCTCAGAGGGAAGGGAGAGCCAAGGACAGTTCCGACCACACTCAAGAGGCACTTATAAAAATGCTCGCCATCGGGGGCGAGGGTTCATTTATGGACCGGCTCAAGGAGATCAACCTTATGCCTGTCTCAATTTCTTATGAATTTGATCCCAATGACTATCTGAAGGCAAAAGAATTCCTGATGAAGAGAAGGAATCCTGACTTTAAGAAATCACAGCGCGATGATCTGTTCAGCATGGAGACCGGTCTCCTGCAGTTTAAGGGACACGTGCATTTTCAACTGACGCCCCGCATAAACACAAAACTTGAGCAACTCGGAGAATTTCCTGATAACAATACTTCGGCAAAATATGTCGGCTGCCTCATTGACCAGGCTATCCATAGAAGTTACGAGATATTCCCGATAAACTATATAGCGTTCGACATGCTGCACCACACAGAGCGGTTTGCCGGCAAATATACTCCTGAACAGCGGGTAGAGACAGAGAACTACTTCAACACTCAACTCAACAAAATCGATGTTGAGGATGTTACCGAAGAAGAGCGTAAATACATGTTTGAAATGATGCTCATCATGTACGCAAATCCGCTCAAAAACAAGTTGAAGACAATTCTCGGAGGAATGGAGTGACATCTCTGGCTCTCCTTAGGAATGGAACTCTGTCTGGTTAATATATTGATTATGAGGATACCGTTGGCCGCAGCAATTGCACTCGTGATAGTGAGTGTACTTATCGACATTTACATTCTATGCGATGTCAGAAAGTATTCTGTAAGAAGGCGAAAGGCCGGAACATGGATATATGGCATCACCACACTGCTATGCTGGGGCTTGCAGGCAGCAATCCTATGCATGCCTAAACGCTCGGCAGACCATTCCATTAATCCACTGATGTGGATGCTGTTCTCATACTTATCTATTTATATTGCCAAGATCGTATACTGCCTCTTCTCCCTTATAGGAAGAATCTTTACCCGCAGGGGCAGATTTAATTATGGCATTGCAGCAGGCGCGGTTGCGGGCTCTCTACTATTCGCTGTGCTTTGGGTCGGTGCTTTGTACACGAGACGTGTGATAGAGACCACTAATGTAGAAATCTCTTCGGCCAGACTGCCGAAATCGTTCGACGGCTTCAGGGTTCTTCAGTTCAGCGATATCCATGTCGGGACCTGGGGTAATGACACGACATTTATCTCTAAACTTGTAGACTCAATCAACAGCAGTAGGGCAGATGTAATACTGTTCACAGGCGATATTGTAAACAGACGGTCGTCAGAACTTGATCCCTTTATCTCTGTGCTCAGGAGGCTTAGGGCGCCCCATGGGGTATATGCGGTATTTGGCAATCATGATTACGGCGGCTATGTGGAGTGGGATGAGCCTGACGGCGGTAATCGTGATGCGGCCAGACTTGATTCCCTGATGAAAGGCATGGGCTGGAAGACTCTCAAGAATCAGACAGACTTCATACGCAAAGACAACGACTCAATAGTTCTGATAGGTGTGGAGAATTGGGGAGACCCTCCCTTTAACCAGCTTGGAGACCTCGGCAAGTCGTATCCAGAGGACCCGAACCACCTGAAGGGTCTTAACGACAATATGTTCAAGATACTGATGACCCATAATCCGGCTCACTGGGCCAGTGTTGTCAAAAAGATAAGCAACATAGACCTGTCGCTTTCGGGACATACCCATGCAATGCAGTGCATGCTGAAAGCCGGGGACTGGAAATGGTCTCCGAGCCAATACCGGTACAAGGAGTGGGGCGGCTTGTATACAGATACTGCAACCGACGGATCGCCGATGAACCTGTATGTCAACATCGGAGCAGGAGAGGTAGGATTCCCGGCACGCATGGGGGCAGCCAGACCTGAAATTACAGTAATCACCTTACGCTCGAAATAAGATTTATCCCGGTTGCCCAAAGTAATGCTGACGGGATAATCATATAATCAACGTGGACAAATATCCTATAGCAACTGACCGACATTATGACACCCAATAGCGTTGTCCTTTCGATAGGATCCAATTGTGGCTATGACAATGTGGAGACGGGGCTTGTATGGCTCTCTGAGACACTTTCCGGTTTCAGGGCATCTTCACTATATGAGACACCCGCAGTGAATGGTGGCCTGCGCAGATATGTCAATGCCGTAGTATTCGGAAGTACAAGCGAGACACTGTCAAATCTCAACCTGCTGCTTAAGGAGTATGAGAGATCAGCCGGTAGGGATGAGGATTGCCGTAGAGTCGGCGAAGTTCCGGTTGACATAGACATTGTCGTATTCAACGGGGAAGTCGTGCGGGAATGGGACTTCCGTCAGAACTACTTTAAAATAGGCTATTCAGAACTTACGGGCACGCCAGTATAAGATGAGGCCGATACCAAGATAGATAAAGTTAGGTATCCACATAGCCACCCACGGAGAGGTCATGCCCGAAATTGCAAATTGACTGGTTACTGTTGAGAACAATATATAGCTGAAACTCAAAAGCAGACCGATACCGATATTCAGGCCCATTCCTCCCTTGACCTTCTTGGCTGAAAGAGACACACCAATCAGTGTCAGGATAAAGGCCGCCGCAGCAACAGCGTAGCGACGTTCCTTCTCTATCTCGAACGCCTTGATGTTGGCTACTCCCCGCTCACGCTGTTTCTCGATAAATTCTGTAAGCTGGGGTGTCGTAAGTGTTTCCTGATCATTTACTGAAATCAGAAAATCACGAGGCTCTATGGGGATGATTGTGTCAAGTCTGGCTCCACTTGAGATCTTCTCGCGCATGCCGTCAAAATCGCGTATCTGGTAGTTATGCACGGTCCAGTGATATGTGCGCGTAGAATCATATGTGATGGTCTGGGCCGTGAGTCGCGACACGAGTTCCTTGCCATTGAATTTGTCAAACGAGAATCGGTAACCGGTCTTTGTCGAATTCTCGAAGCGGCCTATGTAGACCACCTCTCCGGGGCGCGCCATCAACTGTATGTCAAGGCCGGTATTGACCTTCTTGTTCTTGACGTACTTATTGGTATATTCTATTCGCTTGACATTGGTCGGAGGAATAAGATAGTTGCTGAGGCTGAATATTAATGCGGCAATCACAGCTGCACCAATCATATATGGCCGCATCAGCCTGTTGAAACTGACACCGCTCGACAGAATAGCGATGATCTCGGAGTTGCCCGCAAGTTTGGTCGTGAAGAAGATTACGGCAATAAACGTGAACAGCGGTGCGAGCTGATTGGCAAAATAGGGGAGAAACGACATGAAATAGTCGAACAGCGTTTCCTTGAGCGGAGCGTTGAGAAAGGCGTCAAGTTTTTCGGTGATATCGAACATGGCGACCACCGCAAGAATTAGGATTGTCGCAAAGAAATATGTTCCGAGAAATTTCTTGAGGATGAACACATCGAGCAGTTTCAGCCCGAATGTTTCCCAACTCAGATGAAACCTGCGCCTACGGAAGCTCCTCAGACCTTTCATTCTCCTCAGTCTCTTCAGTGCTTTCAGTCTCTTCAGTCTCATCAGAGTCTTCTCGTTACGTTTATGACCATTCCCTCTTTCCAGTTCTTGAAGTCGCCGGCAATAATATGTCTGCGAGCCTCGCGTACAAGCCAGAGATAGAAGGCGAGATTATGAATGGATGCAATCTGCATGCCGAGTATCTCATGGCTTACGAAGAGATGCCTCAGATAAGCCTTAGAGTATTCCTCGTCGACACGAGATGGACCTCCGGGGTCAAGTGGCGAGAAATCATCCGCCCATTTCTTATTCTTTAAGTTGACGATACCGTGACGAGTGAAAATCATCCCGTTGCGACCGTTTCGGGTCGGCATGACACAGTCCATCATGTCGACACCCCTGTCGATAGCCTCCAGAATGTTGGCAGGCGTACCGACTCCCATCAGATATCGGGGCTTATCCTCAGGAAGTATCTCATTGACCACCTCGATCATCTCATACATCTTCTCTGTCGGCTCGCCCACTGCCAGCCCCCCGATTGCATTGCCGTCGGCTCCCAGGTCTGCGACAAACTTGGCGGACTCCCGACGAAGGTCGGGATATACACATCCCTGTACAATCGGGAAATATGCCTGGCTGTAACCATACAGGCCCTCGGTCTCCTTATATCTTTTCCATCCCCGGGCGAGCCATCTCAGCGTCAACCCGAGCGAGTTTTTAGCATATGTGTAATCGGAGTTGCCGGGAGGACACTCATCAAGAGCCATCATTATGTCGGCACCTATAATTCTTTCGATATCCACAACACCCTCGGGAGTAAACAGATGCTTGCTGCCGTCGATGTGGCTGCGAAACCAGGCGCCCTCCTCCTTGAGTTTTCGGTTGGATGCAAGTGAAAATACCTGGAAACCGCCTGAGTCGGTCAGGATTGGTCTGTCCCAGCTGTTGAATTTATGCAATCCGCCGGCCGAACGAAGTATGTCAAGGCCGGGCCTGAGATACAGATGGTATGTGTTACCGAGTATAATGCGGGCGTCGATGTCTTCGCGAAGTTCATGCATATGCACCGCCTTTACGCTCCCGACAGTGCCTACGGGCATGAAAATAGGAGTCGGTATGAGTCCATGATCAGTAGTAATCACTCCGGCCCTTGCTGCGCTTCCGGGCGCCTGTGCTTCAAGTTTGAATTCCATGACTGCAAAATTAACTCTTTATCATAAATCCACCAAATCTACACGCCTGTCTCCTCTACCTCAAATCATGCGACATAATGTCAGTCCATTCGTTCCTTACGAGCGGCGTCAAGCTTCAGCAATATGAACAACAGAATTGTGAAGCCCCATAATGATGAGCCTCCGTAACTGAAAAACGGCAATGGAATGCCTATGACGGGACAAAGTCCTATCACCATACCGACATTTATGCCAAGATGAAAAATAAGTATCGATACCACACAATAGGCATAGACACGCTCGAAGGCTGTGCGCTGTCTCTCGGCAACATGAATTAGCCTTAGTATCAAACCAAGATATAGCACGAGCACGAGTGACGAACCGATGAAACCCTCTTCCTCTCCTATGGTACAGAAAATAAAGTCTGTATGCTGCTCAGGCACAAACTTCAGCTTTGTCTGAGTGCCGTTGAGGAAACCTTTGCCGGTTACACCGCCTGATCCGATGGCTATCTTTGACTGGTTTACATTGTATCCGGCTCCCTGCAGATTCTCCTCGATGCCAAGCGCGACCTTGATACGCATCTGCTGATGAGGCTCAAGAATGTTGCCGAACACATAATTTACTGAAAAGAGGAATAGAATTGACGTCAGAGCAAAGCCAATTGTAATAAGAAACTTACCTATCCGGTGCCTGAACATGGCGACTGCAGTGTATGCCATGCCGATCAAAAGCATTGACAAAAAATAGACAAGTCCATTGACCTGGACTCCACATAACGAGAGTATCGCCACAATTACTCCTGACCCGGCAAAACCATATATGACATTGCGTGCTATAATTATGTCGCGACAATAAAAGAGCAACATAAGCGCAAAGATAAGCATTATTATTATCAGCACGGTGAACTCACCCAAAGGTATGCCGAGAATCAGAGGCTCCGCAAATTTCACGGCCACCACAAAATATGTTACCGCGCAAAGCACCGAGAAGAGCACAAGACCACTCATCCCCTCGCGATAAAGCACGAATATAAATGACAGATAGACCAGTGCGCTTCCGGTCTCTCGTTGAAACAGGATCAGGATGATTGGCAGGAATATTATGATCAGGGCACGAAAATAATTCGATATCTTGGCATTGAGTACAAAATTATAGGAATCGAACAGTTTTGCCAATGCGAGCGCAGTAGCGAATTTTCCGAATTCGGCAGGCTGAAGACTGACAGGCCCAAACTTGAGCCAGGAATGTGAACCTTTGATATCAGGCGCGATAAACACAGTGAGGAGCAGGACAGCAAGCACCGTGATGTAAATCGGGTATGCGTAAGTCTTGTAGATCCGGTAGTCAGTAAGTAATATCACACATCCCAATATCAATGAAAGTCCGATCCACATAATCTGCTTGCCTGAGAACTCGTTGAGGTCAAACAGACTGGCATTGTCGAAGTCATAACTTGCGGCATAAATGCTGACGGCACCGAAAGCCACCAGTAGCAGATAAAGCGATATAGTTATCCAGTCGATTGACTTGAATACCGATACTCCGGAATCAGTGTTTTTTAACGCCACTTGAAATGATTGTATTAGAGTTCAACATTCTTTCCTCGATATGCTTGCGCGAGGAGGAAATCTCACCTGTCAGATATTTCTCAATCATGAGGGAACCTATCGGCACACCATATGTCGCGCCGAAACCGGCATTCTCGACATAGACGGCTATCGCTATCTTCGGGTTATGGTAAGGTGCGAATCCCATGAAAACCGAGTGATCACGACCATGCGGATTCTGTGCAGTGCCTGTCTTGCCACAAACCTCTATGCCAGGGAGATTTGCGAGGCGGCATGTGCCTCCAAGCACAGCCATTCGCATACCCTCGGCCACATCCTCATAGTACTGTTTCTTGATACTCGGGCGATGTTTCTCGCGGTATTTGGAATCAATAGTACTGTCGGCGATCTCTTTCACAACGTGGGGGGTATAGAACCATCCGCGATTGGCGATGGTGGCACCGAGATTAGCAATCTGCAGAGGAGTTGCGAGGACTTCTCCCTGTCCGATTGACACTGATATTATCGAGTTGGCTGTCCAGTTGGCTCCACGGAACGACTTGCTGTAGAAATCAGTGTTAGGGATAAATCCACGACTTTCCGAAGGCAGGTCGACACCGAGACGGTATCCATAGCCCATCTCGACCATATAGTTCTTCCACTTGTTGAACTGCTCACCCGGCTTGGTTCCCCGCTTGTCGATCATATTCTTGAACCCCCAACAGAAATATGCATTGCAGGAAGTCTGCAACGCAGGCTTCAATGCAATCGGCGAGCCATGACCATGACAGCCGACCCGCAGTCCATTCACGTAGCCGTGATAACAGGGATACATGGTGGAATTCGTGACGACGCCCTCCTGCAGGAAAATAAGTCCCTGTGTGGGCTTGAAAGTCGATCCTGGAGGATAGGCCCCTTGAATCGAACGGTCGTAGAGAGGTTTCTGATGGTCAGCGGTGAGCATTGCATAATTCTTGCCTCGCTCACGGCCCACCAGAAGCGACGGGTCATAGTTGGGTGATGTGACAAGCGCAAGAATCTCACCAGTGGCCGGCTCGATTGCAACTATTGCGCCAATTTTGTTGCGCATCAGTTCCTCGCCATATTGCTGCAACTCTATGTCAAGAGAGAGTCTCAGGTTGTGGCCCGAGACCGGAGCCACATCGTGGATTCCGTTCTCATATTTTCCTTTGACACGGCCATAAGCATCTTTCATGAGAATCTCAACGCCCTTCCTTCCTCTGAGAGCGGTCTCATAACTCTTTTCTATGCCGAGATCGCCCGTATAGTCGCCGCGGCGGTAATAACGGTCTTTCTCTATGTCCCTCGCTGAGACCTCCCTGATATTTCCCAGCACATTTGAGGCACAGTGATAGCCATATTCGCGAACAGTGCGTTTCTGTATGAAGAAACCGGGTAACAGATAGAGTTTCTCCTGAAGTTTCCCGTAATCTTCCTGCGAAAGATGCGATATGAGTTTCTGCGGCGTGTAGGCAGAGTATCCGGGATTCTTACGAGTATCCTTCATATCTCTCCATCTTTCGGCAAGTTGCTCGCGGGTTATACCGAGAGCGTTGCAAAGCATCATCGTGTCAAACTCCCCCACATCCTTGGGAATAAGCATGACATCGTATGCCGGCTTGTTGAATACGACAAGTCTGTCGTTGCGGTCATATACGAGTCCTCGGGCCGGATAGAGCACGCGTTTAAGAAACGCATTGCTGTCAGCGCTTTCCTTGTATTTGTCATCGCCAACCTGCAGACTGAACAGGCGTATCACATAAATAATCACTATCAATGTGATAAAGCCTCCTATGACGTATTTTCTTTTTTCTAATTGATAGTCCTTTCTCATCTATAGTCTTTCCTTGCAAGCAGGCTGTCGATTCCAAGCAATAACATGAATGTGAATGCTGAACTGGCAACCGTCATAATGACTATTTCCTTAACGTCGGCGAAATTGAAATATTCTATTGTAAAGGCAAGCAGACAGTATATGCAGGACATTGAGAGCAGATACTTCCCATACACAGAAAATCCGAGCGACATAAGCGACGGAACAATGTTCTTGGTCCTGTCGTCGCGGGGGACATATGCGTAGAGCATCGGACGCTTCAGCATTGCCAGTAGAGTGCAAGCAAGGGAATTCACCCCCGGGGTGTCTGAAAAGATGTCGACGCTCAGACCGGAGAAAAATGCCCATGTCAGCAGCCAGTTCACGCTTAAGTCCATGGGAAGCCTTATTATCACATAAATGAAGACAAAAGCCATGGCAACATTGAAAAGCATGATACTGTTGCATACAAGCACCTGCACAATTACCAGACACACCAGCAGGACCAGATTCGTGAATATTGTCTTGTCCATATCAGTCGGTTGTTAAATCGAATGTGGCCAATGAATCGACCTCGTTTTTATAGATATCCTTGATCACACGAACCGAACTCAGCGCCTTGAAGTCTGACGAAAGCTTTACCTTTAATGTGAAGAAACTGTCGTCATTGCTTCTGACACGGTTAAGCACGATACCGACCGGGATACCCTCGGGAAAAGTCGTGGAGTAACCACTTGTCACTATAGTATCCCCGATGTTGTATACTGCATGTCTGGGAAGTTCCTCGACGTAGCCTACCACCGGATCTCTTCCCTTCCATGTCAGTGAGCCGATATAATTTGAATTCTTGAGTTTGACTGAGAAATGCTGGGTCTCGTTAAGCAGCGAGATAACGCGCGACATATGACGCCCTGACACATTCACTATACCTACAACGCCATTCTGATCAACTACTCCCATGCCCGGTTCGACTCCGTCGAGGCTTCCCCGATTGATGGTAAAGTAATTCTTGGCATGACGGGTATTATTATTGATCACAGCAGCCGAAACATAATCAAAACGCTCCTTGTCCTGCTGATTCATAATGGAGTCATCCCTAAGGCTCTGGAGTTCTGCAAGACGGCTCTTAAGATTAAGCACCTGATTCTGCAGATCGGCATTCGACGCCTGCAGGCTCTCGTTGATTGACTTTAGATGGAAGTATCCCGACACTTGTGACCACAATCCGTAGACACCTCCGGTCACCGCGTTTGCCGAAGTCAGATATACCGACTGCTGATAGACATTGTTGTCTACCAGCAGTATGCAACTCATCAGCACATAGAATGTGAAGACGAACCACTTGGAATATCTGAGTATGAAATTTAAGATGTTCCTCATGTCCGCGTTCCGGAACCATCGGCTTCTCGCCGCGGTTTATCTGATCAGGAATGAGAATCTGTTGATATTCTTGAGTGCGACACCGGTACCCTTGGCAACAGCATGTAACGGATCCTCCGCAATCTTGAACTCTATTCTGATCTTATCAGTGAATCTCTTCGCGAGGCCACGCAGCAACGCTCCGCCGCCGGCGAGATATATGCCATTACGCACGATATCGGCATACAGTTCGGGAGGTGTCTGCTCCAGGGCGGCAAGTATGGCGTTCTCCATCTTGATGATGGTCTTGTCTATGCAGTGGGAGATCTCCTCGTAAGTCACGGGCACCTCCATCGGGAGCGATGTCATCTTGTTGGGACCGCACACTACAAACGGTTCCGGTGGATTCTCAAGCACCGGGAGTGCTGAACCTACATTTATCTTGATAAGTTCGGCCATAGTAGTGCCGACCTTGAGGTTGTGCACTCTGCCCATATGCTCCTGAATGTCGGCCGTCAGATCATTGCCTGCTATGCGGATACTCTTGTTGCTGACAATACCTCCAAGAGAGATGACAGCAATCTCTGTTGAGCCGCCGCCTATGTCGACAATCATGTTGCCGTCAGGCGCCTCGACATCAAGTCCGATACCGAGAGCGGCCGCCATCGGCTCGTAGATCATATAAACGTCACGTCCGCCCGCATGCTCGCTCGAGTCACGCACCGCACGAATCTCAACCTCGGTCGAACCGGAGGGAATGCAGACCACCATGCGAAGCGAAGGGGAGAACCATCGGCGTTTTGAGCTGACCATCTTGACCATGCCCCGAATCATCATCTCGGCTGCATTGAAGTCTGCGATGACACCGTCGCGCAGCGGACGTATCGTGCGGATGCCGGGAGGCTCCTTGCCTTCCATCTGATGTGCATATGTGCCGACTGCGAGCAGTTTGTCTGTCTTATTCTCGATAGCCACAACGCTCGGCTCGTCAACGACTATCTTGTCATTATGAATAATAATGGAGTTGGCGGTGCCAAGGTCCATTGCTATCTCCTGGGTGAATGAAAAAAGTCCCATTGGATTTTCGTCGTTTTAGTTTATTAATCAGCCGTTTATTTTTAAGGACTCTGTCACAGGGTTATTTTCTCGTGCGATGCGCATCTGTCTGTGGCAACTCTCTGCCGGCATTCTGACGCATCTCTTTTGAAATTTTTCCTCAAAATCCAAGCGCAAAGTTAATGAATTTTTCGGATTTAGACAATATATTTTTAATCAACAATGATTATCTTTGCATTCTGAATCGTGATTAAAGACTCTATAGTCGCAATTCTGACAGTCTTCGGCAAATCCATTCAGGATGCATTGTAACGTCTGATACAGCGACTTTCTCTCAGAGTGATAAAGGGTTCTTGTTTTGACCGATAGAGATTTCATTAATTTGAATATAATGTCTGAACCAATAACAAACCAACAGGATACGTCGCGTACTCCGCTTGTGGCACCTACTTTTGTCAACAGAATAGGATGCCTTGTCCTGGCTTTTCTGGTGATGATAATAGCAGTCGGACTATCGAAGGAATTCACAGACTATCTTTGCGCGGGATCGGAACGCAACGCGTTTCTTATCTCATCAATATTACAGAATGTGCTCGCCTTCATGTTCCCGGCATGGCTGACGGCTTTTCTGTGCTCCGACAACACTGCCCGATATCTGGGACTGAGCCAGCCTGTGCGATGTCGTCAGTTTCTCGGAGTCATCATATTGCTCCTGCTTATTTCGCCGGCAATGGACTATATCGTTGACTGGAATGAAAAAGTCAGGCTGCCGGAATGCATGCACTCATTTGAGGAGATGATGAGGCGATGGGAAGATACCGCCGCTGACACCACAAGAATGATACTTGGCGACTCAAGCATATGGGGACTCATATCGGGAATCGCAATTGTCGGTCTGCTGACAGGATTCGGCGAGGAGATGCTGTTCAGGGCCGGTATACAGAAGGCAATGACTGCATCGGGAGTCAACGGACATATCGCCATATGGACGACAGCAGTAATATTCAGCGCGGTGCATTTCCAGTTCTTCGGATTTGTACCCAGGGTATTGCTTGGCGCGGTCTTCGGATACCTTTATCTTTACACAGGCTCACTCTATGTGTCGTCTTGGGCACATGCCCTCAATAACTCCGTGGTTGTCCTGTCTTCATGGCTTACGGCAAGGGGAGTGACTACTGTTGGTTTTGAAAGAGCACTTGACTTTGATGGCTCACTATGGGCGGTCTTTGCAAGCGTTCTCCTATCTTTCATATTTATTTATCGGTTTGGACGCAGGGTTTTCAGCAGTCCGGCTCATAACTAAACATAATGTAAATGGCTAAAAAGGTTAGTGCGGGATATCGTGACATAATAACCGCAATCAGAAAAAAGGAATTCGAGCCTGTCTATATCCTGATGGGAGAGGAATCCTATTATATTGACCTTATTGTCTCCAATCTTGAGAAATATGTAGTGGATGATGAAGACCGCGACTTCAACGTCAATATATTTTTCGGCAATGACGCCGATATAGATTATGTCATAGGAGCCGCTCAGCAGTTCCCGGTCATGGCCGACCGTAAACTGGTAATACTTAAGGAGGGCCAGGCAATGGCCCAGTCCAAGAGTCAGCTCGAGAGGTTTGCCCCTTATGTCAGCAAGCCTAATCCGAACACAGTTTTTGTAATCGTATACAAAGGTGAGCCCTTCACTGCGTCAAGCAAACTGATGAAGGCCGCAAAAGAGGGGGGAGCCGTTGTATTTACAAGCAACGTGCCCCGCGACTATGAGGTCAAAGGACATTTCAAGGATTTCTGCGCTGACCGCAAGATAAGCATTGACGACAAGGCCGTCGACCTGATGTGCGAGTATATCGGGACTCCGCTCAGCAAACTTTTTGGCGAGCTTAGCAAACTGGTTGCCATAACAGGAGGGAAGAAACGCATATCCTGCGATGATGTTGAGAGAAATATCGGTATATCCAAGGATTTCAACAACTTCGAACTTGTCAATGCAATCTCGGTCAGGAACTATCCTAAGGCTGTCCAGATCATTAAGCATTTTGAGAACAACCCAAAGGCAAATCCGACGGTAATGACAACTGCTACGATTTTCAAATATTTCTCCAATCTGGTAATTGCCCATTATATGTCTGATAAATCTGATAATGCGCTCAAACAGGAATTCGGATATAAGGCCAACATCCAATTGGAGGGAATCCGCAACGGGCTGGCGAGATATAATGCCCGGCAGGCTGTGAATGCAATCCATTATATCCGCGAATTCGACACTAAGTCCAAGGGAATTGGGTCAATGGGCAATGAATATGACCTGTTGCGTGAGATGATATTCAAGATATCAACGTAATAAAAACTGATTCCTCAGGGCAGCACTTCAGGCTGTCTATATACTACATTATTAAACATCCTAAAATCCAAATACCATGATTCTATTTTTTTCGGGCACGGGAAATACCCGTCATGTTGCCCGCTCGCTCTCGAATCTTCTTGATGACAAGATTTACTTTATACCGGATACACCTGCGAAAAGTATTACCGAAGAGAATGAACGCCTGATTTTCTGTTTCCCGGTGTATTCCTGGGGAGTTCCACCCATAGTCCTTGACTACATAAATTCTCTTGAAGAGGATTTCATCAGCCATATCCGACGAATGAATGTGCCGGTCATCATGGTCTGTACCTGTGGCGATGAAGTGGCTGAAACGCCTGAGATGTTCTCGAAGGCGTGGGAAAAGAGGGGAGTGGCGGTAAGAGGGCTCTGGAATGTCATCATGCCCAATGATTATGTGTTGCTGCCTGAATTCAATGTTGACGATGCCGAGACCGAACAGCGCAAACTTGATTCGAGCGAGGTTAGAATCCGAGAGATAGCCCGCAAGATATTTGCAGAAGAATGGGAACGTGATGTGATTCGTGGAACGATGCCAAGACTCAAGTCGAGGCTGGTGTACCCTCTTTTTAAAAGATGGGGAATTAACCCAAGGCATTGGACAGTCTCACAGGAATGTGTCTCGTGCGGTCGGTGTGCCGAGGTATGCCCTGTCAGAAATATCACCCTGGTCCACGGGAGACCCAAGTGGGGTACAGACTGCGTATCATGCACCGCCTGCTTTCATCATTGCCCCACACATGCCATTGACTATGGGAAAGTCACTGAAAACAAGGGTCAGTATTTTTGCCATCTGCAGCCTTTGAAGAAGAAATGAGATTATATCGTGACCGGGTTGATGTCTGAATCAATCCTGATGCGAATATCTCATTTGCGTTTGTTGAGTGCCGAAAGCATTTCCTGAAGTCGCTCGCGTGTGTCCGTGAGCAGTTCTATCACCTCAAGCCGGTGTGATATGTTCTTCCGGTTGTTACGGAGTTCTTCTCTGGCAGCCTCGATACGCAAACCCTTGACCTTGACAAGATAATGTATCATACGCAGGGTGCGGATGTCGTCAGGTCGGTAATAGCGCTGATTTGTACGGCTGCGGCGGGGCACTATCTCGGGGAATTCCATCTCCCAGTACCGGAGTGTGCTTGTAGACACTCCGAGCAGAATGGCGACATCCCGGATTTTATAAAACTTTTTATCAAACTCTTCAGGAATCTCTTCCTTATTATTTTCATCATTCATCGTCACACTGATTGAACATTACGCTTGATTAAAAATCAGTCCATCACATGGCCGGCATTTTCAGCCTCACGCACCATTTCCGCATACTGTTCGGGCGTAAGATCCATGAAATAGTAGTTGACAGGATTCTGCGGCTCATCCTTGAATCTGACCTCATAGTGAAGATGGGGACCGGTTGACTTACCGGTAGAGCCGACTCTGCCGATCAGGTCTCCACGATGGACCTTCTCTCCGGCATTGACAAGGATCTCACTGAGGTGTGCATAACGAGTTATATAATTATAGCCGTGCGAGATGTCAATGCAATTGCCATAACCGCTCTTTCGCTCGGCTACCTCGACCTCACCGTCACCTGTGGCATAGACTGGGGTGCCCTGTTTGGCCGCAAAATCGAGTCCTGCATGAAACTTGGTGGAGCCGTAGACGGGATCTCGCCGATACCCATAGCCGGAGGACATGGTATAGTCTTTCACATCTATAGGAATGATTGATGGTATATGCGCGAGTTTATCTTTCTGCTTGCCGGCCTCCACACGTAATTGATCAAAGGATATTGACTGCGCATACAGTTGTCTGTCAAACAGGTCGAGACGCTGGGTGAGAAGTTTTACAAGCCCGGCGTCTGGAAGTTTCTGAAGTTCCTTGTAGCGTTTCTCATTGTCAAGGCCGGCGAATCGCTGTCCGTGTGACATAGGCTCCATCTGCATCATGACCCGATAGAAGTTGTCGTCTCTGTTCTGGATGTCGCTCATGATCTTCAGAGAGTTGTCAAGACGCCGGTTCAGGATGTTATACTGACTCTTGAGCGAGGCATTCTCCCTACGCAGACTTTCCTCAGACTCGGAGCCAAACGCGAAAGACATTATTAAATATATCCCCAGGCCGCAAAGCAGCGATGAGGCGGCGAAGATGCCGGCCTTTGCCAACCGGATCTTCCATGAAGGAAAGATCCGCTCGTAGTTGTCTGTATCCGGATTATACCTGTAGGTTATGTTACGCTTCATGGATTGGGGCATTGGGGCATTGGATATGCCGAACGGACTGCAAAAATAGCAAAATGCACTCAATATATCAAATTTTGAAAGGACTGAGAGGACTAATGTTCATGATTTTTATTAATTTTGTACTTTCAAATTTGAGATTCAATGTTGACATCCAAAGAAATTAGAGAATCATTCAAGTCCTTCTTCAAGGAAAAAGGACATAAGGTGGTGCCCTCGGCTCCTATGGTGCTGAAGGATGACCCGACCCTGATGTTTACAAACGCCGGCATGAACCAGTTCAAGGACATAATCCTGGGCAACCGTGCGGCTGAGAACCGACGTGTCACTGATAGCCAGAAATGTCTTCGTGTATCAGGTAAGCACAATGACCTCGAGGAGGTTGGGCACGATACGTATCACCACACCATGTTCGAGATGCTCGGCAACTGGTCGTTTGGGGATTATTTCAAGAAAGAGGCAATTGACTGGGCATGGGAATATCTTGTTGATGTGCTTAAGCTTGATCCTGCACGTCTTTACGCTACTGTGTTCGAGGGCTATGCACCTGAGGGACTTGAACGCGACAACGAGGCTGCCGAAATATGGGCAAAGCATCTCCCCGAGAGCCATATCATCAACGGCAACCGTCATGACAACTTCTGGGAGATGGGCGATGTGGGCCCCTGCGGCCCTTGCAGTGAGATACATATTGACCTTCGCAGCGACGAGGAGCGTGCCGCCATCGACGGCGCGGAGCTCGTGAACAAGGACAATCCACAGGTAATCGAGATCTGGAATCTGGTATTCATGCAATACAACCGCATGGCCGATGGCCATCTTGAGCCACTCCCCGCCAAGGTCATCGACACCGGAATGGGATTTGAGCGTCTCACCATGGCCCTCCAGGGTAAGAAATCCAATTATGATACTGATATCTTCACCCCTATAATTTCAAAGATAAGCGAAATTTCAGGGCTGAAGTATGGAAAAGACGAAAAGGTTGATGTAGCAATGCGTGTTGCGGCCGACCACGTGCGCACGATAGCCTTCTCTATCGCCGACTCGCAGCTTCCCTCTAACGCGAAGGCCGGCTATGTGATACGCCGAATACTGCGTCGCGCCGTGAGGTATGTATATACGTTCCTGGGACAGAAGGAGGCTACCCTCTACAAACTAATCGACACACTTGTAGATCAGATGGGAGAGGCTTATCCTGAGCTTCCGGCGCAGCAGGACCTTATCAAGAAAGTAATCAAGGAGGAAGAGGAGTCTTTCCTCCGTACTCTCGACAATGGCATAAAACTGTTGGACAGCCTGATTAAGAAAGCTCAAAAAGATGGTAGGACTGTTATCGACGGGGCTGACGCATTTACTCTTTATGACACATATGGATTCCCGCTCGACCTGACAGAACTGATTCTGCGTGAGAACGGCATGACTGTCGATATCGAGGAATTCAACAAGAACATGAAGGCTCAGAAAGAGCGCGCAAGAAGCGCAGCGTCAGTCGAGGCCACCGACTGGGTTGAGGTCAATCCCGGCGACGAGGAATTCGTAGGATATGACGAGACGGAGACCCGGACACATATCCTTAAATACCGTAAGGTAAAGCAGAAAGGAAAGGAGTACTACCAGATAATGCTCTCTCGCACTCCGTTCTATGCTGAGATGGGTGGTCAGGTCGGAGACAAGGGTGTCCTGGTTTCAGACAGCGGAGAGAGCATTGACATCTTCGACACAAAGAAAGAAAACAATGTCGCGATACATCTGTCAAAGAAGATACCGTCAAACCCTTCAGAGGAATTCACTGCAATCATAGACAAGGAGGCACGAGCCGCTATATCTGCCAACCATACGGCTACGCACCTTCTGCATGAGGCGCTACGCGAGGTCCTGGGGACACATGTGGAGCAGAAAGGCTCATATGTGACGCCTGATTCATTACGATTTGACTTCTCGCACTTCCAGAAGGTAACACCCGAGGAGATCCGTAAAGTTGAGCATCTTGTCAACGAGCGTATTCGCAAGGCAATGCCTCTTGAGGAATGTCGCGAGATGCCAATCGACGATGCCCGCAAGATGGGTGCCATGGCGCTCTTCGGAGAGAAATACGGCGACAAGGTCCGCGTGGTGAAGTATGGCTCGTCGGTCGAGTTGTGTGGTGGCACACATGTGGCCAACACCGGAAATATAGGAATGGTGAGGATTGTCAACGAGAGTTCGATCGCCGCCGGCATCCGCCGTATTGAGGCGGTATCTGCCCGTGGAATGGAAAAAGTCATTGACGAGCTTCAGGATCTTATGACAGATATACGCTTGATTCTTGGAAATGCCGGAGATATCAGGACCGCAATTCGCAAGGCTATCATGGAGAACGGAGATCTCAGACATCAGGTAGAGGGCTATGTGGCCGAGAGGACTGAACTCCTTGCCAAGGAAATCCAGGAGAAGGCGATAATGCTCAACGGCGTGACATTATGCCGCCTTACGGGCGCAAGAATTCCGGAGGTGGTAAAGAATGTAGCGTTCATAGTCCGCAAGAATGCTGACGGACCTACAGTATTTCTTGCAGCGACCCTCAACGAGGGTAGGCCGACCCTGACTATCTCGCTCACCGACGATCTCGTCAAAGAAGGCTACAATGCTTCGCAGATTGTTCGTGAGGCAGCCAAACTCATGAAGGGCGGCGGCGGCGGACAGCCATTCTTTGCCCAGGCCGGAGGCAAGGACTTAGACGGGCTGTCGAACGCCGCCGACAAAGCTATTGAACTGCTCGGACTCAAATGAGTCCGACAGTTTATTCCTCATACCTCATGCCGATGATATCCCAGTCTACTATGTTCCATAGTTTTCCAAGATATTCTGCGCGTCGGTTCTGGTAGTCGAGGTAATATGCATGCTCCCACACGTCGAAAACAAGAATCGGACGAAGCCCCTGAGTCATGGGATTCTCCGCATTCTTCCCTTGCGTGATGTAAAGTTTGCCAGAGTCATCGGTCGAGAGCCATACCCATCCGGATCCGAAGAGTGATGCCCCGGCCTCCTCGAATTTCTTCTTGAATTCCTCGATGCTCCCGAACTGACTTGCAATCTGTTCCGCAAGTCTTCCGGACGGGTCTTTGAGACCGGACGCGGAAAACTGGAAGAAGTAGAATATGTGATTCCAGGCCTGCGAGGCGTTGTTGAAGAGTGGTCCCTCGCTATTCACAATGATCTGCTCAAGCGGCATATCAGCATATTCTGTCCCTTCGATAAGACGGTTCAGGTTGTCAATGTACGCCTGCTCATGCTTGCCGTAATGGTAATCGATTGTAGTCGCCGAGATTATCGGCACAAGTCCCGATGAAGAATACGGGAGTCGCGGTTTTGTGAATTTCATATAACAGATTGTTTTTGGATAAATGTTTTAGGGATAGACCGGCTCCGGTCTATCCCTAAAACATTTATCCATGAGATTGAGTTCACACTGACTACATGTCAGATATACTTAGGAATATCACGCTATACGAATAAGGAAAAGACTGCAAGGTTCGTTTAGTCGAATATCGAGTCCCAGTCTTTCCATACCGGTTCATAGCCGTGCCGGCGGATTGCAGCCGAGACCTCCATAGGAGAACGGCTATCCGATACCTCGAATTGTTCAAGCGAATCAGGTTCAGTGACATAACCTCCCGGATCCGTACGGCTTCCGGCACTCATGGATGTCACTCCAAGCTGCATCATGTTGTCTCGGTAATCCGGGGTCTCGCGGGTAGAGTACGATATGTCCACGTCATGGTCGAAAAGACGGAATGCGAGCGTTAGTCTCGCAAGCTCACGGTCGGAAATGACGACCTTCGGCTGATATCCGCTCTCAGAGGGACGCATTCTCGGGAAATTGACCGAAAATCTGCATCTCCAGTAATTCTTCTGAAGGTATCTGAGATGACGGGCCATCATTACAGTGTCGGCGCGCCAATCCTCGAGCCCGAGGAGCACACCGAGCCCGATCTTATGCACTCCGGCCTCTCCCATACGGTCGTAACCGTTAAGCCGCCAGTCATAATGCGACTTCATGCCGCGTGGATGATACTTTTTATACGCCTGCCTATGATAGGTCTCCTGAAAACATACCACACCGTTGAGGCCGCTGTGAGTCAGGCGTTCGTACTCAGATGACCTGAGTGGCTGCACCTCGAGTGTAAGATTGTGAAAATAGGGCCGGCATGTCTTGAGCACCCTCTCCATATACTCCACACCGCACAATGAGGGATATTCACCTGACACAAGCAGCAGGTTCTCGAAGGGCCCAAGTCGCTTTATGGCCTTACATTCCTCCTCGACCTGCTCCATAGTCAGTGTGGTGCGGGCAAATGGATTGTCATGATTGAATCCGCAGTACACGCACTTGTTGGTGCATGCATTGGAGACATACATAGGGATGTACATCGATATTGTATTGCCGAAACGCTCTCTGGTGAAATGGCGGCTCAGTGCAGCCATGCGCTCGAGATATGGATCTGCCGCATCCGATATAAGAATCGCAAACTCCTCGGGCGTCAATGGCTTACGGTTCCTTTCTGCCTTAGCGAGCACACGACGCACATCGGCATCGGTGGCTTCGGTAACGAGTCTGAGTGTCTCGTCCCAATCGTATTGGTCTATTATGTCGGCAAAACCATGCCCGAACACGGAATTCCGGTCCGGATCGGATTTCTTGATTACATTTTCCTTTATTTGATTGTCCATGGGTTTTTATTTGTCACATTCGTCGGCTATATTCTGCGATATGCGCATGGCACAGAAATTTGGCCCACACATTGTGCAGAACCTGTCATCGGCGTCTGGAGCGCTGCGGCGAGAGTCAAGATAGTACTTCTTGGCTTTGCCAGGATCAAGTGACAGGTTGAACTGGTCCTTCCATCTGAACTCATAGCGTGCTTTGCTCAATGCGTTGTCGCGGATCTGGGCTCCGGGATAGCCTTTGGCGAGATCGGCGGCATGTGCGGCAATCTTATAGGCGATCACACCCTCGCGCACGTCGTTGAGGTCGGGAAGCGAAAGGTGCTCCTTGGGTGTTACATAGCATATCATAGCCGTACCGAGTGAAGATATTATGGCAGCGCCGATTGCCGATGTGATATGGTCATAGGCCGGAGCAATGTCGGTCGTAAGGGGGCCGAGTGTGTAGAAGGGTGCCTCGTGACATGCGACTTTCTGCTTTTCCATATTGGCCGGGATCTTCTGCATGGGTACGTGTCCGGGACCCTCTACCAGAACCTGCACATCGTGTTCCCAGGCCTTCTCTGTCAATCGGCCGAGCACCTCAAGCTCAAGGAACTGTGCGCGGTCGTTGGCGTCGTGGATTGAGCCGGGACGCATACCGTCGCCAAGCGAGACTGCAACATCGTATTTGTTGAGAATCTCGCATATCTCATCGAAATGAGTGTAAAGGAAACTCTCCTGGTTGTGAAGCACACACCACTGGGTCATGATCGAGCCTCCGCGCGACACACATCCGGTGAGCCGGGAGGAAACAAGTTCTGCATGCTCCCGAAGCACACCTGCATGGATTGTAAAGTAGTCAACACCCTGCTCACATTGTTCGATCAGTGTGTCGCGGTAGATTTCCCAGGTAAGTTTGCTTACATCGCCGTTGACCTTCTCAAGAGCCTGATAGATAGGGACCGTACCCATAGGTACGGGGCAGTTGCGGATTATCCATTCGCGGGTCTCGTGAATGTTGTCGCCTGTAGAGAGGTCCATCAGTGTGTCGCCCCCCCAATAGCAGCTCCACACCGCCTTGGCTACCTCCTCCTCTATTCCCGACGAGAGTGCGGAGTTGCCGATATTTGTGTTAAGTTTGCATGAGAAGCGCGCACCGATAATCATCGGCTCCGCCTCAGGGTGATTGATATTGGCTGCGATAATTGCACGCCCTGCTGCAATTTCATCACGCACAAACTCAGGAGTGATATAGGTATCTATGCCGCGGGCCTTGTTGTCGAGGTTCTCGCGAATGGCCACATACTCCATCTCAGGGGTCACTATACCCTTGCGTGCGTAGTGCATCTGGGTGACACGATGTCCCTCCTTCGCGCAGCGGGGCTTGTGCGAGACCGGAAACCTGATTTCATCGAGTTCCGGGTTGTCACGGCGTTCGCGTCCATATTTACTTGTTATATCGTCGAGCACTAATGTATCATCCCTGTCGATCACCCACTGCTCGCGCATACGGGGGAGACCCTTGTTTATATCGATTGTCACAGACGGGTCGGTATATGGTCCTGAGGTGTCATAAACAGTTATATCCTCGTTTGGATATTCCACCCGTTTGCCATCCTCAATCTTGACAGTAGGGTGCTGGTGTATCTTTCTCATCGCGACACGCACGCCTGGAAGCGTACCGTCGACATATATTTTCTCTGAGTTCGGATATGACGATACGTCAATGTTTTCAATCTTCATTTCGTTTGAAGGTTTTTATGGTTGGAATCGTAATCTATTTGTTAAGGAATGCTGTCAGAGGCGAACTTGCCTGGGCCGAATGAGACACGGCGCCAAGACCGGCGTTAAATGCCCTGCGTCCGGCAATCACAGCATCACGGAATGCACGAGCCATCATTACTGGATCGCCGGCTACGGCAATGGCAGTATTGACCAGAACAGCGTCGGCGCCGAGTTCCATGGCCTCTGCAGCATGTGAGGGTGCGCCGAGGCCTGCGTCGACTATGACCGGCACTGCGGCCTGTTCGATGATGATCTCGATGAGATCACGGGTAATCAGACCCTTATTGGTGCCTATCGGGGCTGCCAATGGCATAACTGCAGCCGATCCTGCCTCCTCAAGAAGTTTACATAGAACAGGGTCCGCCTGTATGTAGGGCAAGACAGTGAATCCCTCCTTAGCCAGTTCCTCGGTGGCCTTCAGGGTCTCTATGGGATCCGGCATGAGATACTTAGGGTCCGGGTGGATCTCCAGTTTTATAAAATTCGTGTGGAATATCTCGCGGCTCATCTGGGCTGCAAGAACAGCCTCCTTTGCCGTTCTGACGCCTGAGGTGTTAGGCAGCAACTGCACATGCTCACGGTTGATGTGGGTAAGCATGTCATCTGTTGCTTCATTCATCATATTGACACGCTTCATGGCCACGGTTATCATCTGTGACTCCGATGCCTTGATTGCCTCAAGCATCAAGTCGGGCGACGAGAACTTTCCCGTGCCGACAAACAGACGTGAAGTGAATTCACGTTCTCCGATTTTCAATATGTCGCTCATTTGGTTGTTATTCCTGTTTTTCGGCCGCCGGAACCGGCGGTAATATAAGAACAATTATTTAAAGAATGGTTTCAGTTTGTCAAGAAACCTGCGGGTTTCAAGTTCGATATTGTCGGCAAATGCGATTGCTCCGCTTACCGCGATACCATTGACCCCGGCTTCCATCAAAGGCACTACATCATCAATTCCTATGCCTCCGACAGCCACATGGCTTATGTTGATCTCCAGTTGCTGCATCTCGGTGCATAACGACCGTATACCCTCAAGTCCCAGAATAGGAGCGAGGTTCTTCTTGGTTTTTGTATCGGCATAGGGACCCATGCCGATATAATCAACATCAAGACTTCTGACAGCCTTGATATCGTCGATAGTATTGGCTGTCACACCGATGACTGCCGCCGGGCCAAGCAGCATACGGGCCTTAGAGGGCAGCATATCCGTCTTGCCCAGATGAACCCCACCGACATCCAGTTTCTTTGCAAGCTCGACGCGATCATTGAGTATCAGAAAAGTCTCCGTTTCCAGACAGAGTGGCTTAACCTCTTCCACAACTTTCGTAATCTCCTCGTCAGACGCGTCTTTCATGCGTATCTGAACCCAACGGCATCCCCCGGCTATGACGGCCTTGACCTGTTCTGCCGGAGTTACGTGTGATTCTGTATTTGTTATGTACTGTAACATTCGTATGTGTTTTATTTCATTTCATTTAATATCAGACTCCTATTGTTGGGCTTGCAGTGAATGAATGCCATCAGCCAGAAAGCGGAGTGATGTTTCAAAATCCCTATCCCATATATATCCTAACAAAGCAGCCCCGTAAAATCCTTTTCTTCGCAGAACTAAAAAGGATTCGGGAGTGACTCCGCCTAAGGCCACGACATGTTTTCCTGTTAAATCATCCGACAAACTGTCAAGATCGAATCTCGACCTGTAGCCGGCCTTTGAGATGGAATCGAATATCGGTGAGAGAGTCACGTACTCAAACATTGCTGTATGCCGCAGCTCACCAATACTATGACAACTTTTGGTGACAGGCCCTGCATAATCCGGTAAATTTGGATTCCTGCTGTTCAGATGAAAACCGCCAATGTCAAATTCCCCGGCCAGAGAGAAATGGTCATGGAGTCGCAGTCTATGATGATAAGATGCCGGGATTTCTGCAATTAGTCGTCTTAAATCCTCGTATCCTCCCTCAGGCTTGCGCAGATGTACAATATCCACGCCACGGTCAAGCAACCGGACAATCTTAGCACTTTCTGATTCAATATGTGCGGGCGATGTGAATACTATAATTCTAAAACCTGCGGCCATATCCTCAACCTCCGAATGCTGCCGATATTATGACTATATCATCATCGTTATTCAGATATTGCGAATTCCAGCGATTGCGGGGAACCAAGCGGTTGTTAAGCGCGACAGCAGTGCCTGCGCCGGGTATATTTCTCCATTCCAGCAGTTCGGCGATATTCATATAGTCTGAGGGAACAGACAATGGCTCGTTATTCAATTTTATAATCATGACAGTTGAGAAGAGAGGATATGAGTTTCATTTGATACATCCGATGACTATTCACGCCAATTATGGCTTCTGCCATACGGTAGCGATAACAAAATTAACGCTAAATACGTAAAAAACCAAAAAAATTTTTCATTGGTGTTCCACGGTTGGACACAAAGTCGTATTATTGCGGATTTAAAAGTATCTTAACCGACTCGAAGACTGTGGAACAATCGAAATAATTCTTAGGCGAATCCTTGACACAACAATATTCATGATTTTGTAACAGGTTAACCTGTAATAATTTATCAAATAATATTTAACGCATAACAATCATAATTCTTTGCAGAATCGACAAGATATTGATTTTCAAATAGGTAAAAAATTTCTTAAAATATCAAGCGAAATGGCATTTTTTTTTTAGAAATTTTTGTTATTATTTTGTAATTGGAAAGAACGCCTAAACAGATGATGGAAGACCTGAAATCAAAATGGAACAAGTGTCTGGATAAAATCCGCTCCAATATAGGAGAGGATCGATTCAACACATGGTTTTCCAAGACAACAGCCATAGAGTTTAAGGATAACATCCTTGTGCTTCAGGTTCCTTCGCGTTTCTATATGGAGAAATACGAAGATGTGTTTTATAATATCCTGACCGGAGCGATACGGTCGGAATTCGGCACAAATGTTGGTCTTGACTATGCCTATTATTGCATCAGTGGTGACGCAAAGTCTAAGGTGACCGTCGAAAGTCCCCAACATTCCAAAGTAATCAAGAGCAAACTTGAGACATCAATTGCCAACAGGCCGGTCAGCGACCGTGCCAAGCAGTTTGACCCTCAGCTCAACAGTTCGCTCAATTTTGAAAATTATATAGTGGGCAGAAGTAACCGCCTTCCGTTCACCATAGCCGAGCATATCGCGAACCATCCTGAGAAGCCCGACTTTAATCCGTTCTTTCTGTATGGCAATGTCGGGGTAGGTAAGACACACCTCATCCAGGCCATAGGCATCAGAATCAAGGAGCGCAATCCGCGTGCCAGGGTTCTCTTTCTGTCAATGCGCCAGTTCCAGAACCTCTATTTCAGCGCTTACCAGCGCAAGGAGATTCCCGAGTTTATAAACTGGTTCCAGAGCATGGACGCGCTTCTGTTCGATGACCTTCAGGAACTTTCCGGAAAGACAGGTACGAGCGATGCGCTTTTCCCCATCTTCAACCATCTGCACCAGAACAACAAGAAACTTGTCTTCGCGTGCGACCGTCCGCCTATGGAGCTCGACGGAATTGCCGACCGGCTTATCGACCGATTCAAATGGGGTATAACGGAGCCTCTTGAGAATCCTGATTTCGAGCTAAGGCGTGAAATACTGAAATTTAAGGCTCGAAGAAATGGCCTCGACCTGTCTGACGACATCATTGACCTAATCGCAAGCAGCTCCAACTCTTCCGTGCGGGAACTTGAGGGTATTGTAATGGGTCTATACACCCGCTCGATTGCAGAGAATGCCCCTATTACCGTGGACCTCGCCGAGAAAGTCATAAGCCATTTCGTGAAGAAAGTCCAGAAGAAGAGCGTCAACTTCGATATGATTGTCGAGAATACGGCTGAATTCTATCGGCTTAATCCTGACGCCATATTCAGCAAGAGCCGGCTTCGCGATATAGCCGATGCCCGACAGATGATAATGTATCTCTGCAAAAAGCATACTGGTCTCTCATCTCCTGCAATCGGTGCTAAACTTAACAGAAAACATGCCACCGTGCTTCACGGTATAAAGACAATAAGCGACCGGCTCGAGGTCTGTCAGGAACTTTCAGACGCCGTAGCCGCAATCGAGAAAGCGATGATCGGTTAAACGCGAAGGCTATTCTGAAACCAAATAAATCGGCCTCGCACTGCTCTGGTGCGAGGCCGATTTATTTGGTTCCCTTAGAAATCAAGGGCACTGTCAAGGATAAGGAGAGCAGTCACCCGATCGGCGCCAAGGCGTTGCAGAACATCAAGGTCATTATTGAAAGCCATTGCAAGTTCAGTCTTGCTGTCTTGTGCCGCAAGCCGATAGAAGTTTACAGCTTCCTTATAGTCAGACTGCATAAGCTTGGCATGGCCTGCGTTCAGGTAATCAGATGCCGAGGCTCCCTGCGCGATGACCCGTCCGTAATAATCCGAACTCTTCGCAAAGTTGCCGTTAAGAAACTCTACCCATGCAATTGCCCTCAATGCCTTGGGGTTATTCTCACTCACATAATTGGCATGATAGAAGTGTGTGAGGGCACCGGCAAGGTCTCCAGTCTCCAGCAGCGAGTTGCCGACATTCATGAGAAGCCCTACATTATCAGGTTCCATCTCAAGAGCAGATTGATAATACTCGGCAGCCTTGGCATGGTTGCCGAGTCGTCTGTTAACGTAAGCCAGTTTTTTTGTAAGCCATGGGCCGGGTGACCTGAGCAAAGCCGCCTTGTCATAGGCTTTCGCGGCGTTGGCATAATCATTGGCAGACTGATAGCAGAACCCTATCTTTTCCCAAATGGTGCAATCATCTCCCTCACTTTCAGAAAGACTGAGGAAAAGAGGGAGTGCCTCAGGATAATATCCGCGTTTGAAATAGAACTCTCCGATTATACGGAGCACATCACCTTCGCGCATCAGATTGCCGACAATCGGCATATGTGTGAAATCGAGAGGCCGTGCAAAGGGGTCTCTGAAACCATCCTTTTTCCTGAAAAGTTTGAAGAACCGATATAGATCACGGACAGCCTTCAATGCCTCCACATCGAAAACCGGAGTGCTCGAGGTGGGAGCATCCGTTTTTATCTGTTCATTGATTTGCTCGAACTGTGCTGAAAGTTGACCTGCTACCATCTGACGCTGTGCATCGGGCATTTTGGCAGACGCAAGGGCAAGAGAATACATGTCGGAATTACATACCAGACCTCCTGCATTTCCAAGCATATCGATGAACTTTCTCATTTCATCGTCAAGATTCAATTCAGTATGTCGCGAATCGAACGGAAGGAACCAGTTGACTGCCTTGTTGAAGAATGGGAATTGCTTTAGATTAGAGAATGTCACCATCATGAGATCGGCTCCATCGCTCTGCATCTCACTCAGTTCCTGCATTTTCTTGGTGAGTCCGGACTGGTCAAGCATTTCTTCCCACTCCGGATTGTTCTCAAGCATCGAGGCATCCAGTTCTACCTCACCCTCACGCAATTTCCTAAGGATCTCCGGACGGAGTTTCATGAGCTCGGGAATGACCTCCTCTTTCATCTTGCTCGCGACCCGCTCAGTGTCACGGGTTCCCACAATGATTCGTATAAGCTCACGCAGATGCCGATACGTCTCCAGGGAGTCATTCCAAAGTTCGAGCCTTGACATAAGACTTGAATCGGATTCCATCCTCCGGGAGTTATCAATCATTGCGAAGAGAATTCCGGTAAGCGCACGTGCGCGAATTCGATCAGATTCGCTGTTGTCATAAATGTCAAGCAGCGCGTTGATCTTGGCCTTATCGTAAAAATATAGTAAAGAAAGCGTCATCGCGCTTATACACAATGCAACCGCATCTTCATCGGCATATCCTGAATTCAGATATCGGACCAAGTCAGCGCAATCTGTCTCCGCTCCGAGAGAGGTGAAAAGAGTGTTGAAGAGTCTCTCCTGAATGGACTCACGTTGCTTTCGAATATCCCCGGTGTCATTGCCCGCAGCCTCGGCAAGTCCGAGTTCTGACGCGACCTTGCCATATTCAGAGAGAATGTCGGAGAGACGTTCGTTCTTATAATTGTTGAAACGAAGAACAGAGTAATAATACTCCAGACTGTCAACACTCCGCACGGCCCGAACTGCCATATCAGCCAATAAACGAAGGTTCTCGAGAAGGTCTGAAAGCATCTTGTTACGGCCGTCGTCGCGAGCCCCCTCAAGCAGGTAATGAATCATATATCTATAAGTCTCGCGATAGCTTTCAAGCCTGTTAAGCAGCCCTTTAAGCCCGGATTGCTCAAGCATATCCCCGACAGCCGACATCGCTTCTGAGACTCGGCAATTGTCAAGAAGTGTGTCAACGTCATTGCGCATCGCGATTATTTTTTTATCTGTCATACGGTCTATCTATATGAATTTTCAATAAATTCTTGTGTATAAATCTTCCGGCTCACAATACCGGAAGATTAGAATACATCATCTATAACAAATTTCATACCAATTTATTTGTCACCATCTCTATGACCACACGGCTGCATTTTATAAGCATCGGCCGTTCCTTTTCTCCCGCCTTACATCCGAATATAAAATCTGTCATCCCTGATCTCACATTCAGTTTTTTTCTCAATTGATCGGAGGTAAGCGGGTAATTACGTGTAGCCACTTCACATTTAGCACCCGCAAGAGACCTCAGTGCTGATTTATCCGGAATCGATACTATCCTGAATACACGACCCGGGAAATCACGCTTGAGGTCCGTTGACCAATATAAATCAGTGTTATAAGATATCTTCTTTAATCCCTTATAAGCATTGCAGAGGACACCTGCACAGTTGAGTTTATGTACGGCGGCATTAGGATCATATAGAAATGTCCCCGGGATTATATCGGTCAATGTTACAAGAGGTGCCTTCTCTACGAGTGAAGACATCTTGAAACTGAGCCTGCTTATGATTCGCACACTGAGATCAGGAGTCTCATCGATATCAACTGCCACAATGTCAATATCGCCGGTATCAGTCTTTATCGCAGGCTCAGATACCAGAAGCACTTCCTTGCATTCCCCTTTGACACATGCGATATGCACCGCAGAGACTCCGGGTACCTCACGGACAGCCTGTGTGATATCTATGATGGGTGAGGCCTTTATTAGAATTTTATCCGCGGATGCGGAAATCACATCAAACGACGAGACTATGTCCGGTAGACAATCCTTGAAAAAATAGGTGCGCCGATTGTCAGAATCTCTTCTTGCGGGATCTACAAAGATTATGTCAAAATGCCTTTGCAAGGGATTCCCGGAAAGCCAAGCGATACTGTCCCCTTCGATAACCTCGACGGGGCCATTGCTGTCGAGCCTCGCATTGTGTTCAAGGACCTCAGCACGGTGCGGGTCAAGTTCGACAGCAGTCACCCTGTTACCGGCACGTGCCATAGTAAAGGCGTCTATCCCCAGTCCGGCTGTCATGTCAAGTATCTTTTTATCCTTACCGACGAGCATGGCATGATATGCGGCCACACACTGATGCGTGGATTGTTCGGCAGCCAGCAATGAAGGAAACAGGAACCGGTCTTCACTGAGAAAGGCCATGAGTTTGCGCTGCGTCTTCCTGCGACATTCTATTTGAGTCACCGCAAACTCGACCGAAAAGTCATTACATTTGTCGCGCATTGCCAAAATAAGGCCCCGGGTATCGGCGAATGCATTATTTTTTACATAATCATAAAAATTTATTCCTGGCTCAAGAGAATTTTTCATATCTTTGCGTTGAATTTGTGGCGACATGGTTTATGCCGCCGCAAATATAAAATAAAAAAATGAATTATGTTAGATTTTGCGGCGATTGATTTTGAAACAGCCAATGGCAATCCCTCAAGCATATGCAGCATTGGAGTGGTTGTGGTAAGGGGCGGTGAGGTGAGAGATCGGTTCTACAGACTCGTTCATCCCGCACCCAACTACTATAGCCCGCGCAATGTAGACGTGCATGGCCTGACACAGGCTGATACCGATTCGGCCGATTACTTTCCTGAAGTATGGGCCGAGGTGGTTCCGCTCATTGAGGGACTTCCTCTTGTCGCCCATTTCAGCAGGTTCGACGAGGGGTGCCTTAGGGCGGCATTCCGCCGGTATGAGATGACATACCCCGGATATCGGTTCTATTGCACCTGCGTGGCTTCACGCAAGAAATTTGGATCGCGCTTGCCTAACCATAGGCTTCCCACCGTAGCCAGAGTATGCGGTTACAGTCTTGACAACCATCATCACGCTCTGGCCGATGCAGAGGCTTGTGCCGCCATCGCAGTCAAAATACTGTGATACTCTTATCCCGACGCATCATTATACAGACCTTAAATTATTCACACAGCGAAATCAGAGTGTTTCGCGCTATAAAAATTTATCCATGAAGGAAATAGAAAAAGAAGCGCTTAAGTACCATGAAGAGGGGCGCCCCGGCAAGATCGAGGTTGTACCCACCAAGCCGCACTCGAACCAACAGGATCTTGCGCTGGCATATTCGCCAGGAGTGGCTTACCCATGCCTTGAGATAGAGAAAAATCCGAATGACGCGTACAAGTATACCGACAAGGGAAATCTTGTTGCCGTCATCTCTAATGGAACTGCCGTGCTCGGTCTCGGCAATATAGGTGCTCTGGCATCAAAGCCGGTGATGGAGGGCAAGGCTCTTCTTTTCAAGATATTCGCCGGTATTGACTCTTTCGACATCGAGGTGGACGAGGAGGATCCGGAAAAATTTATTGCCACAGTAAGAGCCATCTCCAAGACTTTCGGAGGCATCAACCTCGAGGACATAAAGGCTCCCGAGAGCTTCGTTATCGAGAAGAGGCTTAAGGAAGAGTGTGACATACCGGTCATGCACGATGATCAGCACGGCACAGCCATAATCTCGGGAGCAGCGCTTCTCAACGCTCTCGATGTTCAAGGCAAGAAGATAGAGGACATCCGTCTTGTTGTTAACGGTGCCGGGGCTGCCGCCATCAGCTGCACCAGCCTGTACATACAACTGGGAGTGAGACCTGAAAATATCGTGATGTGTGACTCCAAGGGTGTGATCCGCACTGACCGTACTGACATAAACGCGCACAAGCGCCGTTTTGCCACCGACCGCGACCTTCATACCCTCGAGGAGGCAATCAAGGATGCCGACGTATTCCTTGGCCTGAGCGTTGCTGACGTGCTCACCCCGGCCATGGTGCTTTCGATGGCTCCGAAACCGATAGTGTTCGCTCTGGCCAACCCGAACCCGGAGATAAACTATGAACTCGCCATAGCCACGCGGCCGGACATTATTATCGCGACCGGACGCAGTGATTATCCCAACCAGGTCAATAACGTCCTCGGCTTCCCCTACATATTCAGAGGTGCACTTGACTGTCATGCCAATGCAATCAACGACGAGATGAAACTGGCGGCAACATATGCAATCGCCCGACTCGCCAAACTCGAAGTCCCTCAAGAGGTCCTCGACATTTATGGACTAAAGGAACTGAAATTTGGCAAGGACTACATTCTGCCCAAGCCGTTTGATCCCCGCCTGCTTTACTCAGTTCCGCCGGCTATCGCACGCGCCGCAATGGAATCGGGTGTCGCAGCAAGCCCGATTACTGACTGGGAGGCTTACGACCGGTTCCTGCATAACATAAAGAATGCATGATCAGTCAGAGAAATTCTGTCGTTTACCAACATTAAAGGTGTGAAAGCATTTTGCTTTCACACCTTTAATGTTATGTCCTTGCCTGCAATCCCCAAAAATAAGGGATTACAGGCATGCGCTTGCCCTGTATCGCTTACTTCTTCCAGAATGAGCGAGTGAACAAAAGAAGTATCGTGAAGATCTCAAGACGCCCGACAAGCATCAGAAAACTTAACAGCCACTTGGCACCGTCGGGCACAAGAGAATAATCGCCATTTACCCCCGTGGCGTCAGAGCCGAGTCCCGTATTTGATATAGCCTGCAACGCGCAGAAGAAACCATTTGAAAGACTAAGGCCCATGAGTGAAAGCACAACTCCTCCAAGCACTATTATTATGATGTACATGAAAAGAAAGGCGAGTGTCTTGTTGACTACCGCTGTCGTCGTACCACGCCCGTTCAGGCTGACGGTTGTCACCGCTCCCGGATGCATCATCTTATAGAACTCATTCCTTAAGAATTTGAACAGTATGACAAACCTGTCAATCTTGACACCTCCTGAGGTCGATCCGGCACAAGCCCCCATCAGCATCATTATTATCAGCACTACTACCGACAGCGAGCCCCAGTCATTAAAATCCGGCTCGGTAATACCTGTTGAAGATAGCAACGAGACTGACTGGAAGAGCGGGTCTATCGTGATGTCCTCAACGCTATGGGCAAGGCCTCCAAGCAGTATGTCAATGATAAAAATCAGCGTGCCCACCAGGATACTCCATATGTATACCTTTAACGCCGTATTCTTCAGCAGCCCCTTGGGCTTGCCGGTGGCCGCATTATATATCAAAGAGAAATTCACTCCTCCAAGAAACATGAAGACGATCATCACCACCTTGACATAACTTGACTCGAGTTCATGGATACCTCCATTGCCAGTGGAGAAACCTCCCGTCGACATGGTGGACAGTCCATAACAGAATGCGTCATAGAAGTCCATTTTTGAGAAGGAGAGCAATATTATAAGCAATATTGTCAGAATGGCATAGACTCCCCAAAGACTCTTGGCCGTGTAACTTACCCTCGGCCTAAGTTTATCATGAGTGATGCCGGTGACTTCTGCATTGAACATCTGCATGCCTCCTGAAGTATTGAGCATAGGCACGACGGCAAGTGTGAACAGAATAATTCCGAGACCCCCTATCCATTGCGTCACACAGCGCCACACCAGAATTGACTTTGGCACGTCATAAAGCGAGGGGAGTACTGAGGCACCCGTCGTGGTGAAACCGCTCATTGTCTCGAAGAATGCATCCGTCACTGACATATGGGTGCCATAAAAGATGAAAGGCAACATGCCGAACATCGAAAGGATAACCCATGTAAACCCCGTAAGCAGGATTGCCTCACGCTTGCCCATCTCGCGAGATCTCGGCTTAAGCAATGTCATAAGTCCTCCGGCGCCGCCTGTAATGCCGATGCAGACGAGGAACGGAAGAAAACTCTCATTCTTATTAAAGAGCGCAACCAGACACGGAATAACCATGAAGAGAGCCTCCATCATAAGCAGCCACCCCACGACGCGCAGAAGCATAAGCACGTTTATGTATGTCTTATTTTTATGATATAACGCCATTTGGGTGTGTATAGTTAAAGCAGATTATAAGATAAGAAACACCTCATCAGTTAAACCATTTCTCAATCTTCTGGATAGTTCCCATCAGCGAGAACACCACCACATAGTCACCCTCATGTATCTGCGTGTTTCCATTGACGAGCATGACTACATCATTGCGTACCAAAGCGGCCAGTGTCATTCCAAAAGGCAGATGAAGATCCTTTACAGGAGCCTTTGTGATCTTGGCTCCTCCCTTTACAAATATCTCGGCGACCTCCGCGTCCGCAAGCGCGAAAAAACGGGAGTTGCTTTCGTCGGCATCGAGAAGTATCTTATAGATACGGCTCGAGGCAAGCAGTTTCTTATTGATGGTTGTGCCTATGTTGAGATTCTCCGCAAGCCCGAGAAACTGAAGGTTCTCAACTTCCGCAATAGTCTTGGGCACACCGAATTCCTTGGCCGTAAGGCACGTAAGAATATTGGTCTCAGATGAATCTGTCAGCGCGAGAAACGCGTCATATTGATATATGTTGTTCTCCCTCAGAATCTCAATGTCACGCCCGTCACCGTAAACTATCTCGCAATCCGGAAGTTCCGTGGCCATCTCCTCGCATATCGACATGTCAGTCTCAAGAATCTTGATATGGAACTTTTCATGATACAGTTCAGCGAATCTCCGGGCGATCCGGCTTCCGCCCATTATCAAGGCCTTCTTGATAACCTTCTTCGTCTTTCCGCACAATTCTCTGACATGAGACGTGTAGGGGGGTGTCGTTATGAAGTAGACAACGTCGTCAGGCAGTATCTCGTCATTACCGTTCGGGATGATTGTCTCGTTATTCCGTTTGATTGCAGCTATGTGGAAATCATGTGTCGTAACGGGCATATCCTTAAGTTTCACATTCAGCAGAACGGAGTTACTGTGAATCTTGACACCTATCAACAAAAGGTCACCATTATGCAGCTCAGCCCAATACCTCGCCCAGTTATGATTAAGAGAGAGGGCTATCTCATTGGCGGCAAGATGCTCGGGATAGATCATGAAGTCAACACCCAGTTCTCGGATTATCTGCTTGTTGTCAGGCACAAGGAACTCACTGTTGTCAATGCGTGCCACGGTTTTTTTCGCGCCCATCCTCTTTGCAATGGCACATGTGGCAATGTTGCGGGTCTCAAAGGGAGTGACGGCAATATAGAGGTCCGCCTCGCGAACACCTACCTCCTTGAGACACTCAAATGATGACGTCGAGCCGTTCCATGTCATCAGATTATAGTTCGAATCTATGACATCAAGTTTGGCCTGGTCACTGTCGAGCAGCGTTATGTCCTGGTTTTCTTTCGACAGCATTTTAGCGAGATGGGTTCCGACCTCACCTGCGCCTGCGATTATGATTTTCATAAGGTGATAACAAAAAGTAAGGCAAATCAGCCGAGAGAGCCCTCCGCGTTATTGATCTTTTCGACAGCAGACACAATTGAAGCAGCATCATATCCACAGTCATGTCTTAATTCGGAAACAGAGCCCTGGAATACCCAGTTGTCCCTTACCCCAAGGCTGACGAGTCTGATTGTCTTACCCTTACTCTCGAGCCATTCTCCCACGGCACTCCCAAATCCGCCTGAAATGACACCATCTTCCACAGTCACTATGGCTTCATATCTGTCCGCAATAATTCGCAGCAAATTCTCGTCAAGTGGCTTTACCCAGATCATGTCATAGTGATCTGCAGAGATTCCTTTCCCCTTCAGTTCCTGTATTGCCCTGACTGCCTCGAATCCGACAGGGCCTACTGTGAGCACAGCAACCCGAGAGTCATCGCTGTTTGAGATGCATCGGCCCTTACCGGGTGTGGCCTCGACAAATTCTGTGCGCCAGTCAGCCTTGTCTGCTTTTCCTCTGGGGTAGCGGATAGCCAGAGGGCCGTTCCAGTCAAGCGACGAATACATTATGTTGCGCAGTGTCTCCGAATCCATCGGAGCAGCAACTTTAATACCCGGAATGACCCGCAGATAGGCTATGTCGAACAAACCATGATGAGTAACTCCATCTTCGCCTACAATGCCCGCACGGTCAATACAGAAAGTGACGGGAAGACCCTGAATGGCGACATCATGGATTATATTGTCGAATGCCCGCTGCAGAAATGAGGAATAAATCGCTACAAATGGCCGCTTGCCGGCTGCGGCGAGTCCCCCTGCAAATGTCACGGCATGTCCTTCGGATATTCCCACGTCAAACATTCTGCCTTTAAATCGCGACATCATGCTCATAGACGTTCCACTCGGCATGGCGGCCGTGATGCCGACAATAGACTGATTCTTCTCTGCGAGCTCAACCAAGGTCTCGCCGAAGACCTCCTGCCAGTTCGGTATCACATTGCCGGCCTTATTTCTGTCGGCCTGTCGCTCAGCAGTCTCCGGGTCAAATTTACCGGGTGCGTGCCAGGGTGCCGGGTTTTCCTCAGCCGCGGCAAAACCTTTGCCCTTGCATGTGTGAAGATGAAGAATTCGGGGACCTTTCATCTCCTTGATATCCTGCAGAATCTTCACTATCTTGGTGACATCGTTACCATTGAAAGGCCCGAAATACCTGATGTTCAATCCCTCAAATATATTCTGCTGGCCTGCCACCAGAGACTTGAGCGAGTTGTTGAATCGGAGCATCAGCCCTTTGCCACGATCGTTGATCAAGCCCCATTTGCGAAAACGCTGATAAAGTCTATACCGCAGTCTGTTATAACCTGCCGAGGTTGACATCTCAGACAGATAGCGGTGGAGTGCCCCGACATTGTCATCAATCGACATATTGTTGTCATTGAGGATAATAAGCAGGTTATTGGGATTCTGCGAGGCATTGTTGAGTCCCTCGAACGAAATGCCGTTACTGATTGAGGCATCCCCGATCAGCGCGACAGTCTTCCGGTCCTCCTCGCCGGGTGTGTTCATATCCGCTATAGCCATGCCGAGGGCCGCTGAGATAGAGTTTCCCGCGTGGCCACAGACAAAGGTATCGTACTGACTTTCCGCCGGAAACGGGAAACCGCTGATACCACCTTTCTTGCGCTGATTTGCGAAAGCCTCAAACCGCCCTGTGAGAAGTTTGTGTGCATATGCCTGATGACCGACATCAAACACAATACGGTCGCGCGGGGCGTCGAATACGTAATGCATGGCGACGATAATGTCAACCGCACCCATGCTTGATCCGAAATGTCCAGGATTGACGGACAGACTCGAGATCAGGTATCGTCTAATTTCTTCGCAAAGGGCAGGCAACTGCTCGACCCTCAGTTTCTTCAGGTCGGCGGGTGATCCAATCTTAGAGAGCAATGGATATTCTGAACTCTCTGCCGTGCAACTATCTGTCACTTGCTCAGTCATTTCTTTTTGTTTTTCGCTTCCGAGACATACTTTTTGAAAAGCGGCACGAAGATTATGATGCCCGACATGCCGAGTATCAGCAAGTTTCTGAGCGTCACTCCTCCCGATGACAGCAGCATCCATGCCAGCCACAACCAGACTGTCAGCAGTACTGAAAGCCCTATTATTACAGATGTCTTCATTTAAATGCGAATTTAACAAATTTTCCGCAATCCGGATGTATCAATGCAAGTTTTATTTCAAATATTATGCTTCAATTTTTATTATTGCTTATTTTTCTGTAATTTTGCGCAAATTTCCCTAAGAATACCCATACGCATGTGTATAAATATTAAAAATAATGTTACATGGTCATTTATCTTGGCTACGCTAATGATTATGACTGCCTGTTCGGGCCGTAACACTAAGGAGATTTCCACTTCAGACATAGTCACAGACACTGACGAGTCTGTGCTGGACTCTATGGCTGAGATGCCGGATGAGCCGGAAAAGCCTGAATTGGAGTTCTATACGCGCAATGAGGTCACGGATTATATCGACAGTCTGCCTGATGCCGCAAATTACAGGGGTGGAATCCTATATACCGTTGCAGAGCACGTCCCGAAGTACGCGGGCAAACTCCTCGCGAGTGAATATTCCAGGTTTCTGGTTGTCGACAAGGCCAGTATGAGGGTCTTGCTGTACGACCGCTACGGTCAGGAGGTGAAGGCATATGACATGGCTTGCGCAAAAAACTACGGCACCAAGCACAAGAAGGCTGATTCCAGAACACCGGAGGGCTTTTTCTCTGTCGAGGGAATATACAACAGCACTGACTGGCTCTTTACCGACGATGACGGACGCACTTCAAAGAAAAAGGGACAGTTCGGGCCACGTTTCATACGTCTCCGCATCCCTGGCACATCGCAAATCGGCATACACGGCACTTGCTCACCCTGGTCGATCGGCCACCGTGCCAGTCATGGCTGCATCCGTCTCACTAATGAGAATATACTTGAGCTTGTGGAACTTGTCGAGCCCGGAATGCCGGCCATAGTTCTTCCCGGCAAAAGAGACCGGGCCGTCAATCGCGAGGAGGGATATGACATTCCATACTTTCCGACCGCAGCCAAATATGCCATGTCAGATTATGAGAAAACACTGAAGCCTCGCGACCAGGAGGAAATTCTGCGTGAAAAGGAACTGCAGAGAGAAAAGGAAATCAGAGACTCTCTTGCCGCGGCCGAGAAGTGGAGACAGGAACTGAGGGAGCGCGAGGACAGCATAGCTGCGAGTCCGGAGCACGAGACCCCCGGCTCGGAGTCCTCGCAAGACTCGACGTCAATGTATTTCTGACATTATTAGGACAGAGCGTCCGGCTCAGGGAGAAAAAGTGAAAAAACTCGACTAAAAATTCATCTCTTTTCTTCAATGAATTCGAATATAATTAGTAAATTTGTCATCCGAAACTTTCCGGAAATTAGATTCAATGCGAAACTACGATAATTATACTCCAGAGATAAACTATGGCGAGGAAACGCCCGTTGCAGAGCGCGGGGGGTCGACAGACACTCAGAAAACCGCTGAGAAGCCCTTGCGACGCCGCCGGAATGTGAAGAAGGAGACTCCTGCCGAACCTCCGAAGCCTGTGGCAAAAAAAGGGCCATCCCTGTTCAAAAGGGTTACGGAGTGGTTCCGCAGCCCATCATTCAGAATACTTTCAGGTATTTTTTTAGGATGTCTCGCCATATATCTCACTGTTGCTTTCTTCGGTTATTTCTCGACATGCATACACGACCAGTCTAAGATTGCGGCCGCTCCGGTAGGATACGCCGCCGGTGTAAATAACCCCGGTGGCGAAGGTGGAGCACGTCTGTCAGAATTCCTGATAAACGAAGGTTTCGGTCTCGGCTCATTTGTCGTAATATTATGGGTCGGTGCCCTGAGTCTGAAACTGCTTGTCGGACGCCCGAGGTTCCGTACCCTTGATTTCACTATAAAGTGCTTTGTGGCACTTATTACGGTGTCTCTGATTATCGGTCTTGTGACCTACAGCATGCACACCTCGGTCAACTGGGGAGGTTATCACGGAACTTACGTCAACGAATTCATCATCAATTTCATCGGTGGAATCGGAGCGGTCCTGCTCAGCATTTTCATGATTGCGGTCTTCATCGTGATCTGTATGCGCGACCTGGTGAACTGGATTATGAAAGTGCGCCGCGAACGGGCCGAGAAGCGACGTCTGCTTGCGGAGGAAAAGGCGGCACGTCTGGCCCGTGAGGAAGAGATACGGCGTATGCGCGAACAGGAACAGATCGACGACCTACACGCCGGAGAGACTGCCATCATCGCGCCCGAGCCAATGTCAGAATACATTGATTCCAGAAGTTCCCTCGATTTCAGTGGAGACAATTCCCTTTATGATATCAGTGATGTTCCCGAGTCAGACATCTCCCGATATCAGCCCCCCCATGACAGCGAGGAGACCGGAACTTCCGGGCTCAAGAATGACCCGTCAGGCTCCGTTGGTGATTCCAGTCGTGGAGCTTCCGAATCTGACTCCGACACACTGGCATCTGGCAAAGCCGATGAAGCAACGGCTGACACCGAGGATTCCGATTTGCCTGAGGAAGACACTGACGTCACTACCGATAAGATGGTAGTCAATGTCAATTCCATCGACAGGAGCGATTCGAGACGTTTCCGCCCCGACATAGAGCATTTTGAGGAACATAAATATAAGTTTCCCCCATATGACTTACTGAGGGAGGGAAGCGGCCAGGTAAGCATCAATCCCGAAGAACAGCAGGAAAACAAGCGTAAGATTGAGCAGACTCTGCGTGATTTCGGTATTCCTATTACCAAAATAGAGGCGACTGTCGGTCCTACTGTCACACTTTATGAGATTGTTCCGGATGCGGGCGTCAAGATAGCCAAGATCAGGAGCCTTGTTGACGATATTGCGCTCAGCCTCTCGGCCACGGGTGTGCGTATCATCGCGCCAATACCGGGCAAAGGCACCGTGGGTATAGAGGTAGCCAATCGCTCGCCGCAGACGGTCTCGATGCGTACCGTAATTCAGTCGAAGAAGTATCAGGAGTCACGCTATCTGCTCCCGATCGCGCTCGGATCGACTATCTCCAATGAAGTCTATATAGCTGATCTCGCCAAGATGCCCCACCTGCTCGTCGCCGGTGCGACCGGTCAGGGAAAGTCTGTCGGTCTGAACGCAATCATCGCATCTCTGCTTTATTGCAAGGCTCCGCATGAGTTGAAGTTCGTCATGATAGACCCCAAGCAGGTCGAGTTCAGCCTATACAATAAGCTCAAGAACTACTATATGGCAGCGATTCCGGGCGAGGAGGAGGAGCCGGTTATAACCGACATGGCCAAGGTAGAGGCTACCCTTAACTCTCTATGCATCGAGATGGACGCGCGCTATACACTTCTCAAGAACGCCCACACTCGCAATGTGGAGGAATACAACGCCAAGATACGTCAGGGTGTGCTTAACCCGGCCGAAGGTCACAGGTTCCTGCCATATATTGTCGTTGTAGTAGATGAGTTCGGTGACCTTATCATGGTGTCAGGCAAGAATGTCGAGATGCCAATCGCAAGACTTGCGCAGAAGGCGCGTGCGGTCGGCATGCATGTCATCATAGCCACACAGCGTCCGTCGACCAATGTCATCACCGGTATAATCAAGGCAAATTTCCCGGCGCGAATTTCGTTCAAGGTTTCGTCGGGCGTTGACTCGAAGACAATCCTTGATACTCCCGGAGCACAGCAGCTTATCGGCCGTGGAGATATGCTGATCTTCAACAACTCGGAGATGGTGCGTGTGCAGTGTGCCTTCATCGACACACCCGAGGTTGAGAAGGTCTGTGAATACGTGGAACATCAGCCCTATCCTTACGGCGTATACGAACTGCCTGAGCCGAAACTTGAGAGTGGTGATACGGAGGCTTCGGCAGGACCGATAGGAGAGCGCGACCCACTCTTCGTAGAGGTCGCCCGTGCAATAGTAAGTTCCGAAAAGGCTTCCACCTCATCAGTGCAGCGTCACTACGAAATAGGATACAACCGCGCTGGCCGAATCATGGACCAGTTGGAACGAGCCGGTATTGTCGGCCCGGCCCAGGGCGGCAAGCCTCGTGCGGTGCTTGTGGACCCTCAGAGGCTTGAGGAAATTCTCAGTGAATTGGAATGATTATGAACAGATTCAGAATACTTGCGGCCTTTGCAGCCGTTTTATGTGCGCTTGCGTCTTTCGGAGCGGAGACCCCCGCACAGGTCCTCGACAAGACAGTCTCGAAAATGCGTAAGGCCAAGTCGGTCAACTGCTCTTTTCGGCTCGAGGGCAATGGGAATAATGTCAAGGGGACGTTCCGCTCGTCAGGCGGCAAGTTTAATCTTGCCACACCTGTCTCTACAACATGGTTCGATGGCAAAAATATGTGGACTGCCAATAATTCCACCAAAGAGATTACACTCGTCAACCCAAGTGCGTCGGAGATTAAGGAGACAAACCCCTTTGCCTACCTTGACGGCTATAAGGCACAGTATGTGCTTTTCTTCTCGAAGCGTAAGGATGCAGGCCGCTATCTGGTCCTTCTGAATCCACGGTCATCTGAATCAGAAGTAAAGGCCATAGAGGTCGCTGTCAACAGGAAGACATATTTGCCCGAACGGTTCATCATACGCGACCGCAACGACAAGGTTACCACCCTCTATGTGGAGTCGCTGACGCTGACAGCCGGCAATCCCTCGTCGACTTTTGTGTGTCCGGTCGGCTCTATGAAGGATTTTGAGCTCGTTGACCTGCGGTAAACCGCTTCAGCCAGTAAGAGGGCATATAAGTAACAAAACCGACAATTGAACGTTAACAATAATATAACCCGTCCCGGCCGTCAGGATACCAAGAGCCACCTCGGTCAGGCACATCAAATGCAGTTAGTAAATAATGGAAGATACACTGACTAAAGTCCTGATTATCGGATCAGGCCCCGCCGGATGCACAGCCGGCATATATGCCTCGCGTGCCAATCTCAAGCCCATTCTCTTCGAGGGTGAGCAGCCCGGCGGCCAGTTGACACAGACAACCGAGATTGAGAACTTCCCCGGTTATCCCTCGGGTGTGCAGGGGATGCAGATGATGAACGACCTCCGCGACCAGGCAACGCGTTTCGGCACCGAGATCAAGTCGCGCAGCATCGTCAAGGTTGATTTCTCAAAACGTCCTTTCCGCTGCGAGGATGACAAAGGCACCGTATACCTCGCAGAGACAGTCATAATCTGTACGGGAGCATCGGCGAAATACCTCGGTCTTCCCGACGAGACAAAATACATGGGCCTCGGAGTCAGTGCCTGCGCGACCTGCGACGGCTTCTTCTACCGCAAGAAGACAGTGGCCGTGGTCGGCGGCGGAGATACGGCCTGCGAGGAGGCACTTTACCTCTCGACACTCGCCAATAAGGTATACATGATTGTCCGTAAGGATTACCTGAGAGCCTCCAAGGTCATGAGGCAGCGTGTCGAGGAGCGCGATAACATCGAGATTCTGTTCCGCTGCAATACGGTCGGACTCTTTGGTGAGGATGGAGTTGAGGGCGCCACACTTGTACGCGACAAGGATACTGACCATGAGGAAAGGTTCGACATCGCGATTGATGGGTTCTTCCTCGCAATCGGCCATAAGCCCAACACCGAACTCTTCAAGGGAGTCATTGACCTCGACGAGCAGGGTTACATCATTACATCGCAGCCAGGCACCGCCACCAACATCGAGGGAGTATTCGCGGCAGGCGACTGTGCTGACCCTATCTATCGCCAGGCAGTGACATCGGCCGGAACCGGTTGCCGCGCGGCTCTCGACGCAGAGAGATATCTTATGGACCACAATCAGATCTGATAGGAAGTCAACATGGAGAACAAACAGGAGACACTTGACCGCCGGTACCTGCGCATGGCGTCAATCTGGAGTGAGAACTCCTATTGCGTGCGCCGCAAGGTGGGAGCGCTCATTGTCAAGGACAAGATGATAATCTCCGACGGCTACAACGGTACGCCGTCGGGATTTCCTAATGTCTGCGAGTCGGAAGAAGGCTTTACCTTCCCCTATGTCCTGCATGCTGAGGCCAATGCCATCACAAAGGTTGCCCGAAGCAACAACTCAAGCGACGGAAGCACTCTGTATGTCACGGCAAGCCCATGCATGGAGTGTTCCAAACTGATTATACAGTCAGGCATCAAGAGGGTGGTCTTCTCAGAACTCTACCGCATCACCGACGGTCTTGACCTGCTGCGGCAGGCAGGTGTCGAGGTAGTGCATATGCCTCTGGAATCTGAATAAAATGATAGAGAAAAGAAATGTAACCAAGGCTCTCGTTCCTCTGGTGCTTGCACTCGGAGTAATTGGGGGCTTCTTTATAGGCAAATATGCCTCCTTCAACCGTCTCTCTCCCGAGGAGGAGAAGATACGGATGATAATGAGCCTCATCGAGCAGCAGTACGTTGATGAAATAGACACTGACAGCCTGCTCGACAAGGCTATACCTGACATTCTGGCACAGCTCGACCCCCATTCCGTCTATATACCCGCCTCCGAACTCGAGGCAACCAACGATGATCTCGAGAGCTCGTTCGGTGGTGTCGGTGTCATGTTCCAGGTTCTCAACGACACTGTAAACGTAGTCGAGGTAGTGGCCGGCGGACCGGCTGAGAGTGTGGGACTTTTACCGGGTGACATGATACTTGAGGCAGACGGCAAGCCGCTTTCAGGAGTCGGTGTCACGAGCGAGGATGTGTTCACGTCACTGCGCGGCAAGCAGGGCACGAAAGTCAAGGTCAAGATCAAGCGCTCGTCTTCGAGAAAGCCCTTGGAATATGAGATAACGCGCGGCGATATCCCCTCCAACAGCGTTGATGCCGTCTACATGATTGACGACAAGGTGGGCTACCTTAAGGTCAGCAAGTTCGCACGCAATACCTACAACGAATTCCTGCAGGCACTTGATGATCTCAAGAGCCGTGGCGCGGAAAAATTCATAGTTGACCTTCGCGGCAATTCCGGAGGATTTATGGATCAGGCAATTTTCATGGCCAACGAATTCCTGCCGTCGGGCAAGATGATTGTCTATACCAAGGGACGCACACCCGAGAATGAGACAGTCGCCGTCAGCGACGGTTCCGGAAGTTTTCAGGATTCGGAACTTGTGGTGTTGACCAACGAGTATTCGGCATCGGCATCGGAGATATTCGCCGGTGCTATCCAGGACAATGACCGGGGTCTCGTGATCGGGCGCCGCACATTCGGAAAGGGTCTTGTGCAGAATCAGATCGCACTGCCCGACAGTTCGGCGATTCGCCTCACCGTGGCTCGTTATTACACGCCGTCAGGCCGTTCGATACAGAAGGAATACAAGAGGGGCAAGGACGGCAAGTATGAGATGGACATTCTTGACCGCTACAATCACGGGGAGTTTTATTCTCAAGACAGCATAAAGCTCGACAAGAGCAAGCAGTTCCGTACCGCAGGCGGTCGTATCGTGTATGGAGGGGGCGGGATTATGCCTGATATCTTTGTGCCCGAGGATACCACTGGATATACCTCTTATTACATCGAGGCAAGCAACCTCGGTCTCATCCAGAAGTTCGCACACGAGATGGCGGAGTCTTACCGGCCAATGATGCAGGGAAGCCGTACACTTGCCCAGATGGAGCGTGTCATACCGCGCGACAACTCACTGCTGACTGCATTTGTCAATTATGCGGCCGCACACGGATTGCCTGCACGCTGGTACTACATCAACAAGTCGCGCGACTTGCTGATAAATACACTCAAGGCATCGCTTGCACGCGATCTGGTGGGCTATGACTCATTTATTCAGATATTGAATATGCGGGATCCTGCCGTAAGCCGGGCCTTGAGGGACATCAATTCAGGCAAATCGCCTCTGGTGATAAAAAAATAGGGGATCAAGGTATTTTTCCCTGATTCCATAACTAACTCCGTCTGTCAGACGTTATAACTGTGGGTTGTCATGAACACGTCATGCCCCCGCAGTTTTTAGTTTTACAGTTACTTTATACGATATCATGGAAAAGAACGAGATAAGAAGAAAGATCAAGGCTATGAAATCAATGTTGCTCGAGACAGAGAAACTGGAGTCGGCCGAACGTGTATTCGAGAGGCTTGAGCAGACAGCGGCATTCATCATGGCAAATAAGATACTTATGTATCATTCCCTTCCTGATGAGCTCTCCACGCATCGGTTCCTGCGCAAATGGGCAGACCGGAAGCAGTTCTATCTGCCACGAGTCAATGGTGTGAACCTCGACATCCTCCCTTATGACGAGAGCCGTCTTGAACTCGGGTCATTCCACATCGAGGAGCCGACGGGACAGAATACCGTCAATGCCGATGAGATTGAGGTTATAGTCGTTCCTGCCGTGGCATACGACCGCAAGGGTAACCGACTCGGCCGAGGCAAGGGATTCTATGACCGGCTTCTTGCCTCAACACGCGCCACAAAGATAGGAGTGGCATATGAATTCCAGATTGTCGATGAGGTGCCCACAGAGCCTCATGACGTGGCCATGGATATCGTCATCTCGCCCGAGGGATGCCACATCTGCCGCGTCAAACACTGAAACAGAGTCGCACAGGTACCGCAGACACTTGTAACGATAAAAAGAGAGTCGGAACCGAAGTTCCGACTCTCTTTTTATCGTTATTGGGAATTCTATTTACATCATGCCGCCCATACCGCCCATGCCGGGTGCAGCCATCGGTGCAGCGGGAGTCTCTTCCTTCTTGTCAGCGATGACACACTCCGTGGTGAGGAACATGCCGGCGATGCTGGCAGCGTTCTCAAGAGCCACGCGGGTCACCTTGGCCGGATCGATTACGCCGGTCTCGAAGAAGTTCTCGAACGAGTCTGTGCGGGCATTGTAACCGAAGTCACCCTTGCCGTCCTTGACCTTCTGGAGAATCACGGCACCCTCGACGCCTGCATTGGCCATGATCTGGCGCATAGGTTCCTCGATGGCGCGGCGGATAATCGCGATACCGGTGTTCTCGTCATCGTTGTCACCCTTAAGCTCGTCAAGTTTGTCGAGTGAGCGGATGTAGGCCACACCGCCGCCGGGCACGATACCCTCGGCAATAGCCGCACGTGTCGCTGACAGTGCGTCATCCACGCGGTCTTTCTTCTCCTTCATCTCGACCTCACTGGGAGCGCCGATGTAGAGGACTGCCACGCCGCCTGCGAGTTTGGCCAGACGCTCCTGAAGTTTCTCCTTGTCATAGTTGGAGGTTGTGGTCTCGATCTGTGCCTTGATCTGGCCGACACGGCTTGCTATAGCCTCTTTCGAGCCTGCACCGTTGACGATGGTGGTGTTGTCCTTGTTTACAGTCACCTTCTCGGCTGTACCGAGATCCTGGATTGTTGCCTGCGCGAGCTGCATGCCCTTGACCTCGCTCACAACTGTGCCGCCTGTCAGGACAGCGATATCCTCGAGCATCTCCTTGCGGCGGTCGCCGAAGCCGGGGGCCTTGACCGCGCAGATCTTCAGGCTGCCGCGCAGACGGTTCACCACGAGTGTGGCAAGTGCCTCATTGTCCACATCCTCGGCGATAATCAGCAGCGGACGACCCGACTGTGCGACTGCCTCAAGAATGGGGAGCATATCCTTGAGATTCGAGATCTTCTTGTCATAGAGAAGAATGTAGGGAGAATCCATCTCGCACTCCATCTTCTCGGAGTTGGTCACGAAATAGGGTGAGATGTAACCGCGGTCAAACTGCATGCCCTCGACTACATCGACAGAAGTCTCTGTGCCCTTGGCCTCCTCGACCGTGATGACCCCCTCTTTCTTTACCTTCTGCATTGCCTCGGCGATTAGACGGCCGATTTCCTCGTCGTTGTTGGCCGATACGCGAGCCACATTCTCAATCTTGCTGATATCGTCGTCGACCTCCTGTGCCTGCGACTTGATGCTCTCAACGACAGCCGAGACTGCCTTGTCGATACCGCGCTTAAGATCCATCGGGTTTGCGCCTGCGGTCACGTTCTTCAGGCCGACGTTGACAATTGCCTGGGCGAGCACTGTCGCTGTGGTTGTTCCGTCACCTGCCTGGTCGCCGGTCTTCGATGCGACCTCCTTTACGAGCTGGGCGCCCATGTTCTGGAACGGATCCTCGAGCTCGACCTCACGGGCTACCGTCACGCCATCCTTGGTGATGTGGGGTGCGCCGAATTTCTTCTCGATGATTACATTGCGGCCTTTCGGGCCGAGTGTTACCTTCACGGCGTCTGCGAGAGCGTCTACGCCGTTCTTAAGCTCCTCACGAGCCTTGATATTGAATTTAATTTCCTTAGCCATTGTTTTGTTTTATATTTCGGGTTATAAAGAGACTTTAGGCAAGCACTGCGAGCACGTCGCCCTGACGCATCATGAGATACTTCGTTCCCTCAAGCTCAATCTCCGTACCTGCATATTTACCATAGAGGACTGTGTCACCCTCCTTGAGGATCATTTCCTCGTCCTTGGTGCCGTTGCCGACAGCGAGCACTTTGCCTTTCAGGGGTTTCTCCTTGGCCGAGTCAGGAATGATGATGCCGGCCATTGTGGTCTCTTCAGCAGCCGTCGGTTCGATGAGAACGCGGTCTGCAAGTGGTCTGATGTTCATATTGACTATTGTTTATAAACCTTATTGATATTAGATGAAGTATCAGGACTGATGCCGACTGCATCCGCAGTTCGCACCTCCTGTCTACATTAATACAAATACCGTGCCAAAATGGTTGACACGGTATTTGTTTTTAGTCACACATTCATTGTGCGTCACTTCTTCTGCAGTATGTAGCTGCGCTCCGGAGCGAGCGCTCCGTGCAGACGACCCTTCTTTACCTTGAACTCCTTGTTATATACCACATCGCGGTATGTCCCGTCGGGAAGGCCTGTCGGCAGGTCAATGAAGTTGGCCGACTTGCTGAGGTTGACCATTGCGGCTCCCTTCTTGCCACGGTTGACAAGAAGCACCTCTCCATTGTCACTGATCTGCACATCCTCCTTCTGGCCGCTCATGGCGGTGCGGAACTTGTTTACGGCCACTACCTCGGGGTGCTTGAACTCATCGTTTCCGCGGGCGCCAAGCACATTATTGCCGTAATAGTTGGTGCGGGTCGAGCCTGCGGGACGGCTGAAGAAGAGGGGAGTGCCGTTCTGACGTGCTGTCAGGAATACCCAGCCGATGCGGATCTGGTCATCGGTGAGATGTGCCGACTCGTGAGCATTGGCATACGTGTCATGGCTCTCGACCCAGGTGGTCAGGAACTCGGGGGCAGCCTCGTGGTGGAAACTCTTCAGGTCCGACCCCTTGGCGGTGTGCTTCTCAAGAGCCTCGCGGAGAACCCAGCCATAACCCGATGCGGTCTGGCCGAAATAGTCGGCATACTCTCGCTCGGGCACGTTCTTGTCCTGAAGCACCTCGCCATATACGAAGAGCGAGTCGTAAGGAATGGCAAGTTTGACACCCTTGACGGCCTTACGGCCTGTAGCTACATCCCAGAAGTCATTCTCCTTGACGCCTGATGCGGTGTCAACCGGATCGGAATGTACGCCGATGTGCTTGGCCGTGTCATAGCGGAAGCCGCGCACACCCATCTTGATGAGCTCATTGACGAACTCCATATAGTATTTCTGAAAATCGGGATTCTCCGTGTTGACATCGGGGAGTCCTCCTGAGCCCCAGAGAGTGCATTGCAGACGGTCATTATAGTCCTTGACAGGCTCAAGACCGTTCGAGTGATACATCTTGTCGCGACCGCCGACAGCCTTGTAGAATTCATCGCTCACGGTGTCAATGTCGAATGCCGTATGGTTGGGGAGCACATCCACTATGACCTTTATGTCATATTTGGCAGCCGAGTCCATCATCTGCTGCATCTGCTCGCGTGTGCCGAGTATGTTGTTGCCGATCTTCCAGTCGGTGGGCTGGTAGTAGTAGTACCAGTTCCCCTCTGTGACATTCTCGTCAAATATCTTCTTGCCGCTACCCTCGGGAGCATAGCAGTGCTGCACGGGAGAGGTCTGGATCATTGTGAAGCCTGCGTCCTTGATTTCCTTCATGCTTCTGGCCATCTCGGGGAAGTTCCAGCTCCATGCGTGAAGGATTGTCTCGGTGTTGACCGCGTTCGGATTGACTGTAATGCGGTCTTTTGCAAGCGCAGGGGCACATGCAAGAGTCACGCCGACTGCACAGAAAAATAATCTATTCATTATATGATTAAAATTTGGGTTAAGTATTTCATGTATTATGGCTCCCGTCAGCATAGGCAGGATTCTGTCAGTGAACGGGGAGGGATAAGATTGACAGGTGTAATGACCGGCTTATTTAAGCCCGCGAGACCGATTCCCCGTTCAATATGCAAATATAGTATATATTTCACATAAATTGCAAGTCATAAAACGTAAAAAATGTGCAGAAATGTAAAAATTGCACACATGCATACGATGTGTGCTGAATACTAATAAATTTTAAAATATTGGTAATTAAGCAACTTATATTTGCTATTCACTTAAAAATGTATTAACTTTGCAGTGTAAAACCTAACAGACCGGATGTCATAGACGCCGGCTCAACATCAGAACTGACTGAAAATGAATTTCAAAAGTATACTGACCACAATTTTTCTCTCCTCCATATGCCTCGCGGCTTCGGCCCAGGGTCACGCAAATCAGGGCACACTCACAGCCCATCAGCGTGCTCATCAGGCGCAGCTCGCGAATATAAAATCCTCAAAGCTTGACCGCTCGGTTGTCAAGGACATGCTCAAGGAGGATATCGCAAAGCGCGAGAGTGATCTTGTGGCAAGCCTCAGCCCCGAGAGCCAGCAGCTCATCGCCGATCTCCTGACCGAGGCCAACAAGCATATCGGCAAGCCCTACCGCCACGGCATGAAGGGTCCCAACGCTTTCGACTGCTCCGGTTTCACAAGTTATGTTTACAAGCAGTTCGGCTATTCCATTAGCCCGGCATCACGTATTCAGTACACCGACGGCGTCAAGGTTGACCGCAAGAATCTCCGCAAGGGCGACCTCGTATTCTTCACCAGTCGCAGCAGTGGCCGCAATGTCGGTCATGTGGGCATCGTAATCAGCGCGGACAACGAGACCGGGGATTTCAAGTTCATTCACGCCAGCATCCGCGGCGTACGCGTCAATGAGTGCGAGGGCTATTATGCCAAGCGCTATGTCGGCGCAAGACGCATCATCACCGAATAATCAAATATTTCCGACAATTACAATTACTCTTATAATTCCAGTCAGAGTTGGGGAGTTCAAACAGGCGGTCCGGTTTCGGTCCGCCTGTTTGGCATGATAATTGTTATAGATAATGGCATATAATGCATGTGCAATTTCACACGCAATTTGGATATGAAAGACAGCAACACCAATATAATGGATACCGTCAGGCCCTCAGACTCGGTAGAGGTCTATGGCGCCCGTGTCCATAATCTTAAGAATATTGACGTAACATTGCCCCATAACTCACTAAATGTGATTACCGGTCTCAGTGGCTGCGGCAAGTCCTCACTCGCGTTTGACACGATTTTCGCCGAGGGACAGCGCAGATATATCGAGACCTTCTCATCTTATGCACGCAATATGCTCGGCTCGCTCGAGCGCCCCGATGTCGATAAGATTACCGGTCTCAGTCCCGTAATAAGCATCGAGCAGAAGACAGTCAACAAGAACCCCAGAAGCACCATCGGCACCACTACTGAGGTCTATGATTTCTTCCGCCTTCTCTTTGCGAGAATGGGGGAGGCTCGCAGTTACAGGACCGGTCTCCCGATGGTCAGATATAGCCGCGAGAAGATTGTGGACCTGATTATCGGCCAATATTCCGGCAAAAAGATTTACCTTCTCGCCCCGCTGGTCAAGAACCGCAAGGGACACTACAAGGAACTCTTCGAGAATCTCAGGAAAAAGGGATACCTCTACGTGCGGGTTGACGGAGAACTCAAGGAACTGGAATACAGCATGAAACTCAACCGATACCAGAATCACTCCGTCGAGCTTGTTGTAGACCGTATGCGGGCATCCGACTCTGACGTGTCGCGTCTGCGTGCCAGTGTAGAGTCAGCGCTGAAACAGGGGGGCAAGATGATGATGGTCATGGATGTCGACACCGGTGAGATAAGGCACTTCAGCCAGGAACTGATGGATCCCGAGAGTGGCCTGTCATATCCGATTCCGGCACCTCACAACTTCTCATTCAACTCGCCGCAGGGAGCCTGCCGCAAGTGCAAGGGGCTCGGCTATGTCAACCTTGTCGACCAGGACAAAATTATACCCGACCGTAGCAAGTCAATACATGAGGGTGGTATCGTTCCTCTCGGCAAATATAGGAATTCTCTTATTTTCTGGCAGATTGACGCCATCTGCAAGATGCATGGCTGTTCCATAAAGGATCCGATAGAGCGGCTTCCCGAGGCAGCCCTTGATGACATCCTCAACGGTACCGACGCGCACCTCGATATCCGCACCGAGACAATGTCGCTCTCAAGCTATTCCACCGGCTACGACGGACTGGTGAAGTATATAGAGATGCAGAGCGGCGAGGAGGCCGGCTCGGAGGCCAACAAATGGAGCGGCCAGTTCTTCTCGAAGATGGTTTGCCCCGAATGCCGGGGACAGCGCCTCAACAAGATCTCACTTCATTTTTACATCGACGGCAAGACAATAGCAGATGTTGCCAATATGGATATCGCCGAACTGTATGAGTGGACTCTCAATCTTGAGGACCGTCTCGACCAGTCGCGCAGGCTCGTGGCTGAGGAGATCCTAAAGGAGATACGCAGCCGGCTGAAGTTCCTGCTTGACGTCGGCCTCGACTATCTCTCGCTCAACCGCAGCAGTTCGTCGCTGAGCGGAGGCGAGAGCCAGCGTATACGCCTGGCCACGCAGATAGGATCTCAGCTCGTGAACGTGCTCTACATCCTCGACGAGCCATCGATCGGTCTGCATCAACGTGACAACGACCGGCTCATCGGGAGTCTCAAGCAGTTGCGCGACAACGGCAACACCATCGTTGTGGTCGAGCATGACAAGGATATCATGACCCAGGCCGACTATGTCGTAGACATTGGTCCCGGCGCAGGAAAGAGAGGGGGAGAGGTGATGTTCCAGGGCACTCCGGCCGACATGCTCGGCTCGCACACCCTCACTGCATCCTATCTCAATGGAGACCGGAAGATCGAGACTCCGGCTGTTCGCCGCGAGGGGAATGGCAAGTTCCTTGAGATCAAGGGTGCGACAGGCCATAACCTGAAGGATGTGGACCTCAGGCTTCCGCTCGGTATGTTTGTATGCGTGTCGGGTGTGAGCGGCAGCGGAAAGTCATCGCTTATCAACGGCACGCTCCACCCGATATTAAGCAGGAAATTCTACCGCTCGCTTCAGGAGCCTCTTCCTTACCGAGAGATTGCCGGCATCGACAACATTGACAAGGTGGTGACTGTCGACCAGACGCCTCTCGGTCGCTCCCCGCGCTCGAATCCGGCCACCTACACAGGGGTATTCGCCGATATACGCAAGCTGTTTGTAGAGTTGCCGGAGTCGAAGATCCGCGGATACAAGCCGGGGCGTTTTTCATTCAACGTAGCGGGTGGCCGATGCGAGACCTGCAAGGGTAACGGTTACCGAACCATAGAGATGAATTTTCTTCCCGATGTGCTTGTTCCCTGTGAGGAGTGTCATGGCAAGCGTTACAACCGAGAGACGCTCGAGGTGCGCTATAAAGGCAAGTCGATCTCAGACGTGCTTGAGATGACAGTCGACCAGGCTGTGGAGTTCTTTGAGAACGTCCCCGTCATACTTAAGAAAATCAAGGTGCTTCAGGATATCGGACTCGGTTACATCAAGCTCGGGCAGCCGTCGAGCACACTGAGTGGAGGAGAGAACCAGCGTGTCAAGCTTGCCACCGAACTTGCCAAGCGCGACACGGGCAAGACCCTCTTTATCCTCGACGAGCCGACCACCGGACTCCATTTCGAGGACATCAGGGTGCTTCTCAAGGTTATCAATAAACTCGTCGACAAGGGGAACACGATGGTCGTGATCGAGCATAATCTCGACATCATCCGTTGCGCTGACTATATCATAGACCTTGGAACGGGCGGAGGCCGTGAGGGTGGCAGGATAATGGGAGAGGGGACCCCCGAACAGGTAGCCACGCTCGACACACCCACCGCCAAGTATCTCAAGGCCGAACTCGAGGCAAACTCCTGACAAAGCATATGGCACTCCTCCACCACGTGCCGATAGTAAGAACGGCGACAATCCTAATACGGATTGTCGCCGCTACTTTTATGTACTTGCCTTATGGCAGTGTTTTGTGAGATGCCTTAGAGCAGTTTTATCGAGATGTATCGCTTGGGATTCTTCTTTATGTCGAGGATAAGAGAGTCGATGTCGGCCGACACACGGTTGAGCCTGTTGTAGAGCTCTGGGTCGTTGGTCAGTTTTCCGAGGGTAGAGGACTCGCTGTTCAGGCGGTTGGAGAACTTCACGAGATTGTCTGTCACTGCATTCACATTGTCCATGGTCGAGGCGATAGGCAACTGCTTGAGCTGGTTCGAGAGTGCTATCAGGTTAGCGCTTACAGAGTCTACCTTTGTCGTGATTGACCTGGCATTATACATTACAGCCGGGACATCCCTGCCCATCACGGAGTTCAGTCCCTGCGTCGCCGTGAGGATATTGCCTGTTATACCGTCAAGACGCCTGACGCTCTGTGCGAGTGCAGGGTCGCCGGCAAGACTGTTCAGGTTATAGAGCAGCGAGTCGATGCGCGGCAATATGGTACTGACAGCCGGCATCACATCCTTGGCCAGCGCGTCCATCAGTCCAGGGACCTCCTTGGTGCGGATATCCGAGCCGACCTCAAGCATCTTCTTGCTCTCGCCCATCTTTATGTCCACGTAACCTCCTCCCATCAGTGTCGACGAGAGCACAGCGTATGAGTCCTCCGGAACGCGCAGTTTCTTGTTCACCGCGAGAAGTACCCTTATTTTGCCGGGATTGTCATAGTCATAAGATATCTCGCGGACCTGACCGACCTTGAACCCGTCGATCGATACCGGGGCAGCCACCTCGAGGCCGCTTACATTCTCATAATTCACATAGTAGAAGTTAGCCGGACTGAACATGTTTATCCCTTTAAGATATTCTATTCCGAATATCAGTATGGCTATTGCCGCGATTACCGACAGCCCGATTATAAACTCCTTGGTCAATAACTTTTTCATATCACCTTTACGTATTTGCCCTTAAGTTATTTATCTGTTTTTCCTGATAGAAACAATGCCGTCACTCCATGCGCACCACAATTACCGCACCCGGAATCACCGGCTTTATCTCAAGCAGTTTCCTTTCTATCTCAGAGCGGCTTTCGCTGCTTCCGTACGTGTATTTGTACAAACCGTTCTCCCTGAACATTCCAGTCGGCACTATGCCACAGAATTCCGGATCTCCCGGCTGTCTCTCGGTGTCGGAGGCAAGAATCTGAATCTGATAGACCATCTTTCCGGCCGACTGGTGCTTTGCCGGGGTAGCGGCAGCTTTTGCCGCGGTATTCTCCCTCTTCACCTCCTGGCTCGATACATTCTTTACAACGAATGTCTTCTGATTCGGGTTCTTGTCTTTCCTGCCTGACTTATCCTTCTTTGACTTAGTTGTGTCAGGCTTTACCTTCTTTTCCTTGCTTTTCTTCTGTTTTGATTTCTTTTTCTTTCCACTCTTCCCCTTCTTGTCGGCATCAGAATCATCGGTGTCCTGAGTCTGCTTTACCTCTTCGCGGGGCTCCTCCCGAACGGCAAGAAAGTCGGTCTCGCTCTTGAGCGTGATCGACTCAGCCTCTATGTTACGGTTTTCCGAAATCCGGCGCGATGACTCAGACCGTCGCCGGCGTGAGCCTATTCCGGTCTTCTGCGGTGTCCTTCTCTGCTCAACGTGTGCTTTTCTCGGAGCCTTGGCCTGTTGTGATGATGCAATAAGAAGAGCATTCCCTTCGACAGAATCACCGTCCGCAATCTCCAATCCCGATTCAGCAGACCTGTTTTCTGAGTTTTTCTCTGTATTATTGTCTGCAGTGGGATTCTTCTGAGCCTTGATATAAGCCTCAACAGCATTGAAGAGAGCCTGTGCGAGTTCCTCCTGACCCTTGTCGGAGTTAAGATATTCGGCTGACCGCGGGTTGCATATGAAGTCAAGCTCAACGAGCACCGATGGCATTGATGTTGCCCAGAGCACCCAGAATCCTGCCTGTTTCACGCCCCTGTCGCCGCGGCCTGCTGTCTTGACAAGCTGCTTCTGCGCCTTCTCCGCGAATTTCAGGCTCTGTCCCAGATTCTTTTTCTGGGCCATCTCGAAAATGATGTAAGACTCATCCTTCGAAGGGTCGAAACCGCTGTATTTCTGATGGTAGTCGCTCTCGAGCTCAATCACCGAGTTCTCGCGCTGGGCTACCTTCAGGTTATTGGCGTCCTTCTGCGGACCGAGCGCATAGACCGATGCTCCCTGCACCGTCTTGCGGTTAGGGTTGCTCTTGTCCACAGAGTTCGTGTGTATCGATATGAAGAGGTTTCCCTTGTTTCTGTTGGCAATGTTGGCTCGTTCCTGCAGTGAGATGAACGTATCGTCGTCGCGCGTCATCACCACATTTATTCCCTTGCCCTTCTTTTTCAGAAGAGAGGCGAGTTTCTTAGCCACGCCGAGGTTTATGTCTTTCTCGCGGGCACCGTTATCGATGGCGCCGTGGTCATGGCCTCCATGACCGGCATCGATCACGACGGTAAATTCAGATTTGTTTCTCGACGAGCCTTTTCGTCTCGCTCCGCTTTCGCCTGCGTAGATCGGCACAAGCATCACTGCCATCAGCAGCAACGCCATTAGTCTTGGCTTGAGGAAAGTTCTGTCAGTATGTTTATGTGGTATATTCAGGTTCATGAAATCTTTACAAAAATTAATGCGCATTTGTTCTTTTAGGCTCGAATTTTTTCGGAGTGAAAATGAAGTCACGCCCGAGATACTTCTCGCGAACAACGGGATTTGAGGCGAGTTCGGCGCTTGTGCCCTGAAAGAGTACGCGCCCCTCGAACAGCATGTATGCCCTGTCTGTGATACCCAAGATCGAGTCGGCCTTATGGTCGGTGATCAGCACGCCGATATTGCGTTCCTTGAGATGATACACAACCTCCTGGATATCCTCTACGGCAATAGGGTCGACGGCGGCAAACGGCTCATCGAGCATTATGAATTTCGGGTTTATGGCCAGACAGCGCGCAATCTCGGTGCGTCGCCGCTCGCCACCCGACAGGCCGGTGCCTATGTTGTGGCGCACATGGTTGAGGTTGAACTCCGAGATAAGTTGCTCAAGCTTGGCCTTCTGGTATTCCTTGGAGGTGTTGGTCATCTCCAGGATTGCCTTGATGTTGTTCTCGACGCTGAGCGTGCGGAACACCGATGCCTCCTGCGGCAGATACCCGATTCCGATCTGCGCCCGCTTATAGACAGGGTATGAGGTTATATCCACGTCATTGAGGAAGACACGGCCCTCGTTGGGGGTGATCAGTCCGACAGTCATATAGAATGTCGTGGTCTTGCCCGCGCCGTTGGGGCCGAGCAGTCCGACGATCTCACCCTGCGACACCTCGATCGAGACATGGTTGGCTACTGTGCGCTTGCCATATTTCTTGACGAGGTTGTCGGTGCGGAGCACACCTTTTTCCGGCATCTCGACCGATTCAGTCACGGTCACATCTCCTTCGGGCGTGACGACGGTCTCGCTGTCGGAGACGTCGAGTTTCTGCATGTCGGGCATCGTTCCCTCGAGCTCGCGCTCCTCCTCGGGAGTCATGCGCTCCGGTCTATGGTCAAGGTCCTTGTTAAGTTTCTTTTGCAGGAATGGGAACAGTTTCATCGTGCGTCAGCCGGAAGTAGTGAGCGTATATAATCAGTGAGCAACTTTATGGCGACCTTGTTTGCGCCTCCCTGGGGTATTATGAGGTCGGCGTAACGCTTGGACGGCTCTATGTGGAGCTCATGCATGGGCTTTAGTGTCTCCTCGTACCTGTCGATCACCATATCGGGGGTGCGTCCGCGCTCCACGCAGTCTCGACGTATCACTCGGATAAGACGCTCGTCGGCATCGGCGTCTACAAACACCTTGACGTCAAGCATGTCCCGCAGTTCCCTGTCGGTAAGGACAAGGATTCCCTCTACCACTATCACCTCCTTTGGGCAGACATGCACAGTCTCCTTGAGACGCGAGCAGGTTATGAAGTCATAGGTTGGCATCTCTATGTCATGACCCTCCTTGAGCTCACGTATCTGTTTGGTCAGCAATGTCCATTCGATCGAGGCAGGCTCGTCGTAATTCATCTTGAGACGCTCTTCGAGAGGTATGTGCGCGTTATTCTTATAATAAGAGTCCTGTGGCAATACCACGACCTCGCCTGGCGGAAGACTCTCTATAATCTTACGCACCACGGTACTCTTGCCACTTCCGGTACCACCTGCAATTCCTATCACCAACATATGTTCAACTTAGTCTTAATTTTGACAAAATTAGTAAAAAGTCATATCTTAACCAAAAATTTTTGTATCTTTGCACGTTTTTAAAGACGGGGGAGCCCCGAGCGGACTTGAGTGGTTCTCCTGATCATCGGGGGCCAGACCTCACACGATTCCAATTTGCCCCTCCAGTATAAACCCGTAATTTCTCACTGCTGCCTGTATGTTAGTCAGTTCCATAAAATCTTTCGGCAAATACTGCGTGTTCCTCACGCAGGTATTCCGGATTCCCGACAAATGGAGGGAGTTTTTCAAGAGCCTCATATTCGAGATCTACAAGCTTGGCGTGGACTCTATTCCCCTTGTCATCATTATCTCGCTCTTTATCGGAGCCGTGATATGTATCCAGATGACCATCAACATCACCTCTCCGATGATTCCCTCTTACTCCACAGGTATGGCGACACGCGAGATTCTTGTGCTGGAGTTCTCCTCGACGATGATGTGCCTCATCCTGGCCGGTAAGGTCGGGTCGAATATCGCGTCGGAGATAGGCACGATGCGCGTCACCGAGCAGATTGACGCCCTCGAGATCATGGGCGTGAAGTCGGCCAATTTCATAGTGATGCCCAAGGTGATAGGCTTCCTGCTGTTTGTGCCCGTGCTCTGCATCCTGTCGATGTTCATGGGCCTTGTCGGGGGTGCCTTCATAGCCGAGTTCACCACCATGATATCCATGGAGAACTATATCTACGGCATACAGTCTTTCTTCGTTCCCTGGAACGTCTACTACAGCATCATCAAGACGGTGGTGTTCGCGTTCATCATCACGACAGTAGCGGCATATTACGGCTATTATGTCAAAGGTGGTGCGCTTGAGGTCGGCAAGGCAAGCACAAACGCGGTGGTCTCCAGTTCGATTATTATCCTGCTGGCTGATGTTATTCTCACTAAACTGTTACTGCAATGATTGAGGCTAAGAATGTTTCCAAATGGTTTGACGGACAGCGTGTCCTCTATGACATATCCGCGACTTTCGAGACAGGTAAGACCAATCTTATAATCGGACAGTCCGGCTCCGGCAAGACCGTGTTCATGAAATGCCTGATCGGGCTGCTTACGCCCGAAGAGGGTGAGATTCTGTATGACGGGCGCCGCTTCCGTGACCTTGACACCAACAAGAAGCGCCAGCTCCGCACCGAGATCGGAATGCTTTTCCAGGGTTCTGCCCTCTTCGACAACGAGACTGTGATGGGCAACGTCATGTTCCCGCTGAAGATGTTCAGCCCTCTGTCGCATCATGAGCAGATCGAGCGCGCGCAGTTCTGTATCGACCGCGTCGGCCTCAAGAACGCCAACGACAAGTTCCCCTCGGAAATCTCGGGCGGCATGCAGAAACGTGTGGCAATCGCCAGGGCCATCGCGCTCAATCCGCGTTACCTCTTCTGCGACGAGCCTAACTCAGGCCTCGACCCGCAGACATCAATCCTTATCGACGAACTGCTGAGCGACATCACCCACGAGTATGACATCACTACCATAATCAATACCCACGACATGAACTCGGTGCTCGGAATAGGAGAGAATATCGTGTTCATCAACAAGGGGCATCTTGACTGGCACGGCAACGACCACAATATTTACCGCAGTTCCAACAAAGACCTGAACAATTTCGTATTCGCCTCGCGGCTTTTCAAGGAGGTCAAGCAGTATCTCGAGCGCAAGTACGAGAAGGAATAATCACGACTTCCGCCTCATGCCGCCGGCAGCGTGAATGTGAATCGCGTCAGCCCGTCGGCCCCGGTCACGAGCGAGAATCTCGAGTTATGCCTTCTCAGTATCTCGCCGGTAAGTGTGAGTCCGATTCCCTGCCCTCCCGGTTTTGAGGTAAAGAATGGGTTGAAAAGCTGGGATGCCGTCTCAGCCGGTATCGGGCAACCGTCGTCAGCAACCGTCACTACTATTCTGCGGTCCTCCCTTACGGCACTGATATCAAGACTTCCTCCTGTTTCGCCAATGCTCTCTACGGCGTTCTTCACTACATTCACGAGGGCCTGCTCAATCAGCGACTCATCTGCCATGGCCACAAGGCTCTCTTCACGGCAGTCGAGACTGACCGATATTCCATCTCCGGCCATTCCGTCAAAAAATGGCATCAGTCGCTCGAGCATCGAGCGCATGTCCACAATATCCGGTTGTGCGTCGGGCAATCTCACCACATCGGCATAATTGCTAATGAACTTACACATATTGCCGCATCTCGCGTCGCAACTTTCCAACACTTCGCGTATCTCCGGGTCGGGTGTTGTGTCGAGAAGCATCTCGAATACCGACTTGACCCCGGTCATGCTGTTGTTGACCTCGTGCGAGATGGTACGTATGACATTCTCGTATGCCCTGCGCTCTGCCTTCAGCACTTCCTCGGTAAGACACTCTATCAGGTAGAACTCGCGGATGAAGCCTTTCTCCACAATGCTGAGGTGATAGCAGCGGTATCTCTGCGAGTCTCCGCAGTTTATAAGCCGGTTCTCGCCGAGCGGCACTTCAGCCATCAGGCGCACGAGTCTTGAGTCAAGGCTTTCAATCTCTCGCCCGCAGACATCCTCACTCTCGCTTATTCCGGTTATCTGCCTGAACGCCTTGTTGTCCATGGTAATTCGCCGGTCGAAATCAAGCATCACTACCCCCATTGGCGATACGGCTATCAGCTGGGTCAGAAAGTTTTCCTGCTCAAGGTTGCTGAGCCGCTCTTCGCGCAGGCGGTCGATCATGGTGTTGAACAGCCGGACTATCCTGTCGGCGTGCCTCTCGCCGACATGCGCCAGCTTGTTGTTGAAATCCTGCCCTGCAAGCAGGTCCATTCCGTTGAGTGCGGTATTGACGGGAACTACCGCCGACCTAATGAGGATTGCGAGTGAGACAAGGCCGACAGCCCCTATCGCCGCCGACAGCCACGACGGAGAAATGCCCGCGATGCCGAGCGCGACAATTGCCGCAAGGCTTATGGCAGTTAAGGATGCTGAAGTCTTATAGCCCATATTTATCTTTCCTTCTGTAGAGGCTTTGCCTCGTTATGCCTAATATGCGTGCAGCCTGCGCCACGTTGCCGTCCGCACGCTCCAACGCATCCGCAACTGCCTGTCGTGTGGCGTCTCTCAGCGTTCCGGCCGGTGCATCACAGTTCACGTCATTCAGCTCGGCGTCGGCGAATGACCGTCGACCTATACGTGGACCGCCCATAATCACGGCCCGCTCCACCATATTCTTCAACTGTCTGATGTTACCGGGATAGGGAAGCCGTGTCAGCAGTTCCATGGTTTCGGAGTCTATCTCCGGTGTCTCAAGTCCGTTGTCCGAGGCGGCAGCGGCCATGAAGTGCCTGACCAGACGGGGAATGTCGTCTCGACGCTCGCGCAATGGCGGCACTCTGAGCGTGATGAGGTTAATTCGGTAATATAGGTCCTCGCGGAAAGTCCCCTCGCTGACCATCGCCGGCAAGTCGGCGTTTGTGGCGCATATCACGCGTATGTCGACTCTCCGGGGTTTGCTCTCGCCGAGGGGCTCGAATGTGTGTTGCTGCAATACCCTGAGTAGTTTTACCTGGCTGCTCATGTCAAGGTCGCCGATCTCGTCGAGAAAGATTGTTCCCCGGTCGGCAAGCTCGAACCTTCCCTTCCTGTCCGACACAGCACCGGTGAATGACCCCTTGGCGTGTCCGAACATCTCTGACTCGAACAGGCTTCTGGATATGCCTCCCAGATTCACCATGACAAACGGATTGTCCCTGCGCCGGCTATTGCGGTGTATCGCATTTGCGATCAGTTCCTTGCCGGTACCGTTTTCTCCGAGTATCAGCACCGGGGCGTCTGTCCTGGCGACTCTTTCCACCGTGCCGAGCAGTTTCAGGAGTGCCTGGTTTTCTCCCACGATTCCGCCTCTGTCAAAAGTAGATGTTGTGGCGACGGTATCCTCCTGCGTGGCACCGCTACGGTTCAGCCTTAGCGCAGTCTCTATCCGCTGCAGAAGCACCAGGTTATTCCAGGGTTTGGTGATGAAATCGTAGGCGCCTCCCCTCATTCCGCGGACCGCAAGGTCTATGCTTCCCCATGCCGTGATAAGAATGACCGGCGTGTCGGGCCGGAATATGCGCACTTTTTCAAGCAACTCAAGGCCCTCTTCTCCGCTTGTCAGCCGTGTGTAGTTCATATCCATCAATATCAGAGAGAAACTGAGTTCCCGCACCAGTGAGACCGCTTCGTCGGGACTGGCGGCCCCAGTCACTTCATATCCGGCTCTTTTCAACAGCAGGGCAACCGATTTACGGACTGACGGGTCATCGTCTATGATGAGAATTCGTTCCATAGTTCAAAATTAACGATAAGAGATGACAAATGCAAGAATGACGCGCCGTGCGACGCATCATTCCCCGTTACATTTTCAGTATCTCGTCGGGAATTGTGAGTTTTGTATTCCTTTCATAATCCCAGAGTGTGAAGCTACGTATCTGGTAGTAATAAAGCCAGTAGAGGTACATCTCGTTCACATATTCGCGCCTTGCCTCGTCTTTCTTCACCCGGGAGTCGTTGAGGTCGAGAGTGGATATCTTTCCGATTATGAATGTCTCCATATTGGTGTTATAGCGTTTCTGCGCTATCTCGTCGGCACGTCGGGCAGCCTCCAGGAGTTGCCGCTGATTGCCGTATCGCTCCACAAGAATATAGAGGTTCTGCCTGAAATCGGTCTGTTCCTGCCTCAGTCTGCTCTCCACGAGTCGGCGGTTGCTTTCGGCGACCTTCACCTGACCGCGCCGACGTCCCCAGTCAACCAGCGGTATCTCGAAGCCAATCTCGATTATCCTGTTAGCGCGGATATCGGAGTATGCCGCACCCGGAGTGTTCCCGGTTCCCGTCATCCCTAACTGGGCATATAGGTTTATCTGCCGCTGCTCGCCCTTGGCCTTGGCCACCTCGTAGTCAGCCTCGAGTTGGCGCCGTAGTTGGTTCTTGGCGAATTTATTGTTTGCCAATGCCTTGTCGAGTGCATCTTCAAATTCTACTTTAACATTCGGAACCCCCTCGGGAATTTCGGCACTGATGTCGGTCTCGGTGTCCAGATCAAGGAAAGACCTCAGCATGAACATGCTGTTCTTGAGGTCGCTCTCCCGTTCGGTCAGGTCCGTTCCGGCGTCAAGCAGGTTGAGCTCCATCTGCAGCAGGTCATTGCCGCTGATGCTTCCCATCTTCCTCTTTTCTTTTGCCACCTCATACAGCCTTGTGGCGTTCTCGAGGTTCTGCCGGGCGATATCGACATTCTCCTCGGCCATAATGAGCGCGAAGTAGTATTGTATCGCCTTTGCAGCCACATCTTCGGTCGCGCTCATGTACTCCGCGCAAGCCTCCTCGTATCTCACCGGCTCGATACGGCGGTTCCACTTTATGTTGTTCACCCCGAATATGGGCTGGGTGAGTGTCAGCGTCACGGGCAGCGACATGAATCTGTTGAAGGTGTCGTCTCCAAACTGCCTGTAGAAGTCGAGCGACGAACTGAGGGAGATCTTACCTCCGGTCAGCCAGATGTTCTGCGTCACCGACAGTTCTTCGTTGAGCTGCAGATAGTCATTGGGCACAAAACTGTAGGATCCGCTGTCGTTCATATAGGCGGAGAACTGTTTGCGGTAGGCGGGGAGAGTGCTGGCGAAAGTGAGTTCAGGCAGAAGTTCGGCGCGATAGGAGCGGTATGTCCAGTATGATCCGCGCAGCTGATGCAGAGCCATCTCCGCCTCCACGCTGTTGGCGCGGGCACGGTCTATGACCTGTCCGAGAGTCAGCACCTGCGCGGCCCTGTCTTGCGCAAGACAGGACAGGGCACACGCCGCTGACAATAAAGGTATGAGTATTTTTCGTTTGGTATTCACTTTGGATATCAGTGTTATTCGACTTTCACGGCAAGTGCCGGCTCAATGTGCATTGCCCTGTAGGCCGGATACCATATGCTCAGCACAATGCCGGCCGCCACAAGCAGACCTGTCACCAGTATCACAACAGCCATCAGAGATACGGAGACAGGCTCTTCGGTCTCGATAACCTTTTCGGTTATAAGATAGAGCAATCCGAATGCCACTGCCACCGCGACGGCAAGCAGTATCATTGCCTCACCGATAATGCGCCTGAATATATCGCCCGATGTCGCGCCGCATATCTTGCGCAATGCTATCTCACCCGACCGCTGCTGCACCCTGAACCAGAATGTTCCCATCAGCCCGAGGATGATCAGGGCAATAAACACTATGACTATCAGCAAAGAGAGGCGGATTGATGCCAATTGTTCCGCGTTCACTATCGTTGCCATTGAGTCCAGGCTCTTCAAGTTCCTGGCCACAGAGTTGCCTATGTGCCTCATGTCGGCAGTTTTGGCGAACTCCTCCCTGAACTTGTCGGCACATCCCGGCTTTGTCCTTATCATCAATGTCTCGAAAAGTCCGTCTCCTCCACGCTCGTCAAACCTCTTCACGATGGTGCCCGCCATTTCTGACGACTCGAACTCACTGCGCTTGATGATGTTGATCCTATCTCCGACCTTGAATCTGGAGATTGAGTCAAACGTAAAACTGAGCTGGTGTTCCGTTACATCGGCATATGATGCATATTTTTCGCCCAAGGGTTGCCCGATAAGCAGCATGTCGTTGCTGAGCAGGTCAGCAAGTTCGCGCGGACTCTTGCCGGTGACACTCTGCAGTTCCAGCACCTCGGCCACCTCCGGACTCACCTGACGCAGATTGCCCATGACGAGAAGAGTGTCTTTGGCAATATCGGCGCGAAATAATCCGACACCATAAAAATTCATGGTATAAGGCAACGCGTTAATACCGTATCCGACTTTCTCGACGTTCGGACTCTGACGGATTCGTTCCACAATTGCCTTGTGGTTACGCATGTCGGCCTGGATGCCTTTCTCTCCCAAGTCCACGTATTGACGGCTGGTGCTGTCGATTACAGACATGTCAGCCACCAGGACGTTTTCAGGATTAAAGCCTTTTGGCTCGAACCAACCTTTGTTCTCCACCCATAGGGTGAGCGCAAGGACTGCCACGGCGGTGCAGACTATTATTAGCCCGAGCAGCAGCCAGATGTTCTCGCGCCATTCATTCAGCATCTGTCTGATTATATGTCTTTTCATAGGGAAGTTTAGGTGTTAGAGTTATATACGTCTTATACATCTTATATGACTTATATGACTTATGGATTGTCACTAATTAATCTTTAGTCTTTTATCTTTTGGAAATTGCTTCGGCCGGGTGTACCGCCGCGGCCTTCCACGAGGGTACGAAAGCGCTCAGCAGGTTAAGTATGAAGCAGAAACCGAGAGCCATCAGGAAACTCGACCATGTGAACAGCATCGAGAAATCGGGATTAATGCCCACAGGATCCACAAATACACTCTCATAGTCGAGTCCCTGTTCGATGAAGAGTCTTGAGAGCAGCAGCATGAACAGCAGGCTGCACACCAGGCCTATCAGTCCGCCGATGAGTGTTATGATTAGATTTTCGCCAAGCAGCTGGTTGAGTATCGAGAGGCGGCTGGCCCCGAAGGCGCGACGCACTCCGATCTCTGCCTCGCGGTGTCGCAGACGGCTACGCGTCATGCTGCTCAGGTTTATCGCCGGCAGTATCATCAGCAACAGATATATGATATAGCGCAGGGTTTTCCCATCGTTAGGATCGGGGGTCGTGTTGCTGCCGTAGTGGTGTGTCGATATTATGTCTATTGTATATGGCTGTCCGTGGTAGACTATTCTCTGTCCCTGCGCCTTCAGTTCGGAGTTCAGCCTGTCATAACGCTCGCTAACCTCCTTCTGCAGGTCCTCGACGCGCGTACCCGGCTTCAGCAGCATGGCGACCTGGACTTCTCCGGTGCCATGCTCCGAGGGCTCCCTCCTGTCGGGACCAAGCGGCATCCAGATGTCGGAATAGGAGGCCTCGAGCATGGGGTTCACGTCTTCCACCACACCCACGACCCTGACAGGATTGCCGTTTATCCAGATTTCCTTTCCCACGGCACTGTTGTCGCCAAACTGGTCACGAGCCACGGTCCGGGAGATAACGGCCACTTTCTCACCGGATTCACTCGATGAATGACTGAAAGGCTTACCCTCGACAAAGTTGAAATGATACATCTTCCAATAGTTTCCGTCGGTGTATTTTCCGGTCATTGTTTTGGAGTTGACCACTTCCTTGCTGACATCGAGCGCGTCGGGCCACATGGTGAAATATGAATAGAGTTCCACGCCATCAAGATTGCCGTAGAGTTTCCTGGCTCGGTCATACTCCAGAGCTCCCGACTGACTCCATTCTTCACCGTTCTCTACCTTATAGAATACGTCGATGTTCTGGCCGAACACGATGCGTTCGCGTTCTGTCTCGGGGGGCACAGCCACACTCTTCATGCGGTTGCTCATGAAGAATGCCATCATGAGGAATATCGCAAGCGCGGTGCCGCTGACCGATACCCACATCATCATCTTCTGGTGACGCAGGTCGAACCATATCTGTCTGAAATATCTCATGTCTAAAGTTTTTTGCAACTACTTAACCTGTCGCCCGTCGAAGAGGCGTATTATCCTGTCTGTCATACGGGCCTGTGCCTCGTTGTGCGTCACCATCACGACTGTGCGGCCGTCATCCTTGTTGAGGGAGTGCAGTATGTCCATTACTTCCTGCCCCATCTTGGAGTCGAGGTTTCCGGTCGGCTCGTCGGCGAGTATTATCTTCGGGTCTCCGATTATGGCTCTCGCAATCGCCACGCGCTGGCACTGTCCGCCCGACAGTTGCGAGGGGAAGTGCCTCATGCGGTGGCTGAGGCCGAGGCGTGTCAGCACGTCGCGCACAAGCCTGTTGCGCTCGGTGACACTGACGCCGTGCCGGTAGGAGAGTGGCAGCGCTACGTTGTCCGATACATTCAGCGAGGGTATCAGATGAAAACTCTGGAACACAAAGCCGATGTTCCGGTTGCGGAATGTCGAGAGCTGACGGTCGTTCATCCCGGCTGTGGCGTCATCCATTATCGTCACTTTTCCGTTTGTCGGCACGTCGAGAAGGCCTATGAGGTTGAGGAGGGTTGACTTTCCGCAACCCGACGGACCCATGATGCTCACAAACTCACCCTGCTCCACGTCGAGGTTGATGTTCTCGAGCGCAAGCGTCTCGATCTCTTTTGTACGGTAGACCTTGTCTACATTCCTGAGACTGATTATTGCCATATGCTATAGTAATGAAGTAATGATTTAGTTTCGTATGTTTAGTTTTCTCTTGTTCTTGTATATGCTCATGTCGGTCAGCACGACCTCCTCGCCGGGCCTGAGGCCGCTCTTTACCTCAACATAGTCGAAGTTGCCGCCCCCGAGAGTGACTTCCCTTCGCTCCAGAGTGTTCTCACCGATCTTTACAAACATAATATACTTGCCGGGCGATGAGTAGTAGGAGCCATTGGGGATGCGGACTGCATCCCCGAGTATGTCGAACACTATGTTGAGTTCGGCGTTGAGTCCGGGGCGTAGTCCCGGGGCATTGTCGTTGTCGAGCATTACCGAGAACTCCACCATTCCCCCCTGGCTGCTTGGCGATATTCCTGCAATTCGGCCTGAGAGGTTATGCCTGTTGACCTTGACCCTGACATTGGCTCCGACAGTCAGCCGCGAGGAATTGCTCTCGGGAATCTCGGCCTTTATCCTGAAGTGCGTCAGGTCGGCAACGGCAGCAAGCCGTTCGCCGGCACCGATTGCCGTGCCGAGGCTCCTGTTGATGTATGTGACGGTTCCAGCATGGGGCGCAGTGATGCGCGCTTCGCTGAGTGTTCTTTGCGCAGCCTCGAGGTTGCGCGCGGTGATGCTCCCCTCGAGTTGCTTGCTCCGGTATGCGGCCTCCTGAGATTTCCGCTCGTTGGCAAGTTGCATGCGCAGTTGCTCGAGCTCGAGCCTTCCGGTCTCGTATGCCAATTGTGCCTCGCGGATGCGGTCGCCGGTTCCGCTCCCTATGCTGTCGAGTCGACGCTCGTTGGCAACGTTGGCCTTGAGATGTGCCACCGACATCTCCTTCGCCCTTATGCGCATCTCGAGTTCCGAGACTGATGTCCTGCCGCTGAGGGCAGTCCGTTCCATCTCGCTTTGCTTCATGCTGACTTCGTCAGCCATATGCCTGACCTCGGTCTCGGCGTCGGCGAGGTCGAGTTTCAGCAGCGACTCGCCTCCGGCAACCGTATCCCCCTCCTGACGATAGACCTCGAGTATGCGTGTCGCCACGGGTGATACTATGGCCTGCTCGCGGAGCGGTACTACCTTGCCGCTCGCCGTCACACTGTTTTCTATTGTGCCACGGTCGGCCCTCTTTATCGTCAGGTCGCGGCTGCTCACCGTCGTGCCGGTCAGCAATGCCACTCCGACGATAACGGCTGCCACGACTGCCGCGACTGCGATAATGATTATAATTCGCCATCTCGCCCTGCGTCTGAGTTCTGTCTTTGGAATCTCTCTGTCCATATCGGTATAGTTACACCATTTACGTCGCATTATCTGTGCCAAAAGTTTAAAACATTGACGATCTGAGATATAGTCAATTTAGGGAGCGTCCGATATTGAGAAAGTGTCCGTTTCCGTACACAATTGTGGCACCAAATTATAAATGTCATGAAACGTCTATGCCCTCAGAACATTTCTCTCAGAATAACTGCAAGTTAACTTTTTTCACATTTTTTAAGTAAAAAGTTTCATCTTCTCTAAATTTTACCTATCTTTGTGGCTATAAACAGCCTATACGAATTATAAGTCATATAAGACGTATAAGTCATATAAGTCATATAAGACGTATAAGTCGTATATGGCCCTAACACCTAAACTCTAACACCTCAAAACCTAACACCTATGAAACTAACCTTTAGGTCGCTGATAACCGCTCTCTACATACTGGGTCCCTGCGCGGCCGCGCAGGTATCGGCCGCGCAGATATCGGCAGCAGCTCAGGAATCGGCGCCGGCTTTTGATCTCATAACCTCTTACGTATACTGGGGCTCGTTTGTGCTTGACGACACGCCCCATGTCAGCAACACTCAGTTCGGCGCGTCGAGATGGGAGTGCATGAATTTCGCCACAACCAAAAATCTATCTGTCGTCAATCCGTTCTCCGATATGCGGTGCGGTTATGACCTGGAGAGCGTGGCCACAATCCGCAACCTCTCCCCGCTGGCCCACCGCGTAGACCGCATCGCGACCTACGTCAATGTCTATAATTCCAAATTCGCAAAGGAATACCTGCAGGCTGTAAGACTCCGTTACGGGTCGAAACCGGACCTGTCTGATGCAATTGTTGCCGAACAGTCTGCCTATTTCGCAAGCAGCACCCCCTATGAGTTTGTCATCGAGAGCCCGGAACGGATGCGCTATTACAGCCTTGAGCTGATTTGCGGCGAGCAGCCGGAGTTCAACGAGAAAGAGGGGATGTGCTACGTCGGACTGGGAAGTGTCAATTTCTACGCAATTCCTGATGATTGCCCGGTGGCTTGGGAAATCACAAATCAGGATTCACACTACTGCAACGTGATGTCGGAGAGCGGTAGGCTCCATATGATCTATTATGAGCTGGATGGCGACGGCAATGTGGTGTTTGACTCAAGCCAGACTGACTACGCTCCGCAACGCGCCGGTGCCATCGACTGGAGCGACACCTCATGGACTGCACCGCTCTGCGCACGCTGGGAGACAGTGTCTGTGAATCTTCCCCGCAGCACCGGACACCGGATGGTAATACGAGCCAAGTCGGAGTATGACACCGGAGGATTCAGCCCGGAGAGTGTGTACTATTATTCCGCCGATGGACTCACATCATCGGTGGAGTCTCCTGTTGCCGATAACATGACCGATACTCCGGTCTATTACACTCTGCAGGGTTCACGTGTCGACAATCCTTCGGGCGGCATCTACATCCGCGTCTGCGGAGCCAAGGCCGAAAAGATTCTGATCAGATAATCCGAGATTACTCAAATAATTCCAATCACTACGATAAAACTGAGGCAGGACTATTCTTGGTCCTGCCTCAGTTTTATTATGCGCTGGTTTGATGAGCCTCTGAAGGGAAGGTCAGGGTCGCGCAGCGACTCCACATAGGGTCCGTCGACAATAGCCTCGACATCGCGGAGCGCGGCAAGCATCGCCGGATCGCGCTGTATCTCCTCCCACGTGAAACCGGTGTAGACCCAAACCGTGTGCCCGAGCTCACGCACTCTGCGCGCTATCTCCGCAACATCCTCAGGATGGTATAGCGGATCTCCTCCCGACAGTGTCACGTCGAAGTCCTCCTCCTCGATGATCTCCATTAGTGTGTCAATGTCCGTCTCCGTGCCGGCGTTGAAATCCCACGACTGCGGATTGTGGCATCCGGGACACCGGTGGCGACACCCCGCGAGATAGATTGATGTCCTGAAACCGGGACCATCAACCGTAGTCCCCCTTATAACATCCAGTACCCTCATAATTAAAGATTAAAGATTAAAGACTAAAGATTAATAATCAATTCACTATAAATTAATCTCTAATCTCTAATAATTAATAATTAAGATTAATCCACTATAAATTAATCTTTAATCTCTAATAATTAATAATTAACCTAAAACCCTACTTATGCACCACGCGGTCATGGAGTTCTGCGAGTTTGCCGGAGTTCCATCGATCGGTCGTGCCGACAAGGTAGCCGGTGATGCGCTGTATCGTCTCGAACGTCGCGCCGCACTTCGGGCACTTCTTCTGGTCCTTCTCGGCATTCTCATATCCGCAGTTGGGGCAGTGGTTGCGGTTGTGGTTTACCGACCCGTAGCCGAGGTTATACTTGTCCATCATGTCTACAATCTGCATGATTGACTCCTCGTTGTGGGTTGCGTCGCCATCAATCTCCACATAGAATATGTGTCCGCCGGTGGTCAGCGGGTGATAGGGCGCCTCGATCTTGGCCTTGTGGCGAGGCGAGCAGTGGTAGTATACCGGCACATGGTTGGAGTTGGTGTAGTAGTCCTTGTCGGTGACACCCGGTATCACGCCGAACGACTTGCGGTCTTTCTTGGTGAACTTGCCGGAAAGTCCCTCGGCGGGTGTCGCGAGCACCGAGTAGTTGTGCTCGTATTTCTCGCAGTATTCGTTGACGCGGCTGCGCATGTGTCCTACTATCCGAAGTCCGAGAGCCTGCGCCTCCTCGTCCTCGCCATGATGTTTGCCGGTCAGGGCTATCAGGCACTCCGCCAGACCGATGAAGCCGATGCCGAGCGTGCCCTGGTTGATCACAGACTCGATGGTGTCGTTCGGCTTGAGGCTCTCGGTGTGGTTCCATAAGGCGCTCATCACGAGGGGGAACTGCTTGGCAAGTGCGGTCTTCTGGAAATTGAAGCGGTCATTGAGCTGACGAGCCGTTATGTCGAGCACCTCGTCGAGTTTCTCGAAGAAACGTGTGATGCGCTCCTCCTTGTCCTGCACGTTCATCACCTCGATGGCGAGACGCACTATGTTGATGGTTGTGAAAGAGAGGTTGCCTCTTCCGACCGAAGTCTTTTCTCCGTAACGGTTCTCGAACACGCGTGTACGGCAGCCCATCGTGGCCACCTCGTGCAGGTAGCGTTTGGGGTCGTCGGCGCGCCATGCGTCATCCTGGTTGAAGGTGGCGTCAAGGTTCAGGAAGTTGGGGAAGAACCTTCGGGCCGTCACCTTACAGGCGAGCCTGTACAGGTCATAGTTGCGGTCGCCGGGCAGATAGCTTACGCCACGCTTCTTCTTCCATATCTGTATGGGAAAGATTGCGGTGGCACCATTGCCGACCCCTTCGTAGGTTGAGTTGAGGAGTTCGCGGATCACGCACCGGCCCTCGGCCGAGGTGTCGGTACCGTAGTTGATCGACGAGAAGACCACCTGGTTGCCGCCGCGCGAGTGGATGGTGTTCATGTTGTGGATGAATGCCTCCATTGACTGGTGTACACGGTTCACGGTCTTGTTGATGGCGTGCTGCATATATCTCTCCTTGCCGGTCAGTCCGTCAAGGTCTCGCTTCACGAAGTCGTCGATCTCGGCGTCATAGAGGTCTGAGAGGTCCTCGCCGGAAAGCTGCTCGACATTCTTCACCTCCTCGATGTATGAGCGGCGCACGAACGGCGCGAGATAGAAGTCGAAGGCGGGGATGGCCTGGCCGCCGTGCATCTCGTTCTGCGCGGTCTCGAGCGAGATGCATGCGATGACGCTTGCGGTCTCGATGCGCTTCGCGGGACGCGACTCTCCATGACCGGCCACAAAACCGCGCTCCAATATGCGGTCGAGAGGATGCTGCACGCATGTCAGGCTCTTGGTGGGGTAGTAGTCCTTGTCGTGGATGTGGATATAGTTGTTCTTGACAGCCTGCTTTGCCTCGGGCGAGAGCAGGTAGTCGTCAACGAAAGGCTTTGTGGTCTCGCTTGCGAACTTCATCATCATGCCGGCCGGCGAGTCGGTGTTCATGTTGGCGTTCTCGCGCGTGATGTCATTGTTCTTGGCCTCGATGATCTCAAGGAAGATATCGCGCGTCTTGGCGCGGCGCGCAATGCTCCGCTTGTCGCGGTAGGCTATGTAGCGCTTGGCGACATCCTTGCGTGCCGATTTCATCAACTCGATCTCCACACGGTCCTGTATGTCCTCGACAGTCATCTGCTCGCGACCGGTCATGCCGATGCGGTCCGTTATCTTCTGTATCAGGGCTTCGTCCTCACCCATGTCGGTCGTGATCATGGCCTTGCGGATCGCAGCCTTGATTTTCTCCTCGTTATATCCGACCACTCGGCCGTCGCGCTTGACAACTGTCTGTATCATGTGTCTTGTATTGAATTTTAGGTTGATGTAATCTTCGCCCCGACCGTCGGAAAACCATACGACCCAATCCGTAAGAGACCCCTAAGCGGCTCTCAATCGATAATCGACAGGATAGCCGAGATAGTTGATGTTCTTCCCGACGGCGAACTCCGGTACAAAATTACAAATAATTTTTTAACTACAAAAATAAACACAAGAAAATCGCAAAAGTTTTATTTTGGAAAACTTTTGCGACCATTAAAATTTTTATTTAGTTATTAATCAAGTGTATAAAAAATATTTTGGAAAACTTTGCTAAAAATTAAATCTAAATTATTCCCCAAACCATAAATATGTTTTTAATCTCAATATCACCAAATCACCTGAGTATATTGTCTCTATCCTGACAAGTGAGAACCTGTGCGGAGGTCTGCAAAGACCTCGACCATTAGTAGCCGGGTACACGAATCGGAAAAATGCCGCAGCCCGCTGCGAAAGCATTTTTCCGATTCGTGTACCCGGTAGACGATAATAGCGCATGTGTCTGAAAGACACCTCGTTACAATGTCGACGACTTCACTACAACGTCTCTTCCTGACGTAACGAGGTGTCTTTCAGACACATATTATCTATTCATTTCCCGGGCACACGCCAGCGGAATGCGTTTCCGGCTTGCGCTGCGCATTCCGCCGCCGTGTACCCGGCTACTAATGGTCGGAGTCTTGCAGACTCCCGCACAGATACAACCATATCCGGAAACTTAGTGATCAAATATATCAGACTTCATAACACAGACCTATGACTTATAATCCTTATGTCATAAAATACCTCATAACACAGACCAATGACTTATAATCCTTATGACATACAATACCTCATAACATTGACTTATAATCCTTATGACATACAATACCTCATAACTCTTACCTATGACTTAAATCTCAGTCCATGCGGTCGCGGTAGTCGGAGTAGGTGAACTCGCGGAGCATATGAGGCTCGCCGTCGATGGGCTTGAACCATATCGAGGGATGCTGTATGCCGTTGAACATGTTAGTCTTCACCGTGGTGTAGTGGTTCATGTCAAGCAGCGTCAGTCGGTCGCCGGGCTGCAGCGGACGGGCGAAGTACCAGTCGCCGACAAAGTCGCCGCTGAGGCAGGAGTTGCCCCCGAGCCTGTAGGGTATTCCCTCGCGCGGCATCCCGCGGCCCTCGTTGCGTGTTGAACCTCCTTCGTCGGGCAACGCCTCAGCAATCACCGGCTTGTAAGGCATCTCGAGACAGTCAGGCATGTGGCATGCGAACGAAGCGTCGATGATCGCCGTGCGTATCCCGGCGTCCTCGACTACGTCGAGCACCTCGGTCACAAGGTCGCCGGTCTGCCAGGTGAAGGCGCTTCCCGGCTCTATGATGATCTCAAGGTGCGGATACCTCTCGTGCAGCGAGTTGATCAGACGCGTCAGATGCTCGGTGTCATAGTCCTTGCGAGTGATGAGATGACCGCCTCCCATGTTGAGCCATTTTACCTGCGGAAGCAGGTGGCCATACTGGTCCAGAAATGCGTTCAGCACGGCCTCGAGGTCGTAGCTCGACGACTCGCAGAGCGCGTGGAAATGGAGTCCCTCGATCCCCTCGGGTAGTCCGTCGCGCAGGTTCCCGGGGTTCTCGCCAAACCGCGACCCGGGAACGCAAGGATTGTAGATGTCGGTCTCGATCACGCTGCAATGAGGGTTCACACGCAGTCCGGCGGAGACATGCCGCTCCGACGCCTGCATCTGCGGGTAATACTTGCGGAACTGTGACAGCGAGTTGAAGGTGATGTGCGTGCAGCCGTTCAGGAACTCCGGGAATGACTCGTCGGTATAGACCGGACAGTATGCATGCACGTCATTGCCGAGGAACTCGAGAGAGAGCCTCATCTCGTTGAGCGAGCTGGCCGTCGAGGCCGTGAAGTACTCGCGAATCACCGGGAAAGTCTTCCACAGCGCATTGGCCTTAAAGGCCATGATGATCTTGAGGTTCGCCTCGCGGCTCACCTTCTGCAGTTTCTCGAGGTTGGCCCGCAGCCTTTCCTCATATACGATATAGTAGGGGGTGGTCATTATTAGGTGTTAGGTGTTAGGTGTTAGGTGAGAGGTGTTAGGTCATAGGGCTGGCGGTTTTAGGAGAGAGGAGGGAGACGGCACGTTGCTTCCCCTTGGTCGCAAAACAGGACATGGGACAACGAACGCCTTAAAATCTAATTGCCTAACCTCTAACACCTAAAATCTAAACTCTAATCGCCTTAAAATCTATACAACTTTAAACTTTGCGAATTTCAGCAGTAGGTTCTTTATGCCGACGGGGCCGAAGTCGACCGTGATGCTCGGTTCGCCGCTGATGTGACCAGTCTTGACTACGGTTCCGACGCCAAACTTGTTGTGCTCGATCCGCGTGCCTGGTTTCAGGTCGTCGACACTGACACCCGAGGCTGGCGTTGACGACGCACCCGGCGTGGCCATGTCGCCCCTGACGCGCCTCAGATTCGAGGGGCGGCCATAGCCGGGCCTGTATGACCCGCTGCCGCCATTGCAAAAGGAACCATAGCCGCTCCCATTGTTTCCGTATGAGCCGCTCCCGCCGTAACTGCTGCCGTTGCCGCTCTTCGTCTGTGAGCGGAAGTAGTTGGAAGTTGGGTCGGCGAATGTGGGGCGGTCCGTGTCATCACGGTCTCCGCACAGGTTGCCCGACTCGGCCGAGTGGGTGTACTTGGGGTTGATGTCAGCTAAGAAGCGCGAGGGAGAGGTCATCTTGGTCTGCCCGTTGCGGAACCGCGACCGGGCGTGCGTGATGACGCAGCTTTTCTTGGCCCGGGTGATGGCTACATACATCAGCCGCCGCTCCTCCTCTATGTCGGCTATCGTGTCCATGGCCATCGACGAGGGGAAAAGCTCCTCCTCGGCGCCGACTATATAGACATGCTTGAACTCGAGTCCCTTGGCGGCGTGAACGGTCATCAGCGTCACCTTCGGCTCGTCGGTCTTGTCTTTCTCGTCGGCGTCAGTGGCGAGCGAGACCTCGGAGAGGAACGACATCATGTCCGTGTCCCCCTCGCCCGACTCACGGCGCGTCTCAACGAACTCCTTGAGGCCGTTGAGCATCTCCGAGAGGTTCTCCTGGCGCGATATGCTCTCGGGCGCGCTGTCGTGGGCATATAGCAGCAGAATGCCGGTGCGGTTGTATATCAGCTGGCCGAGCTCGTAGGCGTCAGACTTCCCGCTGTCGGCGATAAACTCATGGATCATGTCGGTGAAGGCGTTCAGTTTCTTCTGCGTGCCTGCGTTGACGCCCGTGCTGTACTTGTCAGGGTTGTCGAGTATGGTCCATATGCTGACGCCGGCCTCGGTGGCGGCTGCCTGGAGCCGCTTGAGGGTTGTCTCGCCTATGCCCCGCGCCGGGAAGTTGATGACGCGGCGCAACGCCTCGTCGTCGTCGGGATTTACGGCGAGACGGAAGTATCCTATCACATCCTTGATCTCCTTGCGCTGGTAGAAGGCGGTGCCTCCGACCAGCCGGTAGGCGATGTTGCGCTTGCGAAGCGCCTCCTCGAGCACACGGCTCTGCGCGTTCGTGCGGTAGAGCACGGCGTAGTCGTCGTATGAGTCATGCTCGGAGAGTTTCGTCGCGCTGATGCCGGTGGCCACGATATATGCCTCCTCGATGTCGCTGTATGTCTGTATTATCTCTATAGGCGCCCCCGGCTCGTTCTCAGAGTAGACCTGCTTGCGCAGCTGACGCGTGTTCTTCTCGATGAGGCTTCCGGCCGCGTTGACGATGTTCTGCGTCGACCGGTAGTTGCGCTCGAGCTTGAAGGTGCGTAGTCGGGGGTATGCCTTCTCAAGGTTGATGATGTTGCCGATGTTCGCGCCGCGGAAGGAATATATGCTCTGCGCGTCGTCGCCGACGACACATATCCTGTTCTCGGGCCGCGCGAGCTGCGACACCACCATGTGCTGCGCGAAGTTCGTGTCCTGATACTCGTCGACGAGTATGAACCTGAAGAACTCACGGTAGTGCCGGCATATGTCGGGGTTGTCGCGCAACAGTATGTTCATGTTGAAGAGAATGTCGTCGAAATCCATGGCGTTGGCCGCACGGCAGCGCTTCACGTAGATGTCGAAGATGCGCGATATCATGGGGCGTTTCGCCCGCCGGTCGGCGTCGTGATACTCACGCTCGTACTGCTCCGGAGTCATCATCGCATTCTTGGCGTTGGAGATCTGCGAGGCCACCGACGCTGCCTTGTACTGCTTCTCGTCGAGACCTAATTCCTTGACGATGTTCTTTATAAGCGAACGGGTGTCGGTGGTGTCGTAGATCGTGAAGCCGTTCTTGTAGCCGAGAGTCTCGGTGTGGCGGCGCAGTATGCGGAGGAATATCGAGTGGAAGGTTCCCATCCATAGTCGGGCGGCGGCCTTCTCGCCGGCCACGGCCGAGATGCGCTCCTTCATCTCGCGCGCGGCCTTGTTGGTGAACGTCAGCGCGAGTATGCGGTATGGCTCCACACCGAGGCGTATCAGGTGGAGTATCTTGTAGGTCAGCACGCGGGTCTTGCCCGACCCAGCACCGGCTATGACCAGCGACGGACCGTCGCAGTATTCCACGGCGGCGCGCTGCTGCGGATTCAGTTGCTCAAGGTAGTTATATTCTGTCATCTGTCAGTTTTCGCTCATTCCTGTCGCCACACTGTGGTAGTCGGGTATCCGGGGCAGGAAGTGATAGGTGTTGCCGGCATAGTCGATCTTGCAGCAGTAGTGGCTCATGCCGTTTGAGACTATGAGATATTCGGCATGCAGGCTCATGTTGTATCTCACTATCTGGTCAAACACGGCCTGTGTGATCTCGATGTCGGGGGCCTTGTACTCGACAATCAGCAGGGGAGTGCCCTCGCGGCGGAAAACCACAGTGTCGCAGCGGCGGCGCGTGCCGTTGACCTCAATGCCGATCTCGTTCGACATCAGCGAGGCGGGGTAGTGGTATTCCGACACGAGCCAGGCGGTGAAGTGCTGGCGCACCCACTCCTCGGGGGTGAGCACCACCCACTTGCCGCGCAGAGGGTCGAAGACCCGTGTCGCGTCACTGTCTTGTCGTAGCCGCTGCGCGACGGGGGGAAGGTTCAGCTCGGGATACTCTCTCATCGGCCCAGCGCGTTGTTAAGCACGTTGGCCAGGCGAAGGCCACCCTTCAGAAACTGCCGCTCGATCACCGGGGTCCACTCGGCGATGTAGTTGTACTCGATGTTTGTGTCCTGAGGTGTCTTGTCATAGACCTCCCTGGCAATCTCGTATGTCTGGCGCGCCCAGTCCTCGGGATGCAGGGCGGCGACTATCTCAGCCTCCTCGGCGGGAGTTGCGCGATCGATCTGCTGCTGCCACTCGGTATAGCTCCATTTGTGGGCCGACTCGACGAGGCTGCTGTCCCACACGGAGTGCAGGTTACGAGGGCTCTTGAAGTAGCGCACCTCCCACCGGTTGCCGCCGAGGTCGCTGGCGTGACCCAGGTGCATGGGCTGGTGGATGTCGCCGACGAGATGCACAACCATCTTGAGGGCGAGCGAGCGTTTGTCGCGCGACTGCGTCGTGTCGGCAAGGATCGCAATCTGCTCGTCGAGGGCGCGTACTATGTCGCCCTTCTCGTTGAGAGGGGCGTCATCGAATGTCCGGTCGGCGTCGATGTTCTTGTAGTGCCAGGTCTTGCTGTAGGCATACTCGGGGGTATGCGAGGCATTGTCGAGCCAGTTGGCGTAATAGACGATAGACTTGCCGTCAAGCAGTTGCTCGGCGGCGCCCTTGGCCTCCGGGGTCAGGTGGCACTCGGCGATGTAGGCCACAGTGTCGTGGCCCTTCTGTCCCCAGCCGAAAGCGGCCAACGAGGACATGATGCCGATGCCGGCAATCAGGTTTCTATAGATAGATGTCATGCTTGATTCAATTAGAGACACAAATTTACAACAATTTCCGACAAGAAACAAAAAAAGATGCGCCCCGAGAGGCGCATCCTTTATGATATGAGTTGGTTTTAAATTACTTAACCATGACCTTAGTAGCCTTGCCGTTGAGCACGCGAACGAAGAGACCGTTTGCGGGGTTCTCAACACGCTGACCCTGGAGGTTGTAGTAAACAGCCACGCCGTTCTCAGCCTCGATAGAGTCGATACCGGTCTTTTGGTCGATAGTGAGCTTGCCGGTCTTGAAGTCCATAGTGAATAGATAATTCATCTTAGGCTCGCTTGCGGCAATCTTGAAAGACTGGCAAGAAGATGCGTTTACGCCGGCCTTGTAGGTTGTAAAGTCATAGGCGGTTGAACCCAGAACAACCTCCTGATCCTTGGTAGCGGCACCAAAGCGATCCATAGAGTTAACCGTATCCCAGTCATCGCCGAGAACCTGACAGAAACTGAAGTAACCGTAACCTTCACCTGCGTCAGATATAGGAGTGATGCAAGTGAATGTGTCTCCTACCTTAGTCATGGCAACACCCTTGCTGCTGCTGTACACGCCGTCAGAAGCGGGAACATTACCAATCAGATAAAGTGTCTCCGGAACAACAACCGGCTGCGGATCGTCACCTACTTTGGTAACAGTCATGGTGTTGGTCTTGGCATCGAAAGCAACATTATATACATTGCCTTCTGCACCATCAGCCATGGTCATGTCAGGACCACCAAGTTCAATGACTGTAGGAGTGCCGGCAACGATAGCAACTGAATGACCATACCATTGGTCAGCACCATTCCAAACCTTGATTTTAAACTTACCTCCGTCATTGTCAAGCTTAAGGTCCTTGATTTCAGCTTTACCGTCGGCACTGAATTTAACTCCATTGTCTTGCCAGTTATTATACTGACCGCATACATTGAAATACCATGTGGTATAGTCAGTTTCCGGGGGTGTCGGAGGATTGGGATCGTCGCCATCTGTGGTCAGAAGAACGGTACTCTGTCCACCTTCAACATAAGTGAACGTAATTGTAACCTTTTCTGAGATAGTAGAAGTCATGTCGCCGCCATTAAAGGCAACATTATAAAGAGTGCCAACTACAGGCATCCCCGCTTCGCCTTGACCATAACTTACTGCCCATGTTCCGTCGTTAATTTTCCACGCACCGTTTATGCCACTCTCTGAAGTGTAAGTGTATACATTTCCGGATCTTGTCATCTTGAGGCTCTCATTTTTGAGCTCCCAACTTCCAAAACCACCACCAATAACATAGAAGTCAGGAGCAACTTCTTCACCGAACGTCTCTCCGTTGGGCAGCGTTCCTGTAATCTTTGAGAGGTCCTCAGCAACGACGTATGTTATCTCAGTCTCGGCTTTAGGAGCAGCTATATCTACATCCCCCTTTTTAAGATTTACTGTTGCAGTAGCACCTGATTTCTGCCATGCACCATCTGTAGTATAGCAGCCTGCATTGAATTCGTCCCAAGTGCCTTTAGCCGTAGAGATTTTAAATCCTCCCTTAGCTTTAAAAGTATAGGAGCCATCCTCCAATGTGACGGCCAGGGGATTTGCAGGATTCCATGCAGCAGGAGCTCCTGTTACCTCACCACCAGTCACATACAGTTGAGCTGAAGCCGTAAAGCCTACAAAGGCTGTGGCCAGCAAAAGTGTAAGTTTTTTCATGTCTGAAAAATTTGGTTTGATTAATTATTAGTTGTTGATTGTAGTTTCAGTCACATAACATGATGCCCACACGCCGGACGGTCATTATGTCTCGACCTGCGGTGAGGATGGATGTTGTATTATTTTATTCAGGCTAAATTTTAAGTCTGAGTTCTCATGGTTGATACAAATTGTATTATTTCATTAAAGGTCAAGTAAATAACTCACCTCTAAAAATCGGCAGAATTTTTCTTAACCCCTTTGAGTTAACAATTCTTTGCAAAATTAAGCATAAAATTTAATTGACCAAAACTTTTTGAGGAAAAAGTTTAGGGCGGGTTAGAGTTCAGTGTACTCTCAGCGTCTCAGTTCCCAGAACGTCACGGCGGCCGCGGCTGCCACATTGAGCGAATCCACGCCGTGGCTCATCGGTATCCTGACCACGAAATCGGCAGACTCGATGGTCTGACGGGGGAGACCGTCACCCTCCGTCCCGAAAACAACGGCCAGCCGGTTCTGCTCCCTGAGCACCGGATCGTCAAGAGAAATAGAGTCGTCGCTGAGCGCGAGGGCCGCCGTAGCGAAACCAAGCCGCGACAATTCACGTACAGGCTGAGCCGTCATGGTCCAGGGCACAGTGAACACCGTGCCCATCGAGACCCTGACGGCTCGTCGGTTCAACGGGTCGCAGGAGTCTGACGAAAGCACCACGGCATCGACACCTAATGCCGAGGCCGAGCGGAATATTGCCCCGATGTTGGTGGTGTCGGTGACACTCTGAATCACGGCCACAAGCCGGGACCGGCCACAAACTGCGTCGAGAGTGGGCAACGGCTTGCGCCGCATGGCGCACAGCACGCCGCGCGTCAGCCGATAGCCGGTCAACGACGCGAGCAACTCGCGGCTACCGGTGTAGACCGGTATGTCGCCGATCCTCTCCATGATGTCGGCGGCATCGCCGGTGATATGCCTCGTCTCGCACAGCAGCGCAAAGGGCTCGTAGCCCCGGTCGAGGGCCACGCGTATCACCTTGGGACTCTCCGCAATGAAGAACCCTCCCGCCGATTCCGTGGCTGACCGGAGCTGAGCCTCGGTCAGCCGCGCGAATATGTCAAGTTCCGGACTCCCGATATCTGTCAACTCAACAACCATTAATGATGATTTATGAATGATGAATGATGAATGTAGATTGATAATGATGATTTATGAATGATGAGTGAGGAGAGATTCTCTTTTGCGACTGCAAAATTAGTAAAAAATATGTCAAATGGGGCCGTGCGACTAAAAAATATCGCACGGTCTTAATCATATTCCGCTGCCATCTGTTAAATAAGAAAGATTCCACTTTTTGCCGGCACAGCTCCCACCGCGCCGACACCCCCCCACTCCTCATTAATAACTCCTCACTCCACATTCATAATTCATCATTAGTAAAATAATTCATCATTCATAATTCATAATTCATAATTCATAATTCATAATTCATAATTTATCATTAATTATTATGGAAAGTAATACGCTGAAGGAGCGCATCATCGGCACATGGAATGCTCTGATGACATATTTCAATGTAAAGGATGATTTAGAGCCACAGAATGACATCGAGGCGAGCATACGGTCGGGGGTGTCATTCAAGGGGAGCCAGCTGCTCACCCTGATTTTCGCGATATTCATCGCGTCGCTGGGACTCAACACCAACAGCATACCTGTAATAATCGGAGCTATGCTCATCTCTCCGCTGATGGGTCCCATAATCGGGATGGGCCTCGGAATCGCCATACAGGATTTCGACCTTGTCAAGCGGAGCCTCAAGAATACGACGGCCGCCGTGGTAGGCTCGCTGGTGGCCTCGGCGATCTATTTTCTGATCTCACCGCAGTTCGAGGGCACCTCGCAACTGTTGGCACGCACTTCCCCCTCGATCTTCGATGTGTTTGTAGCACTTTTCGGCGGAGCCGCCGGCATACTCAGCATTGCAGCCAAAAACAAAGGCCAGGTGATGCCGGGTGTGGCTATCGCAACATCACTTATGCCACCTCTCTGCACGGCCGGCTACGGACTCGCCACACTCCAGATGCACTTCTTCCTCGGCGCGCTCTACCTCTTCTTCACCAACATGATCTTCATCTTCTTCGCAACCTGGATCGGAGTGAAGATGATGGGATTCAAGAAGGTAGTCTACCAGAATGAGCGACGTGCCCGCAGGCTCCAGACAGCGGCCTACGCTGTAATCGCCGCAACTATCTGTGTAAGCGTGTATCTGACAATGGTGATGATCCGCAAGACCGTGTTCATCAACAACGCCCAGAGATTCATAGAGTCAGAGATGGTGTTCCCGAACACGCAGGTTCTCTCTCACGACGAATATGTGAGCAACGGCAAGAGATATATCGATGTCACCCTGATAGGGGAGGCGCTTTCCAAGGACTCCCTACAGCTCGCCATGATGAACAAACTCGATTCCGTCGGACTCGGAGGCACAATCCTTAATATAAAGCAGGGATTCTCTCTGAATCGCGAGAAAGGCAATATGGCCGACAACGCCGACCAGTTCTACAAGATGATGCAGGCCGAGATAGCCACGAGACAGAACACCATCGACTCCCTGCGGAGCCTCCTCAGCCTCAACAGACAGTTCTCTGACGAAAGCGTCAAGGTCTCGCCCGAGATAAAGGTCCTGTTCCCGTCGGTCAAGGACATAGCGCTGTCGCAGATGGTAGCCTCTTCGGTAGGGACAGCCGGCGCCGACACTGTCAGTATGATATTTGTCAATGCTCCCGCAGGCCTCACGGCCCAGGACCGCGAGAGGCTGACAAAATATATCGAGGTGCGTCTTGGACAGCAGAATATCCATCTTACGGTCAACCCCTCTAATTTCCCATGGCCGTCGGCACCGGCACGCCGCGAGTAGGAGCCTTTATATATAATAAGGAGTAGGGCGGGGCGTTAAGTAAGTATCATGAAGAAGATGATTGTTCTCGCCGCCGCGGCAGTGACGGCTCTCGGCGCAAGCGCACTGGATGTGACATTCCGCGGAGCGTCGCATCCGGTTATACATATCACGCCCGAGACCAATACCGGTCTGGAAAGCATCTATGTGGCATATGACACGTCAGAGATTACGGAAATGGTGATCTCCGGCATCGGGACGAATGTCAACGTCTCGCGATACAGTAATCTGGGAGGGGGATATGCCGAAGCCGTCAACTTCACCATTACTGACGGGAATGCCGTTGTCTCCGCGCCCCAAGGCAATATGGGGTATATAGTGGAATCCGACGGACGCCAGACATGTTTCTGGGTAGTGAACTATCAGCCGGACCGCCTTGTACTCACCTCGGCCACGGCTGCCCCCGAACAGGAATGTGAGGGTACCCGCATCAATGTGGAAGGAAGAGGAGATGCAATCCATTACTTCACGATCGACGGACGCCAGGCCGAACTGAGCAGAGAGATCTCGATACAGTACCATAACCTGACCTGGGAGGAGGATTCGGAGGCCTTTGTCCAGCAGGAGGTGACCAAGACCCTATCGCATCTATCCAACCCGGTGGTGCTCACCCCGCCGCTCTACTGCAACTCCACGCTGCATATCTCCGGTGACCGGTTCCTGAAGGAGTGGGGTATTGGTGTCGGCATCGAGTCCGCCCTAATCTACGCCAACGGCGTGGCGGTGCAGACTTCGGCCGAGCAGACCAACCTGCCCGACGACGGACCCGACGCACCCCCATCAAACGCCATCAAGACCGAGACCCAGGGCATGGGGGGCTCAGCGCCTGCCGACATCAGCTTCAGGGCCTGGGTGACCGACGCCGTCATCCACAACGAATGGCAGATTGCCTCTGACCAGGATTTCGAATACATAGACTACCGCTTCAACGAGCAGACCCTGGACTATACTTTCGAGCAGGAGGGAACATATTACGTAAGGTTCATAGGAAGCAACAGCGACGGATCATGCGAGTCGGTGGGAGAGACCTATACCGTTTCGATCGGAGCCTCCGACCTCAGGATACCAAACGCTTTCTCCCCCAACGGCGACGGCGTGAACGACGAATGGAAAGTCGGATACCGCTCTTTGCTCACTTTCCGCTGCACGATCTTCGACCGCTACGGCAACGAGATAACAAGTTTCAGCGACCCGTCGCAGGGATGGGACGGCAAATACAAGGGAAAACTCGTCAAGCCGGGTGTATATTTCTATGTTATAGAGGCTACAGGAGCCGACGGAAAGAAATATAAGAAGGGTGGCGACATAAACATAATCAAGTCAAAAAGATATTCCGAGACAACAACTCCAGGGAGTTGAGACTCCACTTTCTGACGGTTCCCGGCGGTCTAATCTCAATTTTTTTGATGATTTTTGACCAAAAATTTGGCGGTTTCATAGAAAAGCACTAATTTTGCATCGTCAAAAGGGAAACAACCCCGCGACACTGAAAAGAGATTCAGTCATAAATTGCCTTGTGGTGTAATGGTAGCACACCGGATTCTGGTTCCGTTTGTGAGAGTTCGAGTCTTTCCAAGGCAACAAGTACATAAAACGCCTAATCATCTTAACAATGGTTAGGCGTTTTATTTGACTGAAATGCTGATAGTTACGAAGATTTCATCTTAACAGGAAATTTTTCGTCTCTCGTTTCAGATGGCATGAGATTCGGATGATTTTATGTATCACCCCACGAATCTTATGTAAGAGGTAAGTAACTGGATAATAGAATATTGGTATGTCCAGAATCGCTATCTCTTTCCGGCTGTATCGTAACGCCGGGAAAACCAAACAAAACCTGAGAGTCTGTGCAAAAATGCCCGGCAGCTCCCAGTATCACCCAAGGGCAATCACATTCTTCGGTAAGGGGGACTTGACAAACCCGGATCTTGTTAAGTTCAATTCTAAAAAGCAGAGGTTTGAAAGCCGCTCTCGAAACGCCGCTGTCAACAACGCTCTGCTTGACAAAATCGAAGAGTTCTGCAATCTCATCCTCGACGAAAATTCTCCAGCCTCAGTAGAGGATTTCTGGGAACTGGTGGAACAGGCCAAGGCCGGTAAACCGGTATCCAAGGATGACAAAACATTGGAGTGGTTCCTACACCACATCATCGACGAGTACCGTAACGGATACGCCAACAAGCTCCCATCGGCCAACTACCAGACCTACGTCCGGCTCTTGCATCATCTGGAGCGAGAGAATGAGCGGAAGCACTCGAAGCACCTTCTCCGGATTCCTATCAGCAAAATCACTGACCGCGAGTTTCAGTTATTTGGAGACTATATGCGGTCGCTGAAGGGCCCCAACTATCTCGACCAGATGAAATACTTCAAACGGGCCCACAACATCGCCATACGCAAAGGATTGGCCTCTGTGTCGCTTTCCTATCGCTATATGGACAACACGCCGGTGAAGACATTTGAAGAGCTCTCAGCGCTTAATAAAGGCGTTGCCAGCCTTAGTGAAAAGCAGATACGGGCCGTTGAAAAGCTCGACCTCTCCAAGATTGTGCTCAGATGTAGGAACAACGCTTTCTACAAGCGCCTCTACATCGACACATGTCTTCTGATGTTCTACCTCTACTCCAGACCCATCGACATTCTCAACATGAAGTGGAGCAACATCAGACAGTGCGATAAAGGCTACTACATCGAATATCTGCCCATCAAAAAGAAGAACAGTGCCAATGCCCTCAAATCATTCGTGAGATGCCCTATAAGCGACAAAGCAATGGCTATCATCAGACGATATGAGGGCATGAGCGAGGCCGGATATATACTGCCGTTTTCGGATAACAACCGAGAATGGGACCTGTCGGACCCTGAGCAGTATCATAAGCGGTACAATCGCTGCAACGCCATGCTCGGCATGATCAACACATTTCTGAAGAAGATAGCGTCTCACCTGAAGATCTCTTTCTTCAACGATACGCTCACCACCTACGTCTTCCGGCACTCGGCCATCTCAATAGCCATCACCCAGAAGAAGATTCCTCCCCTGGTAGTGGCGAAGATGGCCGGTACCAGCCTGAAAGAAATAGAGCGCTCCTACATGGACCACACGGTCAACATGTTCGAGTATGTGTAGAAAAACGAATCCCGGCCTTAGCGGTCGGGATTCGCACCTTGTCGGGGTTGTTCCGGGCGGTCGCACTAAATCTGCCACGGATTTTTCATTGGGTCGTAATCGCGCTGGAAGGTAGCCATTGCGATTTCACTGACCGGTTTCTTTTCCTCATCCAGCTTGCGTGGAATCTGAGGGTTTATCTTGCAGCGGTTCGCGTCATGCAGCCACTGCATTGTTGCTTCATAGTCCGTTATTCGGGCCGAGCTCACATTATTGGGAGATATGAGCTTGTGAAGTTCGTACAACGCAATTTTAATCATGTGCTTTTTGATATTTGCGTTGCGGGGGTCATGGTAACGGAAGTTATACCCCTCTTTAAGCGTGTCAGCAACGGGAGACATTGTAGGGAACCAAACCTTCCCTTCATACTCCACATATTCAGTATCCTTGAACTCGTAGGCGTAATCGGGATCATAGTGTCCGATCAGGCCCCAGTGATCGGATTCCATAGGATTGACAGTAAGGTCTATATCGTCGGTGCTCAAGAGAGCAAAGAACTGACCCTCCCATTCGACTACTGCCCATATTTCATATTCTACGTTGGGTTCCCAGGGCGCCGCTTCTACACTATCCCAAGCGGATATGCCGGGGATTCGTATATCAGCATAGTCAAAGCCGTTATGTTCAAGACATTCATAGACTACACCGGAGAACACCACGAGGTCCCCAGGGTGGTAATTGAGAAGCTGGGAGTAACCGCTTATGGACTCCTTGGACATTTTATCTATATCCTCACATTCTCTCCAATATTCCACCAGAGCTGGAGTCTTGATTCCGTTTATAGACCGAAGCGCCTCTACGATTTTCCCTTCATAGTAGAAATGGACGCCCACTGGATATGTGATATGAGGATTGTATTCACGAAGGCTTTTGCCGACGGCCAGAGCCTTCTCTACCTCATAGTTGTCTGTGAGGTATTCCACAATCGATGCCTCGGCTGCTTCCTCGGCCTGCTCCACACGAATCTGCTTGCCCCTGATAAGCTGCTCGAACAGTTCATCAGAAATTTGACTCAGATAGTCGTCGTTATTGAGAAATCTTGGATACATAGTCGATGCCGTTTAATAATCAAAAGAACCGTATATCGGGGTGCCGTTGAAAGTCGTTATTCCAGAGCCTCCGTTGGAGTTGAATTTCCTCCAGGGTTCATTTAAGAATAGTACCAAAAGGTAGTCAAGGGTGTCAGAAAAGTGTCCGTACTTCTCATATTTGATACCGAGTCTGGAATCCATCACCTTAGCCTTGGATTTAGAGCCATCCATTTCCTTGCGCTGGTTGATTAAATCCTCAATCAGTTTACGGCATTTAAGGTCTATGAGAATTGACCAGCCCTGATAGCCATCGAGGATATTGTTGACAAATTCCAGTCGGGTAATCTGTGATGGCTGCTTACTGAGAAGCTTCTTTTTGGCCCGGAGCTGTGGCGCCGTGTTGAGTATCGAAAGCAGAATGGAGTAGTTATTTACCCCTTCTTCAGTGGTTGTTGTACGGGATAATCCAGCCGGGTCGCCTGTCACGACAATGCCGCCAGTATGCCCCAGCATCAGGAGTTTACGCTTTATTTTCTCAGCGAACTTGGGCGTATTGTTTTCCTTATCCTCCGGCAAGCCGCGTACTTCCTCCAAAATATAGACAATCTGGCGGTCATAATCTATCTGAGCAATCAGACAGCTCATATACGGAGCCACGTTGAAGTCGAAGCTGAGAATCAGAGGTTTCAGAGGGTCGTATTTGGAATCCTTCAGACCGTCAATCAGATGCTTGGCGCCATCAAATTTCCAATAGCAGGCAGCATCGTTGACATCGACATACAGCCAGTTACCAAAAAGCAATCGCTCGCGGACGCTGGGATCAGAGATTTTATATAGAGCCGAGACGTATGCGTTCACAAAGTTCTTGTCCGGATTATCATAAACGCTGAATGGTATATACATCTCGTTGGGACGGCAAACCACCGGCTCAGCATTTTCATCAAGCACAAACCTATCACGCACCCATCCGAGGCAAGGGTTGGTTGACATGAGCATTTTAGGTACCCTGAACGTATCGGCCACCTTCCATCGGATACGAGAGAAAAGCACATCGACACCGCGCTGGTCAACCTCACCAACCTCATCTACGAAAGCCCCACTGAACTCCGAAGAACCGAAGCGGAGATAATCGGGGTCGCTTGGAGAGTATGCCATCTCCTTCATAATGATTCTGGAACCATTCCAGAATATCATCTCCCCAGACAGGTTATTGATTTTATAGTGTACCTGTTCCTCCAGTCCCCATGACTTTGCTACAGCCTGGATGGTGTTCCAGGTTGACTCACGGAGACTTTTGAGTGTTTTACGGGCCACAACCATACGCATATCGCCCCATCTAAGACATGACGATATGAGCCAGCATGAGCCTAAATAACTCTTTCCTCCACCAGCGGCGCCACCGCAAAGAATCATTTGCGGGATATTATTGTTGCCACATTTCTCGCATATAGAGGTGTAGACAGGATTGCCATTACGGTCTATTCCTGTCTGAACCTGAACAACTCGGCCTCCACATTCGGGACATTCTGGCTGAAGATTTTTCCATACCTCATACTGTCTCGGCGATGGCGCAAAATTGATTTTGAGATTAGATGGCGCCTTCAGTCCGGGAATCATTGCGCTGGAAGATGAATGGATTGACTAACTCATTATATTTCTTGTCATTGATATAGAACCTGCGTTTCCGTGTGCCGTCATTCCAGACTGTGATATACCCAGCCCGAATCAGCTCCAGAATCATATTACGGCAGGTCCCATAATTGCACTGGCCATATTTTTCGGCCATTTTATAATAGGTGTCTGAAGTCCATGTGCAATACTGATTCCTGAACCATACCAGAAAACCTATAGCTTTGCCACGAGTGGACTTATCAAATTCTTTCTTCATAATGCCTTTTATGAAGAATAGCCCAACATTATCTTCAAGAGGTTAAAAAATAGTGGAAGCGCACCCAACGGTAATCGGGTGCGCTTCGGGGTTTTTATGAATATAACGGGAGCAAGAAAAGTTATGCCGGGGCCTGTGCAGCAGCGTAGATTTTCTCTACGGTGGCCCACATATTGTCGGGAGCCGGAGTGTCTGCGAGTTTTTCACAGGCTTTCTTGAGGTAGTCGAGCTCGGCGCGTGAGAAGTCTACCACGAGGGGATTTTCACGGTCGATATTGATGTCCCATGTAGTGCGCCGCTCTTCCTTGTTTTCTTCGATGTGATATTTCTCCACGTCTTCCTGGGTGATTGCCACCTTGTTGACGATGCCACGTTTGAGGTTGAAATCCATGAAGGTGTTCTCGGCAGGGAGAATCGTAGGAATGTAAATGCGATCGATAATGTTCAGTTCCATATTGTTGATTATTTCAGTGATTTGACATAGTTGTCAACGCCTTTTACATGGAGGTCTACTATGGCGTTATGGCCCTCTCTCGATAAGAGGAAGTCCACGTCGGCCTTGTTGTCCTGGAAAAGCGATTCAGTGAGTACAGCCGGGCATTTGGTGCCAGTAAGGACTGCGAAACGAGCCTCATAGTCCGGATCTCCGTCACTCCAATCGGCCCGAATAGGAACCTGGCGTTTATCATAGGCGCCATGCGTCTGAAGAATGGGGAAACGGTCTTTGTATGGTTTCAGGGAATCCTGAGCGGCGTTCCAGATTGATGTAGCAAGAATATCGGCTTTGGTCTGGCCCGGAGAAGTATAAACACACCATCCACCGGCAGTTTTCCACTTGCCATCGGCGCCTGCTGCGTTACAATGAACTGAGACGAGGATGACGTTGCTTGCACCGTACTGATTGCAGATAGCGTTTACACGTCTGCAACGCTCTTTCAGAGAAATGTCTTTGTCCTCCGGCACAAGGATACGTGCGTCATAGCCCATCGCCCGACGCTTGGCAACTATATCGCGCACAAGCTCACGGGCTTTCTTATATTCCCGTAGGCTCATGTCCGGGGAGCATTTTCCCAGGGTATCGATACCGTGTCCGTTGTCGTATAGTTCTACTATTTTCATGTCCTTGAAATTGTTTTCATTTAAGAATAGCCTTGTATCGGGTTTGTCGGGTGAGTTTTACCAAGAAAAAAGATTGTAAGTCACCCCTATCCCGATATAAGGCTCTACTTTTGTAGGGGTGATTCCTATACCGGCCTGAACCCCAACGCCCCAGCGTTTTGCCTTATATTTTACTTCCGTAGTAGTGATTGTGCGGGTAATTGTGGTAATTGGCTGGAAAACCCGTATGCTATCGAGCGAAGGTTTATATCCGCTTATCCAGGCTTGATAAGTCGAGTCTTGATATATTTTCTGGGTGATAGGGATTTCGACAGCAACACTGTCAATTGCAAGCGTGTCAGCAACGGTTGTCCGTATCGTATCGAGAACCGGCACCTTGATTGTTTCATACCGAAGGATTATGCTGTCCTTCGGTATGGGGGCATCAATAAATGCCGGAATCGTATCACGACTTACTGTCGTGGTCTCTTCTTCAATTGACTTGTCAGCTGATTCATGCTGACAATGATTGAAAATTAAAGCGGTGCCTGCCAGCAATGCTATTGTAGTCAGGCACCCGCCAAAGAATGAATTTAATTTCATATACCTATGGAGTTATAGGGGATATACCATTCGCGCTCACCAAGGTAAAGACATGGAAGCGTGACCCAGCATCCCTTGATATTATTAAATGTTCCATTGACTTCCGCTATAATTGCCGATACTCCGACAAGTGCCTCCAGTCTGAGTTCAATCAAGGACTGTGAGGGTAAAATGATGATAGTGTCCCCGGGTTTCATATTAATAGCCTGTAGGCGGTTTACGGTTCACACAATTGACAGCCTCGCATTTAAGGAGCCTCAGTCTGGTCACTTCGGTAGTCATTTCGGCTATTTTGTTGTGAAGTTCTACTTTCTGATTCCTCTGGTTGGATATTTCGGCATAGAGGGAATCGATTTTGGCGTCCTTTTCTTTAATTGTCTCGTCGTAGTCTTTGCGAGCCTGTAAGAAGCACTGACGCTCCTCTTCGTATAGCTTACGCCACTCCTCTGATTGTTTGGCTTCATTGTCAATGTCTTTGGTTTCATTGTCCAGTTCTTTGGACTTACGCTCCTGTTTGATATACAAGAGCGACGCTATGCCTGTAATACCTCCCAGGCTCCCTATGATAGATAAAATCGTTTCCAGCATTTTAGTCCTCCTTTGCCTCAGATTTAGCCTGGTCCGGCATAATCACGTTGAATGTTATGCCGCCCTCACCGGGACCTTCAATATTGATTTTGCTAACCTGAGCCTCTTTAATGCCACAGAGGTCCATCAATGCTTTGGACGCATTAACCGCAACGCTTCGTAATGCAGCCGGAGAAAGCAACGTGCCTTTTCGGTCACGGTATTCGGCACCGGCGCACTCCTGGATGATGCTGGTCAGATTCTCTCGCAAGAAAACCTTCATATATTTAGCTTCCTCATAGGGAAGCTCGTCAAGAGATTTCAGGTATTCCTGAATCTCCGGACGAGCTAATAGCTTGGTCGCACGACTTTTCGCAAGGTGCGTTTTGTCGTTGAACACTTCCTGATAACATCTTGATGCGTTGCCGCCAAACGGGGCCTCGCCATTTGCGAAGAGGTCACAGAAAAGCAGTTCTTGTTCAGTAAGTTGATTGCTTTTTTCCATTGTCAACGCTATTCGTTAATCAAGAGCGGCGGTTAGCCCATACACTCTTCATTAACGAATAGTCGTTTTTCATTCGGATTGTTTATTATGCTCCAGCAATTTCTCCATAATCATATCACGGAATAGCTGGGCGAGACCACCACAGGCTGCTTCGACATCTTCGACCGATTTCAGATACTGCATATTGAAATTGATTTGAAGGTCGTAGCCGGAAATATGAACCAGCGTCTGATTGATTTCAGGATTGATTACCTCCCTGACTATACGGTCAGAATTGAGCCTGAACTTGACGATTGGTTCATCTATATGGGTATAGTTACCCTCCTGAGTCTGTTCTGCCATAATGGTTAGATTTTGAAATGTTTACGGGATTTTTCTGCCTTGGACATGGCAAGGTCTTCGCCTTCGTATTCTCCACCAACGCTTCTCATACGCTGGGTGAGAACTGCGGCGACATTTGTGGTGGCCGACACGTCGGCATCTGCATCATGTGCATCATCGAGTTCTATGCCAAGGTTTTCGCACATGATCTCCAGTTTATAGGAGCTGATGTTCGGCTGGTTGCAGAGTGCCAGCTGGCCCAGAATGATAGTGTCGAGACAGAGCGGGTGCCAATTGCCGTATAAGTCTTCCTGACCACGAAGCACTTTCTTGACTTCAGGCATCAGGCCGGCATATTCCATCATCTGACAGAAGAAGCCTTCATCGAATCCGATATTCTGGCCGATGATAAAGGGCTTCATGTTTCTGGGACACTTTGGTGTATTGTCGATGATGAACTGAAGCACCTCTTTGGCGACAATTTCGATAGGCTTGCCGTAGGATTCCAGCATATCCATTGTTATTGCTGAATATTCCAATGCTTTGGCCTCGTAATCCATCGGAGTTGCTTGATCGTCCTCATATTTGGACTTGAGAGTCTTACGCTTTTTGGTGGCTCCAGATATTTCCTTCTGGTTGTAAGGTGCGATGTAGCTCACATAGGAGCCGATTTTCTCGAATGTGTCGAGACGTGTGGCGTGGATTGCAATCTGAGTGCAAGCCGATGTCTGACATTTGAGACCTCCGGTTTCAAAGTCGAGTGTAAATGCCACCAGTATGGGGTTTTCTTGTGTCGGTGCTGCCATTATCTTAATAAGTCGTTATATATGTGGAGTGATTCTGCCAGAAAGTCCTCTATACGGCCATTGTTTTCAATAACCACGCTGTATTCGTTTTCTGGTATTGTGATGCGGTCGAGGTCACGCTGTACGCGCTCGGCGCCAACTTGTTTTTCGAGAAGTTCCTTATCTCGTTTAATCAGGATGCTCAAAATCCCAAAGTCCTTGGAATGATTGTCTACAAGCATCCTCAGCCCTTTTTCGTCAATGACATAGGTGCAGATGCCTATGCCCTCATACGGAATTTCGGAGAACGGCATCCAGTAATGATAGCCTCCGAAATTAGTGTATGCGAGTATTTGATCCTGAGGTGGCATTTCTGCTTCCGAGACGAAATGGTGGTCGATGCCATCAATTTCGCCTTCTCGTTTAGGACGGGTTGTGTAGGAGACAAGCATAGGGATTCCTAATGCCTTCTCGATGAACCGGGCCATAGTGGTCTTTCCGCAACCGGAAGGGCCAACCACGCACACGATGATGGGCATGAAGTGAATTTTCTTGCTCATATTATTTCAAAGAGATTATTTCGTGTCATTTGAAGATTATTGTGGCCTACATAGTCGCTGTATTTGACCTGGGCCATGCAGATTATCAATTTGTTCTTGGCACCCACCAACAATGCACGAGCATTGCGGTATTCCTCTGGCCATATTACCAGTTCGGCCATATCGTTATTCTGTTGAAGGGTAATCTTGCAGAACGTTTCTTGTTCTCCAGTTTTCTTGCTGGTAAACTTCTTTTCCTCCATTTCCACAATGGTTGCGGCGATGGCGGCTTTACGCCCGTCCTTGTCATCGCTCATAGTATCTTTGAGCGTGGTGTAGGAAGCACGGCCTCTGATCTGGTCCTTGATGGCGCTGTTGTCATAGATGCGCTTGTAATCAATCGCTCCAAGCCCTGAGACCTTGATTTGCTGCTGCGACCAGAAGTAGTGTTTACCAATCAAGTCTTCAGGAAAATCTTTTGACTTGATTTCAAATCCAAGAGTCTCAGCGGCTTTCTCAACGATGGCATATCTCTCGACAACTGAATATGCCTGCTCAACCTTGTCGAAACAACCGGCAAGTATGAGATTGAGAACGTGCCGGGCGTTAACCGGGCAACGCTGGATTTCATCCTCGTTGTCCGGGTCATCCCAGTATTGATACTTCTTCAGTTTGTACTTGAAGATGCGCTCAATAAAATTGATGATGCTGGTAAACTCTCCATTTTTGTTGCGCTCATTGATTATCCATTCTACAGCTTTAGAGCCTACCATCTTGATTCTGGAGAGGGACCAGAAGATTTGGTCTGAGCCATAGTCCGTAAAGAAGTTCATCTCGCTTTTGTTGATGTCGGGCGCCACCACCTTTGCTTTGCTACAAGCCTCCATTTCGGACATGATGGGCACCAATTCTTTGTCATCGGCCCACTCCAAAGCAACGGTGTAAAAAGCGGTTGGATACTGGGCCTTCAGGAACGCTCCAATGTATGACGTAACAGCGTATGCCGTTGCATGGGACTTATTGAATAAGTAGCTGCCACAAGCCTCAATCTGTTGCCAGATTGCGATGGCGTCTTCAATAGGACAGCCATTCTTCTCAGCTCCTTTGAGGAACTTGTCGCGCATGGCCTGAATCTTGTCGGTCTTCTTCTTAGAAATGAATTTGACGAGCTTCACACCTTCGCCCAGCGAGAACCCACCTACCTCACGAGCAATCTGTGCGACCTGCTCTTGATAGGTTATAAGGCCAAAAGTATCTTTGAGAGCGTTGTATGTGCCCCAGAGATATGTTGGTGCAACAAGTCCCTGCTTACGGTCAACATACGCCTCCGTCGAGCCATTCTCCAGCGTGGCCGGACGGAATAGTGCATTGGCCGCAATCAAGTCGTGAACACATGTAGGCTGCATCTCTACAAGGAATTTGGTCATACCTCGTGATGAGAGCTGGAATACATTCTGTGTGTAGCCCTGACGAAGAAGCTCGTATGTACGTTCATCTGCCAAATCACTTTCCACAACGCCTTCCATTGTCAGACCGGCGTTGTAGTGTTCGTTGACCAAATCGAATGTCTGGTGGAGCTTTGAAAGTTCTTTGGTGGCCAGACAGTCGTTTTTAAGCAGGCCCAGTTCATCGAGATCGTAACCGCTATTCTCACTTACAAGAATATCGTCAACCTTTTTGATAGGCACAAAATCGAAACATTCCACATCCTCTCCGTCCATATCATTAGGGGTTACGAGAAGAGCTGAGGCATGAACTGAACTGGAACGGGGCTGGAACATCAGGGTACGGATGTCCTCAAATAACTGAGGATAATCGTGGATGAACTTGGCTACCTTGCGGTTAGTGGCGGCGAGCTTGAAGATGTCTGTATAGCTTACGCCATCATCTTCAAAAATCGCTGTGAGATAATTGACCAAAGATGGGCTGATACGCATGGTACGTGCCACGTCCTTTATCACCGCTTTGGCTTTCAGCGTCGTAAACGTACCGGCTGAGAATACACGCTGCTTGCCGTTATGGTTATACCGGCGCTCGATATATTCCTTCACTTCCTGACGTTTGTCAGACTGGAAATCGTTATCTACGTCGGGGAGACTGCCGTGTTCCGACTTGACATAGCCGGAATCCACGAAGCAGTCAAGAGCCACGACCGGAGCCTGTGAATGATGAGTTGTGACTTTAGTTATTCTCATATCCCATATATCTGCAAAGGGCACGGTAGACGTCCAGGTTGAACTTGTTATTATTGTTCTGGCAGGCTTTGTTGAACGCCAGAAGCTCATTGTCAATTTTGATAGCCTTGCGGCTTATGAAGAAGTCTGTAACGATGCCTTCCATTGAGGTGCATCGACTCAGGGCCACATAAAGCATACCCGGAGCGAATACATACGGACAATGGACGACAATGTTGTCGAATGTCAGGCCCTGGCTCTTGTGGATAGTGATAGCCCAACCTAAAGTCAGGGGGAACTGGGTGCAGCTTCCTTTCTCAATAGTCTTGATTTCATTGCCATTGACTTGATACTCACGGTCTACCCAAGTGAAGGGCTCTATAGATACTTCATGGCCGTCATCAAGCATGACGCCAATTTTAGCTTGGGTGATAGTGGTGACTGTGCCCATTGAACCATTATAGAATCCTTGTTTGGAATCATTGATGAGCGTCATTACTCGCGCTCCTTCCCGTAGTTTGAGGTTGACATCACAAGGAGCGTTTTTCTGATTGAACGCATCCTTGAAAACTGCCGGAAAGATATGTGTGGCCTCTCCAATCATCTGGTCGTTGATTTTGTCAGCATCTCGGCGAAGAGAGCAGATGTGGATGGCATGAGTTGTGAAATCCTTGCTCTGACGGTTATCCCGTAACTCGCTAAGGTCTTCTATATCCATTGGGAGAAGCTGATACTCCCTGATACGGTTCAGCATGTTGATGAACCGCTCATCCTTTTGACGAAAGACTTGCGTGAGTTCGATGATATGGAAGCCGTCCTCTCTCAGGGCGTGAGAGTGGAAGAAATAACTTCCGCGATACCACTCCTGAAGAATTTCAGCGTCATTCTTCTTGATGACCGGTGGCAACTGGAAGAGGTCCCCGAACAAGATGATTTGTATGCCGAACATGCTAACCGGCTGAGGCATACCCTATTGTAACATAATCCATATTATGTTAAATAGAGTATTCATAACGACAGAACAGGTTCAGCACAGTCAAATTGACCCGCTCCGCTAACACGCTAAGGATTATACATTTACTCCACGATGAGTGAATATTGTCCGTTAAGATAGGATTATAAATAAAAATTTTTGTAAATTTGCAGTATGGATAAACTCAAGGAGCTTCTCATAAGCGAAACAATTTACAAACCCTCTGACGAGGTCATTGATGAATTTCTGTCATATGCCGAGGAGAAAATCTTCGAGCCTTACGAACCTGTAATAGATATAGACACAGTGAATCCCGACATATACATATTAAAGGATGGTGTGCTCTTCAAGTCAGTGTTCAACAATGGCCAGGAAATAACCCACAGTTTCGCAACCCCCGGAACTATGGCCGTCAGTTACGACTCCATGCTTATGGGCGAGCCATCACGCGTCCGCATTGCCACCTGCTGCCGCTGCACCATCCTGCATATCCGTAAGGAGGATTACCAAAAGATGATTGACACTCGCCCCGATTTTGTGAAATGGATGCTCGGAATGTCCCAGTACCAGCTATATGCCACTGATGTCAAGACATCAATAGTCCAGAGAGACGCCATGTTGAGATACAAGAGGCTTATGACTGTCCGCCCCGACATACTCCGGTATGTTCCACTCAAGATGATCGCCTCATATTTAGGAATAACCCAACAGCATCTGTCGCGTATCCGGGCTACACTCAAGACCGCAAAATAACCGGCCGGAAGCCGCAGGACACTCCCCTCTCGACTAAATCAGGAGGAAGTTCACAAGAAAAATTTAACATCAAATTAACTTTTCCTTAACAATATTTTGATAATTTTTTCGTACATTTTCTTGCATTTAATGTAAATCGGTTATATCTTTGCATTCGGATAGGGAAAATCATATCCTGTCTGTCTCCGATTTCAGGCTTACAGGCATGAGAATACCTATAAATTATCAAACCACACACGCAAACAAACAGCCTGCCTATCGAAAACATTTACTCAAACAAACTAACATCAGAAGCATGGCAAATTTCACTACTCTGACAGACGAGCAGCTTGTCAGGGCATATGCGGAGGGCAACAACGATGCATTCGACACCCTTCTCAAACGTCATCAGGACAGAATATTCAACTATATACTTCGCATCATAAAGAACGAGGATATCGCCAACGATATCTTTCAGGAGACCTTTGTGAAGGCGATCCAGACGATACGTCAGGGCCGGTATACTGAGAACGGCAAGTTCCCGGCATGGATCTCACGTATCGCCCACAACCTGATAATCGATTACTACCGACAGGAAAAGTCGGAGAACCTGCAGAGTTCCGACCTGACTGATGTGGATATACTCAACCGCAAGGAACTATGCGAGGAGACAATCGAGGATGTGCTGATAGCCAACCAGATCAGGACTGACGTAAAATACCTTATCGAGGAACTGCCCGACCTGCAGCGCGAGGTGCTCAAGATGCGCTATTACCAGGGCCTGAGTTTCAAGGAGATCGCCGAGATAACCGGCGTTAGCATCAATACAGCACTCGGACGCATGCGCTACGCGATTCTCAACCTGCGCCGCATCGCCCACGACAAGGACATAATACTCACCCTCTGAGCACAAGGCTGCCGCAGGTGTCGCAAAGGCACCCAGAGAGTGAAAACATGTCAAAAAAGCAAGAGTCAGATTCATATGAATCCGACTCTTTAATTTTTAAGGCACTGCATACATGCATGCCGAACGCACATTATGGCTGCTGATCGCCGGGAACTTTGTGCACGCCCCTGAAGTCTTTCATTGGTAAGAGTTTTGAAAAAAGGCCTGAATGACAGTCTTTGAATGGATTCTGTCAATTCATAACCATCGAACCAAGCGTGCAGTCCTGCAGGGACACACATGTGCGTGCAAACTGACGTATAAAATTCAATGTCGCGTTTTTTGGAGAACTCATAACACCTATATTCACTTCATTTGTTGATAAATTGGAGGAATCGTTACCCATAGGCAGAACTTTTTAATATGGAGGTGACTGTTGGACTTAGCCGACCGTTCGCCTCGTGGTCTTATTTTGTTAATTACATACTTATAACGCCTATTCGGGTAAAAATATTATCATTTACAGCCCCATTGCAACAGTTTTTGCAAGATTTTTGCTAATTTTGCAAAAACAATCAAGACTGTTATGGAGGAAATCATAAAGGAAGAGGAATCAGTCAATGAATCGGGACTGAATTTTGTAGAACAGGAGATCGCGGCCGACCTTGCCGCAGGAAAAAACGGAGGGCGCCTCAACACACGTTTTCCGCCGGAGCCGAACGGCTACCTGCACATTGGCCATGCCAAGGCATTCATCATGGATTTCGGGGCTGCAGAGAAATTCGGAGGCACCTGCAACCTGCGCTTCGACGACACCAATCCCCAGAAGGAGGATATGGAATATGTCAACGCGATCAAGGAGGACATACACTGGCTCGGCTATGACTGGGGCGACCGGCTCTACTATGCCAGCGACTACTTCCCCCAGCTATATGACCTTGCAATACGCATGATCAAGGAGGGAAAGGCATACGTAGACGAGCAGACCAGCGAGGAGATCGCACGCCAGAAAGGCACGCCGACGCAGCCCGGAGAGGCAAGCCCCTACCGCGACCGGCCTATAGAGGAGAACCTCGACCTCTTTGAGCGCATGAACAAGGGCGAGTTTGACGAGGGCTCGATGGTGCTTCGCGCCAAGATCGACATGGCAAGCGACAACATGCACTTCCGCGACCCGATCATGTACCGCATCATCAAGACTCCGCACTGGCGCACCGGTGACACATGGAAGGTTTACCCGATGTATGACTTCGCCCACGGCCAGAGTGACTACTTCGAGGGTGTCACCCACTCTATCTGCACACTCGAGTTTGTTCCCCACCGCCCCCTCTACGAGTGGTTTGTCAAGGAACTGGCCGACGAGTCCTATTGCCCGCGCCAGATCGAGTTCAACCGTCTCAACCTGACATACACGGTGATGAGCAAGCGCAAGCTGCTGCAACTCGTCAAGGAGGGTCTCGTGAACGGCTGGGATGACCCGCGCATGCCGACCCTCAAGGGTCTTCGCCGCCGTGGCTATACCCCATCGTCGATCAAGGACTTCGTGAACCGCATAGGCTACACCCGCTACGAGGCCCTCAACCACATCGAGCTTCTCGAGCACTCGGTGCGCGAGGACCTGAACAAGACAGCTACCCGCGTGAGCGTGATCCAGAATCCGGTCAAACTGATTCTCGACAACTATCCCGAGGGTCAGACCGAGACCATGGTGATGGATAACAATCCCGAGAATCCTGCAGAGGGCACGCACGAGATGCCCTTTACGCGCGAGCTCTGGATCGAGCGTGAGGACTTTATGGAGAATCCGCCAAAGAAATTCTTCCGGCTCTCGCCCGACAAGGAGGTCCGCCTCAAAGGTGCCTATATCATCAAGTGTACCGGAGTGGTCAAGGACAGCGACGGAAACATCACTGAGATCCACGCCACCTACGACCCCGAGACGCGCAGCGGTCTACCCGGTGCCGACCGTAAGGTCAAGGGCACTTTGCACTGGGTGTCTGTGCCGACAGCGGTGGATGCCGAGATACGCGATTACGACAGGCTCTTCAGCGTGGAGAACCCCGGAGCCTTCGAGGGTGACTTCCGCGAGCTCATCAATCCCGACTCACTCAAGATCCGCGAGAACGCCAAGATCGAGCCCTGGCTTGCAGGACGCATTAAGGCCGGTGACAACTACCAGTTCCAGAGACTCGGATACTATGTGGTCGATCCGGACTCGACTCCCGATCATCCTGTCTTCAACAAGACAGTAGGACTCAAGGATTCCTGGGCCAAACTGATGAACAAATAAGTCCGACTACACCATATACAATCGTGGGCTGTGCATATTGTTCCACAGCCCACGATTGTATATATGAATCAGTTCATGGCATGGACAGACACCACTCCGCCGGAGCAACCTCCACTATCCGCAATGATGACTCGGCAAGCAGCATAGACTCCATCTCACTCTCATAGGTAGCAATGCTGAAATCTGACAGCATGACATCATCGCCTCTGCGCAGACGGTCATATACCTGTGACACGGTCAGGGCACTCCCCTTTCCGGCCGAAGATTCAAGAATATCTGCGGCATCAAACTCAAGCACGCTTCTCACATAAACACATTGTGACGCTCCCAGGGGCGCCACAACTATATTCAGGGACATAAGACGTATCATCTCCGGTTATTGCCATTAATTTTCCTGATTGAGTCTGTATCGTTCCCGTCAAGGTCTGACTCCTCAAACTTAGGTTTCCGGCGAATTGCAGGCTCGCGATATTTCTTCTGGCCATAGATATTATAATATTCCAGCGAGTCAAAAGGAAGAACCGTAAGAGAGATACTGTCGAGCCACAAAGGCAACTGCCGACTCTCCTTGACAAGCAGGTTGCCGAACACACGCCCTACAGTTCTGGCGGAATCAGTCTGGAGCATCATGCTGATACGGTTCGTCGGTGACAGCGACCTGTGGATATATTCCATCGTGCCGTTATCATATTCCACGCCAAGCAGGGCCGTACCCTCGGCATTTCCATTCAAGCGCAACTTAAACTCGACACGCTGACCGGGCTCGACATCGACAGTCGGAATGGAGAAGTCGAATGCATTTGAATTAGACTGCGGTGAAATAACCGCCATGCGCCTGTAGGGCCACAGGTCAGAGGACTCAAACTGAATCTGCGAGCCTTTCGACACATCTCGCCTACGGATGGCGATCTCCTTCTCCACCTTGTCACACAACTCATAGTAGGCATCAACATTTCTGCCATACCAGGCCATGGTCGTGTCAAATTCCTCGCGGGTCAGCCCATGTTTCGCGATGACATAGTCGACAAGTGCACGGCGGACATCATCGTCAGCGCCTGCCGGCGAGGTGTGAATGGCAGCCTCCGCAATCTCAAGGTCAGCAACCACCTGCGCCATCTTCTTGTCTGACTGCACACCATCAGGCCGACGTATGCACGCGCTGCCAAGTGCCAGCACGGCAAGACCCGATATCAACAGACCTCGCTTTCCCATCTCACTGCTTTTCGGTTTTATTCACCTTTCCGGTTATGCTCTTCTTGCCATCACGGTCCTTATCCTTGTCGCCCATATTGAACGCCAGCGAGAAGTCACGCGAATAGAAAAGGATCAGCAAGGCGACTCCGACACATATCGAGGCATCAGCGATATTGAATATATACGCGAAGAACTCGTAATAAGTTCCGCCAACCCCGGGCACCCATTCCGGCCAATAGAAATCAAAGAGCGGAAAATAAAGCATGTCCACTACCATGCCCTCAAACCATGACGAGTAACCGCCTCCGGCCGGAAACGCCGTTGCCACCTCGGGGGGCATCGGGTTATTGAAAATCTCGCCATAGAAGACGCAGTCGAATATGTTGCCCGCGGCACCTGCAGTTATCAGCGCAACTGCCACGATAAATCCGGTGCGCAACTCATATCGACTGACAATCCTGGTCAGACACCATATGAATATAGCCACAGCAGCGATGCGTCCGAACGTAAGGAGCAGTTTGTTCCACAACTCCAGACCGAAGGCCATGCCGTTGTTCTCGATGAACTTGATGTGAAACCAGGAGGTTATCGCATGGTCCTCTCCGATGTAGAAGTGGGTCTTGATCCAGATCTTCAGCACCTGGTCGGCAACGAGCACAAGAAGTATGACCGCAGTCGCGAGCCAGCCGGCATTACGACGCAACGCCGAGGGTACACTACCCCCGGCGCCACGCGTTTCTGCCAAATTGTTTTCCTTCATAAAGAATAGAGTCGTTTACTTAGCGGGTGACACGTGCAAGCACTGTCTCGCCGTCGATATCGAGTTTAGTCACTCCCTCACCCTCGAGTTCGTCAACAAGCCTGATGTTGTTGGCGAGTACCTGCGCGGCTATATAGTCACCGAACGTCTCAAGGGCCTCCTCGACCTGAGGATTGCGGCTAAGCTCAACCTCGACCTTGTCGGTTATCTCGAAATCCGAGGACTTGCGGATGTTCTGGATACGGTTGATAAGCTCGCGGGCCATTCCCTCGTTACGAAGCTGGGGAGTCACGGTGACGTCAAGCGCCACTGTTATCCTGCCGTCGTTGGCAACCAGCCATCCGGGGATATCCTCGGGAATAACCTCGACATCATCGAGAGTCACCACCGGCTCACCCGGCAGATTCCTGAACGTAAAACTACCCTCGCGCTCGAGTGTGGCGATGTCATTCTTCTCCATCGAGGTGATAGCCTTGCCAAGGTCCTTCATGATCTTGCCATATTTCGGGCCCAGTTTCTTGAAGTCGGCCTTGACACGCTTCACGAGTCCCGACTCCTCATTGTCGACAATCTTGAGGCTCTTGACATTGATCTCGTCGAGCACGATATCCTTGACAGCCTCAAGAGCCTCGCGCTGAGCCTCGTCGATAACGGGAACGAGAAGGGTCTGGAGCGGCTGACGCACCTTCATGTTGACCTTGCGGCGAAGCGCGAGCACGCTTGAGGTTACGTCCTGGGCAAGCGCCATACGCTCCTCGAGCGCGGAATCAATCTTTGACTCGTCGGCCACGGGGAAATCCGCGAGGTGGACCGAAACATACTCACCATCGGCAAGCGACGGTGAAACCAGGTCGGTATAGAGTCTGTCGGCATAGAAGGGTGAGAACGGAGCCATCAGCAGGGCCACCGTCTTCAGACACTCGAAGAGAGTCTGGTAAGCCGAAAGCTTGTCCTGGTTCATCTCGCCGGCCCAGAAACGCTTGCGGTTAAGACGCACATACCAGTTGGAGAGGTTGTCGCCGACAAACTCCTCGATTGCGCGGGCAGCCTTGGTGGGCTCATAGTCATCAAGGTCAGCCTCAACCTCCTTGACGAGAGAATTGAGGAGCGAGAGAATCCATCGGTCGATCTCCGGACGCTCGGCAACCGGAACCTGCGGCTCGGTGCCGGTGAATCCATCTACATTGGCATAAAGTGCCAGGAACTTATATGTGTTATAAAGAGTCGCGAACAGTTTGCGGCCTACCTCGGCAACACCCTCCTCGTCATACTTCAGATTATCCCAGGGCGATGAATTGGATATCATGTACCAACGGACCGGATCGATGCCGAAACGCTCTATGTTGTCGAACGGGTCGATGGCATTGCCGAGACGCTTGGACATCTTCTGGCCATGCTTGTCGAGGACAAGACCGTTGGAAATCACAGCCTTGTAGGCCACTGAGTCGAAAATCATTCCGGCTATGGCATGGAGAGTGAAGAACCAGCCGCGTGTCTGGTCGACACCCTCGGCGATAAAGTCGGCGGGATACACCTCACCGCTGTCGAGCAGTTCCTTGTTCTCGAACGGGTAGTGGATCTGCGCGTAAGGCATCGCACCCGAGTCGAACCAGACGTCGATCAGGTCAGTCTCGCGGCGCATGGGGCGTCCGCTCTCCGAGGCGAGAACTATCTCATCGACATAAGGACGATGCATGTCTATCTTCTCATAGTTCTCAGCAGTGTTCACACCCGGTACGAAGCCCTTCTCCTTGAGTGGGTTAGATACCATGAAGCCTTTGGCCACCGACTCCTCGATACGGTTGTAGAGGTCCTCGTAACTCTCCACGATAATCTCCTCGCGGCCATCCTCGGTGCGCCAGATAGGGAGCGGAGTGCCCCAGTAGCGGGAGCGGGAGAGGTTCCAGTCCTGAACATTCTCGAGCCACTTGCCGAAACGGCCGGTACCTGTCGAGGCAGGCTTCCACTTGATGGTATCGTTGAGGGCAATAAGCCGCTCGCGTGCCTGGGGAGTACGGATAAACCAACTGTCGAGAGGATAGTAAAGGATAGGCTTGTCGGTGCGCCAGCAGTGCGGATAGTTGTGGACATGCTTCTCTGTGCGGAATGCCTTGCCCTCCTTCTTGAGCTCCATGCAGAGCTCGACGTTCAGGTCCTCGTCGGCCTGGGCGCGTTTCTCGTCATATCTGCCGTCGACGGTATATTTAGGATCGTAGGCGTTCTTGACGAACTGTCCGGCATGACGCGAGTATAGCGGAACGTTGACACACTTCTCGATAAACTCCGGAGCGAGGTCGTCAAGGTTGTAGAACTTTCCAGTCAGGTCGACCATCGGGCGAGTCTCCCCCTTCAGATTGATCATGAAGAGAGACGGAATGTCGGCAGCCTTAGCCACCTTGGCGTCGTCGGCACCGAATGTCGGCGCAATGTGGACTATACCGGTACCGTCGTCGGTGGTTACATAGTCACCGGGGATGACACGGAACGCACGCTCCGCAATCTCGACGAAATTGTCGCCGCGAACCGAATACATCTTCTCGGGATGCTCGGCGGCATATTTGCGGACATACTCGGGAGCATACTCATCCACGCGCTCGGTCGGTGCCACCCAGGGCATCAGCTGCGCATAGCGCATCCCCACAAGCTCGGTACCCTTCCAGCGGCCTACGATCTCGTAGGGAACCACCTTGTCGCCCGGCTTGTAGTCGTCGAGCGGCTTATCCTTACCCTCTTTCTTGAAATAGGAGCTGACGAGCACCTCGGCGAGAACCACAGTGATTTTCTCGCCCGTATAAGGATTATATGTGCGGACAGCAACATACTCGAACTTCGGGCCTACGCAGAGCGCGGTGTTCGAGGGAAGTGTCCAGGGAGTCGTGGTCCATGCCATGAAGCAGGGACGGCCCCATCCCTCCATTCCCGGCTTCGGGTCAAGCACGTCGAACAGCACGGTGGCCGTAAGGTCCTTGACATCGCGGTAACATCCGGGCTGGTTCAGTTCGTGTGAGCTCAGGCCCGTGCCTGCTGCCGGCGAATAGGGCTGGATTGTATAGCCCTTATAGAGATAGCCCTTCTTATAGAGCTGCGCGAGAAGCCACCATACGGACTCTATGTAGCGGTTGTCGTAAGTGATATATGGGTTGTCGAGATCTACCCAGTAGCCCATGCGGTGGGTGAGGTCGGTCCACTCCTTGGTGTACTTCATCACCTCCTTGCGGCATGCGGCATTATAATCCTCCACAGAAATCTTGGTGCCGATATCTTCCTTGGTTATACCGAGGCTTTTCTCCACACCGAGTTCCACAGGCAGGCCGTGAGTGTCCCATCCGGCCTTGCGCTTTACGTGGAAGCCCTTCATGGTCTTGTAGCGGCATACTATATCCTTGATGGTGCGGGCCATGACATGATGGATACCGGGCATGCCGTTGGCTGACGGCGGTCCCTCGTAGAAAACGAATGTCGGCTGCCCCTCCCTCTGCTTCATTGAAGTCTCGAAGAGGTTGTGGGCATCCCAGACTCCGAGCATCTCCTTGTTGACGTCGGAAAGGTTGAGTTGCTTGCTATATTCCTTGAATTTCATCTGTGTGAAAATTTTTACTTCTTATACTTGGTTCCCTTGGCGCCCTTGGTACCGCCGCCCATCGCGAAGATGTTATGGTCGTAGGTGAATGTCTTGCGGTCGGTGGCGCGTTTGCGCTTGAGCGCGAGTGCCACAAGACGGTCCATCAGTTCGGTGAACGATATTCCCGAAGCCTCCCAGAGATAGAATGAGAGAGAGCCGGGGATGGTGTTGATCTCGTTGACGTAGACTGAGTCATCCTTTTCGTCGACCATCACGTCGATGCGGCTCACGCCGTGGCATGACAGCACGCGGAATGTCTCGCCGGCCATATGGCGTATCTTCTCGCTCATCTCAGGTGTGAGGTCAGCGGGTATGCGCTTCTCGCTGGCCTGCATTCCCTGGTTGGTCTTGGTGCCTCCCATGTACTTGTCCTCATACGACAGGAACTTGCCGCTCTTGATGGGTTCCTCGCATACGGAGCTCTGATGGTCGTCAGCGTCACCGAGCACCGAACAGTTGATTTCCTTGAGCTGCTCAATCATGTGCTCGACAATGATGCGTTGCGAGAACTTCTCGGCGGTGTTGATTCGCTCTATCAGCTCGCTGCGGTCGGCGGCTGTGCCGATACCCACCGACGAACCGAGGTTTGCCGGCTTGACTATCACCGGATAACCGAGTTCCTTCTCGATTTTCCCGACAATCGCATCACTTCCGGAGTTCCACTGCTGGTCGGTGAACCATACGTAGTCGACCACTGGTATTCCCTCCGAGCGGAGAATCATCTTCATCGTGATCTTATCCATGCCGTTGGCCGAGGAGAGTGTGTTGCACCCGGCAAACGGAATACCGATGGTCTCAAGAACACCCTCGAAGATACCGTCCTCTCCGTTGGTGCCGTGAAGCACCGGAATTGCAACGTGCAGTTCGGCGACTACAGGATTCCTCTTGGAGAACATTCCTGTGTTCACCTTATATAGGTTATAGTCTCCGTATTCCGGCCGCATGAACACCTCCTCGGCTTCCGCCACGAGTTTGTTAAGGTCCCGGTAATTGCGGAGCTCAAGCAGGTTCGCGCCTGTGTACCAGCGCCCCTGCTTCGAGATATAGATAGGAACGATGTTGTATTTGTTCTCGTCGAATGCGTTAATGGCCTGAAGGGCCGATATCACGGAGATCTCATGCTCTACCGAGCGTCCTCCGAAAAATACTGCTACGTTGGTTTTCATTATTTATGATATCATTTCCGAGGTGCAGACCGGCACAATCGTGTGTCGGAATTATGTCATAAATGACAAATTTGCACTCTGGTCTATTCCAAAGTGCAAATTTACAGATTTTTTCCGAAACTATAAGCCGATAGCGGCAAAAAATGTTAATTCAGCATGGAGTCGTGGTGACCGATACCAGGACATGACGGCAATAGGCATCCTGAATAGAGCGCTCTATCTCGCCGGCAATCGCGGCACCGTCAGTTACGGTGATATTTGGACTGACGCCTATGCCTATGTCAAAAACGAGGTTATGCCCGTTACGTCGCGTACGCAGATAGGTTATTTCCTTGACCCCGGGAGTCGATTCCACAATGGTCCGTACGCGCCCCACATCGGCTGCCGGAAGTGACTTCTCCATCAGTTCCCTGAATGCGGTGAGGAAAATCCTCAGTGCCGGAATGAAGATGAAGACTGCGATGACCATTGAGGCAAGCGGGTCGAGGATACGGAAACCCTCGCCAAGGAAATGGGAGAAGGTCACGCCTATCAGTGTTGCTATTGAGGCGAGGGCATCGCTGCGGTGATGCCATGCACTGGCCACGAGGGCATTGGACCCGGCCTTTCGCCCCGCGTGCGAATAGAACCTGTAGAGACCCTCCTTGCAGGCCATGGCCACAAGCACAGCCACGATAGTCCAGATATCGGGCTGAGGAAGGACCGCGCCCTTAACGTACTCAACCGTCGACTCAACCGCCTCACTGATGATCATGGCCGATATGAGCAGTAGAAATACTGATATCAGAAATGATGCGAATGTCTCGAACTTGCCATAGCCGTAGGTGTATCTCGCATCTGCATGTCTATAGGATATCCCGATGAATATAAGCATTATGAGGTCTGCTGCCACATCGTTGAGCGAATGGAAGCCGTCGGCCATCAGCGCATCGCTGTGACCCCAGTATCCTATAGCCAGTTTCATGACCATCAGCAGGATATTTACCAGACATCCTATCTTGACCACTCTTCTTATCGTCTTTGCGGCACTCACCCCCTCGTCAGGGAGAACATCGGCCAGACTCCTCATGTCACGGTCCGTCTTATTATCGTGTGTGTTCATGTCTTTTTGCTAATGTTATGCAAAAGTAACAAATTTCCACCTAAAAACTATCAGTTGACCATGAAAAAGAGCGGCACCGGGCGAGAGACCCGGTGCCACATGTACAAACTGATATATTAGTGATTGATTATCTCAGACGCAGGAAAGCGTATCCGAACCGCTCGGCTGCGGCCCGCTCGAGTTCCTCGCGGAATTGCGGAGCCGCGACTGAGATCAGCAGTCTGGCGCGCTCGGCGAGTGTCTTGCCGCGAAGGTCCACAGCACCATATTCCGTCACAATATAGTTTGTCTGGAATCTGGTTGTCACCACACCGGCGCCCGGTGTGAGCACAGGCTTGATCTTGTTGTAGCCCTTGTTGGTGGTTGACAGCATGGCGAGGAATGAGATCCCCCCTTCGCTCAGTGACGACCCGTAAACGAAGTCATGCTGGCCGCCGACACCGGAGAAGATGCGCGTGCCGATTGAATCTGCGCATATCTGGCCTGTCAGGTCAATCTCAAGGCATGAGTTTATCGACATTACCTTCGGGTTCTGGCCGATAACATAAGGATTGTTGGTCCAGGCCACGTCACGGAATATTATGTCGGGGTTGCCATCCATATACTCATAGAGTTTCTTAGAGCCAAGCGCAAGCGAAGCGACCGACTTGCCGGGGAGCACCTTCTTCAGGGAGTTGTCGATGACACCACTCTCGAGCAGAGGGAGCACACCATCGGTCATGGCCTCTGTGTGCAGTCCGAGATGCTTGTGCCCCGAAAGAGCGCGAATCACGGCATTGGGAATTCCGCCCACGCCGATCTGCAGGGTGGCACCGTCGGGGATACGCTCGGCAATGTACTCACCGATCCTGACCTCAGCCTCGCTGGGAGTCGCGGTAGGAACCTCGACAAGCGGCGTGTCACATTTCACGCAGGCGTCAATCCTGGAGATATGCACCGTGGGATCACCGTATGAGAAGGGAACGTTGGGATTGATCTGGGCAATCAGCCGGTCGGCTGACTCGACTGCCGAGCATGCCACATCGCCCGAGACGCCGAAACTCACCATACCATCCTCATTGGGCATCGAGCAGTTAAGAAGAGCCACATCTACGCGCCATGAGCCGTCACGGATAAGCTGCGGCACCTCCCCGAGAAATCTCGGGGTCATTGAGCCATAGCCCTCGTTGATCCAGTCGCGGAAACTGTTGTTGACGAAGAATGAATTGACGAGGAACGAGTCCTTATACTCCGGCTTGCAGAGCGGAGAGCGTCCGCGACACACACCGAAACCGGTGATTATCGTCACGTCGCGCAGTTCATCGCCACGATCGGCAAGTGCCTGCTCAAGCATCTCGGGGGTCGACGTGGAGCCCTGCAGGTAGACATGGTCACCGCTCTCTATGAGTTTGACCGCCTCAGCCGCGCTGACATAATTGATGTTGTGGTCAGTTTTCATTTCGAGTGATCTTCGTTAAATTTCTTAAGGAATCTCTCGAGACGCGCGAACGACTCGTCGTCAGATATCATCGACACGCAGGCGCGTATGCCCTCCTGGTCAGAACCGGTCGAGACAAGCGCGATCGACGAGACACCATAGCGGATCAGTTCCTCCTGCAACTGAACGCCGGTCATGCCCGGATAGCCGATAGTGAAGAAGAAACCGTCGGCAATCGGGGAGTCACCATCCATGTTGTAGACGATATTGAAGCCGTTGTCGTTAAAGAGTCTCTTGACGATCTCGGCCCTGCGTCCATATTCGGAGCAATGCTCGATGAACTTCAACTCACCGCTTGCAGCAGCATGAAGCATCGCGGCCATAGCGTGCTGAGCCGAATGTGACGTGCCCGAAGAGGCGCAGTATAACACGCCGAATATGTATGCGTCGCCGAAGGCCGGCATCTCATAGAACTTCTCCAGATACTCATACTTGCGGTCATAGACCTTATCGCCGATGCAGACAAGTGCGATGCGCTGTCCGGCATAACTGAAGATCTTCGAGCCGGAGAGCATCAGGATGTAGTTGTCGGTATATCTGGCCACAGTGGCTCCGAACGGCGGCTCATACGGTACGCTTATGTCATGGCGGAAGTCCATGCCGAAGTATGCGAGGTCCTCCACAACGATGCAGTCGTACTTAGTGGCGAGACGACCTATTATCTCCAGTTCCTCCTCGGTCAGGTTGGTCCAGGCCGGGTTGTTGGGATTGTTATAGAGGAGCGCCGTTATGTTTCCCTGCTTCAGATATGACTCCAGTTTCTCCTCGAGTCTCTTGCCACGGTATTCATATATGTCGAATGCCTCCGACTTTATACCAAGCACCTTGGCCTGCATCAGATGTGCCGGGAAACCGGGATTAAGGAATAGGATCGTGTCCTTCTCACCCTTGAGGCGTTGCGAAAGAATTATCTGCAAAGTAAAGCAGCCCTGCATCGAACCGACAGTAGGAATGATACCCTTCCCGGGGATATCGATATCAAGGAAAGCCTTGATGAACTCACTGCCGGCTTTCTTGAGCTCGGGAATACCCTGAATCGGAGGATACTTGTTGGCCACGCCGCATCCCAATGCCTTTGTCTCTGCGTCTACGCCAACCTTCTCGGCCTCAAGTCCGGGATTGCCTATCTCAAGGTGAATCATGGGCTCGCCAGCCTCACGCTCTATCTCTGCGGCCAGTGAGCATATCTGGCGGATAGTCGCTGTGCCGAGATCCAATATCATAAGCCGCTTGACAGCGGCATCAAATGTCTCTTTGCTTATCGGGAACATGATCAGAAATATTTAGTCCTGTCATTAATTATTTTCTGATCTCCTCGGCCTTGGCGCGTCCTGCGCGGAACGCCGTGATGTTTGCCTCGGCTATCTTCTCACCCTTGGGAAGGAACAGTGCGCGGATGGCACCCTCGATCTTTTCGGTCTCGATGTCGATAAAGGGAGAAGCCGCTCCCAGCAGCACGAGGTTAGAGCTGCGTGCGGAGGCCACCTCCTTGGCGAGGGCATCCATATCGAACATCACCACCTGCGGATGACGGTTGAGTTCCTTCTCCACCGACTCCATCTCCGGGTAGTTGTCAATGTTGACGAAAGGCTGGGAGTTAGTCACAATCCAGCCATCCTTTGACAGGAACGGAAGGTAACGCAGAGCCTCCATCGGCTCGAGAGACACGATCAGGTCAGCGCCTCCGAGTGGTATCAGGTCGGAGTGTATCGGATTCGAGCTGATGCGCAGATTGGACTGCACATCACCACCGCGCTGGCTCATGCCGTGCACTTCTGCCTGCTTGAGGTAGAGGTTCTCATTGAGCGCCGCAGCGCCCAGTATTGTGGCGATCGTGAGGATTCCCTGTCCTCCGACGCCTGCGAGTACTATATCTGATTTCATGTTGTGATTCGTGTTATTCGTGGATTCAAGGTTACTTCTTTGCGGCGTGGCGGCGTGCAGTCTGGATGCACTCGCGGCGCGAGACAACAACCGACAGGCCCGGGTAATCAATCTCCTCGCGGAAGAGCGCCGTCATCTGCTCATGGTTCTTGGGAAGCGAGTCGATTGTGCGCACATGGGCCGGATCAGCGCCAAGACCGAGGCAGATCTCCTCTATCTTGCCGGTGCCCTGTGAATCCTGGCCGCCTGTCATGCCGGTCGTGAGATTGTCGGATATAATGACCAGTATGTTGCTGTTCTCGTTGATAGCGTCAAGCAGGCCGGTCATGCCGCTGTGGGTGAATGTGGAGTCGCCGATTATGGCTACGGCCGGATGCTGGCCGGCGTCGGCTGCGCCCTTGGCCATTGTTATTGACGCACCCATGTCAACGCATGTGTCGATCGCGTTGAAGGGTTTCAGGAAGCCGAGCGTGTAGCATCCTATGTCGCCGAAAACCTTGGGTGACTCATATGCCTCGAGCGCGGCGTTGAGCGCAGCATATACATCGCGGTGTCCGCAGCCCTGGCAGAGCATAGGCGGACGAGGCGCCACAATTTCCGAGGCATCATGCACGAAGTAGTCCATTATTCCCTTTACGTCGGGCATTACACGGCCCACGGCCTCAGCCACGAGGTCAGGATTAAGCTCACCATCACGGATAACGGCTCCTGTAAGTTTGCCATGTATCTTCTTGCCTGTGCGGCAGAGTCCGTTTAGTTTCTGCTCGATGAAGGGCTGACCCTCCTCGACAACGAGTATGGCGTCGCAGGAGTCATAGAGCCTGCGGAGAAGTTTTGAGGGAAGCGGATACTGACTGACCTTGACTACCGGGAACGGGCACTCACCCTTGAATGCCTCCATAAGATAATTGTATGCGATACCGTTCACTATGATTCCGAGCCGATGGTCGGGAGCTTCGGTATATGTGTTGAAGGGAGATTCCTCCGAGGCCTTAACAAAAGCCTGCTGGTCGGCGATAAGGGCGCGGTTGCGAACCTTTGACATAGCGGGCATCAGTACCCACTGCTTCGGATTCTTCGGATAATGTATCTCGTTCTCGGGGAGTGGCTGGTCTTCTGTCTCGACCACGGCACGCGAGTGGCTGAGACGTGTCACGAGACGTGTAAGCACAGGAATACCGAGACGCTCTGAAAGCTCAAAGCCATAGCGGGCCATGTCGTATGCCTCCTGCTGGTTTGACGGCTCAAGAGCCGGTATCATGGCGAAATCGGCATAGAACCTGGAGTCCTGCTCATTCTGCGACGAGTGCATCGACGGGTCATCGGCAGCGATGACGAGAAGTCCGCCGTTGGCACCGGTCATTGCCGAGTTGACAAATGGGTCGGCCGCGACATTCATTCCGACATGCTTCATTGAGGTCATGGCGCGTTTGCCGCAGAACGACATGCCGAGAGCCTCCTCCATGGCTGTCTTCTCATTAGACGACCAGTGAGAATGAATCTTTCGCTCGCGGGCGAGCGGGTTCTTCTGTACGAATTCGAGAATTTCAGTAGAAGGTGTGCCGGGATAGGCATATGCACCCGACAGACCGACATAAATCGCGCCGAGGGCAAGAGCCTCGTCGCCCAGAAGCAGTTGTTTTGTCTTCATATGTGGGTATTCTGGATTTAAGGATTTTCATGGTGTCTTGACCGCCTCTGCGGTCTTTGTCGCAAATGTAATGAAAAGTTTGGAATCAGACAAGTTTTTTGGCCATCACGGCAACATTTTTTACCGAAATAGAGCATATAGGGGTATAACAAAAAAGACCGCAGAAGATTTCTGCAGTCTTTTGAGTGTCCAGAATGAGACTCGAACTCACACGGCCAAAACGGCCACTACCCCCTCAAAGTAGCGCGTCTACCAATTCCGCCACCTAGACATTCTGTTTGGCCCGAGGGCCTGAGGTTTGGAGCGAAAAACGGGACTCGAACCCGCGACCCCGACCTTGGCAAGGTCGTGCTCTACCAACTGAGCTATTTTCGCAGTTTTACTCACTCTACAATCACCTCTGTAATTGTCGTTGAGCGAAAAACGGGACTCGAACCCGCGACCCCGACCTTGGCAAGGTCGTGCTCTACCAACTGAGCTATTTTCGCAAGTTGCACATCTCGGCGTTTGTCATTTCCGATTTGCGAGTGCAAAGTTAATACATTTTTTTAACTTGTGCAAATATTTCGTCAAATTTTTACTCACTCTTCAATTGCCTCTGCAATTATCCGCATTTTTCGGGGAGTGCCTTATTCAGCATCCCATATCCAGGATTCGCTGAATGTGTGGCGAAACCCATCGTCTGTCAGTTTCCGCTGCAGTTCCTCCATGTTGTCGGAACTCATTGCCGACACCCTGCTCTTGGTAGCGGTGCTCACGACCTGAAGGTCGTAACCTGTGGAGGCGTTGGCTGCCACATACGCATCGGCCTCAGCGGGGGTACGGAAAGTAGCCACAATGACATGATAGCGGGCTGTGTGCTTTTCCGGCACAGCCTGTATGTGTTCCTCCACCTTGGCCGGTTTCGCTGCCTCGATTCGCTCGGCTATCCTCGTCTTTGTATTTCTGATGATGGTCTCAACCGGCACAACCGACGCCTGGTCAATTTGCTTACCGCCCGAACCGACCCCACCGGGGAGCAGCAGTGAGAGTGCCACGGCAGCCACGATCACAAAGCAGGCAGCCGTGCGGGCGAAAACCTTGTTGATCGCGATGTAATAGTTGCGCGTCGTGTCAAACCGCCGGGCCGATTTCTCATTACGTATCGGGGCCGGATTCTCCGCATGCTTCTCCACAGAAACGGGAATCTCCGTCTCAGCTAACCGTATTACACTCTTACGGGCCACAGGTGCCTTGATGCGTCCAAGCATCGCAGCCCAGCGCTCGGGTGTCTCCAGAGGGACAAACGAAAGCACTCCCTCCGAGAGACTCAATATGCCGAGATGACCGACGGTCACCTCACCATCTTCCTCAAGTGTCTGCCTGAGTTGCCGGATGTCACGAAGTAAAGCATCCCTCCCCTCTTCAAAGGAAACCTCAAGCTTACGGGCATATGAATTAGCCAAAAGTCCGTCGTCATGGCTGAGCGCGGGATTGAACCTAACCTCGCGTGTCATGGGATACCATACTCCGGCCTCCTCGTCAAACCGTGCCGCATGTCTGACATTGATAAACGCACCCATGCCCGGTACGACCACACAGTCGTGCCGGAGCAGCAGGTATTCGATATGTAACGTCAGACTATACATTACGCTTTTTATCTAAGGTTGTGAACTCCAGGCATCATGGAGTATTCGACCTCATCAGCGGCCTCCACTCTTGCCCGAAACGGAGTGCAAAATTACAAAAAAACATCTCAAATTACAACACCGATTTATGCTATTTTGCTATTGCAATTCTGGAAAATTTTGTTATCATTTCTTCTCTCCCGGTGTTGCTGTCAATGCATCATATAATTCGCGGCTGACACCGAACTCAAGCGCGGTCTTAAGGTCAGACTCCATGGCCGATGTCTGGTAACGTGCCTTGTTGAGCATAGCACGAATGAGATAGAGTGTTCCATTACGCGGATACTTCCTGAGACCTTCCGCTATGTCGTCTGCCACATCCTCAATCTTACCGAAACTATATGCCACAAGCAGTTCTCGTCCAAGCAGATTTTCGTCTGGCTCAAGAGCATACGCGGCCCTGTATTTTGTGACAGCCTTGTCGGCATCTCCTGTCGCGGCGGCCATATCACCCTCGGCTTCCAGGATTGCCGCGTCATCACCATATTTAGAGGTGTAGATCTTGAAATCCTCCTCGGCTCCGGTCGTGTCGCCATCGGCCGCGCGGAGTATCCCCCTCATCTTGCGCGGCCACTGCAGGGTGCTGTCTACCGCGAGTGCCTCTGTCAGATCCTCTTTCGCGGCCGCTCGCTGACCTTTGGCAAGAAGTACCCTGGCGCGGTTGCTCAGAAGTGCTGTGGAGCGCGGGGCTGTCGCCAGACCTATGTCGCAGGCCTCGAGGGCTCCGTCGTAATCCTGCAGGTTTGTGCGCACGACACCGAGATTGGCCCAGAGCAGATAGTTTGACTTGTTGGCCGGCTCGTGGCGCAAAGCCTTTACAATCACACGTTCGGCGTCTGCCCAGCGCTCGGCTTTCATGTATCTGTCGGCCGAGTCAGCAAGTGCCACATAGGTGGCAGTAAGAGTCTGCGCCCCCGATTGGAGGGCGCAGGCTGCTGAAAATATTAGTATCGCTATAATTTTTCTCATTTCTCTGTCTTCGTGTCTGCGTAGTTTGTCAGACCTGTCTTAAGGAACTGCTGGAATTTGGGTACATCCTCCTCATAAGGGAAGGCATAGTTGAGCGGCCTTGCGTCATCGTTGAGGATCACGTAGTAAGGCTGGGCGTTGGCGCCAAACTTGGTCCGCTGCAGGTAGCTCCATTTGTCGCCATAAGTGCGCAGGGTGCGTTCCTGACCATCCTTCTCCTTGACGGTTATCGGCTGAGGCAGCGGCTTCTTGTCATCGACCATAAGTGTCACCATCACGAAATCGTTGTCGATCATCTGCTTGATCTCGGAATTGGTGAGAACGGCAGCCTCCATCTTGCGGCAGTTTACGCATCCATACCCCGAGAAGTCCACGAGAACCGGCTTCTTGAGTCTGGCGCCGAGTTCCATACCCTCCTCGAAGTTATCGACCTGTGCATGTACATCTCCAGTATAGAGGTTGAAGTCCTGGGTATAGATGGGAGGCGCGAATGCGCTGATGCTCTTGAGCGGGGCACCCCAGAGACCGGGTATCATGTATACAGCGAACGAGAGCGACACGAGAGCAAGCATGAAGCGGGTCACACCGATTTTCTCTATCTTGTCGTCGTGGGGAAGTGTGATCTTGCCGAGCAGATATACGCCGAGCAGAGCGAAAATCACGATCCAGAGCGCGATAAACACCTCGCGGTCCATCAGGCGCCATCCGTATGCGAGGTCTGCGACCGACAGGAACTTGAGGGCGAGTGCGAGCTCAAGGAAACCAAGCACGACCTTCACGGTATTCATCCAGCCGCCGCTCTTCGGTATTGACTTGAGCATGGTGGGGAACATGGCGAAGAGGGAGAACGGCAGGGCGAGCGCTATCGCGAAACCGGCCATGCCGACTGCAGGCGAGATGAAATTGCTTGTCGCGGCTGCCTCTACAAGAAGCGTGCCGATGATCGGCCCTGTGCAGCTGAATGAGACAAGGCAAAGCGTGAACGCCATAAAGAAGATGGAGAGATAACCGGTTGTGGTATCAACCTTCGAGTCCATCTTGTTGCTCCACTTGGCGGGAAGCGTGAGCTCGAAACCGCCCATGAACGATATGGCAAATATCACGAGCAGGATGAAGAATGCGATATTGAAGCCTGCGCTTGTGGCAAGCTCGTTGAGTGCCGAGGCTCCGAAAAGGCCAGTCACTATCAGTCCGAGTCCCACGTAGATCACAATGATCGAGAGACCATATATCATGGCTGACGTTATTGACTTGCGGCGCGACTTGTTCGACTTCAGGAAGAAGCTGACAGTCATCGGTATCATCGGCCATACACAAGGTGTCACCAGAGCGATGAGGCCGCCGATAAATCCGGCGATGAATATATACCACAGACTGCGGCTCTGCTGACCGGGGTCATCGCTGAAAGCCTTGATCTCTGCCTCGCAGTTGGCCCACCATTTGTCGGCCTTTACGCCCGACAGATTTGCGGCAGGATCCATGAATCCTTCCGAGGCCTGAAGCGAGTCAGTCATCTCGGTAATGGCGTTGACCACGCTATCCTTGGCCGCTTTCTTTTCCTCCTCGAGTTTCTTGGCCTCCTCCTTCAGTTCGGCTGTTACAGGTGCCGTACCGGAGAATGAATGCACCTCGTTGACGCGGAAACAGCCGGAGTCGTTGCAATACTGACCGCCAATCTCGACCTTGGCTGTCCACTTTTCGGCCGCCGGCTTGAGTTTCTGGGTGAACTTCACGGTGCCGGTGTAATAGTGTTCGTCGACCATCATAATGTCATCGTAGGCCTTGGTGTAAGCCTTGTTGGCCTTTACACCACCTACTGCCGAGCAACCCTTTAGGTCGATATGGAAAACCAACGGCTGGCTACCCCCCTCGGGGTTATCCTGTGCATACAGGTGGAATCCCGGCTCGATCACAGCCGTCATCTCGAGGGAGGGAGTTGACGTGTTGTCGCCGACAACCTTGTAGCTCCAGGTCACATGGTCGGCACCGACGGCCCCGAACACACACATGACCAAAGCAAACAGTAACGGAAAGATTCGCTTCATGTGATTGGAATTTGAAACAGTTCTATAGCATTTAAGTTAATTCATCCTTAGAAACACCACGTATTTGCCCAACATATTACAGCGTATGCAATCAGTGTAAACACCACGTATGCGGCCAACGTGATATTTCACTCGCTAAGTTAATAAGTTCCCGCCACATTCGCAAAAAAAATTCATCTTTTATAAATTTTTATCTTTGCCCCTACCCATTACGCAAAGAAACAAATTTCAGTTAAAATAAGAGCCCGACAATCAGAAGCAATTGATTGTCGGGCTAATTCTATTCTTGATAACAACAATTATAGTGGAATAAGGACAGCCTTCGAGGCATCCACGTTCGGCATCTGCTTACCAACGCCGACATAGAAATAGGTCGGGTCACAGACCATCCACTTTTTGCCATGCAAGATATAATGGTCACCTGATATAGGCTCGTCAAACACTGCAAGTGCAGCAAGATGACCCGGATAATATATCAGTCCGGTCTGCAACCCAAGTAAATCCCTGATTATTCTTGTAAACAGTATCGCATGATCCTCACAGTCACTATAAAAATAATGCAGCATTTCATCAGGATAAAGAGGTCTATCCCCTCCCCACATCTCATCATCCAGTCTATAATCAAATGACTCGCAGAAATCCATGATTATGTTTGCTGAATCATGCACCGACTTTCCTGCAATCGCTTTTTTCAATACCGGATAAATAAGGTCTCTATTATGCTCAGAAATTGGAGTATCCGCATATTGTACCCATTGCGTATATTGGTTATCTGCATTGCTCGATCTCGGAATTGAACCATAGTAATCAAGCAGATTCTGGTTTGCTTCCATTTCAACCTTAATTTCCGGATAATGTTTCACTGTTAATGCTTTCTTTCCGGCACTCTTAAAGGCAAATTTGGGAATATCTGCATATCTCAGTGAAAAAGACTTACTCCCGGGAAAATCCTTTTCGGTAAAACGAAGATTGTTAGATGATGGTTTCTCATGAAAAAAATAATAGTTCAGACCATTCAGATTCAGTCCGGAATAACCGTAAATAATATCGTCCGTACCGATAAGGGTGAGTAACTCTCCACTGTCAGCAAAAGCGAATCGAACTGAGTATCCGCTTTGTGCCATAGCCCAGCCGGTGAACAGCCGAGATGACCCTGTGGATTTGAAAACTGTCTTTGACAATTTATCTATCAGTTGATAATATGCCCAGTCTCCGAGCATCATAGTCTTCCTGAAGGAGAGTAATTCATTCAACAACTTCGTAGCACCGGCTGAATCACTGAGATACCTCCAGGCATTGCTGACACTGTTTTCATTATTAATGCTTAATGAAAGTTTCATATTTCTGTCAAGGTTAAATTCCAGAGGAGTGCCATAGAATAAAACCGAGGTAACCAATGGCTTGTCAATAACGACATCAGGAATCGGCTCAACCGGCTCGGGCTGTGGTTTCGGGGGCTTGACAGGATTTACCTTCTCAAAGTCGAACTCAATATCATCATAGTTTCTGTCGCGGTCATCATTTCTTTTAATCGGGACAGGGGGTTCCTCACTCTTCTTGATGGCGTCCCTTAACTTACCGGATGACCACGGCTGTTTAAGAAAATCTGCATATTCCTGATTCATCGAATCCCGGAATCCATTATAACCCTCAAGAGCCTCCTTCAGGAAACTGTCGTATGACTCATCTGGAACTGTAGAGACAGCGGTGTCTGTACTCCAGACAAGGAGCACAGACACCACCAGAAGTTTAATATAACTGAAATTCATAAAGCTAAGAATCAGTCAACATTATTAGAAGAGAATCGATAAAGTGCAGTCCCACTTATTGATAGTGGTCTTATAGCCATCTTCACCGACAAAATGCTTATTGTTGGTGAGTCCAATTGAGTATCCTGCACTTATCTGAAGAGCCTTAAATTGAATGCCACCACCGAATTCGCCTGCGACATTAAATCGGTTCTGCATCCCATCCTCTCCATATTTCAATTCATAATCATCATAACCATCGGCCGATAAAGTCTGAACCAAGCCAAGGTCAAGGCCAATTCCTCCGTTTACAAAGATTGAGAAAGTCTCACTCAGAGGGAGCCTGTAAAGCAAATGGACTGGCATATAGAGCGATATATCCGATAGCATTATATCCTCTCCTTCCATTCCCTGCTGTTCGTCATTGGAAGAGAAAACCATATCACAGTATAAACCGGTGTTAATACCAATGCCGTATCCGAATAGAGGCTGTACCGGTACACCAATGCGGAGGCCGGACATTTTATGTTCGTCAAACCAATAGTCAAGGTTTGCCGAACTGCCATCATAGCGCACCTTATACCATTTCTGTATGAAGGAAACTGACATACCGTATTCTCTCTTTCTATAATCAATCTCGAACGGATTAAAGCCCCGGTGGCTCACAGGAATAACAAGGGTATAGTCAGAAGCGCTCCCTTCGTTGACAGTAAGTTTACCTCTCTGATCACCACCAGCATATGACATTCGTACGCTGTAGGTGCCATAGGGAAGATCAAGGGTTATAGGAGTGTTTCCTTTTGATTCATTATTAATGTATACACTTGCGCCTCCGACACGTGTATTATTATACATAGAGTAAAAATCAACAAGTTTTGTCTTAAAAACCTTGACCTCATACTTCTTAAGCATTGGAGTGACATTTATTGATTCCTCACAATGAGCACCATTTGGACCTTGAGCGCGAATAGTATGTGCGCCTTCCGGCAATTCCGCTTTGAGGGGCAAGACGCCAATCTCTTCGTCATCAATATAAAATTTTGCACCGGGAAGATTGGTAGTGAATTCTATCTCGCACAATTCCTTCATCGTTGCCTTGAACAAGGTCTGTCCCTCACTGACTTCAATAACATCCTCTACTATTTTTCCGCCTTTGCTATATTTGACTCTATATCGGCCATATGGAACGTTCTCTTTCTTGACAGGTGCCTCTCCTATCAATGTATTGTCAAAAATTACCTGCGTTCCCTCCGAGTCAGACTCAAAGTTGATCGTAGTCCTTTTCTCACACTCCACTTCCGCTTCATACATCTGCGAACTTTTCACAGTGACGCCCGGGATTCGAACCTGACCGAGAGTGGGATGTGTCAGGGTGATATCCATATCCTCTCCTGGGTCAACGAAGAACCAGTATTCCAGAACTCCGGCATTGTCGATATAGGGGGACGGATGTTCGCTTGTAGAGTATTCCTCGGCAAAATATCCTTGTCCCACCGAGACCTTAAAATTGTCCTTAATGTCAGAGTTTGACATATTACGGAACTTCACTCTAACGAGACCACTCATTATGTCCGCATCGTTGTGCGAGGGCTGATATTTAACCAATCGCGAGGTCATATTGTATGAGCCTAAACCGGAATCGCCAGTCTTGACATCGTTTGTAGTTGAGGATTTAAATGAACCGGGCACATACTGCAACTGCGAAAATGCCGGTATTGCCGTCAACACTGAGAGTATGACAGCCATTAGTATCTTTTTATTCATGTTGTTTCAATATAATGGGTTTAAAGTACTATAATCTGAAAAAGTAGTGGGGTGTGCATTCAAAGAAAATGCGCTCTACCCTTATTGGTATCCGAACCTACGCATAAGTTCCTGAAGCGGCAGTTTGCCAGGCTGCCATGTTCTGACCTTTATCTTGGGATCTTCTGATGACATATCAATCTGAAGTGAAAGGTAGCCTACATCATTGTATCCCGAGGAACTGTAGAACTGCTTAATCTCAATCCAGTAAATATTCTGAGCGATATCAAGATTAGATGATTGATGCATAATCTCATTATCCTCAAAGGTTAACTTTATATAGTTCTTGTTGGTAAAGTCTCGTCTCAAGTTATCAATATACTCATCTTTTGACTGACGTTTAAAAGAGTACTCAGAGGAGAGATCGATGAATTTACCGTCACCGGTTTTTCTTACGTTACCACGTCCGGTTTTCTTCCCGGTAATAATGATTGCATCATCAGAAAAAATGCTCTCAATGTATCCAAGTCGCTTCAATGAAAAAGCAGTCTGGTAATCTTCCATAAATCTTAATATGGCATATCGAGCATCAAGATCCCATTTATTCTGTTTAAAAATATCCTCTTCAGCACGATCTGTCAAAGCATATGCCACGCTTTCACAAAGTCCGTCGCCTGTAAATCTGAAAACGATCGTCTCATTCTCACGGTGACCTCCCTTATATTTCAGAGAGATTGGAATTCCACGACCCTCAAGAAACCTGCCGGACTGACGCACATTGTAGTCACGTTTACCATCTTTAGATTTTACTACATTATAACTTTGTGCGCTGCCAAGCATACTCATGAACAGTTGCCAGCCGTCAGTGGTAAAAAGACTTTTAACTGACGCCGGGTCTTTCATCTGCAACGACTTTTCAATCTCGACAATCCTATCGCTGATTAAACGATGCAGATCCTTGCCAACAGGTTCTTGAGAAATGAGTGTGCGATGCTTTTGTTCCAAAGGAGCAGCAACCGATGACGCAGTAGAAGTTGAAGAGGCAATAGCAGGTTCATTTTTTGTTTTTTGAACTTTAAACTTTTTTGCCGAATTTCCTGATACAGGGATTTTGACTTCTGCTTGCGGGAACTCGTCAGTCTTAAATGAAGCGTAATAACTTTTCAGTTCATCATCATGATTTGCTCCCTCCTTTTCATACTTATAGTAATAGAACAAATCCATATTTTTCTCTGGGAGTTCGGGGAAGTCAACTGTACAGACGCCATTCTTGGCACGGTGATTCCTATTCACCTTGAATCCGTCATGGTAGGCGAAATCTAAGTCAGAGACCGGATCTCCGTTATAATCGAACCTCAGTGTCACGGCATACCTGTCAATCATATCCTCACCCCTGTCCTCGACATTATCAACAGTCACCTTAATGGTGTTTAGGACAACCCCGATGTGGGCATGCAGCCATTCCTTTGCCGTCGTTTCCTTACCTTTCACATCAATCATGATCTGATGGGGATGTACCTTAGAGAGCGCGAGTGCCCAGTTGTAATATTTCAGACAACTGGCAATTTCTCCTCTTTGCTCAAGAGACTGGCCAAGGTTGATCATGTCGGTTATTTTCCGTTCCCTATCCTCTATTCCTTTCTGTAGGTCCTCCTTTTTCATGTAACGGAACACCACAGCGTTTGGCTCCGGACTTATCTCGATCATCTCTGTATTAGAGAGGGAAGTAAAGGAGGAAATACCGGTTTTGTCGGATATGGACAATCCTAAATCATTCTCAACAGCATCCACCTTATTGCTGAGAACGACCTTTATGTTTCGGCTTAACTCGACAAGTGCATTCAGATTGGCGGCCTCTATCGATGGCGCACTTCCTTCTCCCCAATAATACTCATTGCTGGCTTTAATCCTTTCAATCAGTTGATGTTTTGCATCCTGCTTTTTGGCAGTCCCCGACATGGGGGCTGCCAAAAAACTTAAGAGGCAAATTATCATGAAGGTCCCTAATCTTGATTTCATGACAAAAGATTTATTTTACCAGTCAAAAGATCTCGATATTCTATCTTTCCAATCCTGACGCAATTCAGACTTGTCGATAGCATCCTGTAAAGCCTGTTTACGGGCACGAGCCGAGTTTTTGGTGTCTATCAGATAGTATACCTGGATATCGTAATGGCCGTTGCTTAGTTTCCGGTTGAGAATATATGACTGCTTTAATACACCCTTTATCTCATCTGCGACTCTTGCCTGATATTCATTAAGAATATTATCCGCTTGGTCCTCGTCTATGTCGGATTGCTGACCTGTGATTTCAGCCTTCAGAGCCATTCTTTGTTCGCGAGCGAACTGGTTTACGGCATCCATGAAAGCTTTTGTTTTGCCCAGACTGATGGTCTTGCAGTTTTCAGCATTGCCGATCTTCTCCTCACATGGGCCACCATAGTTCTCTTTCTGAAGCAGGTGTCTCTCAATAGCGAACTCCAGACTTCCACTTCCATTCAAGACCCAACCGGCCTTTTTTAACTCCTTGGCATTCTTCTTAGCATCTTTTGACGCCTGTTTCTGAGCCTGTTTCTTTTCTTTAGGACTCATTGTGCCGTACTCATCAACAGCATTGGCCTGCATACCCATGAAAGCGATGCAGACCGCCCCTAATAGGGCAATCAGTTTACGTTTCATAATGATGTCTCGGGAATGTCGATTCCCTGGACATTCTTCTGTGTTAGATTCGATTAAGTGGAAAAGAAAAACGTGGGAATCATATCTACGATTGTTCCCACATCCTGAGGCCTTCGCATAGCCTGAACCCGTAAGAACAAGCGCAGCGATAGCCCACGTATACGGTAGACCATACCCTCACGGGTAGATCTGCATACACATATACTAAGCATTTGCCGGCTACTTGCAGTTGACGGGTTCTAAAAGTTGCGAAGTTTCAGGATGTCAACAAACAAAAACGCAGGTAAACGTTTTCTATATTATTATGTCTCAAGAAATTATATTACATCAGTAGTATAATTCCCCCATGATGTTTCCTTTTCTCTAAAAGAGAACATCATTGTCCGTGCAAATTTAAACAAACATAATTAAAATTCCAAATTTATTTATGCGGATTTTCACGTGGATTTAACACACTCTCAGAATAAAGAGTACTGTCGTTGGGTTAAGGTATTCAAGCAAGGATACGTCTGCCCTCTCCTAAAAATACTCCCTATAAATTAAAATGACGCGAACTTTAATATAGGAAGCCTAACAGCCACATCGGAATCTTATTGCCAAATCCTGTTTCTATATTATCGGCTATGACATAACTATTTGGCTTATTTGCTATCTGGGAAAATCCCTTTCCTTTGCCTCCGACCTCGAATAGATAGGTCTGGTCAAGCAAAAAGTCTCCTTCTTTAACTGCGTACAGTTTCCCGACATAACTCAGCATCGAGCCTACGAAACTTTCTCTTACCGTACCAACTTTGTTTATGATTCCGAGAGCCTGCATGACCGAAGGATTGTCGAACAAGATCTTTTCCGGTTTAGAAGCCCGTTTTGGCTGTGTTGTCGGATCCATGAGAGTACGAAGTATGGCTCCCTCACTCAGCAATGCGAAGAATTTCATCAACTGGTTGCGGGTAACTTCGACATCTCTTGACAAATTGGTCATATTCGGTACGAATGGCACCTGTTCGGCAAGCACCACAAGTAGTTTCTTTAGCTTTTGCTGAGTCTCATATTCAATGCTTGTTACGGCAGGAATGTCAAGGTCTATAACCGACAATACGAGCCGCTCTACGCGCTGGGCATAAGTGAACTCAGAACAATCCATAAAGAAAGGATAATAGCCTTTTTGCAGGTATTTCTCAAATTCACCGATAACCCGTATTGATGAAGTTACCCTTGAAGCCAGAGCACGGTGATTAGTGAGAATATCATGCAGACTGAATGGTTCCAGCCCGAAGTCGCCTGTAAAATTCAGATATTCTCGGAAGGAAAGTCCTCGAAGTTCATAAATTGCTACACGACGTGACAGGTCAGCGACCTTACTATTGAGCTGGAGTAGTGACGAACCGGTGAAAACCACGCTTAAACCGGGATAGCTGTCATAAATATTTTTCAGTTCCTGTTCCCAATTCGGACGTGGGTAGCGGTTGACTTCATCGAGGTAGAGATGCGTTCCGCCATGCTTATAGTGGTAGTCTGCAAGCTCCACAATAGTATGGTCATTGAAAAAGAGCTGGTCCAAAGACGCATATACTCCGCGATCACCATTCTCTTTACATCGCTGCTTCATCATGGTGGTTTTGCCTACACCCCGGGCCCCTTTAACCATGATAAGCCTGTCACTCCATGCAATGGAGTGATAGAGATAGCGGTGAAGAGGAGCATCAAGGCTCTCCATCAATCGTGCCGAAATTTCGTAGATACGTTCCATACTCTTCAAGTTTCCACAAAGTTACTAATATTTTTCTTTACAAAGAAAGAAAAATAGCAAATTCTTTTCTTTGTAAAGAAAAGAATTTGCTATTGCTCTGTGCTGAACGTTATTATAGAGATCCATCAATCGGAGAAGCCGATTAATCAACAGCTCAACGGCATATAATATCCGATGCATTATAGCAGATATTTGATAGTTAGAAAGTTGCACTTTAGAATACAAAAACATAATTTATGGGGTTCGCACCTCCAAACAAGGTTCATCGAACACCTCTGAAATCTTCTCAATGTGAGATAATTTTATCAGTTTCGGCTCTCTCAAAGCGCCCATTCTTTACTTATTGCAAAAATAGCGATTTTCTGCGAATTACACAACCCGATCCCGCCTGCGCGACATCGCGGCAAGAAGATTTTGGGATTATTGACATACCACTTCAGACAGATTGGGGGATTATTGACAGCAAGAGGGCAGAATATCTATGAGATCACTTCTTAGGGTCTTGCGCGCGAAGCTCTGGAATAAAAATCGGCAGATAAGCCAAAAGTGTCAGAAATTTGTTGTAACTTTGTAATCCACTTAATAACAGGAGACAAGATTATGGCACGACCAATAGCGGAAACCCCGGTTCTGACAGGCGAAGACGCAATCCGTTTTGAGAAACTCAGAATGGAGGTCGAGAGTCTGACCAAGGAACAGCGCGCCGAGAATTCAAGAAAGCTCAAAGAAGCGGTCAAGAAAGCAAAGGAATACATTACCATCTGCTTGTAAAAAGATGAAACTTGTAAGACTTTCGCCGGAAACCGTGCTTGACGGATTTGATTGCGGTGACGAAGATTTGAACAATTTTCTTGTCGAGGATGCCAAAGGTTTCCTCGACAAACGTATTGCCACTTCCTATATCCTTGAGGATTGCGGAAGCATAGTCGCGTATTTCTGCCTCTTGAACGACAAAATCAGCCGTCAGGATGTAACCAATAATCAATGGAAGAAAATCAAGGGAGGCTTCCCGGAACGTAAGCAGTTCGGAAGTTACCCGGCAGTCAAGATTGGCAGGTTTGCCGTCTCATCAAAATACAAGGGTCGGAATATAGGGACAGACCTTATGAATCTTCTGAAAGATATGCTTAATGGGAATCCCAATTATTCAGCGTTCCGCTATCTGACTGTTGATGCCTACCTCTCTGCCATAGACTTTTATCTGAAAAACAACTTCAAAGTGCTGTCAGAAAAGATACAGAATGACCACACACGCCTTATGTTTTTCGACATGATGGAATTGGAATAACCTTGCATTTCCCGCATTATCCGCATTTTGAGATAAAAAGCACATGGATTTTGACGAGTAACATCCAAAGATATGGCGCAGCTTAACGATTTTATGACGAGGATTGACCTGTCGGTGCTGAATGATTATGTCGCGGCTAATGGCAGGAGCGTTGTCTATGCCAAGGGCGAGAGGATGGTTCAGCAGGGGCGATTGTGCCGCTATGTGGGTGTGGTAAAGTCGGGATATTTCAAATATGTGGCTCTTAATTCAAAGGGGCAGGAAGTAGTAACGGGCTTCTCTTTCGAGGGCGAAGTGGTTACTGACTATGTGCAGGGATTCCTGTATGACCAGCCTTCGCTAACCTCCATTGTCGCGGGATGTGATGCCGAGGTTCAACGTGTGTCAGTCGAAGATGCGCGACGGTTTATCATAGAGTGCAATCCCGGCTTTGTCGCCGAGGTTTCCTCCAATCTGCTGCAGGAGGCATATTGCCGTTATCTGAATATGCTTGTAAAGACCCCGACAGAACGCTTCCATGAACTTGTCTTCCGCTATCCCGGCGTGATGCACAATCTGCCCATTCAGGAGATTGCCTCCTATTTAGGTATCTCCCGCCGTCAGTTGCACCGCATCCGTGAGGCTGAAAGTGCCACCGACGCTTCCGAATGTGAGGATATTTAAAAAAATTCTTCGTTCCACGCTGATTTTCACGGTCTAATGGGACATTTGTCACATCGAATGTCGATTATTCGTTGTAACTTTGCTTAATTACAGATAATAGACTATTAGAGTGAACTATGTCCGAATCTCTCCGATATAAAATAGTCATTTGGATGGTGTGGGTGCAAATTGCGCTCCTGCCAGTTATCATTGTGATGATAACCGTGACGAATAATGGCGTGATATGGCGATGGAATTTAATCAACAATCTTTTAGTGGTAGGGTATATTCTGGGATTGCTCGCTCTCCCTGTCAGCCGAGGACTTGAAAAGCCGGGATTACTGAAATGGTGGTTGAGAATAGATTTCTGGTTCTCTCTCATTCCCGCTGTCATTGCATTACCACTGCTATTTTACTGTGGTCGACATTTTATTGTGGCCGAAGATGGCGATTATGTGCTTTATGAGGAAAGAGGGATTATGATGGCCGCCCCGCATTACTGGTTAGGTAAAAAAGAGGGGTTGTTTATTCGCAAACTACCACATGGTATCAGGCAATATGATTATGGAAACAGAAAAGTCAACTGTTTCAAAGTTGACACACTGAAAGGCTGCATGTATGGATTGGAGCAAGGAACATCGCCCGTCGCATGGGTGTTGCCGATTGATTCAGCCAAATATCATAGTCATGCCAAAGAAATAACAGCACTAATAGACAGTTTATATCAATTACAGCCATTATTGATACCGCAATCTTGCGGAACATTCGTATTCCCCGACGATTTTGTCGAAATAAGCTATTTTGAAGAGCAAGTAACTTATGAAGGTTCTGTATATTATGATATTGAAAATCAGGGTGATTGTATAGCTGTAAAGACTCCTGATGGCTATCTTATAGTACCACGATTGAAATTTACACAAGATTCTATCGGCGAACTATCACCTAAAGTGGTAAAAGCATTCATAAAAAGATCAGAAAATAGAAATAGCAAATGATGGATCAAATTGGTAAATTCATAGCTTCAGCGGTTGTCATGCTCTTATTCATGTTCAGCCTGATATTCTGCTTCGACTCGCCCGATGCACTGACCAATATCTTATTGGTCGGTGCAAATGTGCTGTTTTGGGGCGGTATCCTTTGGCTCATTAACAGGAAAGGAGGCAAGCGATGAACCGAATATTATCTGATTATCTTGAAATTTGCAGTAAATTCCGAGCTGACGGGCTAAGCAAACCTGAGAGGAAACAGCGGCACGTTCTGCTCTCCCAATGGGAGAAAACGGATTATGAGAGAGGAATGTTGTCCCTTGGTGAGATTAAGGACTTTTGGGACAATCATAATGACATTTGCTGGAACAGAGTGTTTATAAACAAGGTTATATGTCCGGCGATAGCCGCTGATTTGGAGACTGGCGGATATGATGGCTTAAGATTTTTGTTCCATTGTTTCCGGGAGCATGAAAGCTCATGCATACACTCTGACAGTCCGCTGGCAATTTTTTGTGATCACAGCGGAGGGAAGTATCAGCCGTTTCAATTGGCGGATATGTTACTTGAATTTGAACCGGATAATGTCTATGCTCTCAGATACAAGTATGATGCTCTCAAATATTTTCTTGAGTTTTCCATACATGAAATGCCATCGGGAGTGTTGAACGGCTATGACGGAGCAAGTGTATCAGATATTCCGGCAATGATTGAGGATACAAATGAGTTTGAGCGTATTTCACGAAAGTTGAATATGCCTCTTTGTGAAAACTTGGTTGAGGATTGCCGCAGGTATTATAAAGCCTACGGAGATTATTTGCAGAATCTCGACAGATATGAGACTTTTGAGGATTACCTGCGTATGAATAAAATTCCATACCAATCATACACATCACGTTACGATTATGAATAAGTGGCAGAAAATAGTCGGCGTTATAGCCTTTGGAGCGATTGGCATTTGCGAATTGCTTATGAGTCTTAATGCCTATCTGGATTTGAAATATTTTATTGAGCCATACGATATTCAAGATATAATAGATAGAATGTATCTGAGGGTTGATTCATTGTCGGTTGCCCTTTGGCTCAACTATTTTATTGCCCTTGCTCTGTTTATTTGCCTTTGGCGGAAAGGAGAAAAGCGATGAAACTATTAGGAAAAGATACCTGTAAAATCTTTAACGCAAATACTTTTGTGGAGGATATAGCCCTTAAACTTGAAAACTATAAGTGAAATCAATTAGATTCTATGACAGCAGCAGAATTTGTAACCGCAATAAGAGCGATAACTCCAAACGAAAGTGAGTTTTCGATGATGCCTGAAGGCTTTGCTCAAATATATTTGGGTGAGTTGCACATTGGCAATAAAAAAGGACATCATATTACAGATCCGAATGATGCCGTCATAGACCTGATTAATAATTATGATGTTTCCAAGCTCACAATTATGATTTTTAGTTTTGTCAAATCTGATGATTTGAGGGAAACTGACCGATTTATATACTTTGGATGGCGGGAGGCTTTTCCGCTTGCCATTCTTAAAGAAACCGGAGAAATAGTAGAAATAGACTGGGCTGACGATGAGCGCATAATGAGTTATATTGCCACAGATCAGCAATCATATCTTGACCTTCTATTTGCATTGCAAGAGAACAACCTGTCAACTCTTTTTTCGGAAACGCAAAAATGGGACATGGAACATTTGGTTAACATTGCCGGAGGAAGTAAGTATAAGGAGAATCAACTGGATTTATTATCATAATATAACGATATGGAAATAGATGTACCTGAATATAACGTAAACACGGGACTTCGCCTTTGCTGGTGCGATGGTTATTCCGTCAAAATTTCTACGAATGACAATGAAGTCATTATCTCAGCTAATCGAGAGGGGTTACTTTCGTTAGCAAATCATTTGCTCAATTTGGCACAAAAAGATGTGCCTTGTGGCACACATATCCATTTGGACGAATACAATTCGTTGGAAGATGGCTCATTTGATTTAATAGTTGAGAAAATATGAAACAGACCGATAAACGATTTTGGAATTGGCGCACACTTATCGTAGTGTTGATTATCTCACTACTGATTGCAATTGTCGTGTTTTTCAAAAGGTGTATGACAACTGATACTGCTGATATAGAGCGTGTGGGAAATGAAATTATCGTAATGATTAATGATTTTCAGTGTGTTAATAACCGTCTGCCAGTTGATCTTAATGAGTTAGGGAGTCCTTTCACGGATAGGAACGAGACATACGAATATCGAGGTTATCTATTTTATTATGAACCAACTAAAGACGGACAATATTGGCTTACCGTTACGTTAGGACCTGATGAGAATTATAGTTATTATTCACCGCGTAAATACTGGATATGGGATTATGACAATAACCTGACAGCAGAAAAGCAAGAAGAACTATTCATGGAGGTGTTCCAGTCATATAAGTCCGTTTGGAAATATGATAGTCTTCGTGCAAACACGGACAGCATTAATACAATCTATCCGTTTGCTCCGGATTCGCTGATTTATTGCCGTCAATACTATGAAGACGGGGAACTTGCAGCAGAAGGATGGATGCTCCATGATTGGAATAGAGAAGGCGACTACACAGATAATATCGGGACATGGAAGTATTACACACGCGATGGCATAATGATAGAGAAGCAATGGCCGTTAAAGCAATGGCCGTTAAAGCAATGGCCGTTAGAATAATATCGAGCAATGAAACTGACCGATAAACGATTTTGGAAGTTTGAGGCAATGATGCTACTTTGTGGCGTCATGTTGTTATGCCAAATGTTAGTCGTGCTTTTATGCTACGGAGCCGAGTTTGAATCGTGCAACTGCCATATCTTATGGCTCTTATCCATAATGGCAAAGAGGAAGATGCTTTGGCAATTATCAAAGAAGCCCTCAAGAATTTACATAGATGTATTTTTCGATGCAGAATATGATCTTGGGCACTCGTTAAAATTTCCTGTTCTCGATGACGGTGAGCTGGCCGGTGAGAGAGTCCATGATGTAGCCGGCGACGCGGACATCCGAGGCCATCAGGGGGTGATTGCGTATCAGGTCGACGGTCTCGCTAACTGCCGTCTCGGTTTCCTCGAAACCGTGAAGCCAGCCATTGAGGTCGATACCGCAGTGACGCATCAGCGATATGTGTTCCTCGCTGACTCCCCTCTCACGCATCAGGTGAAGCATCTCGTCCGCGTTCATGCCCTGCACGCCGCAACCTGTATGCCCGATAACCATTATCTCATTCACGCCAAGCTCGTAGACGGCAACAAGCAGCGAGCGCATGGTCGAGTCAAACGGATTGGTGATAGTACCACCGGCATTCTTGATTATCTTCACGTCGCCATTACGTATGCCAAGCGCGGCAGGAAGCAGTTCAACAAGACGCGTATCCATACACGTCACTATCGCTATCTTTCTGTCAGGATATTTTGAGGTCACGAATCTCTCGTAACCTTTCGATGCCACAAACTCGCGGTTATGTCTCAATATTTCGTCAATCATGGTCTATATGTTTTTGGTTAGTCTGAAAAAAATCCTATGGGTGAGAATCTCTCCGACATTTCCGTGCGTCAGAACGCAAAATGGAACGAGAACCGGAGTCCCGAATTCGGGGCTCCCGGCTTATTGCGGTAAGAGAGCCTCCATATATAATCCAAACGCAGGAAAGTCAGGATATTGTCAATGCCGACACCAATTTCCATGTAGGGGGTCTTACCCATGACCTGCGTCACGCCACTGTCGGGAAAGCGGAACAGGTTGTCATTATAGGCAGGATTATTCTTCCGTGTCAGACTCCCGGCGAATCCCTTAAACGTAAACACCTCACGCAGACGCAACTTCTTGATCAGAGGAATACGATTGAATATCAAACCGTTCATGTTATAATTCAGGTCGAGCGACACATACTGGTCCATGGCGAACTCCATGGGATTCAGCAGCGAGAACGTCTCCGACTGAACCGTATACGCCACGTTCGCATTCTGCCAGAGCAGAGCCGGGAACTGCACCTGGTTCCATAACTTGGCCGCCTTAAAGATTACATCTGCATAGCCGAATGCCGAGAACCAGAACCGCTTCTGTAGGCAGAACTCGGTCAGATTAAGGGTGTACTCCGAACCGAAAAGGCCCTTGGGGCCGAACTCATGAGCAAGCGAAAGACAAATTGCATCGCGGTTAATGTAGTGACGGTCGACATAGGTCTGCATGAACTTCTCTCCCGGAGCCCAGCGCACCATAAGGCGCAGACTGTTCTGTGTGTAAGAATGCACGTTAGTGCCATCGAGGGCCCTGAACTGCACGTAAGGTGACGAATACTGCCGCTGATGACTTACCGAGGCATGAAAAGACAGGTTGTTAAGCCATTCTATGTTATACTCCAGCCGGGCAAGCCGCTCGTATGTCGATAGATTGCTGTAAAGACGCTTAATGGAACTCAGCAGGTTGCTGGCAGAATTGGTCATATAATGCTGGCCGAGCTTATACACGTCATAGCGGTAGGTGGCGCGAATGCCGTTGATCGGGAACTCTCGCGAATGATACTTCTTGCTGTTAAAAGAGTATTCCAGTTCGGCGTTATACTTCCATCTACGGTCCTTGAAACCGTAAGCCACATAACCTCGACCGAACACCCTGTCGCTGAGATTGGCTGTGGTCATGCCACCCACCGCAAGGCGAAAGCCCTCGGTTGCGTTGTAACTGACGAAGGTGTCGATCGGGCCAAAGTCAAACTTGCTGTTCTTGCCCGTCACCACATAACCCTTAATGATCAGTTCAACGGCTTTCGATGTCCAGTAGATTACCGGCAGCTTTCGGAACGGCGACTCATCGACAGCAAGCTGTTTCTCGGCATACGACAGAGGAAGCATGCGGGCCTCGTTCCAAAACTCGGCATCATGTCCCTCAGCCTCATCAATGACAAACATGTTTCCGATTTTAGAATAATACTCGTCAAGATCCTCGCGCCGGTCATACGACTGCCGGTCGTAGCGCGACTGGCGTGACATATATGCCTGACCGACCGAGCCGGCCAGATGCAACTCCACCACCATGTCATCAAGCACCTTATGGACCTTCCCAATTGAGTCCCTGCGGAAATTCTGGCTCAGCATCATGTTCTCTACATAATTGACATTGGCGCCCTTGGGCAGACGCATCATCACCCGGCGCACATACTTCACCGAGTCATTGACAGGTATGTATAGCTTGCCGTTGAAACCCATCGACTCCGGATTATGCGGCACAAACGAGAGTTCGACACAGCGGTCGGTGCCGATCATCACCGTGTCCTCGATGTGATATTTATAATAGTCAGCGCCTATAGCCGACAGCGGACTCACGAAACGGTTCCGCATCACGGGTATGTCGTTGGCGTAGACATCGACCTCGCGAAGCACATCCTCAAACAAGGCGCGGGTATAGTTCTGGTCGAGCCCCTTGTCAACACCGTTGTTGCGCTGCGCGGTCACAATCTCCTTGTCGGTGCCGTCACCGGCGGTCAGGCGTGTGGCCACTTTCTCCTTCATCGAGAGGTCAAGCACACGCTTTCCTGTCCATACCGCCGTATCGACAAGTTCTGCAATTGACTTGAACTTCCCCTTGACCTTGCCGTCTTCACCCGGAAGATAGCCGTTGTAATTGTTGAGGCCGAGCATCATCTTGTCATACCGGTCATAACTGTAATAGGGCTCGCGTGTCGGGTCGTGCAGGTCATGGTCGGCACGCACGCGGCGCATCAGTTCGACTGCAGGGTTGTTCTTCTTCGAATATTTCTGCTTCTTGGGCTTCACCACAACCTCTGCCAGGTCGGTTGTCGATGGCGACATCAGGAACCGAACCGTGTCGGATAAGCCTTGCACCCTCTTTGTCGCCGGTGTATAGCCGAGCGAGGAGACATCCATTTCCGAGCCAACCGGAAGATAGAGGGTGAAGACTCCGTTAAGGTCGGTCGTCGTGCCGGTCTTGTTCTTTTTGGAGTACACGTTGACAAAAGGAAGACGCTCACCTGTGACGGAATCGGTCACGACGCCGACAACCCTCTTGCGCGAGCCTCGGTCTGGCTTCGCTGAGGATTCAAATGTGACAGTGAACAGGACAAGTGTCGCTGCAACAAATATGATAAGACTGCGAAAATATATGTAATTTCTAAATTTCAGCATATTGAAACAGGAATTATCCATAAACGGAGAAGAACCTACCGCAATGGATAATCCATATTTGGGCAATATTTGTTAATTTTGTAAAAATATTGCGCAATTGTTGGTGACAGGGGGGAACACGCAGCAGACATTCAACCTGCTTATTATGGTCCGCTATATCTATAAACGTTAACCTCCAAAAACGTTCACGGTTTTCAAAAATGTCACAAATAAAAAAACGATTGCAAATCTACTTTATTATATAGGAATATGGGACTTGAAATAGAGCAGAAATATCTGGTCAAGAATGATTCGTATCGGGGAATGTCAACGTCAGTCCGCGAGATACGGCAGGGTTATCTTTCCCGAGTGCCGGACCGCACTGTCAGGGTGCGCACTGTCGATGACAAGGGTTTTATTACTGTCAAGGGGCTTACTCGCGGTCTCGTAAGACTCGAATATGAGTATGAGATTCCCGTCACCGACGCACGAGAACTGCTCACACTCTGCGCACCCCCCGTCATCGAGAAGCGGCGATATATCGTGGATTATGCCGGTAAGAAATGGGAGGTCGACGAGTTCATGGGTTACCTCTCCCCTCTCGTCGTGGCCGAAATTGAACTCAATAGTGAAGATGAACAGTATGAGATTCCTCCGTTCATAGGTAAAAACGTCACCGGAGATCCCCGATATTACAATTCCAATCTCTCGGAACCCGGAAATTGAGAAACACAGCCAACATGAATCAGACTATTGAAATAAAGCGGGCATACGACCCGGCGGCTCCTGACGATGGATTCCGTGTATACATCGACAGGCTATGGCCGCGAGGAATGTCACACGAGACATTCCACTATGACCTATGGGACAAGGAGATTGCCCCCTCTACCGAACTGCGGAAATGGTTTCATGAGGACCCGGACACCCGGTGGAGCGAGTTTGCTTCGCGCTATATCGCAGAGTTAAAAGGGAATCCGGCTTTCGCCGCCCTTAAGGAGACGATTACCGGAAAGCCTAAGGTGACATTGCTCTATTCGTCGCACGATCACGCGCACAACAATGCCGTGGTTGTCGAGGCGCTTCTTACAGGGCACTCCCTTTCCTAACCACAGCATTTACGGCTATCGGCAACGGGAGTGCCTGTATCAGCCGTGGCGTAGCGGTATGTCTTGATGCCGCCTATCAGGTTGCGCACATCACTGTATCCCCGTTGGCGCAGAATGTTAGACGCGAGATAACCACGCAGACCGACTCCACAATAGAGCACGATCGGTTTGTCATGGGGAATCCGGTCGAGTGATTCGCGCAAGTCATCAAGCGGAATATTTACAGCACCCGGAATATGACCCTCAGCAAACTCTCCCGGAGTGCGCACGTCAATCAGTGAGATTTTGTTCAGATCTGCATCACGGAGCTCGCGCCAGTAGATAGGCTCCATCCTTCCGCTAAGCACATTCTCGGCCACATATCCTGCCATCGCCACGGGATCCTTCGCCGAAGAATATGGAGGTGCATATGCCTGTTCGGTAAGGGTGAGGTCCGAAACCGTTCCACCCGACTTAATGACTCGGGCAAACTGTTCTATTCGTTTGTCGACACCGTCCTGTCCCACAATCTGCGCGCCGAGCAGTTTGCCTGAATCGGGCGCGAAGACTACCTTTATTGACATGGGAGTTGCTCCCGGATAGTATCCTGCATGAGAGAGAGGGTGTATCGTGACGCTACGGTATGCCACACCTTCCTGCTTCAGACGCTTGGTGGCGATACCTGTGGAGGCGACTGTCAAGTCGAACACCTTGGCTATTGAGGTTCCGATCGAGCCTTCATATCTCACCTTGTCGCCCATGACCATATTGTCGGCAACGATACGGGCCTGACGGTTGGCTGGACCGGCGAGATAATTCATCCATGGTTTTCCGTCAACCGGATGCGGGAACTCTATCACATCCCCTACGGCATAGATATCGGGGATGGATGTGCGCAGATACTCATCTACCCGTATGCCTCCGCGGACTCCGGTCTCAATACCGGCCTGAAGAGCAAGCGAATTGGCCGGTCTGACACCAATCGAGAGAATCACTATGTCGGCCATTACTTTCTCGCCGGAGCCCAGTATGATGTCGATTGAATCGCCGTTTTTTTCAAAAGCGGTCACGGCTGTACTGAGGCGCAGGCACACACCCTTGCATGCAAGATGCGAATGGACTATCGAGGCCATTGAGTAGTCTATGGGCGCCATGACCTGGTCGGCCATCTCCACAACTGTAACCTTCGCGCCGGCATCACTCAGGTTCTCGGCCATTTCCAGCCCGATAAACCCTCCGCCTATAACTACCGCCCTTTTCACGTCATGCTGGCTGATGTAACTCTTTATTGCGTCAGTATCCGCTACATTGCGCAGAGTGAAGATGCCGGGAAGATCAATGCCAGGCAGTTCCGGGCGGAAAGGTACAGACCCCGGAGAAAGAAGCAGCCGGTCGTATGATTCTGAATATGTCGAGCCATCGGAGGCCTGCACCTTTACAGTCTTGGCAACGGGATCAAGAGAGACAACCTCAGAGTTCACCCGGACATCCACATTGAATCTGCGGCCGAACGACTGCGGCGTCTGCACGAACAGGCGGTCACGGTCAGCGATCGTGCCTCCGATATAATAAGGAAGGCCACAGTTGGCATAGGATATGAACTCCCCCTTCTCAAAGAGTATGATTTCGTCGGTTTCTGAAATTCTGCGTATTCTGGCAGCAGCGGTTGCTCCTCCTGCCACACCGCCGACTATGATGTGTTTCATGGTTTTTTATTTAATAAACAGCGATTCGTGACAAAAATTGTAAAAAATAGCATGTGCAATAAAATAAAACGCATCATGTGGTGTTATTAAATAGAAGTCATAGCGTAACTTCAGAAAATCATTGCAAGAATGCGGTTCCGGGCCTTTGATTTTTCAATTAGTTGAAAGATTGAATGGTCAACGCATTTTCTGTGGTTGATATTGTAATGCGTGGTTCGCCGAGCCGGACCGGGCGGAATTTTAGAAAGAAAGATGAGACAACTAAAGATAACAAAATCAATCACCAACCGCGAAAGCGCGTCACTCGACAAGTATCTGCAGGAAATAGGCCGCGAGGAGCTGATCTCCGTAAGTGAGGAGGTAGAATTGGCACAGCGGATTAAGAAAGGAGACCGTGCAGCACTCGAGAAATTGACAAAAGCCAATTTGCGTTTTGTGGTGTCAGTGGCAAAGCAATACCAGAACCAGGGCCTCAGTCTTCCCGACTTAATCAACGAAGGTAACCTGGGATTAATCAGGGCGGCACAGAAATTTGACGAGACGAGAGGTTTCAAATTCATTTCTTACGCTGTGTGGTGGATCCGACAGTCAATTCTTCAGGCATTGGCCGAACAGTCTCGAATTGTTCGTCTGCCTTTGAACCAGGTCGGATCGCTTAACAAGATTCAGAAGGAGATGGCTCGTTTCGAGCAGGAGAACGAGCGGCGTCCGAGCGTCGAGGAGATTGCGGAGCGTCTTGATATATCTGAGGACAAGATAGCCGATACCATTCAGGTCTCGGGACGTCACATCTCGGTCGACGCACCGTTTGTCGAGGGCGAGGACAACTCTCTTCTCGACGTGCTAAACAACGAGGACAGTCCTATGGCCGACGCCAACCTCAACCAGGAGTCACTCTCAAAAGAGGTAGACCGTGCGCTCAAGCAGCTTTACGACCGCGAGCGTGACATCCTGAAGATGTTCTTCGGCATCGGTTGTCAGGAGATGACTCTTGAGGAGATCGGAGCTAAGTTCGACCTCACCCGCGAGCGTGTTCGCCAGATCAAGGAGAAGGCCATACGCAGGCTCAAGGGCCAGAAGAGCAAACTCCTGAAAAGTTATCTTGGCGAATAAGTTCTGCCACCACTGCCCTGCCGCGGTTCAGTGACAAGGTATCCGGTGACGTAAGTATTAACTGACACATACCTAACAGCCCATGGTAAAGATTACTAAATATGTAACAGTCTTTACGATGGGCTTGCTGTTTTTGTCGTTGTCTGTCTCGCCTGCCGCGGCCAAACGGATTAAGATCGACATAAGCGGCAATGCCCGTCAGACTGAGGCTGACACTCCCCTTGCGACCGACAGCGTGGCTGTTCCCGCACCGGCCGACGAGGGTCCCGGTGTGATTTTCCCGGGTAAGAGCCACAGCCTCGCCTTCTCACATTTCACATGGGGTGCGGAGGCCGGCTCTTCGCTCGACCTCACGACCAACGACCTCTCCACATTCGATGTCGATGTCGTGCTCGGATTCAAGAACTCTTTTATCAAACTGGCCGGTATTGGCGCAGGTATACATCGGTCAATCCATACGGGAAATAACTTCATTCCTGTTTATGCGGTGCTTCGCACCTCGTTCCGCCGAAAGCCTTCGCTGTTCTTCCTTAACCTTCAGGCCGGTTATTCCTTTAATTCCATTAGTGACGCCGGCACTCTTGGTGATTTCACAGGAGCGCTCGGTGTCGGAATAAACCTGCAGCAGTCGTCGGTGGCCAAATCCTACATCATTCTCTCTGGCGCATACCAGTATTTCAGTACGGCCAACCTGCAGAAGATCGACCTTGACCAGCATTACATATTTTTCGCACGCCTCGTGATCGGGGTTAATTTTTAACTTACCCCCAATGTCACGAGCAATGCCTGTTTTGACAACTAACCAGATATAATATATGAAGAAATTATTAATTAACTCATTAGCAGCATTGACTATTATGACAGTCACTTCAACTGTAGAGTGTTCCGCTGCGAATCCCCTCATCACGGGCGCAGGTGGTCCTTACGGCACTATGCCACTGTCGAGTCTCCGAGCCTCCGACTATGAGGAAGGTGTGCTCGAGGGTATCAAACTCCAGAATCAGGAGATCGACGCCATATGCAACCAGCGCAGCGTTCCGACATTCGAGAACACAATCGTCGCTCTGGACCGCAGCGGGCAGGTTCTGAACCGCTCGGTCATGGCCCTGAGCAACATCGAGCATGCAAGCGGCGACACCACAATGATGAATGTCATGGCCCGCGTCACCCCGGCACTGTCGGAGCACCAGACAAACATCATGCTCAACGAGCGCCTATGGGACCGTATCAAGCAGGTATACGAGCACCGCAACGATGACCCATCGCTGACTCCCGAGGACAAGCGACTGATAGAGAAGACATACCGCAGTTTCGTTCATTCGGGAGCCGACCTCAAGGGTGAGGCCCGTGAGAAGTATCGCCGCCTTAATGCCGAGCTCTCCGACCTCAACCTCCGTTTCGCTCAGAATGTCACAAATGCCATGAAGGACCCGACACGCCGCATGTGGCTCAAGGCAGAGGACCTCACAGGAATTCCCGAGACCATCAAGGAGGCATACCGCGCGGCTGCCGCCGAGGCATTGGCCGATGAGGGTAAGCCTGATGACACTTCTCTTTATCTTGTCACAATATTCCGGCCCAGTTACGGACCTTTCATGACTTATTCGGACCGCAGGGACCTCCGTGAGCGCATTTACAGACTAAATGCAGGCACCAACACCTCGGGTGAGTTTGACAACATGCAGATACTTAAGGATATCGCGAATATACGTCTCGAGATCGCACAACTCATGGGCCGCAAGAACTATGCCGAGTATGCGCTTGAGAACACCATGGCCAAGGATCCTGCAACCGTTATGTCGTTCCTCGGCGACCTGTGCAAGGCATACACAGAGCCAATGCACAAGGAGATTGCCGAGATCACCGATTTCGCCCGCGCCACCGAAGGCTCTGACTTTACCCTCAAGCCCTGGGATTATTCATACTGGTCGGATAAACTGAAGAACTCCCGCTATGCGTTCAACGATGAGGACCTCAAGCCATACTTCGAGCTTAACCGCACCATCGACGGGGTGTTCGGCCTTGCCACCAAACTTTACGGCTACAAGTTCAAGGAAGTGACCAACATCGAGAAATACCACCAGGATGTCCGTGTATACGAGGTATATAAGAAGAACGGTGAACTGCTCGGGCTGCTTTACGCCGACTTCTTCTACCGCGCCGGCAAGGCACCGGGCGCATGGATGACAGAGTTCCGTGCCGAGAGCAAGGATGACGAAGGCAACAAGACAATTCCCTTCATCTCGATAGTCTGCAACTTCTCGAAACCTGTCGGAAACAATCCGGTGCTTCTGACCGCCGACGAGGTGGAGACTTTCCTCCACGAGTTCGGGCATGCCCTTCACGGCCTGTCATCGGAGGCCAAATATGAGTCGCTGAGCGGCACGAACGTCGACCATGACTTCGTGGAGCTTTTCTCACAGTTCAACGAGAACTTCCTGACCCGCAAGGAATATCTTGACGGCTTTGCACGCCACTACAAGACCGGCAAGAAGATACCGGCAGACCTGCTCGACCGCTTCGTGAAGTCCGCACAGTATGGGGCTGCATACAGCACGATGCGTCAGCTCGGCTTCGGCTATCTTGACATGGCCTACCATACCATCGAGGAGCCCCTGAGAGCTTCCGCCAATGTTGAGGCATTCGAGGCAAAGGCCCAGGACCCCGTACGCGTGTTTGACGCTGTCGAGGGATGCCTGACCTCGCCTGCATTCGGTCATATCTTCTCAGGCGGCTATGCAGCCGGTTACTACGGATACAAATGGTCGGAGGAACTTGACGCCGACGCATTCGCCGCATTCCTCGAGAATGGAATTTTTGACCAGAAGACCGCTGCCCGCTTCCTGAAGATGCTTCAGTCGGGCGACACTCGCGACCCGATGGAACTTTATGTTGAATTCCGCGGCAAGAAACCGACAGTTGACGCCCTGCTCGAGCGTGACGGTATTAAAAAGTAGTGAAATGAAGACAAAAGACCAATTGATCGACGAACTGCTCGATCTCGCGTTTGCCGAGGATCTCGGCGACGGCGACCATACCACACTCTCGACAATTCCTGCTGACGCCATGGGCAAAAGCCGGCTCATCATCAAGGAAGACGGCATTCTGGCCGGCGTCGATGTCGCACGCAAGGTCCTTGCCAAGGTCGATCCCTCAATCATCATGGAGGTGTTTATTGAGGATGGTGCCGCAGTGCGCAAGGGCGACGTGGCATTTACCGCCGAGGGACCGGTGCGCTCTCTGCTGATTGCAGAGCGTACCATGCTCAACATCATGCAGCGCATGAGCGGTGTGGCCACTATGACACGCCGTTACCAGGATGAGCTCAAGGGGCTGCACACCCGTGTGCTCGACACACGCAAGACGACTCCCGGCATGCGGATGCTCGAGAAAGATGCCGTGCGAATCGGTGGCGGCACGAACCACCGCATCGGACTCTTCGACATGATTCTCATCAAGGACAACCACATTGACTTTGCAGGTGGTATCGAGAAAGCCATTACCCGTGCCCAGGAATACTGCCGCGAGAACGGCAAGGACCTGAAGATTGAGGTTGAGGTCAGGAGTCTTGACGACATCCGACGCGTCATGGTCCACGGTGGTGTCGACCGCATCATGTTCGACAACTTCACTCCCGAGCTGACACGCGAGGCCGTAGCGCTTGTTGACCATAGATACGAGACAGAGTCATCAGGCGGAATCACGATTGAGAACATGCGCGCATACGGGGAGGCAGGCGTTGACTTTATATCTGTCGGCGCTTTGACACATAGTGTCAAGGGCCTCGATATGAGTTTTAAGGCAGTCTGAAACAGGTTTGTCGCCATGACATCGCCGGGTAAGCAGAAACAGGGAACCGAAAACCGCGAATGGGGTTACGAGGCAGAGTCAATCGCCGCCGAGTATTTCCTTCAGGAGGGTTATGTGGTCCGTGAGCGCAACTGGCGGATTGGCCGTCTTGAGATAGACCTGATACTTGAGCGCGACCGCACTATCATCTTTGTCGAGGTCAAGGCCCGCAAGGGTGACAATCAGGACCCTGCAGATGCCGTCGACCGCAAGAAGCGCATGCGCATTGTCAATGCCGCCGACGTGTACCTACGCTCGATACCGGTATTGTATCAATATCGTTTCGACATCGTGACAATAACGGGAGACCGGAACAGTTACAAACTGGATCACTACCCTGACGCCTATCTACCCACAGTCAACGGAGGCCGCAGGAGGTGAGGGAGGTTAGGTGTTAGGTATATGGTCTAAATATCCGATAGATTTTAATGAAAATGTCGCTAAAGAGAGATTCCTCTTTAGCGACATTTATTTTTTACCTTAACGCCTAAAATCTAAGTCTTAAACATCTAAAACCTAACACCTGTCCCCTCCTTGCGGCAAATTGCGAGAGGGTCACTGCGGCTGCGATGGCGACATTCAGCGACTCGCCATGGTCGGCATTCGCTGGGGGGATGAAAAGCGGATTGGTGATTGATTTGCGGAGTTCGGGAGAGATGCCATTTCCCTCGTTCCCCATCACGATGAATCCCTTGTCACCAAGTTCCGCACGATATATATCCTTACCTTCGAGCAATGTGCCGTAGACAGGCATCGCCGGATTATTCTTGAAGAGACATTCCAGATCGCAGTAGACCACACGCACCCTTGCTATCGAGCCCATGGTAGACTGCACGCATTTCGGATTGAAAATGTCAACAGTATTCATCGAGGCAAAGATTGTGTAGATGCCGAACCAATGACAGGTCCTGACGATTGTTCCGAGATTACCCGGGTCCTGCACTCCGTCAAGCACCATGTAGAGCCGTTTCTCGATGGGTAAGTTGTCAGGATCCGTCGGTTCAGGCAACCGATAGATGGCCATGACCCTTGGAGGCGTTGACAGAGACGAGAGGCGTCGCATTGTGTCGGCAGATACCTCATAGACCGGTCTTCCGGTCGCATATGGCGGCACATGTCCTGACTCACAGATCAAGGCCTCTATTGAGAATGCATCAATGGTGTCCTCAACAGATTTCTCGCCCTCGACAGCGAAGAGCCCATGCTTGCGGCGCATCTTGGCTGATGCCAGCGATGAGTATGTTGAAAATTTGGATTTAGACAGTTCCATAATGTGTTGGTAGCGGATAAGACCTTACGAAGTTAACACTTTTTTAGCGATTTTTTATCAAATCACTTAATAATTCAAATTAAATTCATTAATTTTGGAGATATTTTGGCCCGAAGATTTTTAATGTAGCGTAAAAGCCGGTTATTTATGCGACAGTTCGGGTTGTGCAAACCGGAAATTATTACAATGATATGACAAAATATATAGGAGCGCACGTCAGTGCCCAGGGCGGGGTTCAGAACGCACCCCTTGAGGCAGCCTCCATCGGGGCAAAGGCATTTGCCCTGTTCACCGGATTCAGCAACAGGTGGAGTTCAAAACCGATATCCGAGAAGAGAGCCGAGGAATTCCGTGCCAACTGTGAGACCAACGGCTACATGCCGTCGGTAATTCTGCCCCATGACAACTTTCTCATCAATCTCGGAAGCCCCGACGAGGAGAAACTTGCCAAGTCGCGCAAGTCCTTTCTTGAGGAGATGCAGCGCTGCGAGACCCTGGGGCTTACAATGCTCAATTTTCATCCCGGCAGTCATCTTGGCCAGATCGAGGTTGACCGCTGTCTTGACCTCATAGCAGAGAGCATCAACATCTCGCTCGATCAGACCTCAGGTGTGACGGCCGTCTTAGAGTCGACCGCCGGCCAGGGCACAAACCTCGGCTACCGTTTCGAACATCTTGCCCATATAATAGACAAGGTCGAGGACAAGTCGCGAGTAGGCGTATGTGTCGACACATGCCACACGCACTCTGCAGGCTATGACCTCGCCAGCGAGGAGGGATACCGGGCAGTCTGGGACGAGTTTGACGACATTGTCGGATTCGGGTACCTGCGTGCCATGCATCTTAACGACAACAAGCGTACACTTGGCTCGCGAATTGACCGCCATGAGTTAATCGGCAAAGGCTCGCTCGGCCCTGAGTTCTTCACCCGTCTGGTCAATGACCCGCGTTTCGACAACATACCGCTTATTCTGGAGACCCCTGACCCCCTCCTCTGGCCCGAGGAGATCGCATGGCTCTATTCAAGGATAGGATGTGACGCTGAGTGAGCGATGACATGAAAATCAGTATAACCCAACAAGACTGAACTTAACAATAAAATTAAAACAATACGCATGAAAACTAAACCTGATTTAAGTTTCTGGAAACTATGGAACCTGTCATTCGGGTTCTTCGGAGTCCAGATTGCCTACGCGCTTCAGAGCGCGAATGTGTCGCGTATCTTCACAACAATCGGTGCCGACCCGCACGATCTGAGTTACTTCTGGATTCTCCCCCCGCTGATGGGCCTTATAGTCCAGCCAATTGTCGGCATGATGAGTGACAAGACGTGGAACCGTTTCGGCCGGCGTCTCCCCTATCTTATTGTCGGCGCTCTTATAGCCGTGGTCGTGATGTGTCTGCTACCCAACGCCGGCAGTTTCCATTTCACAGTCTCGAGTGCGATACTCTTCGGACTTGTGGCCCTCATGATGCTTGACACGTCGATCAACATGGCCATGCAGCCATTCAAGATGCTTGTCGGCGATATGGTCAACGAGAAGCAGAAAGGTCTCGCCTACTCGATCCAGTCGTTCCTATGCAACGCCGGCTCGGTGGTCGGATACATTTTCCCGATTCTCTTCATGTGGCTTGGCATCAGGAACACCGCGCCCTCTGGAGTCGTTCCCGACACCGTAATATGGTCTTTCTATATCGGTGCGGCCATCCTGTTGCTGTGCGTCATATACTCGCTTGTAAAGATCAAGGAGTGGCCTCCCAAACTCTATAATGAATACAATGGCGTCGACGAGAGTGTCAAGGTCGAGAAGAATGAGAAGACCAACGTCATCAGCCTCCTTAAGAACGCACCTTCCACATTCTGGACCGTTGGCGTGGTGCAGTTCTTCTGCTGGTTCGCATTCCTGTTCCTCTGGACATATGCCACCAACACTGTTGCCCACAACGCCTTCCAGACTCCTACAACCGTCGATTATCCAGGCATTACATATGAGGGCACCGACTATACCGGCAAGTATCTTATCGCCAATGACAGTGTCATCATCATCAACCACGGCAAGCAGGAGAGTGACTTCCTGGCCACACATCAGGGTCAGTTCAAACTGACCACAGCCGATATTGTGGAGACACGCGCCGACGGCACGCTCGATATCAGCGCCACTGGCTCAGCCGAGATTGCAGACGCCACCAAGTGCTCCTACATCAGCCGCACTGTTCTTGACGCCACATCAACACAGTATAATGAAGCCGGCAACTGGGTCGGCGTCCTTTATGCCATCCAGGCTCTGGGCTCAGTGCTCTGGGCTGTCATGCTCCCCCGGTTCCGCAGCCGTAAGTTCTCCTACACGCTCAGTCTGCTGCTCGGCGCCGCAGGCTTCATCATGACGGCGTTCATCACCAATCCCTATCTGCTGTTTGTAGCGTTCGCCCTTATCGGCTGCGCATGGGCGGCAATGCTGGCATGGCCCTTCACCATCCTGACCAACTCACTCCATGGAGGCAACATCGGTGCCTACCTCGGCCTGTTCAACTGCACGATCTGCGTGCCCCAGATTGTCGCCGCTCTTGTGGGCGGATGGATCCTCACCATGCTCAGTGTTCCGGGCGAACTGGCTCCCGAATACCTGATGATGGCTGTGGCCGGAGTGTCACTTGTAATAGGTGCCGTCTGTGTCTTCTTCATCAAGGAGGGCAAAGGCAAGGCAGAGCCTGTAGAGACTCCTGTCGTCAGCGAGAATCTCTGATAGAATCAGATTTCGGCGCCAACAGGGCGCAGGAATACCTCATAGCAACCCGGGCCGCGGTCCGGGTTGCTTTTTTTGACTGAAAAATTTTGCAGATTTCTTAATTTCAGTTACCTTTGCGCAAGACAACAACAACACGCGTCGCGGAGTCAGGCACGTTCTGCCCGCGGTCGTCTAAATCTATATCATAATCATGAAGAAACACAATTTCTATGCAGGCCCCTGCATTCTGAGTGAGTACACTATCAAGAACACTGCCGAGGCGGTGATCAACTTTGCCGACATGGGTCTCTCGATTCTCGAGATCTCACATCGCAGCAAACAGTTCCAGGCCGTAGTCGATGAGGCCGTGGCTCTCGTCAAGGAACTCCTCGAGATTCCCGAGGGCTATTCTGTGCTCTTCCTCGGCGGCGGTGCCTCGCTGCAGTTCGCAATGTCGGCCATGAACTTCCTCAACACCAAGGCTGCTTATCTCGACACCGGCGTCTGGGCCTCGAAGGCCATCAAGGAGGCAAAACTCTTCGGAGAGGTTGACGTTGTCGCTTCGTCAAAGGACAAGAACTACAATTATATTCCCAAGGACTTCGAGAGCAAGGTGCCCGCAGATGTCGACTACTTCCACTACACATCGAACAATACTATCTACGGCACTGAGATCCGTCGCGATCCCGACGTTCCCTGCCGTATGATCTGCGACATGAGCTCTGATATCTTCTCGCGTCCGGTAGACGTGTCGAAGTATGACCTCATCTACGCCGGCGCACAGAAGAACCTCGCCCCCTCGGGCGTCACCATCTGTATCGTCAGAGATGCAGCCCTCGGTCATGTTGACCGTGTGATCCCCACCATGCTCAAATATCAGACACACGTCGACAAGGGCTCGATGTTCAACACACCTCCGGTGCTCCCCATCTACGCCGCCCTCCAGACCCTCAAGTATTACAAGAGCCTCGGCGGACTCAAGGAAATCGAGAAGATGGACATCGCCAAGGCCGAGAAACTTTACGACGCCATCGACAACAGCAAGATGTTCGTGGCCACCATCCCCAACAAGGAGGACCGCTCGATCATGAACGTCTGCTTCGTGATGAAACCCGAGTACAAGGACCTTGAGAAGGACTTCTTCGACTTCGCCACATCCAAGGGCATGGTCGGCATCAAGGGCCACCGCGATGTCGGCGGTTTCCGCGCCTCTCTCTACAATGCCCTCCCTATGGAGAGTGTAGAGGCCCTTATAGAGTGTATGAAGGAATATGAGGCTATGCACTGATTTCTAAGACCTGAACAGCAATGAAGATACTTGTTTTCACAGAAAAGCCTTTCGCTCCCGCAGCCGTAAAGGCCATAGAGAATGTAATCAACGCCTCCGGCAATGAACTCGAGGTGGTAGAGGGCGGCACACGCGCCGACCTGCTTGAGGCAGTCCGCAACGCAAACGGCCTGATAGTCCGCAGCGACAAGATTGACGCCGAGGTGATGGATGCCGCTCCTGCTCTCAAGGTCATCGTGCGCGCCGGCGCCGGATATGACAACATCGACCTGGAGGCCGCCACCGCCCACGGCATATGCGTCATGAACACTCCGGGCCAGAACTCGAACGCCGTCGCCGAACTTGTATTCGGAATGGTGGTCATGATGTGCCGCAACCAGTATAACGGCAAGTCCGGAACAGAACTCAAGGGCAAGAGTCTCGGCATCTACGCCTTCGGCCAGGTGGGCCGCAACGTAGCCCGCATCGCCAAGGGATTCGGCATGCGCCTGGAGGCCCTCGACAAGTTCGTGCCTGATGCTGTCATGGAGGGAGAGGGCGTCAAGCCTGTCCACACCCCCGAGGAACTCTTCAGCAACAATGACTTTGTTTCGCTCCACATCCCGGCAACCCCCGAGACACGCAACTCCATCGGCTATGACCTGATGATGCGCATGCCCAAGGGAGGCGTTCTTATCAATACCGCCCGCAAGGAGGTTATCGACGAGGCTGGCCTGATGAAGGCCCTCGAGGAGCGTCCCGACCTGCGCTATATTTCAGACATCAAGCCCGACACAGCCGAGGAGTTCGAGAAGAAATTCGCTGCCCGCGTATTCTTCACTCCCAAGAAGATGGGTGCCCAGACCGCCGAGGCTAACTTCAACGCAGGTGTCGCTGCCGCCGAACAGGCTGTCGCTTACCTTAAGGATGGCTGGAACAAATATCAGGTCAACAAATAAGCCGACCTGACATGATACGTGTTGCGCCCGACCCCATTCAGGTCGGGCGCAACTTCTTTAGGGCTGCACCTCCATGTTATACTATAATATGCAGTAATTGCGTTATGTGAAAGGAAAAATAAATCATCAACCCATACTACAAAATTCGACATTATAACCCAAATCATGAGAAATTCAGGAATCTTGCTGGTGTCAGGACTGCTGCTCTGCACCGGCACGACTTTTGCCGACAGTCACTCAGGAACGCTCCCCGTTCTGCACATCAACACAGAGAACAATCAGGAGATCACCACCAAAGAGTATTACATCAACGCCACATACTGGCTTGAGAGCAACGATCCGAACATCGAATCGATCGGTACAGCCGACTCTCCCGTTGACACCGAGATCAAGGCACGAGGCAACTACACCTGGAGCGGGTTCGACAAGAAGCCCTACAAACTGAAACTGGCTAAAAAGACCAAGTTCATGGGCATGGACAAGAACAAGCACTTCGCACTGCTTGCACACGCCGACGACAACATGGGATTCATGCGCAACATCACCGGTTTCGAGCTCAGCCGCCGGCTGGGTCTCGCATGGACCCCGATGGACAGTCCGGTGGAGTATTATCTTAACGGCGATTACAAGGGACTCTATTTCGTGACCCAGACAATCCGCATCGACGAGACACGTGTCAACATCACCGAGCAGGATGATCTCGCCACTGAGGGCGTAGATGGGGGCTGGCTTGTAGAGATTGACAACTACAACACAGATCCGCATATTGATGTAACCGAACATTCCGGACATCCTATCTATTTCACATATAAGAGTCCTGAGGAACTGAGCGAAGCGCAGGAAGATTACCTCACGGCGCAGCTGAACGGCATGAACGACGCCATCTACGCCGATGACAAGAATTCGTCGGAATGGCTCGACTATATCGACCTTGAGTCTGCCGCCCGGTTCTACATTGTTCAGGAGATTCTTGACGACTGCGAGTCCTATCACGGCTCCTGCTACATTTACAAGGATCGTGGTGAAGGTGCGAAATGGCATTTTGGTCCGGTCTGGGATTTCGGCAATGCCTACCAGCGCGGAGACAAGAGCCAATTCATCTGGCAGGATGCCATGTTCCACCAGACCTGGATCGGCGAGATATGCAAGTATCCCGTCTTCCAGCAGAAGGTACGCGAGGTCTGGGCTGAGTTCTGCGCCGACGGCTATGCCGGCCTTGAGAAGTATCTGACCGACTATACGGAGAAGATAGCCGAGGCAGCCCACAGCAACTATGCCCGCTGGGAGCAGTACGGCAACGATGACGTTAAGGCCAAGGCCGAGCAGATGGTGCGCTTCCTGCGCGGCAGCGTGCGCTGGCTCGGCGAGCAGTGGGGCGCCATTCCCCCCGAGCTCGAGCAGTACGAGAGTCTATACGTGCGCGGAGATTTCAACAGCTGGGACATCAGCCACGAGATGACCCATACCGGAAACGGAACGTATGAGCTTCTGTTCGATGGAATAGACTTCACAGGCACATTCAAGATTGCCACCTCCGACTGGAACACAATAGACCTCGGCGCACCTGAGGCGGACATGACCCCCGAACTGGAGAAAACCTTCGAACTTGTGAAGGGCGGCCCAAACATCAACGCGCCGGTTCTTCCCGACGGTTACCGAATGATTGTAAACGTTAACGACCGCACGATGCTCTTCACCAACGGGTCGGGTGTCGCCACTCTCCCCGTCGAAGATGAGGTGACTCCGGTAATCTATACTATAACCGGACAGCGCGTCGAGTGTATTGACGGCAAAGGAATATACCTGCTTCACTATCCTGACCGCACTATCAAGGTGATCCGATAACAAAAACTAATTTCATGACGCATGGGCGAGTTATTTGTCTCGCTCATGCGTTATAGTTTTTAAAGAAGAATAGGAATTAACTGAATTATTTGAACCTTTGAGAATTAATAATAAGCATAAGAATATGAAAAGAACACTGGCCATTGCGCTCACGGCAATCCTTGGCTCATTTTCGGTCACTGCCGACAGATATGTGGGCGGAGACATATCGCTTCTTCCGGAATATGAGGAGCACGGAGCGAAGTACAAGACCCATGACGGCAAGGACATCGCCGACCTGTTGCCCTGGCTTCACGAGGAGGGCATGAATGCGATGCGCGTGCGTCTCTTTGTAGACCCGTCGAAATATCATGGCGCGGATGCCGACCCTAACGCATGTCAGACGCTGGAATACATCACCCCACTCTGCAAGCGGATTGTTGACGCCGGTTTCAAGCTGATGCTTGACTTCCACTACTCCGACACATGGGCAGACCCCGCAAAGCAATACACCCCTGCCGACTGGGCTGGTCTCTCTGACGAGCAACTGTATGACAAGATTTATGACTACACCCGCGAGACTCTTGAGTCGCTCAAGGCTGCCGGTGTCGTGCCGTCGTTCATCCAGCCGGGCAATGAAATCAGTTACGGTATGCTGTGGGGGCCGGAGGGGACTCCGGCAAGCGACCAGAAGAAGACCCTGAGTGGAAGCGACGCAAACTGGGACCGCCTCGGGCATCTGCTCCGCAATGCCATCCGCGCCTGCAATGAAGTCTGCCCCGACGCGAAGATTGTTATCCATACCGAGCGTGTCGAACAGGTGATGGTGCTTAGAAACTTCTATGACAAGATGAAGGAACTCAATGTCGACTATGACATCATCGGCCTCAGTTACTATCCCTATTTCCATGGCGGCATGAGGGTTCTTACCAATGCTCTCTCGTCGCTGCAGAACCGTTATCCCGAAAAGAATATCATGATAGTCGAGACCGGCTATTCATACAAGTGGGAAGTTCCGGGCACCAATCATGACCTGACTAACGAGTATCCCTACTCTGATGCAGGTCAGAACAAGTTCGCAAAGGATCTTGTGGATACACTTGAAAAATATCAGAGTGTCAACGGATTGTTCTGGTGGTGGATGGAATATAACGCCTACAACACATCCTTGTCAGGCTGGTACAACGCTCCCCTCTTCGACTGCACAACCGGTCGGGCCACGAGCGCACTGAAGACAATATGCAGTTTCGGTGAGAACGCATCGGTCGACGGCATCATGGCCGACACCCCTGAACACAATGAGGTATGGTTCGATATGTCGGGAACGCAGTTATCGCGTCCGGTCGCACCCGGCCTATACATCCGCAAATCCGGAAACCGTACCGACAAGGTCCTGATTAACCGATAAGTTAAAATATGCAGTGACCGCTCGGCTATCCCCGCGAATTCTTTTACAATGTCATTATAATCACACCTACGCACAACGGCCTGAGATTTAAAATCTTAGGCCGTTATTTTATTATAAGGAACACCTTTCTCAACATTGTGGGCTAACGAAAGTTGAAATAAAAAAGTTTGGCATGAATTCAAAAAAATGCTTAACTTTGCAGTGCGATTCACAAAGAGTCGTCATAAAATGCACCTGAAATCAATAGTAATCATCCTCTCAACCCCCGTTGTGGCAAACTGGGGTCATCTTGAGAACTGGAAAAGCACAGCCTCGAATAATTCCTTAAAATAAGATTACGTAACCGGCCTTGTGAGAAGGCTGGATACCTCGACACATTTCCAACCATTATTGTTCCCGGTGACTAACATCACCGTCATATCTAACATATAATTTTCCCAATGAACAATCACAGATTGCTCACAGGGCTGCTTGCCGCAGCCCTGTGCAGCGGAGGAGTATGCGCTGACGGCAAGACCAGACAGGTTCTCAAAATCGAGGAACTGTTTGAGATCGCCGAGACAAACAGCGCTCAGCTCCGCCCATCATTCACTGCCCAGGAAGAAGCAAGGCGTGAGATCAGCGTGGCCCGCAGCGAACGATTACCCGAAATTGAAGCAAGCCTGTCGCTAAGTTATATCGGTGACGGATTCACCACCAATCGAAACTTCTCCGACCGGCAAAAAGCACCAATCCCACACTTTGGCAACACTCTGGGAATCAATGTAACCCAGCCTGTATACACCGGAGGAACACTCACCGCAGGCATCAGACTCGCCGAAATGAAATCGACAGCCGCGCGCTATTCGACGGAACTGCAACGTGACAACATAAGGTTCCAACTTGCCGGATTCTATCTTGACATATATAAGTTCGACAATCTGCGCAGTGTAGTGGAAAAGAATATAGAACAGGCCCGAAAGGTTCTCGAGGAGATGAACGCTCGCTACGAGCAGGGAACGGCACTACAGAACGACATTACGCGCTATGAGCTGCTCGTCTCGAACCTTGAGCTTGAGCTTGTCAAGATAAACAACACATTGACAATTCTCAACAGGAATCTCGCGGTGACAGCCGGCATTGACGGGGACACGGAGATAATACCTGACACGACAATCCTTGCAAAGGCACTTCCTGCCGCCGGCGAGGACTGGTGGCTGAATATCGCCGAGAGCGAGGCTCCCGGGCTTAAACTCGCACGTCAGGATGTCGAGATCAGAAGAAAGTCGGAGGATATGGTCAAAAGCGAGCGTCTGCCGAAAATAGGGCTTCAGGCAGGATGGAGCATAGACGGTCCGATACTCGTCGAGGTGCCTCCCATTAACAGGAACCTAAGTTATTGGTATGTTGGGGTTGGCGTAAACTATAATCTGTCATCGCTCTATAAGAACAACAAGGCGATGTCAAAAAGCAAAGCCGCCACTCAGACAGCGTTAGACAGACTCGAGGCGGCTCGGGAGAATCTCGACCTCGCAGTCCGGGCCGACTATGTGCGCTATATGGAGGCGTATGAGGAACTGAAGACTCAACGAAAAAGTGTGGAACTCGCCGAAAAGAACTACCGCACGACATCCACGCGCTATTCGGAAGGAATGGCACTCATCACTGACATGCTTGATGCCGCAAACTCCAAACTCGATGCCGAGCAAAACCTCGTAAACGCCCGCATCGACATCATATACTATTATTACAAACTCTTATTCACGACAGGACAGATATGAAACACAACAGCAAAAAAATCATCTCATACATATTTACCGGCCTGATTATTGCATGTGCCGCAATGTTGATATACATGAAATTTGTCCATCCAGGCGATGTCGAGTTTACAGACAACGCGCAGGTCGGACAGCAGATAGTACCGGTTAACAGCCGTGTCCAGGGATATATCAAGGAGATTCGATTCAAAGAATATGAACCTGTAAAAAGGGGAGACACCCTCGTGATAATCGATGACGCGGACATGCGGCTTCGCGTTGCACAGGCACGTGCCGACTATCAGAACGCGCTTGCAGGCAGAGACGTAGCGGACAGGAGCGTTGGAGTGGCCTCAGCCAATGTAGCCGTCTCTGACGCCTCGATAGCCGAGGCTAAAGTCCTGATGGACATGGCCGCCACCGACTATGAGCGATACCGCAGGCTGCTCGAGAAAGACGCCGTGACACGTCAGCAGTATGACGCCGCCAGAACAGACTACGAGGCAAAGAAAGCACGATACGAGATGCTTGCGCGCCAACGCACAGCGACCTCGACAGTTGTGGCCGAGTCTCGACAGAGAATCGCTCAGAATGACGCAGGTGTAGAACTGGCGAAGGCTCTTCTTGAAACAGCGGAACTAAACCTTTCTTATTGCGTCATTGTGGCTCCCTGCGACGGATACACGTCGAGAAAGGATATACGGGAGGGCCAGCTTGTGCAGCCGGGTCAGACTCTGCTTGACGTTGTGGATTCCGGAGATGTCTGGGTCACCGCAAACTATAAGGAGACCCAACTCAGGCATATCTCCGACGGCAGCGAAGTCAGGATTACAGTTGACGCAATACCGGGAGTCGAGTTCAACGGCAGGGTTGAGTCAATCTCCAAAGCCACAGGTGCTTCTCTCTCAATACTTCCCCAGGACAATTCCGCAGGAAATTTCGTCAAGGTGCGCCAGCGTGTACCGGTCCGGATTGCATTCACCGATGACAACAAAATCGCTGACATGCAGAAACTACGCGCCGGCATGAATGTTGAATGTGAGGTAAAATACTGACATGGCAGACTGGCACGCAACCCCGGGACCTTTCGACATACCGGACGTTCCTAACTATATACCGCGCAGGCTGAAGCCCTGGCTGTTTATTCTCTTTGTAATCATAATACAGTTCTCAGGCGGAATATATCTCGCAGTTGCCTCGGACATGGCGGGCACCACGGCTCTTATGCAGGAGGACATACTGATGGCAGGCTACGCGTCGCTGATCGGCCTTGCGATCAATTTCGCAGTCATGTTCCGCATAAAATTCCGCTTCTCTACCCGCACGCAACTCCTGACGTCGGGCGCCGTGCTTATCGCGGCCAACCTCATCTGCGCGAACACAGACTCGGTGCCTGTGCTCGTGACCACATGCCTCATAGCCGGATGGTTCAGAATGCAGGCGACATTCGCCTGCAACTCTACCATACAGCTGTGGCTGACTCCTGTCCGCGACATGTCGGTGTTCTTCTGTTATGTCTATCTTCTGGTCGACGGTGTCATACAGTTGAGCGGCATAGCGACGGTCTACACTGCCTTCCACTTCCAGTGGGAATATATGCAGTGGATCATGATCGGGCTGCTCGCGCTGATGATGCTGCTTGTGGCGGTCCTCGTCAGGCCTGTAAGGGGCCCCATGTTCATTCCACTGCTTGGCATCGACTGGATCGGAGCAATACTATGGACCGGCTTCATGATGTGCTTTACCTTCATCTGTGTGTATGGGAATTACCTTGACTGGTGGGACGCGTTCGAGATAAGGGCGGCCGCTGTATTGGGCGTGTCATGTCTTGCACTTAACCTCTGGCGTGCGTCATTCCTGCACCATCCCTATATATCATTTCAGGCAATGCGCAACAGAAACGTTATCCGGGCCACATTGGTATATCTTGTATTCTTCACTCTCATCGCCACCGAGCATGTCTTTGAACATTCATACGCGGCAGGAATACTCGGTTTTGACGATACCAATCTGATTGACCTGAACTGGTACGTACTCGCAGGGATCGTAACGGGATGCGCGTTCACATATATCACATTCGCAAGGCATAAATGGAGATACAAGACCATGACCGTCATCGCATTCTCATTGGCAACCGGGTATCTTGCATATTTCTATTTCCTCATAGACTATGGTGTCGAAAAGGAGATGCTGTTCTTTCCTCTCTTCCTGCGGGGAGGGGCTGCCGTCATCATCTCAATCATATATCTGACATCAATCGTGCAGAGCGGACTGCCATTCCAGGTCTTTCCCCAGGCACTCACCGTCAACGGCTTCACTGGCGCCGTGATGGGCGCGACATTCGGACCGGCGATCATAGGAGAGTTCCTGAAACAGACGGTAGCCGGAAACGCCGCACTGCTTGGATCGCCGTTGACAGATTTCAACAGCGACACCATGCACATGCCGATGGCCCATCTGTACGGAATGGTGCAGACTCAGGCACTTGTAGTCTCGATGAAGGAGATATTCGGATGGCTGCTTATAATCGCAATCCTGTCACTGGTGGTCATACTGATAAGCTACAGCCCGCTCAGGCCGGTAGCAATATTCCCCAAATGGAAGAGCATAAGGAGAGCGCTACGTCGCATGGTCAGGCTTGAACTGCGCGACAAAGAAAATGTCGAGACCATATGATTTGACTGTATTAATCAGGACTGTTTCCTGTATGTCACCGACGCAATAGTAAGTGCGCCTGCCGCGAAACCTGCCAACGCCACATATTGCGGCCACAGTTCAGAGACAGCGGTCCCTTTCAGATAGACCGAACGCATTATCTCTATGAAGTATCGTGGAGGTATAGCGTATGTAAGCCACTGGGCCCATTGAGGCATCGAGCGTATCGGCGTAAACAGGCCGCCCATCAGCTGGAATATCATTATGAACGCGAACATCACAAAGATACTCTGAAGCATGGTCGATGACTGGTTGGCTATGGATACTCCGAGACCTGACATCACGAGGCTGAACAATATGGCGGCAAAATAGATAGCTCCAATGTTGCCGGCTGGCACAAGCCCATATACGAGCCATCCGACTGCCATGCCGACAGTCACGACCAACAGCGCGACAACCCAGAAGGGAATAAGTTTTGACAATACAAAGGTCAGCCTGCTGACCGGAGTGACATTCATGGCCTCAATCGTTCCGCTCTCCTTCTCGCTGACAAGGTTGAGCGCGGGCAGGAAACCGCATATTATTATCAACAGCACCACCATAAGGGCCGGTATCATGTAGTTGCGGAAATTCAATGTCGGATTATATCGGTTGACCACACTCCTGTCGGCCCCAGGCAGAATGGCACCCGTTTCCTGCCGCCATTGTCCGAGAGTCTCAATTATGGCACCTGAGACATATCGCGCGCCCAACATCCCCTTTATCGCATTAACGCCATTTGCCTCTATATCTATCTGCTCATTACCGGCCGAAATGTTTCTCTCGTAATTCATAGGAATGGTGACAAGCACGTCGGCGGTTCCTTTCTCAATCTCAAGCAGGGCCTCGTCATGACTGTCGCTTACCGCAGATACCGAAAGCACGTCGGCAGCGTCGATGTCCGCCGTGATGCGGCGCGACAGCTGACTGTGGTCGTTGTCGACGACAGCGACATTCACATTCCTCACGTCAAGATTGGCGACAAGTGGAATCACAAGCATCACCATCAGCGGCATAATCAGGATTATCTTGGGGATAATGGGATTATGCCTCATCAGTATGATCTCCTTGCGTAAAAGAGCCTTAAGGATCCTTCTGTTTTTCATTTGGAATTACTGAATTTTTTCACCGACAGGCAGAGCAATACGACTGTAAGTGTTAAGAGAATCATTATTTCCGGAATGACATAGCCAATCGCAAGCTGCTGAATCATGAGTTTACGCATAGCCTCGATATACCATCTTGCCGGGATGATACATGAGATCCACTGCAACACCACCGGCATGTTGTCAATCGGGAATATCATGCCCGACAGCATTATGACCGGAAGCATGAAGGCCACCGCAGAGACAATCAGGGCCGTGAGCTGGGTGCTTACAAGTGTGGAGACAAGCAGCCCGATCGAGAGGGACATGACTATGTAAAGCAATGACACCAGAATCACATTGACAACTCCCGCCGACACCGGAAGCCCGAGAAGCGAATATGCCATCATCAGCATTACGCTGAGAATGATGCAGGACAGCATAAAATAGGGAATCAGTTTACCAAGGATTATGGTCCAGGGCCTTATGGGGGAGACGAGCAGGAGATCCATGCTTCCGGTCTCCTTCTCGCGCACGATCGAGACCGATGTCATTATGGCGCATATCAGGATGAATATCATTCCCATTATGCCGGGCACAAAGTTGTATGCGCTCTTCATCTGCGGATTATAAAGCGTATATGTCAGAACAGGAGAAGTGACCGAACCGCCGGTCAGCACCCCCTCGACATAACCGGTCATAGCCTGAGCCGAGGAGGTGTCTGAGGCCTCAACCACAATCTGCGACCTCAACTGACCGTCATCATCCCTTAGGAACAGCGCGACATCCGCCTCTCCCCTTCTTAACATAGTCTCCACATTCTCAGGAGAGACAAGTCCCACGAACGTAAAATACTCGTTGGCCCTGAATTTCTCCATGATATCCCTGGTGCGGTCGGTATGCGTGTCCACCACAAAAATGATCCTCACATCATTGACCTCGGTCGATATTGCGAAACCGAACAGCAACAGAAGTACCAGTGGCATTAGCAGAGTGATTAGCATCGTGCGACGGTCGCGCACTATATGCAGTGTCTCCTTGCGTATAATTGATGATAGTGTAGCCATGTCATTCTCCTCTTTTAGCATCTTTGGCGACAATACGGAATACCTCGTCCATCGTAGAGGCATTATATTTCCTTTTAAGTTCTCGGGGAGAGTCAAGGGCGTCTATACGTCCGTCGACCATGATGGAGCCCCGGTCACAGTATTCCGCCTCATCGAGATAGTGTGTCGTCACGAAGACAGTCATTCCCTCAGATGCTGACTTATATATCAGTTCCCAGAACCGGCGTCTTGTAATCGGGTCGACCCCTCCTGTCGGCTCATCAAGAAACACAACGTAAGGACGATGTATCGTGGCTGTGGCAAATGCAAGTTTCTGTCTCCACCCAACAGGGATGTCCCTGACAAGGGTATCGCGCATATTCTCCATCTCGAGATCCCTGAAGAGTACGGTGGTTGCCTCGGCAATCTGTCTGTCGGACATACCATAGACAGTCGCGAACAGACGGATGTTCTCCATTACGGTCATATTTCCATAAAGAGAGAATTTCTGGCTCATATACCCTATCCTCTGCTTTATATCCTCTGCCTGGGTGATTATGTCGCACCCGGCTACCCGTCCAGATCCGGAAGTCGGATAACTAAGACCGCACAGCATCCGCATCGCAGTCGTCTTCCCTGCGCCGTTCGCACCTAAAAATCCGAATATCTCGCCGCGCATGACATCAAATGAAATATGATCGACTGCCGTGAAGGAGCCGAATACTTTTGTCAGGTTTCTGACGGATATGACAGTGTCATTGTCGCTTCTATTCATCGCGTGTAAGTTTAATGAACAAATCCTCGATATCTCCTTTGGCAGGATATATACTTACTCCGTCTAAACCTGCAGAAGTCAGAATCTCTGTCGTTTTCACAGGATTAAATCCGACCTTGCCTACAACATGCAGTGTAGCCCCGAATGTATAGCAGTCCGCCACATCAGGCAATCGCCGCAATTCGTTGAGAAGGCGGAACATGTCCGGTGCCTCTGCATTGTATAAATTCTCGCCGAGACGAGCCACAAGCCCGTCGGGAGTGCCTGTCATGAGAATCCTCCCTCTGTCGATCATGGCGACACGTCCGCAGAGAGTGGCCTCGTCCATATATGAGGTTGAGACAAGTATCGTTATACCCTGATTTCTGAGTCCTGAAAGCATTTCCCAAAACTCACTGCGCGAGACGGCATCGACACCGGTGGTCGGCTCGTCGAGCAAAAGGACCTCCGGTCTGTGGATAAGGGCGCAACTAAGTGCAAGTTTCTGCTTCATCCCTCCTGACAGAGCGCCTGCCCTGCGGTCGGGAAACCTCTCAAGTTGACCGAAAACAGGTGCGATCAAATCGAAATTATCCTTTAGAGAGACGCCGAACAGCGAGGCAAAGAACCTCAGGTTCTCAGATACCGAAAGGTCCTGATACAGAGAGAAACGTTCAGGCATATACCCGATCATGGAACGCAGCCTTTTGTAATCCCTCACCGTATCCAGACCGCAGACTTCGGCAGTCCCGCAATCGGGTCGCGACAGAGTGGCGAGAATCCTGTAGAGGGTTGACTTGCCCGCACCGTCAGGGCCTATCAGTCCGAACAGTTCTCCCCTGCCTACACTCAGGTCAATGCCATCGAGGGCCTTGACAGAGCCATAACTCTTTGACAGTCCGGATATCCGTATGGCATCGCTCATAGCCTGACCTCTCCGTACTGACCAAGTTTGAGGCGACCGTCATTCCTGACGGTTATCTTCACGGCATAGACAAGATTGGCTCGACTCTCTCTTGTCTGTATGGATTTAGGCGTAAACTCGCTTTCCTCCGCAATCCATGTGACAGTGCCGGGATACTCATATTGCTTGTCGCCGCCGAAATCGGCTATGACAGTGACCTTCTGGCCAAGCCTGATGTCCGCGAGCTGATTTGCGGTGAAGTAGGCGCGAAGATACATTTTGTCAAGATCCGCAATCCTGCAGAGCGGCTTGCCGGGGACTGCATATTCACCTGGCTCGGCATATTTGACAAGGACAGTACCGGTCAACGGTGACGCTATCTTACTTTTTTCAATCTGCTCGGCAATCTGATCCGACTGATAACGGATTGATACGGCATTTTCAGAGATTGATGTTCTGTTTTTACCTAATGTAGACAGAAGTGCAGTCAACTGTCCTTCAAGAACCGAAAGCTGGGCATTGGCATCATCAAACCGTTTCTGTGTTGTGGCGCCATCGGCCAGAAGTCGGCTCTGGCGGTCACACTCCTGCCGCTGATGTGCTATCTGGGAACGCAAGGCGGCCGCCTGGGCGGATATGTCGGGAGAACTGCTCTCCGCTGACTGCCGCTGACTTCCGGCCTGCATCTGCTGGAGCACAAGTAATGTTGTGTCAATCACGGCTATATTCTGTCCTGAACGGACACTGTCACCCTCGGAAATACCGAATGACAGAATCTTCCCCGCTGTCTCCGCAGCCACAGTGACAGTCGTGGTCTCAAAGATTCCAGTGGCATCATAATCAGGCTTGCTGTCGCACGCCGAAAGAAGCAGCAACAGGGCTGAGGGAAATATTATTTTTTTCATCTGTCAAGAGTATATTTAAGTTTATAGATTTCCTGCAACAACTGTATCTCATGATACCTGGAAGTAAGGATTGCCAGATTCTCATCACTGATTTTTGTCAACAAGGCAGTTATGTCAATCACTCCGTTGGCCAATTGCGACTCCGCGGCTTTTCTGACATTGGTCCTCAGCGCAATTATCCGGCTGTCCTCCTTCATCATATCTCTTATTCCGCGTATAGTCTCCGACTGCGAGGCCGCCTGCATATCTGAATTGAATAGGAAAACATCCCTTTCAACCTCTATGTCGGACGCATTGATTGCTGTTCTCCTTCTTGAATTGTTTTTGGTGTAGAACGAATCAATATTCCATGACACCTTAACTCCGGCAATGATATTGAAAGACAGGTCTCGGTTGATCATGTTCTGAAAATAATTAATTCCGGGATAGCCGTAATAGGTCTGGGCGAAAAGTCCCACACGCGGCATCAGTGAGGTATCTGCAAGACGTCCTGCAGCACGGTTGTACTCGAGTCTGCGTTCAAACAGCCGGAGTTCCGGTCTGTTCGATACCTGACTGTCAGGAATCTCCACTTCTGGCATTTCAAGAGACTGTTTACCGAGCGGTTCTCCGATAAATATTTCCAAAACACGCCGGTAACTGTCAGAAGCCGTCTGCGCCTGCATGATACTCTGGTTGACAGCAAGTGCCTGAGCCTCGACCATATCGACATCAGACTGCATGGCAACCCCATTGGCCAACATTGACCGCAGAGTCTTGAGATTATCGCATAGGAGCTGATGGTTGACTTGCGCCTGTGCGATCTGCTGCTCGGTCAGCAGAATGGCGAAATAGAGATTCTCTACCCTTTCCCTGACCTTATAGAGCTCGACGTCAAGCGTGGCCTGCTGAACAGCCTCCTGTTTGCGGCTCATTTCCCGACGTCTCTTTGACACTCCTCCATCCCATATTGTCTGCGAGACATCTATTCCAACCTTATACTGAAACTTGCCTAACCCCTTCATGTCCTGCCCAAGTGTCTTGAGAACGCCCGACAATGACTCCGGGAAAGCCGGCACTACATTCTGAACCGTGGCCTGTCCGTAGACACCGATTCGAGGCAACCATCCCTTGTTTATATCCGAGAGTTCAAGTTCACTGGTTGCCGCAATAAGATGATATTTCTCTATCGCCGGATAATTGCCGATTGCCTTCTCAACACATTCTTCTATACTCAGGGCGCTTATGGTGAATGAGGGAACGAGGCATAGCAATGTTGACAGAATCCTTAATTTCATATTCTTACGGTCTAAGTTTCCTCATGATTGTATCGTAATTCTCCTTCTTGCGCTGCTGTAGAAAGGCATCGGCATCAGACATACATCCGCCGAAGGCTGCATTTACTGCAGGTCCAGCCACATAGGCGAAAACATTGAGCGAGATAATGTCGAGCATAAGCATCCTCGCATCAACTTTTCGGCATAGTCCGAGATCTGCCTCATGGTTTATCTTCATCTGAAGCATTGAGACAAATGCTGAACCCACATTCCCGAGAATATCCATTAACTTCGCCGAACGCTCCGGATTGTTAAAAATCTCCACGACAAGAAATCGCGGAAGATCTGGATTCGAAGCAATAAAATCAAGATGACTATCTATGGCTTTGCGCAATATCTCACATAACGGGGCCTCCAAATCTCCGACAGAGTTGAGTACCGCATCTCTCAGAAGAGTGAACTTTTCAGAGATGATTCTCTCGAAAAGTTTCTCCTTGGTACGGAAGTAATAATGGAACATCGCATGTGTCACGCCGGCCGACTCTGCAATTGAAGTGGTACGGGCTCCTAAAAATCCTTTATTCAGAAACTCCCTCTCAGCAGCCTGTAGAATCAGAGCCTCGGTGTCCCTATTTTGTTGCCTGTCTTGCTGTTTTGCCATAACAAACATGATTATCAATAATGACTAACAATATTGTTAATGCAAAATTATAGTAAATTTTCTTTTTTCCAAAATAAATTATGATAAAAATGTAAAAACTCCAAATAGAGAACACGGTAAAACAGTCAGAAGGAAAATACCTCCAATTGCGGACATGCAATCAATGTTTGCATGTATGCAGGCGTATTAAATTTTTGTTAAACTTATGGCTTATCCTCGTTCTTCTGAAGCATTATTTGTAACTTCACAGTCTAAAATTTTCAAGACATGTGTAAACGACTGCTTGTGGTTGATGACGAGGAGACTCTGTGCGAGGCACTTCGTTTCAATCTTGAGGCCGAAGGCTATCATGCTGACACCGCCCAAAGCGCCGAGGAGGTGCTCGCGATGGATGTGAGCGCATACGACCTGTTGTTGCTCGACATTATGATGGGCGACATATCCGGCATACAATTAGCCAAGATTCTGAAATCAAATCCGGCTACCGCCTCGATACCGATCATATTCTGTACAGCCAAGGACAGCGAGGACGACATGGTAGACGGACTCGAATTAGGAGCAGACGACTATATAACCAAGCCCTACTCCTTGCGCAACGTGCTGGCAAGGATCAAGACTGTGCTCAGGCGCACCGCCTCGCGTGAAGAAGAGAATATCCAGGACAGCAAAGTAGCCTTCGAGGGTCTTGAGGTCTATCCGTCAAGCAAGGTCTGTTTGGTCGACGGGTCCGAGGCTCGTCTTCCGAAAAAAGAGTTTGAGATCCTGTTGAAGCTTATGAGCAATATGGGCAGAGTGTTCACACGTGAGGAACTGCTGAGGGATATCTGGCCTGATGACGTGACTGTACTTGACAGGGTTGTCGATGTCAACATCACCCGTATACGGCAGAAAATAGGCAGATACGGCTCACATATCAAATCACGCTCAGGCTATGGCTATGGTTTCATGGCTTAAGCCTACATATTCCACGAGGCTGTTCCTCTGGCTCGTTGGTTATTCAGTACTTCTCGTGGCCTGTGTATTGTTTTTCCAGTACCGTCGGGAGAAGGAGTTCAAGGCAGAGGAAATGAACGCGGGGCTTCAGGTGCTGAACGAACGCCTGCTCAATGAGGTGAAGTCAGGTGACTTCGACATCAGGGATACCGGCATCGGGAATTTCAGGGATCTGCGTATAAGCATAATTGATTCTACGGGACGCGTCATATATGACAACTCACTTGACACACTTCCGAATGCAAGCCATCTGTCACGGAAAGAGATTGCCGAAGCTGTCCGTAACGGTACCGGATATTCCCTACGACGCCACAGCGAGAGTACGGGCGAGACATATTTCTATTCGGCCAGAAAGGGCCCCGGGGGCATGATCGTGAGGACGGCTGTTCCATATTCATTGTCACTCAATTCGATGCTGGAGGCCGACCGAGGTTTTATATGGTTTCTTGGAGGCCTGATAACTGTAATGTGTACATTGGGCTACTTCGCGACCCGTCGTGTCGGGCAGCACATACGCCGTCTTCGCCAATTCGCGGAGAATGCGGAGAAGGGTAAGCGGATCAGCGACTGTGAGCCGTTCCCACATGATGAATTAGGAGATATCTCTAACCATATCGTAAGGCTATACTCCTCTCTGCTGGAAGCCAACTCCGCGCGTGACCGGGAGCACCGTCTCGCTCTATATGAGCAGAAGGAGAAGGAACGAATCAAAAAACAGCTTACCAACAATATCAACCATGAACTGAAGACACCGGTCGCATCGATGCGCGTCTGCCTTGAGACTCTTATGGCACATCAGGACATGAGCAAGGAAAAACAGACGGAGTTCCTATCGAGATGTCTCGCCAACAACCAGCGGCTTCAGCAACTGCTTGACGACATCTCACTGATCACCCGAATGGAAGACGGTGCCCGGTCCATAAGCCGGGAAAAAGTTGATGTAGGAGAAATAATAGCCAATATAGTTGAGGAAAGTACTGAACTGGCCACTGCCAAAGGATTTACAATGCAGAATGAGGTCAGCGGTTGCCTTCAGGTAGAAGGCAACCGCCAACTGCTTGAATCGGTTTTCTATAATCTGATTGACAATGCGATCTCCTACAGCGGAGGAGACAGGATTGTAATTAGGAGCCATACGGAGGATAAAGATAGAATAACAATCACTCTCTATGATAATGGATCAGGAGTAGCCGAGGAACATTTGCCCCGTCTGTTCGAGCGATTCTACCGAGTCGACAAGGGCCGGTCGCGTGCAGCCGGAGGGACAGGTCTTGGTCTATCGATCGTCAGGAACGCCGTGCAATTACACGGCGGGACAATCACCGTCTCAAACCGTCCCCAGGGCGGTCTCCTATTCACCCTGACTTTATCAAGTATTTAGCGCCAGCCCATGAACATCTTGACTACCTCAGGGTCATGATGATCGAAGAATAGGCTCGTGACTGTGTCGAGTCCTGCAATCTCGGCCATATCCTCATCGCTGAGGGTAAAGTCGAAAATGTCAAGATTCTGTTTCATTCGCTCGATATGGACAGACTTGGGTATAATTATAACACCGCGCTGAATAAGCCAACGGAGAGCGACCTGCGCAACCGACTTGTCATATTTCTTTCCAATTCCCTCAAGCACCGGATTGGTGAAGAAATTGTTGCGTCCCTCGGCAAGAGGTCCCCACGACATGATCTGACAGCCATACTCCTCCATGTATTTCTGAGCCTTGACCTGCTGGTCAAAGACATGCGTCTCGACCTGGTTGACCATCGGCGGAATCTCGACATTGCTTGCCAGGTCAATGAGATGATCAGGATAGAAGTTGCTCACTCCGATTGCCCGGAGTTTGCCCTCCTTATATGCCTCCTCAAGCGCACGGTATGCTCCATAGCGGTCGCAGAAGGGCTGATGCAGCAGCATGAGGTCTATATAGTCAGACCCGAGCCTGCGCAGGCTCTCTTCTATAGAAGCCCTGGCCTTCTCATAGCCATAGTTGGAGATCCATATTTTTGAGACAAGGAAGAGTTCGTTGCGGGGAATCCCGCTCTTTGCTACAGCGGCACCCACTCCCTCCTCGTTATGATACGCCTGCGCGGTATCAATCATTCGGTACCCCACACCAAGAGCATCGCTCACACATCTCTCACACTCGGCAGGATCCACCTGATAGACACCGTAGCCAATCTGCGGCATCTCAACGCCGTTTCTCAATTTTATTGTCTTCATCTCAATAATTTGTATAATTCAATTTGTTTCGTCTTGTTTATATTGCAAAATTATAACAAAAATACAAGACACAGTTTCACAAATTACGTCAAAAGTTTAACAATTTCACTTTTTATGCTTATTTGACACCTTGCGCTGTATTTCCTTACACAGTAGATAAATCAGATATGATGTAAGACTCCCGATACCGGCTCCAAAAACAACGTCTGACGGATAATGGACACCCATATAAAGCCGCGTGTAACATTCGAGCAATGCCCATCCCGTGAGTACTTCTGCGAGCCATCTCTTCCTGAACCATAACGAAGAGAAGATGGCAATCGCGAACGAATTGGCAGCATGACACGACGGGAAACCATATCTTCCGCCCCTGTGTCCGCCCACTATGTGAAGAATGGCGCTTATGGGATTGTCTGGATTCGTAGGTCTGAGTTGCTGTACTGCCGGACGAATGATACTGGCACACAGGAAGTCCGAACACCCAACAGCCACTATCAGTAATCCGCAGAAAAGGAGTGCCATCTGAGGTTTCTGCCTATAAAAGGCATATGCAAATATGCAACATACTATACCGACAAAAAACCAGATGTCTGTTATTGCCAGGACTGCATTGTCCATAAATTGTGTGTGGCAACTGTTTACTGCCACAACGATGCTGTCGTCAGCACCGCCGAAAAGAGGTTGACTCATAGTTTATCCAGATATTTAGAATGTCAATTGAAAAGCAATCCCTTTGCTTTCGGATGAAATGTATGGAGAGAGGTAGATATTCGAGTTGTATCTCTTTCGGAAGAGTGTCTTTGTTATGACCGGATACAGCCAGTATGCAGCCTGAGCACAGAGTATTCCGAATCCGGCACCTGCCACAACATCTGTAAGCCAGTGACGGTTGTTATACATCCGCAAGAATCCTGTCCCGGCGGCTACTGCATATCCGGCGATACCTATCCACGGTGATACGTTCCAATATTCGCGGCGCAGTATCTCGGCACCGGCAAAAGCCGTCGCAGTATGGCCCGAAGGGAAAGAGTTGCGTGTGCTTCCATCGGGGCGTTCAACTCTTGTCAGTGTTTTCACTCCATAGACCGACAGCCCCGTAAGGAGATAGGCTGTGCCGGATATAATGGTAAGATCAACATAATCGTGCAATCCTTTTATTCCGCAAAGTCTTAATCCGTAAGCTGCTGCCAAAGGTGCATACTGACTGAAATCATCAACACCTAATTTTGAATGATGATGCTCCTGAAGCTCATCTTTGGTTTCGTGGTTTGTATATTTCAGCCAATCACTCTCAAGACCTATAAAACCTGCCCCAATCAAAACACCGGGTATGATAAGTTGGGTGGGACGGAATCGGTAAGGATTCTTAATCTCTTGGCATTTCAGAGTATCGAAAGTCAGAGTGTCAGTATTTTCATTTGAGGCGAATACCGTTACCGGCAGGATAATACTCCAAAGAAGTATAAGTATTCTTTTCTCGTACATCATGACATTACATTTCTTCATCATATTCCACATTATGATGCTGTTTCTTGCCTCCGCCTCCGAAGTTCCAGCTTAATCCTACATAGATAATGCGGGGATTCCTGCGTTTTTCCACCTTCTGCTTCAGAGCCGGGGTATCAAGTGTATATGATAGTTTATAAGTATCGAGCAAGTCTGTTACTGATGCAAAAAGAGCGAGATTTATTGACGGTATATCATACTTCAATCCAAGATTTAGCTGAAAATCGCCATCTCGTTTTCCTTGTGGCACAAGTGTCGCTGAATGATAACGGGCATTCAGTTGAACCGTACCATGTTTTATGGGCGTGAAATCAGCGTTCAACAAACCACTCCATGAAAACATCTCGCGATTACCCCCGAAGCCAAGTCTTGAGGCATTAATACGATTGTAATACCCTGTACCGTTCAGGTTTATGTCAAGCCAGTCAGTAACACGCATATTCCATACCAACTCGATGCCGGCATTGTGGGATGTCTGGAGATTCTCTTTCGTTGTCAGCAATATTCCATTGTCAATATAACGGGATACCTCTGTTATGCCGTCGGATATATGAAGGTAGAAAATATTTGCAGTAAGAGAACCGGCGTTTGAAAGCCAACGGATACCGAAATCGGCGGTGTTTATTCTCTCCGGTTTCAGATCAGGATTGCCAGCCTCAAGACTCAACGGATTTATTCTTTCGGCAAAAGGATTCATATCGCTCCCTTGTGGACGGTTGATACGCATACTGTAACCGGTGGACAGTTCTATGTCGTCCCCGATATGGCGTGATACCCTTGCCGAAGGAAATAAGTCAAAATAATGCTTGCGTCGGCTTTCAGATATGGATTTCAGTTGATTGTCAATGTCAGTATATTCTCCACGCAATCCGGCATCGACGCGCCATAAACCAAAAGTCATATCGGCGTTGGCATACAGCGAGTTCACCATCCTCAGATGTGTGAAGTCATTGCTCTCATCCGTATTAGGGATGAATGATGTCCCGTCCCAGTCGGAAACATGATAATTCTGCTCGGCTCTCAGATGTTCAAACTCATATCCCGAAATCAATCTTATATTATCTGTCAAAGCGTGCTGCCATCTGAGGTTGGCGTTATGGATATAGTCTGCATCCCAGACGGTTTCATTGTTCCGGGTCTCAACATCCTGACGCATTGTCGTGTATCGGTTCAATTCATCTTCCGATTCGGAAGAATACAGATAACCTATTGAAATCTCATTGCTGTTGCCGTAACGATGGGTGTATTGGAGACTTCCTTCCCACATATTTTCTTTGGCATCGGCATCACGGTCACGGTGATATGAATCTGAAACGACACCTCCGGTTTCTTTTGTCCGTGAGTCAACATACTCATCCCGCTTGAAATTTCTTCGGTTATAATTTCCAGAAACGCTAAGCATATCGGCAGATGTGATATTGGCGGTCATTCCAAGACGGAATGTATGGGAGACCGGGCGCCCCAATCCGTAAGTGGTCTGGGTAATGGTATCTGCGGGGGATATGCGGTAATCATCAACAGTGCGGTCATAGCGGTCGCGTCTAAAAGTATATCCTCCGTAAAAATTAAGATTGCGGATACCGTAGTTTAAACTCACACCGGCGTTGTATCGTCCCGCACTCCCGGCATTTGCAAGTATGGAGCCGTTGAAACCTTGTTTCGTATCGGTTCTCATTATTATGTTTATGATTCCTCCACCGCCCTCGGCTCTGTATTCGGAGGTAGGATTGTCGATTACTTCTATCCGCTCGATATTGGCGGCAGACAACTGACTGAGGGCATCTGCACGAGTCTTTCCCGCCATCATCGCTGAGGGTTTGCCGTTTATCAGGATTGTCACGTTATCGTTGCCTCTCATGCTGACATTTCCGTCAATATCCACTTCAACCGAAGGGATATGATTGAGAATTTCGCCTGCCGAAGATGCTTTTGACGTAAGATCCTGATTGACGGTATAAACTTTACGGTCTGCTTTTACTACGGTTACGGGCTTCTTTGCGACTATGACAATTTCATCCAGATATTTGTCAAACGCAGATGTGTCGATGCTGTCAGTTTCAACCCCGGTTTGAGCAAAAACCGATAGTGTTACTGATAACGAGGTAATGAATACAGTTAATCCATTCATATCTTCGTGTTTGAAATTACGCGACAAAAATAGAAACTGATTTTGCAGATATTCTGAATAGTTCAAGACTAAAAGATGAAAGATAATCCACTGAAGGAATTTTATCAATTTGGGATGTTTAGGCTCTACACAAACTACGCGAATGCAATGCAGATACTTTCTAAGGAGAATCATCCCTGTGTTACTGTAAAGTTGGAATGAGGGTTGTATTATTAAGTTTTTATTAAACTTTTTATTTTTAATATTATATCCTGAACTTATCTGCCATTATATATGTTTCACCGTAAATAAATCAAAAACCACAAATAGTAAGATTATGAAAACTAAACTATTGATGGCAGCGGCACTGTCCGTTGCGATTGGTCTCACTTCCTGCAATGGGGGTGATTCCAAACTTGCCGGTGAACTTGTCGGCACATGGAAAGGAAACGCTACCGAGATGTCCAAAGGCAAACCGGACAAACCCGGCAAAGAAGACAAGAAGGAGTCAGAAAGATCAGATAAGCACAGAGGCGGAGACCGCGATAAGTCTGGCTACGGTGACGGAGGAGATATGACCTGCACACCTACTCTTACATTCGCAAGGACCGATGGTACAAATGGAGGCACCATCAAAATCGCCGCTGACTATACCCTCATTAAAGGCGTCGAATCCGTAACTACCGATATTCCTGTCAAGGCAACCGTCAACGGGAATGTCAGTGCTTCGGGTACATGGACTGTTAAGGATGGCGATGAGATAATCGTCAATCTCGATCCCTCGAAAACGATTGTAAATGTCGATACTGCTTCATTGACTCTCAGCTATGGAAGGCTTACAGATGCACCTGTTGATTCGCTTAACACAATCAAACAACGTGTTGCAGACAATATCCCGGATGTTATCAAACCCATGCTCGCCGGGAAAATACAGAAACTGCGAAAGTTTGATGATGTGAAAATCACCGGTAATGCCATGACGCTTGAAGCGGGTCATGACAAAATGATGTTCACAAAGCAATAGCAGATTATTCAAACCTCATAAAAGATATAGGGTGGTCGGACTCAATCCGGCCACCCCATATTCTAATTCTCAGGTGGATATAATCAGTAGGCTGTATTCTGCGGGTCGAAGTTGGTCCAGCCGCTCATCCAGTTGTCAGAGGAGTTACGGAAAGCTCCGATAAAACCACCCTTGCCGTCGCTGATTTCAGTTGCCGGGCAATAGTTCTGTCCCGTATTCGCCGGATCAGATAAACCCAACACATTTTCTTCCGTTGCCCTGTTGCCGAGACCGGCGAGGAAGAAGGAATGCGAGAAAGAAACAATCGACCGGTCTTCGGTCTTGGTTGTATAGTCATAGAAATAATCCTCATATTCCTTGTTCTTGTCTGTGCCAAGAACATCCATGCCGGAGAAGATGCAGTTCTCAAGTTTGAATTCCCCGGCTTTGGCATAGGCAACAGTCTGCCCCTTCTCACCATCAACAATCAGTCCGATGGGGAATCCGACAGCTAAGAGATTCGAGATATTCAGTTTACTGCTTCTTCTGATCTGGACCGCCGCCTGAAACTTGCCGAGTTTGGAGCCGTTGTCAGGGAACATATTTCCCGCATTGATATAATCGGAGGTATTGGTGAATCCGGTATTTTTAGCGGTCATGGGTCCGATAAGGGTAATGTTGCGGAACTTGGCAGAAGTGAATGGCGTGGTTTCCGCGCCACTGGCATTGTTGTCACTCTCGAATCCATTCGACTGCGATGTGTCGGCAATACGCGGGTCGCGTACCGAAAGACAGTAACGAACTTCGCCGTCAAACCCGTTGTCGGTATCGAAATCATCGTCCCAGCCCTTGTAGGCGATGAGATAGGAACAGTTGGCGGATCCACCGAACCATTCGAATGAGTCGTCGTTGGAATATGAAACCTGAATGTGGTCAATCTGTGTGCCGCTACCCACGGAACCGAAGGTTACGCCGTTTATCTCCTTGTCCGTGTCGAAGGGATAGCCCGCGAACTCAACTCGGATGTAGCTGTATATGCCCGAATTATCGGCCTTTACATTTCCTCCGTGGATTGTGGTAGGACCACCCTCGATTTGCTGCGTACCCTGATTGTTCAGTCCCTTGCCACAGATGATGAGACCGCCCCAGTCGCCGGGACGACGCTGACCGGGAGCCTGTGCCGAGGTCATGACTATTGGTTCTTGTACCGTTCCTTTCATCTCGCAGTAGCCACCGGGCTCGATGATGAGTGCCGCCATTGTCTCTTTCTCTCCCTTGATGACTGTTCCTGCGGGGATCCGGAGTGTTGCGCCTTCGTCAACGTATACCCATCCTTTCAGGAGGTATGTGCCCTTCGCAAGTGTCACGTCACCCGTCAGATGGAAGTTCTGTGTGCCGTTACCCAACTCGTTGCCATTGAATACAAGGCCTGCGCTGTAGGCTACATTGCCCTTGTACGTTACTTCAGGATTGTTTTCCTGCGGTTTTGGTTCATCCTCGTTGGAGGAGCAGCTTGCAGCCATAAGACTCAGGACACAAGCCGCTGCCGTCAGGAATCGACGGCCGGATCGTTTGGTTGTCTTGTCCATAAAAATGGGGATTGGTTTAACATTTGTCATGTTTATAAAGTTTTAGAAACTGTATGCTATTGATAGATTGAAGTTCCGTCCCGGTTTATAGCTTCGGGTGACTTCCTCAATATGTTTTGTCTTGTCGAGTATGGTAATGTCCTCAATCTGTTTGAATAGGTATCGTTCGGCGAGAATATCGCGCACTGATGCTTTCACCTCCCAATGTCCGAACTTCTTGCCGAACGACAGATCGAGTGAGTTGCGGGGCATCTCGTATGAGTTCGGTATGTTTCTGGACGATCCATCGGTACCTGTGCCATATTTGTTGCCAACTCCGACAATGCGTTTGCCTATGCGGTTATAGAGAATGGCTGCCGACCATCCGCTACGGTTGTAGAAGACGCCGGTGTTTATCAGATAGGGGGACTGTCCCTGCATCGGCCGATCTATATTGTTGCCCTCGTCAAATGTAACTTTGCTTTTGATGAAGGAACCGTTGAACGATAGGCTAAAATCCTCCAGACCGATGAACCCTAAGTTCTTACGGATGTCGATCTCAATACCGTAGTTGTTGGCGCCCTTAGCGTTGATGTAGGAATAAACGAGATCAGTGCCTCCGGCTACGGTATAAGTCCATTCTATAGGATTCTTGAACTTCTTGTAAAAGAGTGCGATTGAAACTATTTCCCCTTTGGATGGATACCATTCATAGCGGAGGTCGAAATTCTGAATGTATGCCGCTTTGAGGTCATAATTTCCCATAACGCTGCTGCCGAGGTCAAAGTCATAATAGACGGTCGGTGCAAGCTCGCGAAATTCCGGACGATTGATTGTACGGCCGTAAGCCGCTCGCAACTGATGGGCTTCGCTGAATTTATAATTTAAGTTTACTGACGGGAAGAAATCGTTGTAGTAATAATGCGTATCTTGCAGACTGGATTCCGATTGGCGTGTGTTCATCTGCAAAAGTTGATCGACATATTCATATCTGACACCTCCATACACAGTCAGTGCCTTCCATGGAATGTTTATTCCGACATACCCCGACAGTTGCTTGCTGTTTGCTTTATAACTGTTCAGGAAATTGACATTCTCATATAGATATAACTTGTCAGGCCCGAAATTTTCCGGAATAAGGACATCGCCCGGAATGTCGTTTGAGAATTCAAAACCTGAAGGTAAATTATTGTCAGGATGCCAGCCATATTGGAACTCGCGGACATCGTATGTGCGTCCACGGTATTCGGCATACAATCCTGTTTTGATAACAGGCTTGAACGTGCCGAGAGTTATCTCCTGACGATAATTGGTGTTGAGGGAGGCGGTATGTTCGCGCAGGCGGGTAAACTCGCGGTTTATCCGGTAGATGCCCATGCGGTTGTCGGTACGGTCGGTAAGCTGGATCAGTCGGCGGTCGGGCATATCGCGGTCGGAGTAGGCATATCCTGCACTCCAGTCCCAAAGCGACGATGATGTGAACTCATGTCGCCCTGTAAACTGGGTATTGAGTGTATTTCTTGTCGAGTAGTAATATTCCATCTCCTCGATATTGTCAGGCTGGGCGTTGAATCCTGTTCTGTTGGAATATCTGTTTTTGACAATTCTGTTATAGATGGTCTTCCATTCGTACCTGTGATTATTGTTTTGAGGGAGGAACGAAAGATTGAGCATACCGCCTATTTTTGTATCCCGGGTATATTGATTGTCGGTTGCACGGCGCAGATATACGGGAGCATCGTTTGAAATGTCATAGGGGCCGTAGAGCGAGTTCTCCATATCGGTCATTGTCCGGTAAGAATCCGAGAAATTGAAACTTGCAAGAAGACCGAGCGTACCGACCGACTCAAAACGCCAGCGGTTGTTATAACTTGCGTTGAGTTTAAGATCACCTATGGGCTTGCGTGTATAGATTTTCCAGTCGTTGCTGAAACCGTTTCCCAAAACGTCTATCCTGTTGGAAAAGCCCGGATACGTGACCAAGGGAGAGTCAAACTGTCCGTTGAAAGACCTCCCACCCCCTTTGTAATACTTGAAATCACGGAAATGGGTCATATCGTTGACAGATGTCCCTAAAGAAATATCAAAACCGGTATGTGTTGGCTGATATTTCGTCCTTACCAGTACGAATCCACCCGTGAAATCTGACGGATATTCAGGAGCCGGGCTTTTAACTATCACAATGTTGTCAAGTTGTGAGCTTGGAATGATGTCGAATGAAAATGCGCGCGAATCCGCTTCCGAACTCGGCACGGCGCTTCCGTTAAGCCACACGTTGTTGTATCGCTGGGAGAGACCACGCACCATTACGAATTTGTCATCGATTATCGAGATGCCGGGGACTCGCCTTATAACCTCGGAAGCGTCCTTGTCCTGCGTTTTGGCTATCTGCTGTGCTGAAACACTCGTCTGCACCACGTCGCTCTGACGTTCCTCCTCTATCATTGCGACCTCTGTATCTTTTCGTACAACTGCTGTGACTGTTACTTCAGATAAGGATGTTGCATCTGGAGACAATGAAATGTCGAGAACTGTCACTTCCTCGCTTGCTCCTATTTTGGCAACCGCAGTCGTGTCAGCATACCCAATATAGCTTACAGTGAGACTGTAGATGCCATTCCTTATATTTAAGGAGTATTGACCATCTATGTCGGTTGATGTCCCTGTCTGGTTTGATTTAACCCTGACGGTGGCTCCGATGAGTGGTTCTCCTGTTGTCTTGTCGGTAACCGTGCCTCTTACTATACCAGCCTGTATTGGGATGTTCGCCAAAGTAAGAGACAGAAATGTAAGGATAATCTTTTGTTTTAATATCATATCTGTTTCTTTTTCGGTGGCAAAGTTAGAAATGACATATTGCATGATTATTTCTTAAAAGTTGATCTTTTATTAAATACAGCAATGAGTCATCTCTCCCATTAGCAGTGTATGATTATGGAGTCCTATCCAATAAGAAATGCAACAAATTATTATCTTTTATGAAATATTCATGAAACGATATAAATCTAATTTTGCAGTGTAAAACTAACCCTTCAATCATGAGAATTGAAAAGGTCATAAATAAGGTAAAAGAATTTTTACTTTGGATTTTCATCTTGGCAGTCCTCTCCGGGATTGTTTACGCAGCCTATATGGGACAGGAAACAAAAACACCCGGTGAGATCATATACGAGAAAACTCATACACGATAGTTATTAGTTGCAATGAAAAAAACTGTTTTCGTAATGCTGGCTATATTAGCCACATTTACATCCTTTATGATGGCGCAGGAAACAAAAAATCCCTATTTACCGGATATTCACGGCACAATACGGGCAAAATATGAGTATGAACCGACCATAGGGAAAGGCAGGTTCGAGATACGGAATGCCCGTATGAGTGTTGAAGGGAAAATCATACCGATTGTAAGATACAAGGCAGAGATAGACCTGTCGGATGAGGGAGCCATCAAGATGCTTGACGCTTACGTCCGGCTCCAGCCGAAGGAGCGGTTAAAATTTACATTCGGACAGATGCGTGTGCCGTTTTCCATTGATGCCCATCGTTCGCCGCATCTCCAGTATTTCGCCAACCGTTCCTTCATAGCCAAACAGGTGGGAAATGTCAGGGATGTGGGTGCAGCCGCATCATGGACTTTCGGGGCTGGGGCACCTTTTACGCTGGAAGGCGGAATCTTCAATGGTTCTGGCCTGACCAATCAGAAAAATTTCTGGACCTCAAATTATAATTTCTCATTCAAATCGCAGATCTGCCTCTGGCGGCAGTTCAATATCGTGCTAAGTTGCCAGAAAGCCGGTGCCGCAGATGTAAACACATATATGTACGACGGTGGTGTCTATTGGGAAAATTCCCGTTGGCACATAGAGGCGGAGTATCTGAGGAAGTATTATTCACATCATGCTTTCAATCCGGTCAATGCCGTGGATGCGTTTGCGGCATATCGATTGCCATTCAAAAGGAACAATCTGGCTTTATCCTTTTTAGGTCGATATGACTATATGTCCGACCATAGTAATGGAACAAAAGATGAAAATGGTCTCCTTAAAACCGATGATCCGGAACGCCACAGACTGACAGGGGGATTGACATTGAGTATGGGAAAAGGCGCACTTCAAGCCGATATCCGTCTGAATTACGAACAGTATTTTTACAAAAAAGGTGTTGTTCCTTCAATATCCGAGCAAAATAAAATTGTGCTTGAATTTGTGGCTCACTTCTGAATCATACTGTTCAGTATAACCGTGAACAGATGGTTGCCGGATACAAAGCCATATTTTATATCCCAACCATGAACATCGCAGACGGCTTTGGCTATCGCAAGTCCAAGACCGTTGCCTTTAGAGCCGGATGTTGAAGCGAACCGCTGGAACAGTCGGCTATTTTCGAGCGGTTTTCCGTTATCTGACGGGTTACTTACCATAAGTTTACCTTCAGCCAAAGATATGTCAACCTGTCCGGAATTCCGGAGTGCATTGACTACCAGATTGTTTACAAGGCTCTCAAAAAGAGTTCTGTTCGCGGTGATTTCACATTGGGTATCTGATAATGTAGTGTTCACCTTATATCCCAGCGATGTCAGGCTGTCAGCGATGTCCTTGATTATAGAGACGATATCCACTTTTGTATTGATGGCAAACTGGTCGTTGTCGATTTTTGCAAGCAGCAGCAAGTCCCGGTTCAGGCGTTCCATGCGTCGGTTTGCATTATATAGTTCATTGATGGCATCAAGTGTTTCTTTGTCGAGATTCCGCTGCAACAACAGGTCGAGGCGGCTCCTCATGACGGCAAGCGGAGTCTGGAGTTCATGCGAGGCATTTTCTGTAAACTCCTTTTGCTGACGGTATGTCTCTACATTTCGCCGCATGAGGCCTGCAAGCGTCTCGTTCAGCCGATGAAATTCCTCTATGTTCCCATCGTCGGGCAGCCGCTGAATGTCATCTGTAACCTTAAACCGCTCCATAGAGCCCAAGGTACTCTCAAACGGATTCCAAAGGTCTCGCAGTGCAAACCTTATTGCAACCAGCAACGCCAGCGCAATCACAATAAAGATGAGCAGATACTGGATCATCACTCCGGCTATTATATCCTCCTCCAGGTCGAACGAGGAAGGAAGACCGTCACCACGCTCTACAGACTCTATTATGTCAATCATATCCTCGGCATAGAAATACCTGGTGATCAGATAAAACAATGGCGCGGTAAGTATGAACACAGCCGCCACGCAGCCGATAATCCTGACGCTTGTCTTGTGCAGCAGTGTTTTCATCAGTCGATATTCCATTTATATCCGATTCCGTAAAGAGTCTTTATACATTCGGTCATTCCAGCATCCGACAATTTCGATTTCAAATTCTTGATATGCGCATAGATAAAATTGAAATCATCGAGCATATCGGCCATATCGCCGCTGAGATGCTCTGCAATCGCACTTTTGGATACAACACGGTTGCGGTTCTGTATAAGGAACAGCAACAGGTCGTATTCGCTTTTCGTCAATGCGATATGATTGTTCCCGACTGTTACTCTATGTTCCGGGAGGTCTATTGTGAGTTGTCCGGCGTGAAGCGTGTTGTCACTTGTGAATTTCTTTCTTCTCATCAGAGCAAAAATCCTCATGCTCAGTTCAGGCAGATGAAAAGGTTTGGGCAGGTAGTCGTCCGCTCCGATTTTCAGTCCCTCGACCTTATCGTCAAGAGAGTCTTTTGCGGAAACGATTATCACTCCGGTCTGTGGCGACTCTTTTTTTATATTACGCAATATATCAAGACCACTCCCATCGGGAAGCATAAGGTCAAGAAGAATACAGTCATATTCATAGGCGGCAATCTTGTATTGGGCCTCATTGCAGGTGTAGGCGTGTTCGCAAAGATAATCCTCGCGTCCAAGATATTCGGCGATACTCCTTGAGAGCATCCTCTCGTCTTCTATTATCAACAGTTTCATGCTTGTATATTTTTCAAGCCGACAAAGTTAAGGACCGATTCTGTATGAAATATGAATCCCGTTATTTCCACATCATCAGTATGCTGCCCGCGCATATAAGCATGCCTCCCGCTATAACCTTTGGAGAAGCAGGCTCTTTCAGCAATATAAACGCAAGTATGATGGTCAGCACGACGCTAAGTTTGTCAATCGGAGCCACACGCGACACATCACCGATCTGAATAGCCTTGAAGTAGAACAGCCATGACAAACCGATTGATATCCCGGAAAGTAAAAGAAACAGCCAGGTATGCCGCGTGACAGACCGGACTTCCGACAAATGTCCGGACACAAAGACGATACCCCATGTGAGAAACAGGATAACAGTGGTGCGAATCGCTGTGGCGAGGTTGGAATCAACATCTTTTACACCAACTTTAGCACAAATGGCTGTCAGAGCAGCGAAAAGAGCCGACAACAGAGCATATATCTTCCACATTTCAATAACAGTGAATGGTTGATTTATCCATGAATAAGATAACGGTTTATAATTCCGTTGCGTGTATCCAGCCTGTTAACTTTTTGTTAAATCTACAGAATGCCAGAAAGAAAAATGTGAGTCGATATTGCTACATATTCTTGCGAAGTTGCCCTTTCTTATGACTCTCTCGAAAGTGTATACATCAGGATACTCTCAACAAGTGCCGTTATCACGATGAACAATACGACAAGTTCAACTGTGATATAGCAGAAATACCAGAGTGTGTCAAGGGGAGTATTCATTTCAGATTGTCTTTGTAGAATTGCCTAAACCGGTCATTGATTTCATCGCGAACACGACGAAATTCACTCATAACATAATCCTCGGAACCGACTGCATCGGAAGGATCATCGAACCCGATATGAATACGATGCTTTACGTTGCTTATAAATGACGGGCAGTTCTCGTTGGCACCTCCACATACAGATATAACATAATCCCACGGCTCGTTGAGATATTCCTCGACATTGTGAGGCGTATGGCCGCTTATGTCGACACCTCTCTCCCGCATGACTTTTACAGCAAGCGGATTGATCTTTTCCGCAGGTTTTGTGCCTGCGGAAAACACTTCTAACTCCGTGTCAAACGACTTTAGGAATCCATGTGCCATCTGACTGCGGCAACTGTTGCCGGTGCATAGAATCAATACTTTCATTTCATTTAGATTTAGAAGAAATAACCGTAAATCCAACCGGAGATGGTTGCCATGACTATTACGAGAGCAACGTAGATTACTGTCTTCTTCATTCCCATCACGTTGCGAATTACGAGCATATTCGGGAGCGAAAGCGAGGGACCTGCAAGCAGCAACGCAAGTGCCGGACCTTTGCCCATCCCGGAAGCGAGGAGCCCTTGAATGATAGGCACTTCGGTGAGTGTGGCAAAGTACATAAACGCGCCCGTAAAACTTGCGAAGAAGTTCGAAAGCAGGGAATTGCCGCCTACTGCCCATTCAACCCAGCTGTTGGGTATAATGCCGGGCAGTTCCATGCCGTCATGTGTAGAGCCGAGCAGGAACCCGGCGGTCAGTACGCCTACGGCAAGCAAGGGAAGTATCAGCTTGGCGAATCCCCAGGATGATAACGCCCATTCGCGGTTCTCGTCATTGCTCTTGTCGAATAGCAATACAATGGCAAGCACGGCTACCGACACAATCATCGGTACGAGGGGAGCCAATTTAGCATCCGGGATGAAGACATTTGTGAGAAAAGCCGACACGGCCACCGCGATAGCACCGAGTATAATCCATCGGGCTTTCAGATGGAGAATCTTAACTAAGATTACGCAAAGTCCTATTGCAAGAGCCGAGGTTATCCACCATTTAGCATTATAGATTACGGCCCAAATTCCACGGTCGATTGCTGCCGGAGCACCCCAGTTGGCGAACACCAGGATTGCCACGAGGGTAAAGAAGAAAACAGACGTCTGCCACAGTGGCCGTTTCTCAGGCGGCGGCACGATGTTCATCTGCTCAATCTCCTTGTCGCGTTCCTCCTTGCGGAAGATAAACGACATCACTAAGCCGATGACTATTGCGAATGTAACGGCTCCGATGACGCGAGCAAGTCCCATTTCTAATCCGAGAATACGAGCCGTGAGGATTATCGAGAGGATGCTTATTGCGGGACCGGAATAGAGGAAGGCTATTGCCGGACCAAGTCCCGCGCCACGCTTGTAGATACTTGTGAACAACGGGAGAATGGTACAGGAACAGACGGCAAGGATTCCTCCCGACACCGAAGCGACGGTATATGACACCCATTTCTTTGCATTGGCTCCGAAATATTTCAGCACAGCACCCTGACTTACGAACACCGCTATCACACCGGCGATGAAAAAAGCCGGAAGAAGGCAAAGCACGATATGCTCGCGGGCGTACCACTTGGTGAGGTCAAGGGTGGAGTGAATCGCCGTCATCAGCGTGTCACTGTTGACCGGCAAGAAGAATGCTGTCAGGAATAAGACAACAGTCCACACCAGAAACTTAATTTCCTTTCTTGTTTCCATATCAGTCTCCTGCTGTCAAGGTTCAGATGCCGAAAGTCTTTTTCACTTCGTCAGCCGAAGGAACGTGCCCCTTGATTTTGACTGTACCGTCAACGACCACGGCAGGGGTCGCCATGATGTTATATTTCATCATTTCGGCAATGTCCTCGATTTTGGAGAGCTTTACATCGAGACCATACTCACTGATAATCTCTTCCACCACTACATATGTTTTTTTGCACTTGGCGCAGCCGGGACCGAGGACAATCACCTCGTTTACCTTGGCGTCAGGAGCCATAGCGCAGCAAGTGGCTTCTGCGGTTCCGGTTGAATCGTCGGAGCATACGCATGACTGCACGGGTTTTACATTTTCATCTACGAATATGTTGCTGTTGCAGCAACAGGAACTTTTCTTTTTGGGAGCGAAAAGGATTGACCAAAAGCCTTTCTTAGATTCATTTTTATCCATGATTTCGTTTTTACAGTTTATACAATTTTTAGAAGTACATCATTATACAGTAGTAAATGCCTATCGCTATGAAAATGACGCCGACAATGATGTTGAGCCATTTCTGAATAGTGCGCAGTTTGCCGTAGAACTCGCCGACCTTTTCAACGCTGAAAGCGAGAATCCACGCAACGGCAAGCACTGGAAGTGCTGTGGCGATTGCGAACAGAACCGGCAGAAGCCAGCCTGCGCTTGTCGTTACCGATATGGGAATCAGCATACCGAAGTAGAGTACTCCGCTTGTCGGACAAAAAGCCATTGCGAACAGAACGCCGAGCAACAAGGCGCCCCAGCCTCCTTTTCGGGCAAGGCCTTCTCCATTGCCGCCGAAGCCGAACTGAGGCAGATTGAGCTTATGCCCGAACAGCATAAACAATCCAATCAGCAAAAGCAACGGTCCAATCAGCAGCTCCCCCCATTTCCCAATTGCTTTCTGTATGCCAAACAAACTTGCTCCCTCTTTCAGTATCGAGATAAGCACGATGCCGAGAACGGTATAGGCAATTATTCTACCGACAGTATAGAGTCCCCCGTTACGGAAGATACGCCCTCGGTTCTCTATGTCCTTGCTTATATAGCCTATTGCGGCTATGTTGGTGGCAAGCGGACACGGAGAAATTGCGGTGAGCACCCCGAGAAGGAAAGCCGTCAGAGCCGGAGCTGTGCTGTTGTCGAGCAGTGTCTGTAGCCAGTCCATTATTTCAGCGAGTGTCTGATTTTGTCGGCAAGAGTTTTCTTGAAAGCATCAGGATTCTTGCGGGCATTACCGAAGGCGAACTCTGTCATGTTGTTGCGGGTCTCTTTGCCGTTTTTCCACTTGTTGACAAAGAGAGAAGACCATGTCACTTCGTATCTATCGGCAATCTTTTCGCCTTCCGGTGTGGATATATCCACGATTTTGAATACGACTTTACCGTTTTTCAGTTTGTTGGCAAACTGGGAATTGAGAATCTCACGGGTATTCTTCTCGATAGCCATGCAGGTGGCACAGCGTTGTTTGCCATGGAAATATATCACTTCCACTCTGTCGGTTGCAGGAGATTTTGCATTGGCGGTGTTCTCACCGCAGCCGCATGATAGCAGCCCTATAAGGAGGGCGAAAAACATCAGTAGCTTTTTCATGTTATTTGAATGTATTTAGATTGTTATTTGCCGAATTACGAACATCGAGGGTAAAAAAATAGCGCTTACAAACAGCAGCTATTCTTTTTTGAGGGACAGCACTCATCGAGCATCTGTGAAAACAGTTGCTTGGCAAGTTTCCAGTTTTCGGGATTGATGCAATATTTTACTTTTGGAGGTTCTATTGTACCCTGTATCAGTCCCGCCTCTTTCAGTTCACTCAGATGTTGAGACACTGTTGCCTTCGCTACCGGTAGCACCTCGTGAATATCGCCGAAAAAACATTCATTTCTCTGGGCGAGGAAATGCAGGATTGCTATACGGGTGGGATGACCCATGGCTTTCGCAAACCGTGCAAGCCGCTCTTGTTCAGGTGTTATCTCTAATTTCATCATATCTCCTTGTTAGTCGTTCGCAAAATTACAAACAATATTCAAAAGTTCCAAATTTTCCAAGAAAAAAATACGTTCCCCCCCACCCCAGTATTGATAATCATCTAAGACCAAAAACTGCCCACTCCTATAGGTGTGGGCAGTTTTTAGTAACCAGGGTTCATTTACAAGTTTTCTCAAATGTCTTTCATTCAAGAGTTATGAGGACATATTTCTGAGTACCCATGCCGAGTTGCTCGGCGTAGTCGAGAAGATGAGTGCCGTTGCGTTCGGCGATACGCTGCTCCATATGGACTTTACCATGGTCAGGCGAATTGTGGATTGCATCCACGCAGGCACGGTCGAGAGCGACTGGATCAAGCGACGCGAAGATACCTATATCTGCCATTTGAACCGGAGATGGGTGTGCCACGCAGTCACAATCGACTGAAAGGTTGTTGGCGACAGATATGTAAAGGATATGATCGCCGGCATGATCGATGATCGCTTTTGATGACTCAGCCATTGATTCAAGAAAATCGTCCTGAGCGGCCCGATCAGGCATCCAGTTGTCGGCATCGAAACTTTTGCCTGCGGTATGGACCCATGCCTTGCCGTTGCTTGACTGCATGCCGATTGCCATGTTCTTCAAAGCTCCGCCGAACCCTCCGCTGGGATGACCCTTGAAATGCGAAAGCACTATCGTGAAATCATAGTCCAGCCAGTTCTTGCCGATATAGGCGAGATTAAGATGTTTGCCTCCTTTGACGGGCAGAGCTGTTTCTCCATTACTGTCCATGATATCTATGGGGGCTATTGCCGTAAATCCGTGTTCCCCGGCGGTTTTCAGGTGATCGGATGAATGGCGTCTTGAACTCTGATAAGCGGTATTACATTCTACGAGTGTGGCTTTCAAACCTTGCACCAGAGGAACGACCAAGGCCGGAGCGAGATGGTTGGGATTTCCGCTTTCGCCGAAAGACAGTTTTACACACACCTTACCCGTAGCGCGACGATCAAGCGCGTCATAGATCTTCAGGAGATTTTCGGGAGTTATCTCCTTAATGAAATACACCGTTGCGACAGAATCCGAAGTAGTCGGAGCCACCTGCTGGGCTTTCGCATGTCCGAAAGAGAATAATATAACTGCTGTCGCTAAATATACCAGATTTTTCATTTTGGAGTTATTACGAGATTATTCTAAATAGTTTATGAATTTGTTTATAGGGTTAAGTTCTTTCTGGTCAATAAGCTGTTGCTTCGCGGGTGAAGGCTCGTTGATATTACAAGTGCCTTTTCATAAATTAAAGACTACTACGTAATATTCCAACGATTTCATCACGGTTCAACTGATGGTAGCCGCCTGTCATTACGAGAGTGGCATCAGCTATTCCCTCAATCATATCCGGTGTTACACCGAGAGATGAAATATTGGAAGCCGCTCCGATTTCCTTAATCCATGCGGTAAGAGCCTCTATGCCGGCGGCTGCAAGCTGTTCATCGGTCTTGCCTTCCGTGGGTATGTTCCATACCACATGGGCAAAGCGGGCGAACTTCTTAACTCCGTAGTTCATTATAAGGCGATAGTAGGAAGGAGAGACAGCCGCGAGCGTCATGCCGTGAGTTGCGTCGGTGTAGGCACTGATGGCATGGCCGAGCATATGGACTTCCCAGTCCTGAGTCTTGCCCTCGCCGATGAGTGTGTTTAACGCCCATGTCGCCGACCACATGATATTTGAACGTGCCTCGTAGTTTTCAGGGTCTTTCACTGCCTCTATGCCTGATTTGATTACTGAACGCATCAATCCCTCGGCAAGATAATCGGAAGTGGAGTCGTCATCGCCGGAGAAGTATTGTTCCATTATATGGCTCATTATATCAAATATACCGGCTACCATCTGACGCTTAGGCACCGAGAATGTATAGCGGGGATTAAGCACGGCAAAACGAGGCATCAGATTATCGCCAAATACCTTGCCGATTTTCATCTTGGTCTCCTGATTGGTGATTACTGAACCACCGTTCATTTCCGACCCGGTGCCAGCCATAGTCAGGACGGCTCCTATTGGTATAAGCTTCTGGTCAGGTGCCGGATCAGCCTGTTCAACCCAGAAATGCTGCCACGCATCGCCCTCATAACCTGCTGACGCGCTTACAGCTTTAGCATAGTCGATTGTCGAGCCGCCTCCTACAGCGAGAATGAACTCTACATTGTTACGGCGCACTATTTCCACGCCCTCTTTTACTTTGGCGAGTGTGGGATTGGGCATTACTCCGGGGAGTTCCACGACCTCTTTCCCTGCCTCGTTAAGAGCGGCAATCACATCGTCGTATATTCCGTTACGTTTTATGGAGCCTCCTCCGTATGTGAGAAGGACTTTTTTACCGAATCCGCTCAAAGCAGCCACAAGGTTTTTCTGGGCCTCGTCTCCGAAATAGAGTTTTGTCGGATTTGAATAAATGAAATTTCCTAACATATTTTTGTCTTGTTATATCTGTTTAATCTGTTTTGCAGGAGCACCTCCGATAATAGGACGGGGTGCGACATCCCGGCTCACATACAGGTCCACGGTGTGATATGCGTCAAATCTTGCCAGAACCGGAGTCGCGGCCTCAATGGACTCAGCCCTTTTTTCTCCTTTGATGCGCAGGCAAAAAGTGCCATGGCGATGACTGCCAATAATGATAAAAATATTTTTTTCATTGTCGTGACTATTTCTTGTTACGCAGACTATAACTGATTTATCTATCAGTTGCAAAATTAGCAGTAATTCCATGCTTTTTCATACCTATTTCTCATCAATTATTACCAATTCTACTTTTGTATGGTTGCGCAGACATGAGTAATCACTTAGACCTTGCGAAACGAAAAATTAAGGGGAAGACTCTAAAATCTCGAGTATTATTATTAAATTTGCATCTGACAATCAATAAAGTGTTCAATGGCCAAAATACTGAAGGTCAACAAAACCTCCGATTACAGCGGATATCATGGACTCACCGACCGGCATCCGCTTATAACTGTCATTGACTTCTCAGAGATTTCTCCCGTTCGCCACAGCCTTAACAGATACGAGGTTTATGGTGTTTTCGTGCAGGAAAACAATGATCTTGACCTTACGTATGGATGCGGCAGATATGATTATAAAGAAGGCTCTCTGATCTGTGTCGCGCCTGGACAGATCGGAGGCAAGGAGGACAACGGAGAAAGAGATTCCATTGGCGGCTGGGCGATGTTGTTCCATCCTGACCTCATTCACGGCACCCAACTTGAAAAAGACATCAGGAACTATTCGTTTTTCGACTATAGTGTCAATGAGGCACTTCACATGAACGAGACGGAGCGTGAGATTGTAGCATCCATATTCAAGAGGATTAAATCGGAAGTCGAGAATCCACATGATGACCTTCAGGACGACATCCTGATAAGTTATATCTCTTTACTTCTCAAGTACTGCCAACGTTTCTACAACCGTCAGTTCATCACAAGAAAACTTTCCAATAACGACATACTTTCAAGATTCGACAGTTTTCTTAAAGGATATTTTGCCGAAAATCGCCAGATTTCAAACGGGCTTCCTACGGTCGGCGTCTGCGCCGAGCATCTCTGCATGTCGGTCAATTATTTCAGTGACCTTATAAAAAAGATGACCGGGGAAAGTCCAGGACGGTTGATCCGGCAGTTTGTCATACGGCTGATAAAGAATGAACTCGCTTCCGGACTTACAGTCGCAGAGGCGGCATATAGGCTCGGCTTTGAATACCCGGCCCACCTGAGCCGAATGTTCAAGAAAGAGACCGGGATGACTCCCTCGGAATATATTCAGTCTCGCAATAGATGAATTCGTGATGCCTGAGAACATGATTAGTACGATTGACCCAAAACACCGGCCAAACTACGCAGGTATCATAAAAAGTACAAATACAGTAATCTACCTATGGAAGAAATAAGAATTGACGTCACGAAACAGTCACCTGAAGAACTGGCACTGGCAGAGAGACAGGCTCAACTGGTCTTCAAGTTCAACCAGACTATGCCGGGCACCCAAGAATATCGACGGCTTATGAGTGTAATTTTTCCGACAATCGGAGATGGAAGCAGAGTTGCGACGCCACTTTCTGGTGTACGCTTTCACATGGTGAGCATAGGCAGTAACGTTGTCATAATGCCCGGATGCCTGATGATGGCAGCCGGAGGAATCACCATAGATGATGGCGCGATGATAGCGGCAAACGTACAACTGATATCCAACAACCATGACCTCTACGAGCGCCAGGTCATAACCTGCAAGCCAATCCACATCGGAAAGAAAGCATGGATCGGAGCCGGAGCCACAATCCTGCCCGGAGTCACAGTCGGCGACAACGCAGTGGTCGGAGCCGCCAGTGTCGTGACCAAGGATGTCCCCGCCGACACAATAGTGGCCGGCAACCCGGCAAGAATAATCAAACGCATCCCTCCTCGTCCGGAATCCCGGACCGAAAGCGGTTGTTCGGCGCAGAACGAGGAAACCGAAAACATCCAGCTTGGTCTCGACAGTTGCGGCGACTGACAAGTCACCGCAACCGACCTTTAACTAAAAGGATTTCCTTAATCTGTTCCACGACGGAAGTCCTCTGACAAGATGGATTGCTGCGGTTATGCTCATGGCTATTCCGAGTCCATAATGCCACAGACCAAGATGAGGAATCTTGACCGGCGACAGTAACTTGACTGTTCCGGTCAGCAGAGTGGCGATAAACAAGACAATCAACAGCCATGTGTCGGCATAGAACCATCTGAATCTCCTTTTAATGGCTGTGAGCATCTTATGAAACTCTGACCAATGAATACAAAGGAGTATGGTCATCATGTAGCCGAATATCCAGTGAACGGTTTTCAGTACTCCACGTGGCTCGATAAGAATTCCATGACTTTTAAGATGCAGGATTATACCTGTTATCAATGTGACAGCAAAGGCTATCACCAGTGCAATGCCTATGTTTGCTTTTGTCTTCATCTTGAAAATGTTTTATAACTGTAATGTCACTAAAATAACGGTTCAGGACTCTACCTGTGCGGAGGTCTGAAAGACCTCGACCATGAGTAGCCGGGTACACTAACCGAGAAAATGCCGCAGCTTGCTGCGAAAGCATTTTCCCGGTTAGTGTACCCGGAAGACGATAACAACGCATGTGTCTGACAAGACACCTCGTTACAGTTCCAACGACTTCGGCGCAGAGTCTCTTCACGATGTAACAAGATGTCTTCCAGACATATATTACTTTTAACCCTACCGGGCACACGACGACGGAATGCGTTCTCGGCTTGAGCCGCGCATTTCGCCGTCGTGTACCCGGCTACTAATGGTCGGAGTCTTGCAGACTCCCGCACAGGTACAGGAGACAGCAATTCATTATGTCTCAATGTTCTTATCATAAGAATCTAAATTTCGGCATATTTTAGTGACATTATTTATAATTGATACTGTCTTACAAAGATAACAAATTCTATCCATTCTGAAGCAAACGGATGTCCCTTTTTCCATGCCGTACTCTCCTATTCTTTTATCGCAGTTGCCGGGGAATGCCTTTACGCCCCCGGACACTTGCAGTTTTTTTCAGCAGCCCACGGGTCGAGACAGTGATAATACATTGTTGATGCTTCCCGGCGAGGGTATCGTGGCGGCAATCAACAAGGTGGGCCACTGGGAGTTCCAAACCATCAAGATAATCAATGACGTCGTGATGACTTTGACAGGCATACTCATAGCCTGGGTCATGATTGGAAGCATCGAAGGCGTCCGATAGGGCACTCTCGTATCGGCATTCCTCGTAGGCTTTATGGTAAAACTCTTCAAACGCCCCCTGCAACCAATTGAAGTTTGGGTAAACAGGCAACCCGGCAAGAATAATCAAACGAATCCCTCCTCAAGGGAAACGTCCCGGCTCTAAGCGCAGAGTCGGAGTTGTCAAGTGAAGCACGCGAGTCAATCGTATTGGGATTCAAGTAGAAGGAAGATACTGCAAAGATATATCTGACTTCTGAGACCTGTCTGCATAGCGAAAAAAGGTAAATATTCAGTTCATACTGTCTGACTGAATTCTCTTTCGGTAAGCACATGGCGACATGCCATAACGGATAGAGAACAGCCGATGAAAGTAAGGGATACTTGAGAATCCGCAATCATACGCGATATCACACGCTGAATCCATCGTAGAGGTGAGTAAATGGGCTGCCTTTTCAAGTCTCAGAGAATTGATGAATCCTGTAAACGTCTGCCCCATATGTTTTTTGATGAATTTACACAAAGCAGATTTGTTCATGTTCATATAGGCGGCAGTCTCATCAAGCGTTATGTTTCTATAAAAATTACATTCACAATAGATACGAAGTCTATCGGCATTCCTTTTTGATTTACTCATAAGCCTACTACCGATTTCCTGCGTTTCGGCATCCTCGGTTAGAAGAATGAGTAACTGCAGCATCAATGGCAACCTCTTTACCGAATCTAAAGTTTGCATTTCCTCAAGCAGCCTGACGATCTCGTCACAAGTTCTTCCTATATATCGCCTTGGCAGGCTGATAGTGCCAAGAACCTTGACGACTTTAGTCAATTCCGGTAAAACCATGGATAGTCGTGAGGGTAAATCTGAAGAGAACAGCAGAGTGATATTATGTATGCACCCATCTTCATCTGTAGAGTTGCTATCAAAAAACCAGCCATGAGGAAATTGCGGAGGAATCAGCATTACCTCACCCTCATGAAACAGTTGTCTTTCCTCACCTAAGATTCGCATGCCGCGTCCATGTATGACATACGATAATTCCCATTCATTCTGCGTATGAATGGGAATCTGGCGTTTAGGATCAAGCCGGACATCATCATATTTAAAAGCACACTCCATACAAAATGCAAATATAGTTAAATGTTTTGGAAAAATCGGTAATTCTACGACAATAACAAAGCATTAATTTTGTAAACTGTACTAACACCAATCTTCAATGGACAATGAATACCAATCTTCTTGCATCAAAACCGCGCTTTGAGATACTCGACGGACTGCGAGGCGTCGCGGCAATACTTGTAGTGATGTTCCATCTGTTTGAGACCTATTCTGAGGGACCATGTTTCCAGATACTTAATCACGGATACCTTGCCGTTGATTTCTTTTTCATATTGTCCGGATTTGTCATCGGCTATGCCTATGATGACCGATGGAGCAAGGGGATGACGCAATGGAATTTCTATAAACGCCGTCTCATACGCCTACAGCCTATGGTGATAATGGGAACTCTTATCGGGGCCATATGGTTTTATTTCGGAGACGCCCCATTCTTTACATACGTGATGCAGACGCCTTGGTGGAAACTCCTGGTGATAGTCATTTTAGGCTGCCTTATGTTCCCTACCCCCCCATCGATGGATATCCGCGGATGGTCGGAAGTCAATTCGTTAAATGGCGTCACATGGTCACTGATGTGGGAATATATAGGCAATATATTGTACGCAATGATCATACGCCGTTTCTCGAAGGTGGTTCTCGCAGTATTTGTCGGTTTATCGGCCATACTGACTATAAGCTTAGGACTGAATCTCGACTGGTTCGGACTGTTAGCAGACCGTGGCTCGGCCGCACATACGATGATTGGAGGTTTCGGACTGACACCTGACCAGCTCTATATCGGATTGACACGACTTCTCTATCCTTTCTTTGGGGGATTACTGATGTATCGGTTAGGAATAAGCATCAGGATTAAGAACTATGGATTCTTATGGTGTTCTCTTGCGCTTGCCGCAATACTCGTAATGCCGCATTTAGGAGGCGACACACCGAACATGATCAACGGCTCGTACTGCGTCATCGTTATCCTATTACTCTTCCCAATGATTGTTGCAGCCGGAGCCGGTAGCCCTCTTGAAGGGAGGAAGACAATAAAGGTATGCAAGTTTCTCGGGGCAATCTCCTACCCGCTCTATATCACCCACTATCCATTGGTGTATATGCAGATGCAATGGGTAGCCGCACATCCCGACGCTCCGGAAGGCGCACAAGTATGGGTGTTCTGTTCTCTGTTGGTGACTTCAATTGCAGTGGCGTATGCCTGTCTGAAATTATATGACGAGCCTGTCCGCGAATGGCTCAAAATTCACTGGCTATATAAGAATAAAAAATAAGACTAACTATGAAAAGTGATGCAGATGTGCATTATTGCACCCCTGCATCATGCTCATTTATGTATACCATTTAAAACTTTAGTCAGCAGTTATTTCCACGTAATTTCCCTCGGGGTCGGCTATGGCACATTCATAATAGCCGTCGCCGGTCGTGCGCGGCGCACTCATAATTGTGAAGCCATCCTCCTCGAGCCGTTTTGCCATGCTGTCAACATCTCCCCTGCTCCCGACCGAGATGGCAAAATGAGCCAGTCCCTTCAGGTCGCCTCTGCTCGCAGGAGCATCCTTGCCTGGAATATTCATTATTTCGATGCGCGCTCCTCCATCTCCAAAAGAGAGAAAATATGAACTGAAATTCTTCTTGGCATTGACATACTTGTGACTGCAGGACATATTGAAATACTTCATGTAGAATTCGCGGAGTAATTCTATATCCTCAGCCCAGATTGCTATATGATCTATTTTCATAATAGTTTGTCATGTTAGATAGCCTTTATGACTTTACAAGGATTGCCGACGGCAACGGAATTGGATGGTATATCCTTAACCACGACACTTCCGGCTCCGATCACGCAGTTGTCACCTATTGTGACTCCCGGCACAACCGTGACTCCGGCTCCAATCCACACGTTATTGCCGACTGTGATAGGGCGCGCATATTCCAACCCTTTGTTTCGTTCGACTGCATCTATAGGATGCCCCGCCGTGTAGAATCCACAGTTGGGGGCTATAAACACATTGTCGCCGAATGTCACCTTAGCCTCGTCAAGAATCACGAGATTAAAGTTGGCATAGAAATTATTCCCCACATGAATATTGTAACCATAATCGCAATAAAAAGGTTGCTCGATGAGCAATCCTTCCTTGGCCTCACCGAGTATTTTGCGCAACAAAGCCTCGCGGGCTGCCATATCACAGGGGCGCAAGTCGTTGTAATCGCGACATAACTCCTTACATTTTAATCGTTCAGCGATAAGTTCCGAATCATTGTTGGCATCATATATCATGCCAGCAAGCATTTTATCTTTTTCCGTCATACTTGTCTATAACCATTTAATTGATTAACTTTGCAAAGTTAACAGGCTAAACATTAATACACAATGGTCAGAAATAACCATTCTCAGTCAAGCAGAAAGAAACTCGATGAGTTATTGTTATCGAAATGCAACCCAGCCGACAGCGCCATATTGCCCCAAATTCTTGACTACGCCCACTTCATGGCAGATATAGAGAACGTGCTTGTTGTGGTAAGCAACATGACCGACGGCAAAAGCCATATCATATCGGGCGGCTTTGAGCGCAACCTTGCCATTGACGACTACCATCATGAAAATTCCATCTGGGAAGACCGGATTCTGTCATTAATGTCAGAGGCTGAGCAAGAGGAAAAATGCATCGCAGAACTCCGTTTCTTCCATTTCCTGAGACACCTGCCAAGACATCGGAGATCCGAATATTATCTCGTTTCAAAATTGCGTTTCCTCTTTACCGACGGCGAAATCCACGACGTATTGCACAGGATGTTCTATATCTTTGACGATAACAAGGAGTATGTAAGATACGCAATATGCATTTATGGACCTCTCCCTTTCGATTTCAAGGGAAAGAGCTTCGCTGTAAATTCAATAACCGGAATAAAGGAGGAACTTGGATCCTCTGGCAACGACAGTATCTTGAGCAAAAGGGAGTGTCAGGTGCTCTCGCTTATTGACACCGGAATGAAAAGTTCAGAAATCGCTGAACAACTCAACATCAGCGTCCATACCGTCAGCCGTCACCGTCAGCAAATAATCGGCAAACTTCAGGTGAAGAACTCACACGAAGCCTGCCGATTAGCCAAGTCCATGGGTTTGATTTAAGGAGAACGGGTATGCTTTTACAAGTTACAATTGATGATTTCAGCGATGCCGTTCCTGATTCAAAGACATTTATTGACTATCTAAAGAATTATAGCTTTTCTGTAATTTATCCGAGAAAGATTCCCTGAACGCTATCCTTAATCCATTCAAGAAAGATTCCCTGATAAATATGGATGATGTAGGGCATTTATCGGCACATAGTCTACACTGGATGCAGTTAGCCTCATTCATGGGCAATACCTTGTCTTTAAGTGTGAATACGTGCATCGGACAGACTTTGATGCACATTCCACAACTAACGCAGGTAGAGGTATTGAGAAAAACCACCTTGTTGCCGGCTATGATTCCTGTATCCGTATTGCGTAATGCAATGCCGGAAAAATATTCATTGACGGGAACCTTATATTTAGTTGCCAGCGGATGAAGTTTCCATTTTATTTTTTCAGCAAATAACCTTGCCTTGAATATGTCCCTTTCGTTGGGTCTGGATTTATTGTAGCCATCCATTCCAACCCACGGTCCGGTGCGGTCATATCCACGGCAAGAAAAATCTCCGACAACTATTCCGCCCCCGCTCTCAATTATATTTCTGAGTGGCTTATGATATGCTCCTAAGAGAGGTCGGCATCGGGTAGAGAATATAAAGACATTCTTACCGGCAAGATCTTGCTCTGCCACGAATCGCTGAAGCCGGATATCATGAGCCGCGAAGTTGATTGCAGACCCAAAGCCGATAAGGTCGTATTCCGACAGGTCTATCGAAGGGGTCGTGTCTATTGACACCAATTCGGCAGAAAGGGTTTCTGCCATACTTTGCGCGATCTTCAGCGTGTTGCCTCGATATGAGGAACGATAGAATATTATAGTCTTCATCTTGATACCGTTATTTTTGTTTCAGGTGTTCCCGGCCCACCGTTGACTCCCTTATAGCCCGCAAACAAAAATGTGTGTGGATCGAAATAATAATCGCAGTTCCAGAAAACAGACATAAAGCCGGTAAGACTGACTTCAATCCTCAGCGCGTTCTTCCCGTTAAACCTCTCTATCCCTTTTTTCGTGGCCGACATGGTATAGAGTTTCATATTGTCAGGGCGGAAACATTCGTATTCCACCGACTTGCCCTTTTTCAAGGTCAGACCGGCATTATACGCAATGTTCTGATACCACGGCTTGCCCTTGCTTTTTACTGTTTTTGAAATCGCCTTTCCTCTGAATCTGCCGGAAAGAGTATATGTGCCACGATTCAGACTGACAGTAAGATTAGTGTTTGTGGAAGGATTCACTATTTTCCAACTTTCGTTCTTATATCCGTTACCTAAAAGATACTCATGTCGCTCACTGCCCTGAGCCGTGTTCAGTAGTATCTTGCCGTTTTTGTGTTCCTCCGACCATTTGATCACGGTTTGTGTTTTACCGCAGGTTGAGATGAAATTTTTTTCCTGCGCCATGCCAAATGCCGCAAAGAGCAGCAGGCATAGCATTGTGATGATATGTTTCATAGGTTGTTGTTTTCGAAGATAAAGTCAACATATTTAGAAATCATGCTTTCAAGTCTGTTCCATGCTTCCGGACTACTGAAATCTACACCATTAAGTCTGTGGTATTGTCGTGTAAAAAGAACTATAAAGTTGATTGCTGATATGATTATGGCAATAGACATATCGTTGTCTTTGCCAATATTCAGATTCCGGTTCAGTTCCTCCTGCAACTTATAGCCTGAGCGTTCACGTTCTTCAAGAATACCTTTGAAAGAAGAGTGTCCGGATAATTCCCATACCAGCAGTTCCTGCATAAGGACACTGCCTTTGAGATAGTTAAGCTGACGCATGAGAACATCCTTTACAATCTTCTTGACATCTTTGCCTTCGGCATCCTTAATGGTTTCAATAAACTCAGAATAAGCAAACGAATAATAGTCATGTCGTTTTGCCCATTCTACAAGCAGACCGTCCAATCCGCCAAAATAGCGATAGATCAGAACCTTATCGCATCCTGCTTCTTTAGCGATCCGGTTGACGCCGATTTTAGTAAAACCATCGGTCTCTATGATATGGCTCACTGCATCCAGCAAGCTCCTTTCTGTTTCCTTCAATTCCATATAGCCCATTTGTCACTAACTGGTGATAAAATTACAAAAAATTTTGGTGACAACAATATTTACTGTCCAAAAAAGTTAAAATCTAATGAAAGTGGATCGAATCCTTATATCGCCGAGGAGAGGTTATGTCGAGATTAATATCGGTTTTTGAATCTATAAAACGCAGATATTTTCTAATTGATTTTGCAGCAAAGATAAACAACCGGAAAGTCTTTTAATGCAAGAATGGAGAGAACCGAGTCTAAGATATCCAAATACATCGACAAGTTACCGGTCGGCGAGGTAGCCGATCAGGTCAACGCGGCCCTGAGGCAAAAACCGCGCGTAGTGGTCACCGCCCCTCCGGGCGCAGGCAAGTCTACGCTTCTGCCGCTCACCGTTTTGACTGACACACCCGAAGGACGTATCCTCATGCTGGAACCACGTCGACTGGCCGCGCGACAGGTGGCCCAGCGCATGGCAGACATGATCGGCGAGCGTGTCGGAGAGACTGTGGGTTACAGCATTCGGTTCGAGTCGCGTGTCTCGATCCGGACGCGTATCGAGGTCGTGACCGAAGGCATCCTTCAGCGGATGCTGGTCGATGACCCGACGCTTGAGGGCATCTCTGTCGTGATTTTCGATGAGTTCCATGAACGCAGTCTATACTCCGACATCGCCTATGCACTGACTCTCGAGGCGCAGCGGCTTATACGCCCGGACCTAAGGATTGTAATCATGTCGGCCACCATCGACACCGATTATATATGCAGACGCTTTGACGCGACGCTGATCGAAAGCAAGGGCCGTGCCTACCACGTGGAGATAATCCGTGCAGGCGATTCCGAGGCCATGACCTGCGTCGCAGACACCGCCTCGGCAATACGCCGCGCATTGCGTGAGCAACAGGGCGATATCCTCGCCTTCCTCCCCGGACAGGGCGAGATAATGAAATGCCGGGACCTGCTTGCGAATCTACCGCCGGAGATCCATGTATGCACACTCTACGGGATGTTGCCGTTCGAGGAGCAACGGCAAACCCTCGCCCCTTCTCCGGCAGGGACTCGCAAGATTGTGCTCTCTACTCCCATAGCCGAAACATCGCTGACCATCGAGGGGATACGCACCGTGGTGGATTCCGGGTTCTACAAGGGTATGGTCTATGACGCCAATAACGGGTTGAGCCATCTGGAGACGATGCGCATATCGCTCGATATGGCGCGGCAACGCAGCGGCCGCGCGGGCAGACTTTCGGAAGGAGTATGTTACCGCCTTTGGTCAAAACCCGTAGAACTGCGTATGAAGGAGAGCCGTGTGCCGGAAATTGAGGAAGCGGATCTGACCTCTATGGTACTGGACGTAGCAGCATGGGGAGAAAGCGACGTCTTCGCGTTACCGTGGCTCACGCCTCCACCTAAGGATAAGGTATTCAAGGCGCGACAGTTGCTGCATAGTCTCGACGCCGTCAACGACAAGGGTCAGATCACGCCGCATGGCCGTATACTGGCCCGCATACCCTGCCATCCGCGCATAGCGCAGATGCTGACTGTTGCCGATGACAATGCCGCCAAGGCATTAGGTGCTGACATTGCCGCCATCCTGGATGAGAAAGATCCAATGAACGATGAGAACGACTGCGACCTGACGACCCGCATCATATTGCTGCGCGAGGCCCGTCGCCGTGGAAACGGAGGCAGACTCAGCCGCATCATAAGGATTGCGGAGCAGTCCCGTCGCCTGGTCAACGCCAGGGAAGACAATGCCATTCCTGACCAGACCGCAATCGGTGCGCTTGTGGCTGTGGCATACCCCGAACGGACCGCCATGATGGTTGCAGATTGCCGTTACAGGCTGGCAAACGGCGATGAGGTCCTCATAAATCCGGAGGATAATCTCTCGTCCAAGAAGCTGCTGGCGATAGCGTCATTAGGGAAAAGGATATTTCTTGCCGCTCCGGTTGAAGAGCCGGTGCTGAGAGACATGGGAACATGGAGCGAGAAACTGCATTGGGACAACAAGCAGGGACGCGTAGTGGCGCGTCGCGAACTGCGGCTTGGGGCATTGTTGCTTGATACTGCAGCATCGGAATCCATTGAGCGTAGCCGTATTACTGAAGCCATATGCACTGCTGCCGCAAAGGATGGCCGCAGCATGTTCGAGTTTAACGATGACGTGTCGCGCCTTATCCAACGCATAGAGACCGTGGCCATGTGGCATCCGGAACTGGAATTGCCCGATGTTTCGGTTGAAAGGCTGTTGGAGACTGCCGGCGAATGGCTACCTCTATATATAGGAGATGCTGTGACAGTCCGCGAGTTGAAGCGTATAGATATCTGTCAGGTGATATGGGGATTGCTGACTTATGAGCAACAGCAGTCGGTTGAGGCCATCGCTCCGTCGCATTACCGGTTGCCGAATGGACGAAACGTACGCCTCGATTATCGTGTCGGTGCAGATTCTCCGGTTCTTAGCGCACGTCTGGGAGATTGCTTCGGCATCAGGGAGACTCCGCGAGTTGACGGCGGCAGACGCCCGATGCTGATGGAGTTGCTGTCACCCGGCTATAAGCCTGTGCAACTTACCAAGGATATGGCAAGTTTCTGGAGCACCACCTATCATGAGGTCCGCAAGGAACTGCGCCGCCGTTATCCCAAACACCCCTGGCCCGAGGATCCTTCGTCCGCCGGTTCGTCTGAAAACACCTGACAGTAATCTGCTCATAGCCGTGCCAGACAAGCGATTATTATCCAGTTTATGCGGACATTGCAACTATCCTTTTTGACTTGTGTTTAGGTCTGACAAGGAATATGCTTATCTCGTATAGTATCCACATCGGGAGTGAAACGATAGTTATATTTACAATATCAGAAAAACGAATTCATTTCCGTTCCACCCTATGAGGGTTGAATCATCTTTAGCTGCGATACGATAAAGCGGACCTTTTAAATCGCTGTATCGTGCAACTATGTTGCCGTCCCAATCAAGTTTGATGATAGTTGGTTTTGACTGCCTGGAATCGGCATATTTGAAGCCCCAGTGCAGAGCATAGATATAATCCGGTGTATATGTTAGATCAACCATATGTAGACTGTTTAGTCCGTCGAAGTCGGCTTCTTCCATAGCCGTCGGGTCGAAGGTGTCTTCGCCAATTCTTACTGATTTGATTCTCTTGCCGTTGGTGTCGAAAATCTCAATAAAGGGATGGAGTTTATAAGCAAAAGCGAGCCTATTGTGTTTGCCAGAATATACCATTTCCCCGGTATTAGGCATCCATGTCTGTAACTCCGGCGATATGTTGATTTGACGGATAGTGTCTATTGTTCCGGTAGTCAAATCTGCATTCATCGCATATTGGCGACCTCCGTTTGGTTCCCTGCCGATAAAAACGTAATTATTTGGTCCGGTCATAAATATGTCCTTCACATATTGGGATATTGGGAATGGAACTATACTGTTCCCTGTCATCAGATATTGTCTTGACCTGACAAATGCGGTGTCATTTTCAATGGTATAAATCTCGCAGTCATCCTGACTTATCACACAGACTGAGCCATTATCTGCGATATAAGGATAAGGCATATAAGATACGAAGTAGCCGTCTTCGCGCTTTCCCATATCAGGGCTAACTCTGAGGATATGTCTTTTAGTATCAGCGACAGCACGACGTAGTAAGCGCTGACCGTAACCGTCTTCGCTTTCATAGACAAAGAACAGGGTATCTCCCGACATCTTCATTTCATTAATATGTCTGATTGCCGGCAATGTTTCTCCGACAACATCAAGTTTTACGGGAGTAGAAGTTGACTGTGCGTTGGCACACCCTGACATGAACAGGATGAGAGCCATTATCTGAAATATCTTCATCTTATTTCGAGGGGTTTATAACGTATTGACATTTGGGAGGCATCAGCATTATTCATTACTTTGCCGTCTTTGCCGACAATATGAACTTTGCCACTCTCGCCGCCCATTTCTGAAATCATAAAACCTACGGGGGATTTGAAATAGCGGATAAGAGTCTTTTCAACATCGGCTGCCGAGCATCGTTTATCGTTGCCGTCACAATAGGTATATTCCATTATCGGAGCATTATCACGTTCAAATCCCATAGCCTCCCAAATATACTGCCGTTCGGCATCTTCCAATTTAAGAATCAGTCCAGGCAGACCTCCGAATTTGTAAGGACCGAAAGGTAAAGGAATTTCAGGCGTAAACCATGCCGTATAGTTGCGCCCGGCGAATTCAACAGTCGCTTTTCGACAGTCATAGCCCATAATTGAATCGGTTTCCTCATTGCTGAAATTCCACTCCAGCGATGGAACAGAATCAGGATAAACAAAGAAAGCTGATATAGACAGCCGATATTTCAAATCAACTTTCCCACCTCTAATGGGTCTGACGATTTCCAAAGGCCACGGGTTGCCCGACACATTGGAATAAGATTCCGCTCCACGTCGGACCTGTTCGGTTGCCAAAGAATCGAAGTAGTTGATAATGTCGCTATAATCTTTGACACTGTGTTTCCCGATCTGCACAATCCTAGTGTCGTTACAGGCATCTCTTTGGTCGGGGTGTAATTTATATTTTAACGAATATGTAACCTTGTATCTTGCTGTATCGACAGGCGTAGCCCGGTCAATAATCCGGGAACAGGTTTCCTGAGCCGCACCTGTTATCCACAGGAAAACAAAAAGTAGAGATATAAGATATTTCATGACAATGGTTTTTAGAATATTCTGAATCGGATTTTGAGTAACACACTTCGTGGACGTATGTTGTAGATTGCCTTTGACTCTGTGAGGGCCGACAGACTGGAATATACATACGACTTGCGGTTGAGCAGATTGTCGCATGACAGCGTGAAGCTGAAACGCTTTATGGTGTATTTTGCTTCTGCATTGAGAAGAAGGAATGAACGGTCGCCGTCGTTGAAGTTGTTGTAATAATGGTAAAGCGAAGCTGCCAGTGTAACACCTCCCGGAATTGTAAAGTCAAGAGTGCCCTTGTTGGTTACTGTGCGTAGCCACGGAAACCGCTCATGCCCTTTCTGTTGAGTTGCAGACTGCGAATAATTGCCTTGATACGACACCGAAAGCCATTTGAACGGTGTCAGGCTTATGTCGGCGTTGACACCTAAGCTGTTGCCTTTATAGCGCACCACTGCATCCTGAACAAGCAGTGGGCTGTCATAATAGGAGTATGTGAACGAGGCACCGATTTTAAGACGGCGCCAGTCGAATCCCTGACTCGCATGAACCTTGGCGGAAAGCATATCACTGTTCTCCGATGTGCGACGGCTTATGGTATGCTGTACTATACCGTCGTAGTAAGAACCGTAAAGGACATCGGGAGACTGCCTGTACCATGCGACTTCCGCTCCAGCAAAGCTCATTGAAAGAATATTTTTGAAATCATATTTCAGCGCATAGTATTGATTCAGGCCTTCATATAGACCGGCAACTTCATAAGCCGACAGTTGACGGTAAGAAGTCAGGATATAGCCTGAATATAATGTCTCAATGGATGGCGTCATATAATTCAGCGCGGCGGAAGCGTTAAGATTATGACTGCTGTTGACTTTATACGTCAGGTTCAATGATGGCTCCACTCTAAAGCGATTTTTGTCTGTGATGATACCGTCCAATTTGTTGTTAAGCCGGAATAATCTGTATTTCATCGGCACATAGAGCGAAGCATGGAATTTTCGGGTAGTGAACATTATTTCGGCTCCGAGGCCGGCATCGAGATAATCAAGAGTGAGATTATTGCGCATCGCCTCAAGGCTGCTTTCGAGCGCGTTGTGATGATAGTTGACGATTGCCGACGGATGCACGGTGAAGTTGCCGACTTTAAGAGCCGACAATAATCCCGCGCTGTTTTCGGTGGATATATTTCGGAAATCAACGTGCTGATATAGCATATCGCCCGTTATCATATCCGGGAAAAGATTCGGTGAGACGGACAGACTGTGTGGTCGTTTTTCCATGTTGACAAGTGATGAGATCTCAAATCCACGGTCTTCCGAATTACGGTGAGTCATGTGGAATTTATTGAGCAGTCGGTATGTGTCCGTTTTTCCGATCTGCGCTATGTCATCGTCTCCGGCAAGAATCCGGCTGTCAGCGTCAGTCGTGCTCCAGTCGAATTTCAGTTGTTCTTTCAGGTAATTTTCATCGCCGTTGTTCAGATATGTAAGGTCGCCGTATGCCTTCTGCATACGGGCAGTGCCTTGCATGACCTCGTCCACGATGTTCTGACTGCCGTCAGGAAGCAAATTTGTGGTTGACGAACTGTTGCGACGGGTGTCGCGGTCGTTTAGATAAGCGGCGTTTATGCCGAACTCTCCCGACTTACCTACACGATATACGTTGTTAAACGTGGCGTTATGTGAGCGGTTGAAGTAATAGAACCGTTTGTCAATGCCGGGTGCAGACGGCATGGAAATTGACGAGATATTGCGTGTACGCGAATAATCGTTGTCAAAGGAATAAAGTTCCTGCGACAGATCTTCGCCAGTGTTGTTGCCTTTGTAGGTGGCGAGAAACTGGCTGTTACGTCGGAAATATGTAGCGATTGCCGAGTTATTCCATAATCCCTCGTCGCCATAGCCTCCTCCGAGTGTGGCTATGAGATTGAACACACCCTTGACACCCTCTTTTAGCCGCAAGTTGATAGACGCCTGTTCCTCCGGGCGTAGACCTTTGAGCGCCTTGATGTCCTGATGGTTTTCGAGTACCTGCACGGTAGCGATGTTGTTGGGGTCTATGTTGTTTGTGGCAATACCGTAATGTCCCTTCATAAGGTCAAGTCCCTCGATATACAGTTTTTTAATCGGTTTGCCCTGATATGAGATTTGTCCGGCATCCGACACCGATATGCCCGGCATCTTTTTCAATACGTCGGCAATCGACTGGTCTGTCTGCGAAAGAAATGAGCCGACATTATAGTTGATTGTGTCGCCTTGTGAGTAGATTTTCTTAGACCTTACGACAACCTCTTTCAATTCGACGGCGCGATTTTCCACAATAATGTCATACTCGTCGGAACGGTTCGGAACTATAATCTGCATCGGTGCAATCTCGACACTCGACGCTTTGAGAATAAGGCTGTCGCAATCGCTTTTAACCGACATTTGGAACTTGCCGTTTTCATCGGTGAAAGCTGATGCAAGTATCGTTTTCGGCGCATTAGCCGGTGAAGCTACAACACTGGCAAAGTCCACGACATTACCCACAGTGTTTTTGACAACACCGCTTATATTGCTTTGGCTAAAAGATTGAATTCCAAAACATATTGCACCAGTCAATATGAGCAAATATTTTTTCATAAGGGTAAGGGCCTCTCCGGACGCCAAATGTTTGACATCCTGTTTGTAATATGTCTGACTTTGATTACTCCTATTTCTTTAGTTCAACCGGGACTGTGAAACGGACTTCCACAGGTCTGCCGTTGTCGGTAATCTGTTCAAGCTTGACTCCATTGAATTTTCGGCTGATAGCGACAGCGACTTGCGCTCCCACTGGATTATCTGATGAAACATCCTTGACTCTTCCTTCTTCATCCACTACAATTGCGATATTTACTTTTGTGTCTTTATCCGGTCGGATATTTTCAACAGAAAGTCGGATAATTTCAGCCAAAGGAGCCTGGTCCTCAAATGGGGAAGGTATGACTGTAAGTGTTCCGGTCTCGTCCCCTGGTTTTGTGGGCTTGTCCCCCGGTTTTGTGGGGTCGGATTCTATTCTGACATCTTGATCCTCAGACTCAATAAGCTTTTCTTCAGATAATAGTTCATTACGGAGACTATAACCGGCTATTTCTGAAAGGAAATGGATAGGGACCGGTAATGACAATGCTGTCCCTGCAAGAGCGACAGCAGGAATTGAGCAGAGAGCGATCAGCATTGTCTTCTTTGACGCGCGCTTCTTACCCATTATCAGTATTCTTTTGCGAAAACTGCGCTTACCTGCCGCAAAACTGTTTGCTATCGGGATAAATCTGGTTCCCATTGCTCTGACTATAAGCAATCTTTGATAATCGTGTGTATCTATTCCTGAACTGATGACCGCCTCGTCGGCCTCAAACTCATGGTTGAGTCTCATAAGCTTTCTTGTCAACCATGCAAAGGGATTGTACCACAGCAGGATGCAAAATAAATCCACTAATAAAATGTCAATCCAATGTCGCCGGTCAGTATGCGCCTTTTCGTGGATGTAGATGCATGATGAGTAATCATACTCTCTGTCATGAAGGAAAATATAGTTTCCCCAACTGAAAGGCGCGGTTGAATTATCTGTGATGCGGCAGATAGTAAGACCATTTATTCTCTTCTTCTCACAGTCAGCAATCATTCTGAAAAGACGTAAGAATGATATGATCTCACGGCAAGACAAAACAAATATGCCTGAGAGATAAATTATCAGAACGATGGGAAGCCATGGATAAGTATTCGCCGAATCTTTCGTCATACTTATTACCGGGACTCCTGACAGTGTAGAACCCATATTTAAAACGGTATTCAAATTTACGGCAGCCGATTCAGACCGCAATAAGATGAGCGCGGAATTATAAATACATGGCAATGCAAGCGACAGCAGCAGTCCGCTGAGCAATGCAATCCTGTTAAAAAGAAAAAAACGGCTGCGGTTTATTATCTGATACAACACGGGGTAAAGTACCAGAACAATAACCGAAACAATTAGAGTGTATGATAAAAGGCCACCCATAGTCAGTCTTTATTATTGGTTTTTTCCACCTCATCAAGCAATTTCCTTAGGTCTTCCACTGGAATATTGCCGTCCTCTACCAATGAGGAGACTACACGGAGGTATGAGTTCCTGAAATAACGACCTACAATTGAAGAGAGAGACTTCTTCCCCATATCCTCTTCTGCAACAATGGCATGATATTGATAGGATTTTCCTTTGGGAGTATGACCTACATATCCTTTCTCTTCAAGAGAACGCACTATAGTTGAGATAGTGTTGAAATGAGGTTTTGGATTCTCATAAAGTTCCACTATCTCTCTTACATAGAGCGGGCCTTTCTTCCAGAACAGCCCCAGCACTTCTTCCTCTTTTGCAGTCAGTCTTTCCATATTTCAAGTATTGATGCTGCAAAGATACAACTATATTTTATAGTTACAACTATAATTTGTAGTTAATTATTGTTAAAATTGATATGGCTGGGCATTATATCACATCTACACCAGCAGACGAGACTGCAGCAATCGAGGCTGACAAGTCAAAGTTGATTGATGAATGTTCTGCCTATTCCAAGGAGACCGAGACGGCAAGAAAAGAGAAAGAGACAGCCTTACAGGAAGCGGCAGACGCAAAAGCGCAGCGTGATGCCAACTGCAAGGATGCCTTCAGAAATCTCGCCAACCGCTTCACCGGCAGCAAGACCAAGAGGCTTGAGAGTGAACTTGCCCAAAGTCGGGAAGAAGTCAAGACTTTGAAAGAGCAGGCAGAACGTACGCAGAGAAACACATCAACTTCAAAAAAGAACCCCGACATCGCTGCCGAGGTTTCTGTATAGTATGATTTGCTGTTTATTATTTCAAGATTCCAGAATTAACACCCGATTGCTGAGAAGCCTCATCTCCTTGTTGAATCTTTTTGCCAAAACCGAAGGTATATGTTACTGACAATCGAGCCAATGCGTGGTCGTTGATTGAGTAGGTCTGTTCGATTCTATCGTAATAACGGCTGCGCATTATGCTTTCGTTGCTTCTCCAATTCCAGCGGGCAAAGTTGGCGAATTGCAGTTGCAGATTCCATGTGGAGTTAGACCATCCGGTGGCAATACGATAATATGATTTCGTTTTCATCCACGTTCCAACCATACATCCATCAGGGAAGCCTTGCGGAGAGTAATACAGTCCTGAAAAATTCCAGTTACCGAGATAGTAGTTTGCTTGAAAAGCATAGTTAATATTAGTTTTTCAAGATTGTACGGCTCGCCATTATGCACTGATGTGCCTGTAATTTGTGCCGTAAGCTGGAGCTTGCTGTCAAAAAGCCGCAGACTCGCATATGCACCATAAGTCCATTGTGAATATCCACCTCCCGGTTGTCGGATTGTCCGCAGGATGCCGGTTTCCGAAGGCACATAATCATAGACATATCGGTTGTCGACTATCCATGTAGAAGCAAAGGCAGAAATACTGAATTTATTACTCGGTATGAAAGAATAATTCACCCCCGCATCGTAGCTGCCATAAGAAAACAGGTTGGGATTACCCGTATAGCTCATAAGCGGGTTACTCTGAATTATGGCAGCGGAACGGTAACTTGATGATGGAATTGACTTCATGTGATGAAATTCACCACGGATTGAATGGCGGTCATTCGGCGCATATTGTAGAGAGAAATCAATCCACGGGGCAGCGGAATCATCTTTGTAATCAAGATATTTCTGCCTGTCCCAATGGTAGCCGAATCCTACCATACCATATACTTTGCTTATTGACAGACTATACTGCACACCCGGGCCGACACGGTATGTCCGGGCGTTGTCGCTTGTATTAGCTGTGCCGTAATAACTTGTGCTATTAGAGGTGATGATAGTCTGGAACATGGCATTAAGAGAACCCCATTTGCCAAATGAATGGGTGTATGTCAAATTCCCGCTGAACTGGTGTGAGTTGTCTCTTGCGGCATTATAAAATTCACCGGATCCAACTTCAGTATACAGACTACCTGTATTTGTATGCGAGTAAGCATACCTCGGGGAAAAGTTTATGGTGTTTTTGTCGTTTAAAATAAAATTCCAGTAGCCACTATAGGATATAGAATTGACTCGGTTGGAAGAATTTTGCGAGTAGTCAACGCGCTCGGTTATCGCAGGAGTGTATTCAATAAATCCGGAACTGCTGTTACGTGGAGTATGGTCGAAACTTGCACCAACGACATTAAGGATAGTTATTTTGTCAGAGGAATAGAGAGCCTTCAACGTCGGCCAATATTGGTTCTTGATCCACTTGCCTTTGTCTTGAATCGATTTACGTTCAAAAACATTGACACTTCCATCAGTCTGTGGCAGACGGAAGGTTTCATAAACATCTCCTCCCGTATGATTCTGATTGAGATAGAAATATCCCGCTGCAATATCGAACGTCATACGTTTATATTGCAGTTTACTGAAAAGGCTTATCTGCCCTGCATTGCTTGTGTTCTCCCAGCCATGAGCCTTCACATATCCACCATATTCATATTTCTGCATCACGAAATTCACGACATGGGCTTTCCCTTGAAAACGCGGGTCAGAGGGGAAATCATAATATTCGACTTTCTTCACATCCTGCATTCTCATGCCCTGCAAATCCTTTTGGGTTGCAGGCAGGAAATCTATAAAGACATCAACGCTCTTGCCGGCCAAATCGGTTATGTCATCATTTGCTGATATTTTGATTTGGGGAATTGCCATGCGGTTTAACAAATCAGCGGCAGTCTGAGAGGCATTTCGTTGCTTTGAAGTAGGAATATAAGTAGAAACTTCCGCACCAAGACGTTGGTTGCGACCCTCGACAACGACTTCTTCAAGTTCCTGCGCATTGATGGAGTCCCGTGTTTCGGTTTGTGCCATGACTGATGAAACAATCATAGCGAATAGTATGGAATTTATGAATCTCTTTTTCATTGCTCAGCCTAAAAATTTAGGCAAAGTTCGGCAGAAAAAACGACTTCGGGATAAAACAAGTTTTATTCGCCAGATTTTTTTGCGAGATAAATAGCAGCGTCAGTGGCTAAGATATTGGCTACCAAAATTCAATAAGTTGACTTCTACCGCTAATAAAAACATTTATTGGGCAACTCAAATTTTTATAAACTTTATTTCCAATCCCAATTTATTACACCAAGTGAAAACCACATTTGAATTTTGGCATCTCGCGGCAACTTCTTGACTAATATTGCGTATCGAGTAAAATACCATGTTCCCGTATTGTCATCCGGAATAGTGGAGGTTTCTATACAGATAGCCCATTCATAGATTTTTTCTATGTTATCAAAGTAATATCGATTACGATATGTATCAATATTCCAATTATGAAGATTATACGTAATAAATAAAGTGTACTCCTTGAAATCGACACTTGTATAAGCTTCTGAAAATCCTAAAGGATCATCGGGAAGTTCAGATAAATCATTTACAACAAATTTTTTATCGGCCCATCCCTTAATCTTATCTAACCATTCTGTGTCCGTGATGTTGAATTCTGAGGTACATGGCTGATAATATTTGGAAATTGGCAGAACTGTTTCAGTTGGCGGCTCGTCATTGTTGTTGCAGGAACACAACAACAATGACGAGAGAACAAAAAACGTTAGACATCTCATTTAATCAGAATTTTTTTGCCGGATTGGATATAGATATTTCCCGAAATTGGATTTTCAACCTTTCTTCCAAATAAATCGTAGAAACTGTTATCATGTGCATTCCTATTGATTGTAATGCAATCAACACCAGCGGACGGAAAATTGTCGGTCTCTATGAAATTGGTCATGTAATCCCACCCTGAAGCTGTCGTATATTGCTGCTTTGTTCCTACAGGAATGTAAACTGGCGTCGCGGGATTAACGCCGGTAAATGGTGTCGTGTCAGATTCATATCCTTGTGCCGGAACGTAAACGGGAGGGACTGTAGCCTTGCACCAGATGCTTGTCAGGCTGCCACATAACGCAAAAGCACGGTCTGCGAGGATTTTGAGCGAAGCCGGCAGAACGATAGTAGTGAGTTTGTTGCAACTTTGAAATGCGTTTTGTTCGATAGATTCCAATGTTCCCGGAAAATCTATAGTCGACATTTTGGCCTCATCGTATGCAAATTCTCCGATGGTGACAGCATGGGACGGGACATTCACCTCTTTCAAAGAAAAGCAGCCCAAGAAAACGTCGGGCGGAACGATAGTCGAATTATCCGGCAAATGCGCCTCGGCGAGGTACCAATTATTGTAGAACTGTCCACCCTCGGAACAAAGCATGCAGTTGTCAGGCAAAATCGCCTTTCCCAGTTCAGAATTGGCAAACGCCATACACCCAAGGAATTCCAGCGATTGAGGAAAGTTGATCTCAGTTATTTTACAGGTATAGAATGCAACGCAACCAATCGCTTTCAACGACTCGGGCAGTGTAATTTTGCCCTTTAGTCCGCGGCATTGATAAAAAGCCTGGTTGCCGACAACTTCCAGATTTTCGGGGAAAACGAGCTGTTCGGAGGTTAAACTTATGCAGTCGGTGAAAGCCGATTTATCGATTTTTTGTAAAGCCTTTGGCAATTTCAACTCGTTGAGCGAAATCGCATAGGCAATAGCAAACTCGCCTATTTCGGTCACGTCTGCAGGAAAAACAATCTTTTCCAACGGGATTGTAGTGACGGTCCATGTTTCCCAATCCATTTGCGCATCAACATGAAACAATGCGCGGTCAGGAATCTTATCACCCTCAATCTCGGCGTGTTCAAGGTCGATGATTTTTAGCTGACCGTTAAACGATGATTCCCAAAGGGTGTTGAAATCAGCATCGTTCATCGGACCTTCCACAGTGATGGATTCTATCTCATAGATATGCTCGCCAAGCACGGCTGAAAGGGTTCCACTTTCTTTCAGAACAGCTTTGAAGGACTCTATTCCATCCGAATTTCTGACAGGAGCATCTTGTTTATATATATAGGAGAACCCGAATCCTTTGAAGGATAATTCTTCTGACTGTGAATGTTCAGAGACGACAGCGGGAAGTGCGACAAGGTCGTGATTGCCCGATGGGTTAATGATGTCTGTATGTGCGGATGCCAAGAACGGCGTCGCTATCATCAGACATAAGATTGATCTGAGTATCCTATTTTCCATTTGCCAATATGTTTTATTGGCAAAGTTAGGCAGAAAAAACGACTTCGGGATAAAACAAGTTTTATTCGCCGGATTTTTTAGCGAGACTTTTTCGGATTCGGCTAAGATATACCGGTGTGACGAGTTGATACGAAACAGTCAGCCTTAAAAACAAAAAAAGCAATACACGAAGTGTTAATGAATCGAATGTTCTACATACAAATTATTTAATGGTGAATAAATTTCTTACCATTTAATACGTAAATATTCCCCGGAATTAGCGTATTAACCTTTCTTCCTAACAAATCGTAGTAATCACCATTATCTTCTTTTCCATCAATTACGACACTGTCTATACCAGAAGATGGGAAATCATCTGTCTCAATTATTTCTTTGAAAAGGTTCCACTGCCATTGGTTTTGATATTTTACTTTGGTGCCGATGGGTACATATAGAACAGCTTCTGAAATCCATTCTTCTGCAAATGGACCATTCTGACCTATTTCGCAGAAAGGAGGTATTTCAGATGCGCAATAAACTGTTTTAAGATCCTTAATAACGAAACTTCCGTCTCCCAATGATTTTAAATTGCCGGGCAAAACAATTTTTTCTACGATACAATAACAGAATGCGTCTTTTCCAATAGATTCCAAGGTCTCGGGAAGTGAGATATCTTTTAGATTCGTACACAACATAAACGCATTATCCGCAATGCGTCTGACACCATCGGGAATATTCACCTCTTCCAAGGCATTACACATAGAGAACAGACCCATTGGAATTTCCTCAATGACATCGGGGAAAGATATGTGTTTCAATTTAGGGCAAAGCTGAAAAGCCATTGGACCTAAATCAATTATAGAGTTAGGAAATTCAATTTGTATGATTCCACATGATTGAAAAGCGCCCTCTCTTATAGTCTCAAGTCCATCGTTTAATTCGATATTCTCAAAAGGAGTATTGGCAAAAGCATGTTCGCCAATCAATCTTAAGGTGCTCGGCAGAATCGGCGATTTGCTCAGACTTCTACAGTCAATGAAGGTCTGGTATTTTATTTCTTCTATTCCATCGGGAATCATAATATCGCAGTCAAGCCAATAATCATACCCAAATGCCGTTGAGCCCAATTCTTTCAACTTGGAGGGGATATTTATTTCTTCAAGATGCATGAAAGCGAAGGCCGCTTTTCCTATTCGGACAATTTCTTCAGGCAATATAATTTTTCTTATGCCCAGCCAATGCCCTGTTTCAAATTGTATGGTATGATAAAGAGCGTAGTCGGGTACTATGTTGTCCTTTAATTGAGAATGACTGAGGTCAAGAATCCGTAGATTTCCTATGGTGGCGCATTCCCAGATAGCTTTGAAGTCAGAAGCGTCAATCGGTCCTGATACAGTGATGGAAGTTGCGGAATCCGCACCATTCTCAGCCAAAAGAGTTTTGAGCTGTCCGTAATCCGAGGTCACCACATCAAGGATTGTCGTGGATTCAGATTCAAGCCGTTGAGGGACAATCTTTTCTCCAGAAGTTAGGAATGTGTTGAGAATCACTCTGTGTTCTGTTAGATTGTCGTCTGGTAAAAGGTCAATAGGGACTGCTGACGAAATTAGTTCTTCAGCCGAATACGATATTGGAACAATACAATCCGCATCATATCCCTCAGTGATGTTTATATCAGCGAATGCCATGAAAGGGATCGCAACCATAAGGCTCAATATTGATTTTACTATTCGATTTTTCATTTGCCAATTTTTTTATTGGCAAATTTAGGTAGAAAAAATGACTTCGGGATAAAACAAGTTTTATTCGCCGGATTTTTTAGCGAGATTTTTTCGGATTCGGCTAAGATACACCGGTGTAACGAGGAGATATGAGGATATGTCGCGTAACGAAACGACATCTAAAATCTGAGGATACAACGTTATCAGGTCAAGGTATCTCTCTGTCGGTGTCTTGCGGTATAATTCAAGATGGCGGGAATAAATCTCGCTGAACAGCGCGCCATTCACAGCAGAAAGATTATCGTCAAACGATGCGTAAAACACGTTTCGTGCCTCAGGAGTTCTTATTTGAGATACCAGACTGTCGGTGCCTGATTTTATAGAGACTTCAGATGGAATACCGTGGAATGAGTTGTAGTAATCAGCTACTATTTCTCCCTCAAAAGCAAATCCTACGACAGCATCATTACCCGAAGAAGTGAGTGTTGTGTACTTGAAATATCCCGATTCGACGACTCCGAGATATTTGCCTACACACCCCTGTTGGACAAAGACATCATCTTTAGAATAATGGGCAGCACGACCATGCTCCCGGAAATATTCTTTTATCGCCGAGAAGTCTATGCTTTGGTCGTATGAGTTGAACTGTGCCATAAGGTATTACAAAGTTAACCAATATTTCCGAAATGAGAAAGTATTAATTTCCTTAATAATTCTAACCTATATAAAAACTGTGGTTCGGTGACTTTTAAGTTAAAATCAAACTGAGAGTGCCCTGGCAGTGAAGCATTTCGCATGGTTGATTACGTTTCCCAAACTCTAAAATTTTTTCACTTTGGGAAACGATGTAAGACACTGTCAACTGTATACGGTAAGCACGATGCTTCGTTCCCCGCCATAATCCCGAAACTCGCAGAGATAGATTCCTTGCCATGTCCCGAGATTCAATCGGCCATTTGTAACTGGAATTGTCAACGAAACGCCCATCAGTGAAGACTTGGCATGAGCCGGCATGTCGTCCGCCCCTTCCATTGTATGGTTATAATATGGCTCATTCTCCGGCACGATGTTGTCGAGAATATTATCCATATCCGTGCGCACATCCGGATCGGCATTCTCATTGATTGTCAGACCGCAGGAGGTATGTTTCACAAAAACATTCAGCAGCCCGTATTTAGGAAGCGGATTTGGAAGTCGGCGCACGATTTCACCTGTTATCATATGGCATCCACGTCTCATTGCCGGAAGTTGAAATTCTATTTGTTGTATCATATTGTCTGTTTATTTAAATGATAAGGGCCTATCTAAGTATTAATTGGCGGTGAAGTCTCCGACCTCGATTGTCGGACGCGTGATAACCGATTTCAGATATTCTGTCTGATTATCATTGGAACGGGGGTATACTTTGTTCTTGTCCATAGTTCAATCCTTCAACTGTTTTATGAGCCAAGCCATATTCTCGCCGAGGTTACGCATATTTGCCAAGCCTTCATCATCACTGAGTACATCGCCGATATTTTTGCCATAAACCATATTCCAGTATCGGGATATGGGTAATCCCGGAGGCTGTTGCTGTCAGCCGTTCTATCAGCTGCCGTTTCTGTTCAGCGGTCAGTCTGCCGCTTTCGATTGATATATAAGGCATACTCAGAGGATATTTTTGAGAATATCATCACAAAACATTGTCGGAGTAAACTCGACTATCTGATAGTCTGCAATGCCGTTGATGTTAAATGGGTCTTGCGCAATGATGGCATCCACCGCAATGCGATTTTCGGCCTTAATCATAATCACTCCACCCACACGAGGTGTCTGAGGACCTGATGAAATGAAATTGCCGGCGGCATAATGCTCTGCAAGGTAATCACGATGCGCCTGCAGAAAGCGATCAACCTCTTCAAGAGGCTTCTTGTATTTAAGAATTGCTATGAACATGTTAATATTCTGATTTCTGACGGTTTGACATTATTGTATCGAAGTTTTCCCGTCCCCAGTTGATGAGGGCTTCAACGTGTGGCAAAAGGGTCTTGCCGAAATCTGTCACGGAATATTCTGTGCGCGGAGGTACATCAGGGAAGAGCTCGCGGCGTATTATGCCGTCAGTCGTTAACTGACGGAGTACCTGCGACAGTACCTTCTCCGACACCGACGGGATGTTGCGGTAGAGCTCGTTGAAGCGCATCGGCCCGTTCTCGGAAATCTTCACGAGAACCACCAGCGCCCACTTGTTGCCAAGCCATTCGAGCATAGGGGCAGCCTTACAATAATCGTAGTCTAATTTTTTTGCCATATACGGTCATGCAGAACAGGCTGATAACGAGTAAAACAAACTTTCAGGTAAGGGTCATACCTTTCGGTAAGTTATTGTTTTGGCTCTGACTATCACCTAATTTTGCATTACAAAATTAACAAAAAATATCGAGATATGATATATCCAGAACTACATTTCACCGGTCAGGTATGGCGACCGCCTTACGAAGCGAACTCGCAGTTGCTTCAACTCACATCAGGTTGCACATGGCACAAGTGCAAGTTTTGCAGTCTTTACCAAGGTACCCCTTTCCGTATGTCACCTTTATCAGAGGTCGAGGAAGACCTGAAGGTGATCAAGCAGTGGCAACCGCGAGCCAGACGTGTTTATCTAACAGGTGCAAATCCATTCGCATTGAGCTACAACAGGCTGATGGATGTAGCTTTGCTGTTAAGGAAGTATCTTCCGCACATGGTATCGTTCGGGATGTTCGCCCGTGTCACAGACATCTCTCCCAAGTCGGTAGAAGAACTAAAGAATCTCCATCATTTGAGACTCGACAGCATCAACATTGGTATCGAGACCGCTCATGATCCTACGCTGGAACGGATGAACAAAGGCTATCATGCCTCCGACATTCTCGAACAGCTTTCAAAACTTGACGAGGCAGGTATCCGCTACAACGTGTTCTACCTAAACGGACTTGGTGGTAAGGGAAACGGCGCGGCAAGCGCGATAGCGACTGCCGATGTATTGAACCAACTCCATCCTTGTATAATCAACATAGTGTCGTTGACAATATTTCCGGAATCTCGATTATATCAGGAAGTTTTGGACGGCACGTACATCGAGGAGCCTGAGATTGAGCGTCTGGTAGAGATGCGTACACTTGTCGACCGACTGAATATCCGGGTCAATCTGCTCGGACATCATATTTCCAATACGGTTCCGATCACAGGAGCATTGCCGGACGACAAAGCCGCGATACTCCATGAGTTTGACAAAGCGATAACCCAGTTCCCGGAAGAGGAACTGAAAGCCTATCGTCACAGGATATGGCATCTGTGAAGATGTCAATCATGCGTTCAGCCTGCTCATTTTGGGCAGGCTTCTTTATGCCTATTTGCCCGAATTTTAGTAATTTTGTGTTCACAAAACTTATCAAATTCAAGACAATATGACTAAAGCAGATATAGTTAACGAGATAACTAAAACCACCGGCATCGACAAGCCTGCCGTTCTCTCAGTGGTAGAGCAATTCGGCTTTCAGATCCGCCAACTCCTTAAAAGAAGAAGTCTCTAAGTGATTATGAGCGACGACATGAGGACAGAAGATGCTATACGCCGTATTCTTCCGCGTATATCCACAATAGACGTTCAGAATGATTCTGTCGTAAGATTGAATGGCTTGGCTCCCGCCGAGTGTATCCTTCTTCGCAAAGCAAAAACTGAAATCAAATGATAAGGGCTTTTATCTCCTTTACAATCCTCTTGTTGACCATTATTGTCGTGGGATGCAAGTCCCAAAGGATTGATGCACCGGAGTCTGTTGTTATTGATGGTAAAGTGATATATGGACCGGATGGATCCCCGCTAAGACAAACTGTCATAACGCGAGTCTCAGATGGCAAGACGTTTCTGACCGACACTTTAGGAAATTTCCATATTGAGGCACAAACTGGAGATTCACTGCGGTTCTCTTACGTTGGTACTATCGGTAGGACATTCCCGATATTGAAGAATGACACCCCCATGACCGTGGAACTTGAGCCTTTTGTGCCCGGCAATGACGAGTATGTCTATAATGAAAAATATTTCGGTGAATTTAAGAATCAAGATGACGGCTCGACTCTTGTAATCAGCAGAGGGGAAAATGGGTATAATGTTTCTATAAAATTGTTCCGTCTTACGGAGATAAACGACTGTATCGGAAAATTTAAAGAGGGCACACTTGTTTTCACAGGATTAGACGCTTCCGGGAAACCAATATCAGGAACAATCACAGTTGAGGGAGACTCTGCAAAACTGGTATTCACGGATTCAACCTGGGAATATCTTCCGGTCGGGACATCATATACATTTGAAAGGAAACATGGCTTTACTCAAAAATTCTATTCGACAGCCGATGGTATGACAATGAAGATTGTTAGTCCCAGTCCTATAATAGCTCCGGTTGATTCTATTGTTCTGGAATTTACGAACAGCCGAAATGTGGGAGGGATGACCGGGGAATGGTTCCGTATTGATAAGAAATCCCCCGATGGGAATTGGCAGGAACTTCCGTATGATAGAAGATCTGAAAATGCAGACGAAAAGTTGTGCGTAGTGTTCAATGCCGTAGGGTGGATTGTGCGTCCTGACACTACATTTCAAATGACGGTAAAACCATGGTTCTATAAATCAGACTGGGATCCGGGAACATATCGCGTAGCTAAAACATTCCACTATCCGCCTTATCCAATTCAGAAAAGCGACACGGCATATATTGAATTTCAAATCAGATAATCAAATGTTGAGCAATAAAGTAAAACGCAATATCTGGCTGACACTCGCCATTTTATCATTCGGTTGTATAATAGACAGGGTGATTCGTGTTATCGATGGTTCCGTCGAATGGTGGAATCTGGTTGCGACGATTGTTATAACCGCTTTCTGCACCAAATTCTATCTTTGCTACCGCAAACAGGTGAAACGCGGCAACCTCTTCGGTCGCGTCAAGGTTTTCAAATAAAATAGCCGCGATTAAAACAATGTATGCTCACGGTTGCAGTGGGCACAGTCACGGTCATTTGTGAAGTAGCTCGCTATAAATACATTCGAGCAATCGAAAACATCCAGTTTTTCCATATCGAGGTAGAATTTATGGCGCAAAGTTAATATGGATTTTTCGGATTTGCTTTGTTGTAAGGCTCAAATTTACGTTGTCAACAAAAAAGACAGGACTTCTAAATCGAATCCCGTCTTTACAACTGATTTTATGATTTATCGCCTAAGACCTCCTACAGATATTGATCCATACCCACCTATGATAGTTTGAGCGTGGATTGTCTCTTTTTTGATATATCCGTATTGGCATAAAGTTCAGCAACCATTGATTCCTTATTATTGATTGATTAAGAGGAAACATTGGTGCTATTTGCGTGTTGTGTCGGTTCATCGCGCTTGTTTTCCTCGCCGTCATTTTGAGCATTAATGCCCATAACACTGGATATGAGACAAGCTAATGTGCCGACTTTTCTCATCATAAGTTATTTTTATGTTATTAATACCGTTAATATTGGTGTGGCTTATTTCATAATAGCTGAAGATGCGCCTGATTGTTCTCCGACCTCGTTGCCTCGTTGTACTTTCTTTCCGTAACCGAAAGTGTATGTCACCGAAAGGTTTAAACGGCGATGAAAGTTGTTTCCATCAACGAATCGCGTTTCTGAATATAAAGGAGTTGACAACGTATTAGTAGCACAGAGCCAGTCATTGCGAAATAGATTCATCGCGCTTACCCTGATGTTCCAGTTTGCCCGGCTCCATCCTGCGAGTATCTGGTAGAAATCACGGTCTTTATATATTACTCCACGGTTGCCCTGCACTGTCAGGTTTCTTGTCTGATACGATGCCTGAAAGTAGAAATTACCGAGATAATAAGTAACCGATGCGTTGCAAGTGAACGGACTCCGTTTAATGTCAAATAATCCGGTCATACGATAGATTGAAATTGAGGGCGATGCCGCAAGTTGAAGATTGCCATTTAACAGTTTGTAATTAAACGACATTCCGATTTGAGTACGATTATAGTTGCCGTCAGTTTCAAAAGTGCGAAGCAAAGCAGTCCCACCGTCGTATGGCTCGTAAACAGGCACATACAGGTTATACTCTCCGAAGTATTGGGCAAAAGCCGAAGCCGAGAATTTATTAGACGGCATCCAGTTGTAAGACAGGTTGAATGTAACCTGTCGGGAAAGTCCGATTTCGGGATTGCCGGTATAGTACATCAGTTCGTTCTGTTGCAGTATATTCGGCGTTTTCTCGCTTGCACCGGGATAGTTCGCGCCGAAATGGAAGTATGCGCGGAAAGAATGTTTCTGTGAAGGAGAGAATCCGGCTGATACATTAGCGAGAGGATAGACCTCTGAAACGGACTGGTCGTTGATTTTATTCTTCTCCCATTGCAGAGCCACATCAGCACTCACATTCCATTGATTGCTGGAGAAACTGTAACCGAGTGCGGCTCCGGCATAGGTGTCGAGGAAATCATTGTCGTAAGGAGATGTGCCTAAATAGCTCACATCATTGGATGTGAAACCGTAATAAGCGCGGAAGAAGCCGTTTTGTCTGTCTGTGAATATCTTGTAAAGAGTGGCGCTTCCTCTGAACTGCCATACATTTTCTTTGGAGTCGTTTACTATGGCATCGGTGGCTGAAGTCTGATAGCGGTAATTGTTGTTTGTATGTCCGTAATTTATGCCGGGCGAAACGCTAAGATGGAAATTTCGGGGCAGAATGAAATAGTAATTGCCAGACCATATAATATAACGGCTGGTGTAAGGCTCGTATCTGCTATATGAGTAGTCTTCTGCCTGTCGGGGTACAAACGACAGCTTGCCGGATGTTTCAGCCGTCGGCGACTGATCGAAGTTAAAGCCGACAGTGTTTGCAATCTGCACTTTGTCGGAATCGTAAATGGCTCTGAACGTAACGGGGTACTGGTTATACCTGAAATGAGAGTTGTCGAATATTTCGTTTCGTGTAATAAGGTAAGGTTCGCCGGCGACGTTTTCAAGAGTATAGTTCCCAATGGTTGACGTACCTGAATGTCTGATGTCGTGATTTGACGCACCTGCATATAAATCGTAGGTCATGCGCTTATATGCGAACTTTGAATATATCGAAGCACGGCTTGACAGTTTTCCCACAAGAAAATTTTCATTTACCGTTGCCTTGGTGTAGCCGCCGTATTCGTACTTCTGCATGATGAAATTGACTACATGCTCGTTGCCCTGAAAACGAGGGTCGGTAGGGAAATCGAGATATTCGACACGCCGCACATCAGATGTCATAATACCCTCGATTTCCTCTGCCGAGGCAGGGATATAGTTGATATAGACCGCGACATTCTGACCGCTTGGTGTTGTAACCGCATTGTCAACAAGATTGATGTTGATTTGCGGAATGGCGAGCTGTCGCAAAAGGTCAATGGCGTTTTGCGCTGACGATTTCTGCCTTGTGGTCGGGGTATATGTTGAAGATGTAGCGTTAGTGCGCTGCATCTGGGCTTCGACAACCACCTCGTCAAGTTCTTGTGTCTTCACGCTGTCGGGCGTTTCCGTCTGTGCCATTGCCGCTATCGTAATAATGGCGCAGTATATTGTTGTAATGATACGGTTATTCATAAGTGAAATTATTAATACTGCCAATGTAATTGTTTCTAAATATTCTGATAGCGTTTATGTTTTTTGATATACAGGCAAAGGAATACAATCCCGCCAGACAAAAGAACACACACCAACAAGGGTAATCGGTCAATCGAGTGTAGGAGTCCGACACCGCAGATTATACATACCAGAGCAATGATATGATAATAGTTTGACAATAGTTTCCCACGACTAATCTCCTTTATATAGTGAGTCGGCACATCGGTATATTCCGACATATATCGGGATACATATCTCGACAGAATTACCGGATAAAGGAAACCGCAGATGAATGAGCCGCACAATCCGGCGACCGCAAAATACATATAGAGCCTCGATGAATAAAGGAAGTTGTCAATACTTCCGGCAATGTATCCTATGCACAGGCCCACGAGGTGTATCACGCCGACAATCGCGCAATATCCAAGACTTGTCAGGAGTCCGTATTTGAGGGATTCTTTCATGAGTAATTTTTGGTTGTTTTACAATGCAAAATTACTCCAATCCAAGGACACCTCAAACTACATCACCTTGCATCTGCTCTTATAAGATGCTGATAATCAATAGGGGTCAAAAATATTTTCTTACATCACCTTGCATCCGGGTGAATTACTCAAAATATCGGAGATATTCGGCCTTGTGGGGGGAATCGCTACCGGAAATCAGCGACTTCAAGCGAGATTTATGGACATAGACATTCCTTAATTCCATGCCGGTGAAAATACTGATCGAAGGCAGGGAGAATCCGCAGAAAAGATAAAGGGCAAACCGGAAACGTGATTTGGACAATTTCGGGAAATCGGATTTGAAACGATCCATCAGTCCGTTGTTATATCCGTTTACAATTTCGGTCAATTCCGTAATCGTTTCATCGGAACTGAAATTACTGATGGATTCCTTGACCTCTGCGAATATACGTTTCTGTTCCTGTCCGCTTTCCTTTGACTCAAAGTAAGAAGATGCGAGTCCGTCAAGGAGATGAAAACGGGTCTGGAACAATTTTTGGATTCTTTCTTTCGCCTCGTTCTGTTTTTGTCCGTTTTCAAAAAGGTTTTGCTGCAAGGTCTGGATTTTAAGCAAATCATTCTCATGCTCAATCCTCAATTTCCTCACCCACATCTGATATATGATTATCAGCAACAGTATGACGCCGAGCGCAATCCAGACGAAGCGTTCCTTTTGCGTTCTCTCTTGCAGAACATCCACCTCAAGCTGATGTTTCTTGTCTGCGAACAACAGATCTTGGGTGAGAAGTTCATTCTGATATCGTTCAAGCATCGCGGAGTAGTCCTTGTATAGATTCAATGCTTGTTCATAGTTCCCCTGTTTTTCAAGAATGTCAAGTTTCACCGCCGCATATTTCAAGGAATCGGGAGTATTGGGTGCCGGATTGACTGATGAAATAAAATCCATAGCTTCGTCCAATTCTCCTATTTTTGAATAGCCACGGGCAAAATCCATCGTTTCATCGTGTCCTAACTCAAAATCCTTGTAATTATCTAAAAATGTTTTTATTTCATCGGGAGAGCAAAAATCTATCGTGTATCCCAGCATGGCCGGAAACAGGGACGCTTCGCCATCAGGAAATTCTCTTATCAAAGGGACACAGACCGCCATGACGCTGTCTGCCGCCGCTTTGTCATCCATGATGACATATCCGTTCAACGCTTTGGCATAGCTGTCAATTTCAAGAATATGCCTGCCAATTTTTCCATATAATTTTGCCGCTTCAAGATTATTCGCCACAAAATCCGATGTCTTATACTGTCTTAAATACAATGTTCCCTGAGCCACAAGGAGGTGAGCGAGTGTCAGGGTGTCGGTGACACCGGTTATTTCCCGTGCATTTATGAAAGAAAGCATGGCGTTATCTTCATCGCCCTTGTTCTGATAGATACGACCCTGATAGTAGAATGTCGTTAGCTTTTCATCGGGAGTACCTTTATCAATATAATAATCAATCGCGGGCTGGAGGATATCAAAGGTGGTGGTGTCGATATAGTTCTTGTCGAGGGCCTGCGACATCAGCAACGCATATCGGGCTTTCTCCTTGCCCGAACTGAGGGATGAACGGTCTATGCCTTGCAGAATAGCTAACGCCGAATCGGGATGCTGATTCATCAGTGCCTCCGCACTCGTCAACCGTTTCTCTGCCTCCGAATTGTCAGTGCATGAAAATACAGCGCCTGTAATAAAAGCTATTATAAGCACCCATAAAAGACTATATGTCGATACAAAGTTTCGTTTAGCCATATTAAAAAGTAGGCCGACAAACAGCCTATGCTAATGCAAAGTTAGCTAAAATTCCTGACATTAGGGGTATTATGCCGTGTCCATTGCTCAATCATCTCACGAATGTCGCATAAAAACGGCCTCTGACAACGATGAAAAGTACAGAATCCAGAAACGGCAATCTTATCCCTCTCCGAAGCCACCGACATCAAGAGCGTGATGCAGAGCTACGGCGAGACCACCGAGCAGCAGAAAGCGGTCGGCGCATGGCTCTGTGACTATGCGGAACACCGACAGCCCTTTGATGAAATAAAACATCGCCACACACTCAACGAGGTTGGCGATGTCGCGGAAGATCGGTATGATTGACTATATACTCCAACAGAAAACGAAAAAGCCGCCCAAGAAGCGGTACGGAAGAACCCAAATATCTCCGAAGGCGCAAAGCCTTGATACCAACGAAATCCCTGTGCGAATTTTCGCATGGGGATTCTCTGCTAATCGTGTAGTCCTAATTTGCCACGACTATCAATTCTTACATTGTACGAATGTCGTTATCAAGTTCTTTTCTCCAGATTAGAGTTCCTATAACGGGAAAGAGGATTGTGAACAGTAAAGCAGCCTTGGCATAACCCACAGGCAAGCAATCTCCTTCAAAAAATAGATAGTCCGCTTTTGAAAAATAGTATAAGTTGGGGATATTTTCCCGACTTTATTTTGTCTAAAATCCGGTCTCCTGTATGTAGTGTGTATTGTTTTGATTTATAAGTTATAAAAATCACATTTGAATTTTTATAGCTACTCTTTTCCTGATACCCATTATACGTGTAATCAGTAATAGGTTGCTGTGTCTGTTCTATATAATTGCCATATAGATGTAATAGATATAGACAAAGGGCAACAACTAATCCTATGCAAAACAGCGTCTTGAAAAAAGTTTTAATCTTCATAGATGGTTAGCTAATTCATTGTTTATGATTGATAACAATTGTGAAACTATAACCCAGCAATGCTATTGAATGGATTATGTTTAGGAGAACCGCATAAAACCACCATGTCATTCCGGCTCCATATCGACTGTTAAAGACAAGATTGTAAGCTAATATCGCATTATAGAGAATCATCACAATCAAATTGCCGTAGACTACTCTCGGTCTTACCCTATGGCACAGCCAGGTTGATAATAGCGACAGAGCATAAGCTCCGCCAAGGAGTGCCGTATCTTCACTCCAACCCTCGGATATACAACACCCGACCATGACAACGAGCAACACTCCCCACGCTATCCAAAATCGTTTATCGGTTGGTCTCATAGTTCGTCGTACGTTGCAAAACGTTTCCGCATATGAACACTATTCATGCTCATAAGCATAGAATGTGTCAAAAACACAGCCACTATTCATATTTGCAGAATTATACAAGTCCATATAGTGTTTCTTTTCAGTTTCATTGTGCCATTTTGTATTTTTATCGTATTGGATTAAGAACTCGAGAACGGATATTGACAACTTCAAATCCTGAAATTCTTTGGTAATTCTCTCATATGCATCTGTTTTAGAATTAGCCTTGACAAAGACATATACAAATCCACCTTTTACGGGATTCTCCTTATACTTGTATTCTATACTTGCCCAAAACACCTTCATATTCTTTACTGATTTAGGTTTTGTATTGTTTATCGGTCAGTTTCATAGCTTGCTTCCTTTTTTATTAGCATATGCTCGTCTCCCCAATCATTCTCTGTATAAATAAAAATACTATCGGGTATCTCCTTCATGAAGCTGATTGAATTGAGGTCTCCAAGGACAGGATTCCCGTCCGAATCCACGTCCTTTACATCTTTTATATATAACATATTGTTCTTGATTTCTACAAAAAATTCTTTGTCAAAGTTTGAGTAATAACCTTGTCTGATCCTATTTTTATAAACGATAATGTTCCCTTTTCCATGAGGGCTTTGTTGTGGCCCAAAAATATCTTCTTTTTTAATAAACGTTATGGTGTCATTCTCCGAATTGAGAACAGAGCCGATAAAAGTAAGTTCTGACTTACATACATTATTTCTGTCTTTTGCTGTTATAACCGCCAGTTGCCTCACATGATTAATAATCTTCTGCTCATGTTCCAAAACGGTTTCATCATATTCCGCAAAGGTCGTATAGCTCGTGTCTCTTACGCAATCCTGACTAATCTTATGAGATAATCCCTTGGAATTACAATCATTTAACTCCGACTCTTTATCTCCGCCTATCATACACCATACTACAATCAGAATGAGCAAAAGCGTCCACGCTATCCAAAATTTTTTATCGGTCAGTTTCATGTCAAAATTTATTTGGCGATTAATGCTATAATCACTGCGAGAACGAGAAAGCCGAGAAATCCATTGGCGAGGTTGTTGTCGGCATGGTCTATGTTATTGAAATCTTCCGAACCATAACGGATTTGCCTGTATGACACTTTCTGACCTCTACGGAACAACCGCAGACATCCATACCGAAGCCCGGCTCCGATATGAAGAACCGCTGACCCGAACCATGAACGTATAAATATTTCGGCTATCAATTCCATAATCCTCAATTATCGTAATCTATGCTTATCCAGTAAACAGGATTACAGTTAATCTTGAATATTCGAGAGTCAGCAACAAAGGAATTGCCGATTTTATTTGCCGGAGTCCATTGTTCCGCAATACGTTTAAGCAGAATATCAAAGGGAATTACAGTAGAAATCATAGCTGTAATTTCTCCTTGATTGTCTGATTTCCAATACTGCGCATAATCTGAAAATTCCACATCAGCAGACGCGTCATCTTCAATAACACGATATATAAACTCCTTAATATCATCAATCGGTTGCTGATAATCTTTAGTGATTATTCTCACCCAATATGATTTCCGATAATCAGTCCATAAATCAAACAACCGTCTGAGTTCTCTGTTGCCATCATAACCATACATGGCCTGTTGACTGGGTTTCAAAGAAACCAAAGATGCGGTTCTAATAAAATCATCTGTGTGAAGTTGATAATATGTTGTCGGCACTGAAAGAACCGCTTTTAGCAAATCTCCCGGATAAAATTCACAATCAATAAGCAAATCATCGCTTAATAGAACGACAGCCATTGGCAGAGTGAATTTTAAACCCTTTTCTTGGCTGACTGCGAGGTATATATCTGACGGAGTATATTGGCAAAGTTTCTTTTTGCTGATTCTATCCAGTTCAATCGTAAGGCGGTCAGAATTTAATTCCATCTCTGACGGCTCACGGAGCCAGTTCCAAGCACCAAGTTCAAGCAAGGATTTATTAAGGTATTCATCAGATAGTTTCATCGCTTGCCTCCTTTCCTCCAAAGGCAAATAAACAGAGCAATGGCAATTAAATATAAGCTTATAGCCAGACATACCAATGCAATAATGTATGATTGCACTTCCCATAATGTCCGGTTTTCATCACAAATTAGATCTTGCCCGATATAGGCTCCTTCTATTTCAAATATTGTATATGCAGTTGATGTGCCAATCGCTACAAAGGTAACTACGCCTGCTATTTTCTGCCACTTTTTCATAGCTCATCTGAGTAAATCAATGGATTCGACAATGCAATACGGATAAGGGATTGTCTTTTTGGAGTAGCGATACACTTTCGGGTTAAATACTCGGATGGTTACCTCTATCAGTTCATTCTCTGTGGGAGTTTCCTCAATGTCGATATTGCAGGATAGCGGGATAAAATATTTATTCCCACGGTACAGGAAATCAAGCGATGTCAATGGGATGTAGCCAATCAGTTTCTGTATAACTATTTCATCTTTGTCGCTCTGCTCGTTAGCCTTTCCCAATGCGTGATATATGACGGGCAGCATTATAGTAGCTATTCCGTTTTCGTCATACTTCAGGTTCTTGAAGACTTCAACACCATATTTATCAACTCCCGGCACGTCTTTCCTGACGTCCTTTCTCCATTCACTACCATAATTTACGGTAAGATAATCCATAATTACGGTGTTGTATTCGGCCATTTGCTTATCAGAACAATAAGCCATGCACCCTAAGTCATGGTAATCAACTCCATATTTTCGGGTGAATTGCTCTTGCCCGGCATACACTACCGGAGCAATACCACCCTGCAACAATAGTTTCGCTTCACCAGACTGCCATTTATCCTTCGCGATCTGGGCGGAATAAGCGTCATCGTTCCATCCAAAATGACACTCCGTTTCAGCAATAATGGAATCAATTTCAGCCTGTTTTTTGCAATCAGCCAACTGACTTTGCGCCCAAAGATTGGTGGAGAGAGCAAAGCCAACACACAGAATCAATATCTTATAGAGTGTTGCCATACGCAAAGTTACAAATAATAATCGACATTCGATGTGACAAATGTCCCATTAGAGCATGAAAATTTCTTGAAACTATATGCGGGAAGTAGCGTGTTCCCGGTCGTTATGACGGATATATTATGATTGATGCTGATTGCTACTGCTGCACCGGCTGTAAAAAAGAGCATTTATACCGCGCCTATATTTACAGTTTCACTTTTCACGAAAAATCCGCATTCTCACGGAAACGGCCAATGAAAACGCGGGCAGTGCTTATATAAACAACAGAAAAGCAGACAGATAATAAAAGTTATTACCTGCCTGCTGACCATTCATAGAGATGCGAAGCGATGCGTTGAGCGTTGCAAATTAGCCGAGACCTGATAGCTGGATTGTGGCTCCGCAACCATCGACTCCTTGTTGTCATTGGATTGCGCCGGAACATCTACACGCTGGGCCTGCGGTGGTTGTCCATCTCGCTTGACTTCCTCACCGTCCTTCTCATCATGCTTTGGAGCAAGTTCGGCGGTGATTTTGCGGTCGAGGGCGGCAAGTTCGGATTTAAGTTGCTTCAGTTCGTCCTCTTTGCCCCACGGCTTTGCGATGATGGCTTCGAGCTGGGGAACATCGGCTTTCAGTTTGGCGGTGCGTTCCTGATACTGGTCGATGATGCCCGGTATCTTCTCCAGAGCGTTGACGAAGTTCATGCAGGCGGCATGGGTGTCGCTCATGGCGATGAAGCCGTTGTTGAACTTGTATTTGTAGTTACCTTCGACCACAAAACGGTTCTGAACAGCCTCCTTACCGTCAACGAGTGTGCGCTCAGAGATAATGTAGATGGGTATTGTCCGGGTGATCTTCATAGGAAGGAGCAATCATGCGCATGTCAAGAGCCATCTTTCGGGCGTAGTAAGTGACGATAAGCATCTTGGCAGTATGGCCATTGTGTCTGGCGTAACACCGAGACCCAGAAGACCAGGGAAATAAGATCGTCAGGAAGAAATAGGGTGAAAAGAAAATGCCCAATTTCCATAAATTATTGAAAATCAGGCATTTATAAGTGGAGCTGGAGGGGATTGAACCCTCGTCCAAACGCGGAATCAATAGGCTTTCTACATGCTTAGTCTGTGAGTTGGTTTTCGAACTCAGGCAGGCTCACGACGGCCAACCTGAGCCTTAGTCCCTAAATCTCGGGGAGCGGCCGGAACTTCCGCTCCTCTATTTCCGAATTTCTTAGCACCACTTTATCCAAACGTCTCGGAACCGGGCAATGGAGTGATGTCTCGTCTACCTCACTTTGAGGCAGATAAAGGAACCCTACTGTACTTCAGGTTACGCAGCGAGAGCGTAATTGTTATTTTCGCCAATTATAGGTCGATGCTCTTGATATTATAGAGTTTGAACACCAAAACTCTGCATGCTTACCTACCGCTTCTACACGCTGTCAAAGCCAGTCAGCCCCGGTAAGTTGTCAACTTCGGCCTCTGCCTTCGCCGACCATTTCTCTTGAACTCCTGTTCAAACTGAAAAGTTTGCAAATTTAATGATTTATTTCGGTTTATGCAAATCATATGTTTACCTACACGTGTTAATATGTGTTAAAAAACTATCGACGGCTTAAACTAATGTTGCACTTTCAGGGTCTTTATTTCGGAAACTACAAGAGACCGATTGCAATCATCTTACTTGTAATTCTCAGCAAATCAATCATACCCTTACAATTCATATTGTATACCGGGAAGAAATAATATGCAAATACAAAAACATTAAAGATATGAAGAAAACATTTATTGGGCTCGCCGTACTGGCGATGTCGCTGATGCCTGCGGCAGTAATGGCTCAGACCCAGTCGAAGGCTACAGACGAGAAAGCCAAGACGGAGAAAGTTGATAATAAAAAACACCCCCGCAAGGATAAATCCGAACGCGGTGATTTCCGTGGCAAAGGCGGTAAGCACAAGCCAGGCAAAAAGAATCCCGGAGTATGCCGTGAGCAGTGCATCTTCGAGGCCCTTAACCTGACCGAGGATCAGAAAGCCAAGGTTAAATCACTCAACGAGGCCCGCGAGGTGTCACGACGGGAAATGTTCGAGCAGGTAAAAAAGACCCGCGCAATGAACGACTCTTCACTTAAGGCAGCGAAGAACCACGGCAAGGATATTGACCGCAAGTATCTCAATGACCTGAAGTCTATCCTTACGGCAGACCAATACATCCAGTTCCTTGAGACCAATTATGTAGAGAGCCGTGGAGGAAAACCAAAAGGTGACGGCGACCGCATGGTGAAATCCGGCAAAATGGTCAGAGAACCCAAGGGCGCTAAGCGCGCCAAGGCTGAGGCTAAGGTTTCATCAGATGTCAACTCTAACTTAAAGGCCTCTACCGCCAAGAAGAAATAAGATCAAGATCCACCATAACAGAAACAGAGGAATGACTGCAGCAGTCATTCCTCTGTTTCTGTTATACATTAATAAGCGATTTACGGCTCTTAATTTTGCGGTTTTGGTAATTATGGTTAATTTTGGATGCGGGAAGCACACAAGAGAGTCCCGACAAGGGGCATTGGGGACAAAACAAGACATATATGAATGAGATTATCAGCATTTCACCATACTCCGAGAAGACGGCGCGCGTAAGGATAAGCAATCCGGAAATAGCGACGAAATATCAACCCGGGCATTTTGTAATCATAAAGTTCAGGAGTGACGGACACAGAATTCCGTTCTCCATCATAGACGCGGACCGCGAAGAGGGATCAATCGACATAATAATCCACCGTGCCGACGGACTCGACGAGATTCTACAGATGATCTCACCGGGAGAGTCATTGCCTGATCTTCTCGGGCCTTTAGGCAATCCTGCCGTAATCGAACCGAATCAGACCATTCTCTTTTTTGGAGATGGCGCCGGTGTGGTGCCGCTTCTGCCGCTTATCAAGGCTGCAAAAGAGAAAGGCTGCCGCATCAAGGCTGTCCTGTCAGAGCAGTCCTCGCGGACCAAATGTCTTCTGAACGAGATAGAACAAGATTGCGATACCGTGGTGACAGTATCAGACGACAACCTGCTTGAAAGCGCCATGAGTTTCGTATCGGGCACTCCGATCGACAAGGTGATAATGTCCGGTCCTACCCTCATAATGAAGAGGCTGGCAAAAGAGACAAAAAAGAAAGGAATCCCGGCCGACTGCCTCCTCAACATGCTGATGATCGACGGCATCGGCCTCTGCGGGATATGTCGTGTCATTGTCGGCGGCGAGCGCAAGCAGACATGTACCGACGGTCCGATATTCAACGCCCATCTTGTGGATTTCGACCAGATGTTCAACCGCCAAAGGCTATTCGTATGAAAAAGACAGAGCAGATCAGCACCTCCAATACAGAGCGGACAGACCGCGACAAGCAATGGCGCGTTTACCTTCGCGCGCGCATGACACCAAAACAGCGCACGGCAATACCCCGCGTCAAGATGCCCGAACTCGACCCGCACTACCGCATCACTACCCACCTCGAGGTGAACGAGGGTCTGAGTCTCGAGCAGGCTGTGCTTGAGGCCACGAGATGCCTCGACTGTCCGGACCCGGGATGCATCAAGGGATGCCCCGTACACAACGACATTCCGGGATTCATAAAGAATATAGAGCGCAGGGAATATCCGGAGGCGATCAAGGTACTTAACCGCACTACCGTTCTTCCGGCAGTATGCGGCCGTGTATGTCCGCAGGAGAACCAGTGCGAGGCCTCATGCATATACAACAAGATGGGCAAGGAGCCTATAGCCATTGGAAACCTCGAGAGGTTCGCCGCCGACTTCGAGCGCGAGATCACAGGGTACGTTCCGATAGAGAAGCGCACCGCTTGCGAGGACTCGATTGAAGAGCCCAAACGGCCGTTCTACCCTATCAAGGTTGCTGTGATCGGAAGCGGTCCCTCAGGTCTGTCGTTTGCCGGCGACATGCGGATGCGTGGCTACGGAGTCACAGTCTTCGAGGCTCTCAGCCAATATGGAGGAGTGCTAAAATATGGAATCCCGGAATTCTGTCTGCCAAACTCCATAGTCGACCATGAGATAAGCAAACTCAAGAAGATGGGTGTGGAGTTCCGCAAGGATGTCTATGTGGGAAAGACCTACACATACTCCGAACTGTTCGAGATGGGATTCAAGGGCATATATGTGGCCACCGGGGCCGGCAAGCCGAGATTCATGGGGATACCCGGGGAAAACCTGCCTGGAGTCATGACCGCCAACGAGTACCTGATACGTCTGAACTGTCTTGGGCCGAGCATATTCGGCGCGAACGGAGTGGCACTCGACGGCAAGCGGGTTGCCGTGATAGGTGGCGGCAACACCGCGATCGACGCCGTAAGGTATGCCATAAGGCAGGGCGCAGACCGTGCCATGATAGTCTATCGTCGCGGAATGGAGGAAATGCCCGCGCGTCAGGAAGAGATACGACATGCCGTGGAAGAGGGGGTCGAGTTCATCACCCTGACCAATCCCGTGGAATATCTGGCCAATGAACGCGGATACCTGCGGGCCATGCGCGTGCAGAAGATGGAGCTCGGCGAGCCCGACGAATCAGGACGCCGCAGTCCCCGCCCCATTGCGGGGGCGATAGAGGAAATGGAGGTTGATCTTGTGGTGGAGAGTGTCGGATACATGCCCAATCCACCCGTGCTCTCAGAAGACATAGCCATGAACCGGAAAGGTGAGATTGTCGTTGACGAGACCTCGATGAAATCATCAGCCTCGGCCATATATGCCGGCGGTGACATAGTGCGGGGTCCGGCCACCGTGATAGTCGCCATGGGCGATGGACGACGTGCTGCGGCATCTATGGCTGCAGCTTTCGAGAAGGCAATGGAGGACATCAGGTTATGAGACGCATCGGTATTCTGAGCGACACGCACGGCTACTGGGACGACCGCTACGCGCAATATTTCTCCGACTGCGACGAGATATGGCACGCCGGCGACATCGGTGACATTTCGATTGTAGAGCGTCTCGAGGAGATTTGTCAGGTGCGTGCCGTATCGGGCAATATCGACCACGGCGCGGTGAAACGCAGATGTCCCGAGTTGCTTGAGTTCACATGCGAGGAGATTCCTGTGCTGCTGACCCATATTGGCGGATATCCCGGCAAATGGTCGCCCGGCATGAAACGCCTGCTTCGTGAGAAAGGAATACGTCTCATGGTCGACGGACACTCACACATCACAAAGGTGATGTATGACAAGGAACTCGACCTGCTGCACATCAATCCGGGGGCGGCCGGACAGCAGGGATGGCACAGGCAGCGCACCCTGGTGCGGGTTGTGATTGACGGGCACGACATGCGTGACTGCGAGGTAATTGAGCTCGGATAACTCCATAGGACTTGCACATACCTATCACATAGGCGACTGATACCCGAATCAGCCGCCTATGTCATCTATAAACATGTGTTAAAATTAACAATATAGTGTTAACCGGCGTAATATCGGGAGCGGTTTTTGCATTATCACTTACGAATGCAGACGGAGACAGTCGGTATTGTAATAAGGCCTTACCCCTTGACTTCTGTCTGCTTCCCCTCCATATTGCAATATAAAAAACACAAAATATAGATACATGAAAAAAACCAGCATTTCAATCGCCCTTGCGATAGCAGCAATATGCGCCGGCAGTGTGAGCGCTGCCGAACCTTCGTTCATCCGCACGGCCAACACACCTGCATTCGAGACGGACTTCACCAACGCGGCTGAAAAGACAGTCAACGCTGTGGTGTGCATAAAGAGTTTCTCGTCGCGCCAGCAGAATCCCTATGGCGCACAGGGGGGCTATGATCCGTTCGGCATGTTTGATTTCTTCTTCGGGAATCCCGGCGGCAGCCAGAGACAGCAGCCTCGCCAGCAGCAGAAGAAGAAATCAGAGCCAGTCCAGACAGGCCTCGGCTCGGGAGTGATAATCTCTGAAGACGGTTACATCGTCACCAACAACCATGTCATAGACAACGCCGACAAACTCGAGGTGCTTCTCAATGACAACTCTACATACGAGGCTAAAATCATTGGCACTGACGAGGCATCCGACCTGGCGCTTATCAAGATAGACGCAAAGGGCCTCTCCCCCATCACATTCGGCGACTCCGAATCTGTAAAGATCGGAGAATGGGTTCTGGCTGTCGGCAATCCCTTCGGATTCAACTCCACAGTGACAGCCGGCATCGTCAGCGCCAAGGCACGTAGCCTCGGCACCAACAACAAGGGAGGCAACATGTCGATAGAGTCGTTCATCCAGACTGACGCCGCACTCAACCCCGGCAACTCGGGCGGTGCGCTCGTCAACCTCAACGGCGAACTGATAGGCATCAACTCGGCGATCTACAGCAACACCGGCAGTTACTCAGGCTTCTCGTTCGCTATACCGACAACAATAGTCAAGAAAGTAATGGCTGACATCCGACAGTACGGAACTGTCCAGAGGGCAATGCTCGGTTGCTCCGTGGTCGAGCTCGACGCCAAACTCGCGAAAGAGAAAGGCATCACAGCCGCCAAGGCCGGCTGTCTCGTTGCCTCAGTCAACGACATGAGCACAGCAAAGGAACTCGGTCTGCAGGAAGATGACCTCATCACGGCCATCAACGGAGTAGATGTGCACAATTTTGCACAGTTGGTGGAGCAGATCAGCAAATTCCGTCCCGGCGACAAGATTACAGTGACCTATTACCGCAACAACAAGGCATACCAGAAGACAGGTGTCCTGCGCAACTCACAGGGAAGCACCGACATCACCAAGAAGGGTGACTTCTCCGAACTCGGCTGTGCGTTCATGAAGATTACGGCAGAGACCAAACAGCACCTCGGTATCTCCAACGGCGTGCAGGTACAGGGCATGAAGAGCGGAGCGTTCAAGGACGCCGGCGTCAAAGACGGCTTTATCATCACCGAGATCAATGACACTCCCGTCAACTCGACCGACGATGTTGAATACATCTACAATCAGGTGATGAAGAGCGACAGCGACGAGCACGTGCTCTTCCTCAAGGGAGTCTATCCCACCGGCAAGAAATACTACTATGCAGTAAATCTGGAGCAGTAATCCGTTTCTCCAATATATAAATCGGGCTTCCGAGTGTGAACTCGGAAGCCCGATTTATATATTGGTCATCCTATTCAGATATTGCACTTTAGACATAAGGCATCAAACGATACCCTGCGCGTGCATGGCCTTTGCGACCTTCAGGAATCCGGCTACATTCGCGCCCTTCACATAGTTGACCGTTCCGTCAGGCTGGGAGCCATAACGTACACACTGCGCGTGAATGTCAGCCATGATGTCACGCAGACGGCTGTCAACCTCCTCAGCCGTCCAGCTGAGTTTCTGGGCATTCTGAGCCATCTCGAGACCCGACACAGATACACCTCCGGCATTTGCCGCCTTTCCGGGGGCATAAAGGATACCGGCCTTGATGAACTCGGCGACTGCCTCGCGGGTCGAAGGCATGTTGGCGCCCTCGCTCACCGCAAAGCATCCGTTGGCAAGCAGTGTTCGCGCGTCCTCGCCGTCAAGTTCATTCTGTGTGGCAGACGGCATGGCGATGTCGCACTTGACAAGCCTCCACGGGCGTTGACGCTCGTAATAGGGAAGGCCCTCCTGCTCGGCAAACTCACGGATTCGGCCCCTATAGGCGAACTTCAGTTCAAAGACACGCTCATACTGCTCACGGGTCAGCCCGTCGGGAATGATAACCGTGCCGTCGCTGTCGCTCAGCGACACCACCTTGGCTCCGAGTGATATAAGTTTGTCGGCCGTATATATGGCCACATTGCCTGAACCTGACACCGCCACGCTCTTGCCCTTGATGTCAATGCCGCGCGTCGCGAGCATGTTGAGAAGGAAATAGACATTCCCGTATCCCGTAGCCTCCGGGCGCATCAGCGAGCCACCGAAATCAAGACCCTTTCCGGTAAAAGAACCTGTGAACTCACGCTGCATCTTCTTATACCATCCGAACATGTATCCCACCTCACGGCCACCGACACCTATGTCGCCGGCCGGAACGTCTGTGTCTGCGCCGATATGGCGGTACAGCTCATTCATGAACGCCTGGCAGAAACGCATCACCTCCATGTCGCTCTTGCCGCGCGGAGAGAAGTCACTTCCACCCTTTGCGCCACCCATCGCAAGCGTTGTCAGCGAATTCTTAAAAGTCTGCTCAAAGGCAAGGAACTTAAGAATCGACAGATTCACCGACGAGTGAAACCTTATGCCGCCCTTATAGGGGCCGATAGCGTTATTGTGCTGCACCCGGTAGCCCATGTTGGTGCGGACACGACCGGAATCATCCACCCAGGAGACCCGGAACATGTAGATGCGGTCGGGAACGCACAGACGCTCGATCAGGTTCTCGGCCTCAAAGGCCGGATACTCGTTATACACATCCTCGATTGAGGTCACGACCTCCTCTACCGCCTGCAGATACTCAGGCTCATTGGGAAACCGCATGGCGAGTTCCGCAAGAAAATCCTTTGCTTTCATAAGAAGTCCACGGCAAACTGCCGCATGAAGAAATGAAATTTAACAGGTTAATTCAAATATTATCAATTCGGCTGCAAAGTTAGCATTTTTCTACAATATATGCAAATATTGTCACAAAATGTTAATAAAAGATTACAAACAAAGACAATCGACAATATCACGAATTATTATGGGAATGAGAGGGGGCTAAACGGAATATGCAACAAAAAGGCGACCCATGTGGAGCCGCCTGCCAAATTATTTTCGGATAAAGATCACGAGCCGATAAACCTTATGAACTCACTGCGGAGTGTGGGGTCTGTCTCAAACAGACCGTTATAGTCATAGGTAGTGGTAGCGGAATCCTGCTTCTCAACGCCACGCATCTTCATGCACAGATGCTGGGCAGTGCAGGACACAATGACTCCCTTGGTCGGCATGGCCTCAGAGACAAGCGAGCAAACCTGGGCGGTGAGACGCTCCTGCACCTGAAGCCTGCGCGCGAAGTTATCGACTATCCGCGCGAGTTTGGAAAGCCCGATCATCTTTCCGTCGGGTATATATCCGACAGACACACGACCGAAGAAAGGGAGTATGTGATGCTCGCACATGCTGTAGAATTCTATATCCTTGACAATTACCAGTTTTGAGCCGGCATGCTCGAACACGGCCTGACGCGCTATCTCAAGAGGGTCATGACGATAGCCCTCGGTGATGTCAAGCAGGGCCTTTGCCGCCCTTACGGGCGTCTTAAGCAGTCCCTCGCGCTCTGGATCTTCACCGACAAGACGCAAGATCGCCTCATAGTGCGAGGCAATCTCGTCAACAAGTCTGGGATCATGTTTACTCACGATTGTCAGAAATTTACTTAATGACTACAATCTGGCTTTTTACAATACGCATCTCCGAGGAGAACTGCGGGAATGCCCGCTTGAGTTCGGCGAGGGCAGCGGCGGCCTCACCCTGTGTCCTGAAATTACCGATGCGCGTGTACCAGTTGGGCGAACTGGAATAGGAATAGACCTGTCCCCGATATTTGGGGAACTTTGAAACGACGGCACTTCCCCTCGCCCTTGCTCTGGATTCGAGGGAATGTTGGTTGTGTCCGTCGCTGAAGACCTGAATCCTGAATCCGGAGATTTTATTGATTCCGGGCCGGAGCACAGGTGCGGTGTTCCTGACAGTCTGATGCTCCTCCTTGAGAATCTGCTGCATGATGTTGGCGGGAATGTCGATGGAGACATTGCCCTGCGACTCAGTCACGATACGCTCAACCACATTCGAGGTGCCACCCTCCTCCTTGTTTTCCTCGGCGGGAGACTGTGCGGCAGCCGGAAGCGCGATGCTTCCGGCCACACACAGCGTAATCAAAAAATTCTTCAGATTCGTCATACGAAAAGCCGTGGATTAGTCAAAAGCCTCCACGATGCCCATGAAGTCCTCAGCCTTGAGCGACGCGCCGCCGATCAGACCTCCATCCACATCAGGCTTTGAGAAGATCTCGCGTGCGTTAGAGGGCTTGCAGCTTCCACCGTAAAGTATCGATGTGTTGTCAGCAACCTCATTGCCATACTTCTCGGCAATGACCGAACGTATGTGGGCATGCATGTCCTGTGCTTGCTCTGCAGTCGCGGTCTTTCCTGTGCCGATTGCCCATACGGGCTCGTAGGCTATAACGATCTTTCCGAAATCCTCAGCCGAAAGAGAGAAGAGGGCCTCTACCTGCGACTTTACAACCTCGTTGTAAGAACCGTTCTCACGCTCCTCAAGCACCTCGCCCACGCAGAAGATGGGAAGAAGGCCATTCTCGAGGGCGAGTCTGGTCTTTGCGAGCAGTTGCTCGTTGTTCTCGCCGAAATACTGGCGACGCTCGCTGTGACCGAGAATCACATACTGTGCACCTGTAGACTTGACCATCGAAGCGCTTACCTCGCCGGTATACGCGCCCTTGACATGCTCCGAGCAGTTCTCCGCACCGAGTTTGACGAGTTCGGGCTCGAGAACTGCATTGACTGAAGTGAGATGAGTGAAAGGCACGCATACGATAACCTCGCAGTTAGCCTTCTTGCCCTTGAGAAGGGTGTTGACATTATTTGCCAGTTCCACACCCTCATCGAGAGTTGTGTTCATCTTCCAGTTGCCTGCAACGATATTCTTTCTCATTTTTCCTTAAAATTTTTTGTTTTTCACAATAATCCTACAAAATTAGTTCAAATTATTGTGAAATCAAAATTTTTATCCAACTCCTGCTGTCAATTTGGAAATTGGCGAAAGAATTGCTATATTTGCGAGTTACGAATGACCGACTCGCAGGGAAATCCCCCGACACGGGCCGGGCATGCAGTCCGCATGCAGAAGCAACAAGAAAATAGACAGATGAAATTTAAGTTAACATCCGACTACATGCCCACCGGCGACCAGCCTGAGGCAATCGCAGAACTTTCGGAAGGTGTGCTCAACGGACAGGCCCACCAGACACTACTCGGTGTGACCGGAAGCGGCAAGACGTTCACCATGGCCAATGTCATACAGAAGGTGCAGCGTCCGACGCTGATATTGTCACACAACAAGACACTTGCCGCACAACTTTACTCGGAATTCAAAAATTTTTTCCCGGAAAACTCCGTGCAGTATTTCGTGAGTTATTACGACTACTACCAGCCTGAGGCGTACATTCCCGGATCAGACAAATACATAGAGAAGGACCTGATGATCAACGAGCAGATCGACAAGCTGCGGCTTTCGACTGCGGCGGCGCTCCTCTCCGGGCGTCGCGATGTCGTGGTCGTATCATCGGTAAGCTGCATCTACGGCATGGGCAATCCTGAAGACTTTGCTCAGACCGTGGTGCGCATCGCGGTCGGCGACCGTATCTCGCGCAATGCATTCCTGCGCAAGCTTGTCGACTCACTCTACTCCCGCACGGAGACAGAACTTATGCGCGGGCAGTTCCGCGTCAAGGGCGACACAGTCGACATCATGCTGTCTTTCGAGGAGATTCAGCTCCGGGTTATGTTCTGGGGCGACGAGATAGAGAAAATCCAGACTGTAGACCCACAGTCGGGCATGCCCATCACCGACCTCGAGGGCTTTAATATATATCCGGCCAACATCTTCGTGTCATCCAAGGAGCGGACCATGGAGGCTGTCGACAAGATAGCCCTGGACCTCGGGGCACAGTGCGAGTTCTTCAGACGTGAGGGACGCCTCCTCGAGGCCGAGCGCTTGCGCGAGCGCGTCACATATGACCTCGAGATGATCAAGGAACTAGGGCACTGCAGCGGAATTGAGAACTATTCCAGGTATTTCGACGGCCGGGAGCCCGGCATGAGGCCATTCTGCCTGCTCGACTACTTTCCCAAGGACTTCCTGACCATCATTGACGAGAGCCACGTCACACTACCTCAGATACGGGGTATGAACGGCGGCGACCTATCACGCAAGATGAATCTTGTGGAATATGGCTTCAGACTGCCCGCCGCCATCGACAACAGGCCCCTCAAGTTCGAGGAATTCGAGAGACTGACACCGCAGGTGATATATGTGAGCGCCACACCCGGCGACTACGAGCTGCAGCAGACCGAAGGAGTGTTCACCGAGCAGGTGATACGCCCCACCGGACTTCTCGATCCTGAGATTGAGGTCAGGCCCACGCTCAACCAGATCGACGACCTGATGGAGGAAATCAGGCTACGCATCGAGGGCGGCGAGCGGACACTCGTCACGACTCTCACGAAGCGTATGGCCGAGGAACTGAACCGGCATCTGATAAAATGGGGCATCAACTCCGCATATATCCACAGCGACGTGGACACCCTTGAGCGGATACGCATACTCGAGGACCTGCGCCAGGGCGTCTACGGCGTTCTGATCGGAGTCAACCTGCTCCGCGAGGGTCTCGACCTGCCGCAGGTAAGCCTTGTGGCTATACTCGACGCCGACAAGGAGGGCTTCCTGCGCAATCACCGTTCGCTGACGCAGACGGCAGGCCGCGCCGCGCGAAATGTACACGGCAAGGTCATAATGTATGCCGACAAGGTGACCGACTCAATGCAGCGCACAATCGACGAGACCGAGCGTCGCCGCGCCAAGCAGATGAAGTACAATATGGAGCACGGCATCACTCCCACCCCGATTGTCAAGAAGAGCGGAAACGACCTTATCGAGATATACGAGGGAAGCGACAAGAAAGCGGACAAACAGAAAAATACGCATGGCCGCGTAGCCGCGCCTCAGCGTCCCGCCGTAACGTCTGTGCCACGTACAGCAGCCAAGACGCCGCGTCCATATATAGAAGAAGAGCACGAGGCAGCATATGCGGCAGATCCCGTGATCGAATATATGAGTCTGCCGGAGATAGAGAGCCGTATCGAGAGAGTCAGACATGACATGATCGCGGCTGCTAAGCGTACCGACTTCATAGAGGCCGCTCAGCTACGCGACGAACTTATCAACCTGCAGGACCTGCAGTCACAATTGAAAAAAGAGAAAGCCGATGCAACCAAGGATTGACCGAAGACTTTTTCTGCCGACATCGCGCGAGGAGATGGACGCACTGGGCTGGGACCGGGCCGACGTCATCATCTTCTCCGGCGACGCATATGTCGACCATCCTTCGTTTGGAGCGGCAGTCATAGGGCGTACACTACAGAACGCCGGCTACAAGGTGACCATCGTGCCTCAGCCCAACTGGCGCGACGACCTACGTGACTTCAGGAAACTGGGGAAACCGAGACTCTTCTTCGGTGTATCAGCCGGAGCGATGGACTCAATGGTGAACCATTACACCGCAAACCGGCGCCTCAGACACGACGACGCATACACAGCCGGAGGCCGACACGGCATGCGCCCCGACATGCCCACGATAGTATATTGTCGCATCCTCAAGGAACTGTATCCAGACACTCCGTTAGTGGCTGGAGGAATCGAGGCCTCGCTCCGACGCGTGGCCCATTATGACTATTGGGAAGACCGTCTGAGGCCCTCGATATTGATCGACGCCCCGGCCGACCTTATATCCTACGGCATGGGCGAGCGCACTGTGCTTGAAATAGCCCGCAGACTCGATGCCGGAGAAAAGATCGAAGATTTGACAGATGTGCAACAAATCGCATTTATTACCCGTCAAAAGCCGACCGACGGGGATATTGTGCTGCACAGTTATGAGGAATGTCTTAAAGACAAAAAACTTCAGGCATTAAACTTCAGACATGTCGAGGAGGAATCCAACCGCTACGAGGGGCGTGTGATCTGGCAGGAGGCCTGTGGAAAGATGATACGCATCAATCCCATGTTTCCCCCAATGACCACCGGAGAGATTGACGCCTCGTTCGACCTGCCCTACACACGCCTCCCCCATCCGCGATACAAAGACAAGGTCATACCCGCTTACGAGATGATCAGACACTCCGTATGCATGCACAGGGGGTGTTTCGGAGGCTGTGCGTTCTGCACCATCTCCGCGCATCAGGGCAAATTCATCGCCTCGAGGTCGAAGGAATCCATTGTGCGCGAGGCCGAGCAGGTGACACGCATGCATGACTTCAAGGGATATATCTCGGACCTCGGGGGCCCATCGGCCAACATGTACTCGATGGGAGGCCGCGACAAGGAGATATGCCGCAAATGCGCGCGGCCCTCATGCCTGCACCCGCGCCCCTGCAAGAATCTCAATAACGACCACTCGGCCCTGCTCGAAGTCTACCACGCCGTCGACTCACTCCCCGGCGTCAAGAAATCGTTCATAGGAAGCGGAGTCCGTTACGACCTCGCTATGGCACCGACCGGCAGCGAGCAGGGAGATGCCGTCAACCGCAGATATATCCGTGAGCTCATCACAAGCCATGTCAGCGGCCGGCTGAAAGTCGCACCCGAACACACGGCCGACGAGGTGCTCGACTGCATGCGCAAGCCGGGATTCTGGCAGTTCCGCAAGTTCAAGGAGATATTCGACCGTGTGAACCGTGAGGCCGGACTGCGGCAGCAACTCATCCCCTACTTTATATCCTCACATCCGGCATGCCGCGAGGAACACATGGCCGAACTCGCAGCCATAACCAAGGGCCTTAATTTCCAGCTCGAGCAAGTGCAGGATTTTACACCAACACCCATGACCGTCGCCACAGAGATCTACTACACAGGCTTTCACCCCTACACCGGCGAGCGGGTCTATACCGCCCGCACCGAGCGCGAGAAACTCGCCCAGCGGCAGTTCTTCTTCTGGTGGAAACCTGAGAGCAGGCCTTCGATACTGGCGGAATTGCGCAAGATGCACCGTCCCGACCTCATTCAGGCCCTCTACCCCGGCAACCATCCGGAGCGAGCCGACAGAGGGAAAACAAACACAGGAACGTATGAAAAGCCGTCAGCACGGGGCAGAAGCCGGAAAGGAAACAGAAGAGACAACAAAACCCACAATACCAAAAAACACCAATGATCATGAACAAAACAGGATTGAAAATGTGTGCAATGTTATTGCCGTTGGCCCTGACCGCATGCTCTGACAAGAGCGGCGGCGACGCCAAGATCATCGAGAAGCCGGAAATCAAGATTGAGAACGGCATGCTGACGCCCGAGGTGCTCGAGGCGTTCGGACGCATCTCAGAGGCGACGCCGTCGCCCGACGGCACAAAAATCATCTTCACCCTCACCTACGAGGATATTGAGGAGAACAAGGGCAACTCCGAGATTTACATCATGGAAGCCGACGGAAAGGAGATGAAGAGACTCACCAGGACCGCAGGCTCCGAGTCGAATCTGCAATGGATCGAGAATGGCGAGAAGATTGCCTTTCTGCGTCATGACGACGAGACCGACGCCACGCAGATCTACAGCATGAACGCCGACGGCACGGGGGTAAAGCGCCTGTCGTCGGAGAAGAATGGCATAGAGTGCTTCAAGATCAGCCCCGACGGCAAGCATGTAGTGTTCGCCTCGGCAATCGATGATTACAACAAGAACGACGAGGAACTCTTCAAGGGGCTTCCGAAGACCACAGGCCGTGTGGTTGACGACCTCGGCTATAAGCACTGGGACGAGTGGGTGACAAAGATACCCCACCCCTTTGTGGCCGAACTCGACGGCGAGGTCAAGAACGCCAAGGACATAATGCAGGGTGAGCCGTTTGAGTGCCCGATGCGCCCCTTCGGTGGCGCCGAGTCATTCGCATGGGCTCCCGACGGCTCGAAACTTGTATATGTGAGCCGAAAGCTCAAGGGCATGGAATACGTGTTCTCGACCGACTCCAACCTCTATCTGTATGACCTGGCAAGCGGCAAGACCGAGCAGCTCACAGGCGATGGTTTCCCCGGCTATGACACAGACCCGGTGTTCTCGCCCGACGGCAACAGCCTCGCATGGCTCTCGATGCCTACCGCCAAATACGAGAGCGACAAGAAGCGGCTCATGGTAATGGACATGAAGAGCCGTCAGTCGCGCGACCTGACAGCCAACTGGGACTACTGGCCCGAGCAGATAGCATGGGCCAAGAACGGCAGCTCAATCTGGTTCACCGGCTACTATCAGGGAGTGTCACCGGTATTCACCATTGACGTCAACACGTGCGCCATCGACACGATAGCCGACGGACAGTATGACTACGTAGGCGTCACTCCAGTTGCCGACAATGCAGCCATCGCACTTCGCCACTCCATGCGCGAGCCCAACGAGATTTTCCTCGTCACCAAGGGTGCCAAGGATACAAAGCAACTCACTACTGTCAACAAGGAACTTCTTGACCAGCTTAAGCTCGGTGACGTGCGCAAGGTTATCGTACCGACCACCGACGGCGGCCAGATGACATGCTGGGAGATTCTTCCCCCTGACTTTGACCCGAACAAGAAGTATCCCGCGATACTCTACTGCCAGGGTGGCCCGCAACAGGCAGTCAGCCAGTTCTGGAGCTACCGATGGAACTTCATGATCATGGCGGCACACGGATACGTGATCATAGCCCCCAACCGCCACGGAGTGCCCGGATTCGGCACCGCATGGAACCGTCAGATCTCAGGCGACTACGGAGGCCAGAACATGCAGGACTACTTCGCGGCCACCGACTACATCAAGGCCCAGCCATATGTTGACGCAGAACATGTAGGCGCCATCGGAGCAAGTTACGGAGGCTTCTCGGTGTACTGGCTCGCAGGACATAACGACGGACGCTTTGCTGCACTTGTGGCACATGCCGGCATCTTCAACGTGGAGGCCCAGTATCTCGAGACAGAGGAGATGTGGTTCGCTGACTTCGACCTCGGCGGCCCCTACTGGGACAAGGAGAACGCCACAGCTCAGCGCACGTATGCCAACTCGCCTCACCGATACGTCAACAACTGGACAGCCCCGATGCTCATCACCGTCGGCGAACTTGACTACCGCATTCTCGCCTCGCAGGGCATGCAGGCATTCAATGCCGCCAAGATGCATGGTCTTGAGGCCGAGATGCTCGTATTCCCCGACGAGAACCACTGGGTGCTCAAGCCCCAGAACGCGATTCTCTGGCAGCGGACATTCTTCCGCTTCCTCGACAAGCACCTCAAGAAATAATCGCAAGATACCCTACAGAGCGGCCCGTCAGCGCAGACGGGCCGCTTTTTTAGGCTGCCGCAACAACATTTTCATTCCAAATCGTGTCATAATAGCAAAAGGACAGAAACATCAGTGATACCCGAAAATGAGTAAATGCCGACTCCGCATAACTGCCCGGCATACCTAAAACGAGGTATTTGACAGACTTTTCTTGTTCACGCCCGATAAAGGTTGTAATTTTGCAAACGGGGATAAAAAGAATATCAAAATGCGATTGTCAGATTTAAAGCCGGGACAGACCGGCGTAATAACAAAGATACTTGGCCACGGAGCGTTCCGCAAGAGAGTCATGGAGATGGGGTTCGTGCGGGGACGCGAGGTGAGAGTGATACTCAACGCGCCCCTTCAGGATCCGGTCAAGTATGCCCTGATGGGCTATGAGGTCTCGCTGAGAAGAGCTGAGGCCAACCTGGTTGAGGTGGAGTTGCTGGAGGACTGGAACGCGTCGGCCGACCATGCCGACCATGCCTGCGACACCTCAGAGAGCGAGGCCTGCGCACCCGGCAACAGGCGGCTGCGCCGCGACAAGATCATCAACATCGCGCTTATCGGAAACCCCAATTGCGGCAAGACATCCCTCTTCAACATGGTGTCGGGAGCCCACGAGCATGTCGGCAACTACGCCGGTGTCACCGTAGGCGCCAAAGAGGGTTCTCTCAAATACAAGGGCTACAGGCTAAACATTGTGGATCTGCCGGGCACATACTCGCTTTCGGCCTACTCGCCCGAGGAACTATATGTGATGCGCTATCTGCGTGAGGAGACACCTGACGTGATCGTCAATGTGATTGTGGCATCCAATATCGAGAGAAACCTTTACCTCACCACCGAACTCATCGACATGAACCTGCCCATGGTCGTGGACCTGAACATGTTCGACGAGCTCCAGAAAGGGAACGCAAGGCTCGACTATGAATCACTCGGCAAGATGCTCGGAGTGCCGTTTGTACCGACTATAGCATCGACAGGCTGGGGAATAGAGAAACTTCTTGACACCGTGATTCAGGTCTATGAGATGACCAATCCCGACACCCGACACATACATGTCAGCATGAATCCGGATATCGAGCAGGCGGTATCCGCACTCAACCGCGAGTTCAAGAAAGACCCGAAAGTGACCGAGCACTTCTCCCCGCGATTTCTGGCGATCAAGTTCATGGAGCGTGACCCCGAGATTGAGAAGATACTTGAGGAAAACGAAAATTACCCGCGATGGAAAGATATGCGCGACCGTGAGGATGAAAGAATCAGGCAGAAACTCAACGAGGACGTGACATCAGCCATATCGGCCGACAAATACGGATTCATACAGGGAGCGCTGAGGGAAACAATGGAAGGCTCGCTCGAGAAGGAAGAGAAGTCAACCAAGATCATCGATGCCTTCGTGACCAACAAGCTCTTCGGATTCCCGATATTCCTCATCGCCATGTGGGTCATGTTCTGGGCGACATTCGAGCTCGGCAGTTACCCGATGTCATGGATCGAGGACCTTGTGAGCTGGATATCCGAGACAATCGGAGCCAACATGGCCGACGGCCCCCTCAAGGACCTTCTGCTCGACGGCGTGATAGGAGGCGTCGGAGGCGTTATCGTATTTCTGCCCAACATACTGATATTATACGCATTCATATCATTTATGGAGGATTCGGGATATATGGCGCGCGTGGCCTTCATAATGGATAAGCTCATGCACAAGATGGGACTTCACGGCAAGTCATTCATACCGCTTGTCATGGGATTCGGATGCAATGTGCCCGCGATAATGTCCACACGCATCATCGAGAGCAAGTCAAGCCGCCTGATAACGATTCTCATCAATCCATTCATAAGCTGCTCGGCCAGAATACCGATATATGTGCTTCTTGTCGGGGCATTCTTCCCCCACTATGGCGCATGGGTGTTTGTGGGGCTGTATCTGCTCGGCATCATAGTGGCTGTAGTCACCGCGAAGCTAATGCGCAAGTTCTGGTTCAAGGCCGACGAGACACCCTTTGTGATGGAACTGCCTCCATACCGCATGCCGACATTCAAGGCCACTATGCGCAACATGTGGGGGAAAGCCGAACAGTACCTTAAGAAAATGGGTGGACTTATACTCGTAGCCTCTATCATCATATGGGCACTCTCCTACTTCCCGCATTATACCCCCGCTCAAGTGCCGCAGGACTACCGCGCAGAGTTCATGGCAGATCTGCCTGAAGCGACACTGACTGACACAGAGCCCGAGGCTATCGGAGACATGATCACAAACGAATACCAGCAGGAACACTCAATACTCGGACATATAGGCAAGGCGATCGAACCTGTTGTCGCACCGATGGAATTCGGATGGAAAACATGCGTCTCGCTTATAGCCGGAGCCGCCGCCAAGGAAGTCGTGGTGTCGACACTCGGAGTGCTATATGTCGGCGACGATGACGCCGCCGCGCTCTCCGAGAGACTCAGCACGCCGTCGAAGATAACCGGAAAGGCTCCGTTCACACATGCATCTGCCCTGGCGTTCATGGTGTTCGTACTGCTCTACTTCCCCTGCATAGCCACCTTGACGGCCATAAGGCATGAGACAGGAAGCTGGAAATACACCGCATTCTCCATCGTCTACAACACGGCATTGGCATGGCTGCTCTCTTTCATAACATTTAACATAGCGGGCGTACTGATGTAAAAGAGTCTGCGCAATTAGTTTCACTGGTGTCATAATGCTGATAATCAGCATCATGACACCAGTTTGCGTATAAATCCGAGCAATCGGCGCGTTCAGATGTCTTGTAATTTTGGCACGCCATTTGTTATAGAGAAGTACAAACTTGATATAAGATTTAATGAAGAACGACTTTTCAAAACAATTCCGCCCCATGCTTGAGATAGCACTCAACGAGGCGAAGCGTTTCAACTCACCTGTCATCATGCCCGAGCACTTCGTGCTTGGCTCACTGAAGCAGCAGGACGGCTATGCCTTCAAGATTCTTACACAGCTCAATATTCCGATTGACAAGATAATCAGCGAGCTCGAGGAGTATCTGTCCGAGCCCCACCAGGCCGGCGAGACCACGACACTCTTTGAGAAGCAATACAACATAAACCTGGCAGCCATACGCCACCTGCAGCTGGCCACATCAGAGGCCCGCAAGATGAATGCTCATGCCATAGGCAGCGAGCACATCCTGCTGGCGCTCATTCACGACAAGCGTGCCATGGACTCTCCGATACTTCAGAATATCAAGGATGAATATCTCAACTTCGATATCTCTGTGCAAAGTTTCGGTCCTGCAGGCGAGATGCCCAAGACGGGCAACCCGTTCGACAATGACGGCGACGATGACGAGGCCACAATAGATGGAACTTCAGATCCAGGCGCATCCTCTCCGCAGGGAGGGCAGCGCAAGCAGTCAGACAAGACGCGCAAGAGCGACACGCCTGCACTCGACAAGTTCGGGTACGACATGACCAAGGCTGCAGCCGAGGGACGTCTTGACCCTGTGGTGGGCCGAGAGCGCGAGATCGAGCGGCTGGCGCAGATTCTCTCGCGCCGCAAGAAGAACAACCCCGTACTGATAGGCGAGCCCGGAGTCGGTAAATCCGCCATCGTAGAGGGTCTGGCGCTGCGCATCGTGCAGCGCAAGGTGTCGCGCATACTGTTTGACAAGCGCGTGATAGGCCTCGACATGACCGGCATGGTGGCCGGCACCAAGTATCGCGGTCAGTTCGAGGAGCGCATCAAGACCGTTCTCGACGAACTGTCTAAGAATCCCGACATAATACTCTTCATTGACGAGATTCACACCATAGTCGGCGCCGGAGGCGCTCCTGGCTCGATGGACGCAGCCAACATACTCAAGCCGGCACTGGCCCGCGGCGAGATACAGTGCATCGGAGCCACCACCCTCGACGAGTACCGTCAGAACATCGAGAAGGATGGGGCGCTCGAGCGCAGGTTCCAGAAGGTTATGGTAGAGCCTACCACCCCCGAGGAGACACTCGAGATACTGCGTCAGGTCAAGGAGAAATATGAGGCGCATCACAATGTGACATACACCGACGAGGCGCTTGAGGCATGTGTAAGCCTGACCGAACGCTATGTAAGCGACCGCAATTTCCCCGACAAGGCGCTCGACGCGCTCGACGAGGCAGGCAGCCGCGTACACATAACCAACATCGTGGTTCCAGATGAGATCGAGACCCTGGAGAAACGCGTTGACGAACTCACGCAGGAGAAGCTCTCGGCAGCCAAGTCACAGGACTATGAGAAGGCGGCCGCCCTCCGCGACCAGGTGGTAAAGACTAAGGCCGAGCTCGAGACAGCGAAAAGCAACTGGGAGGAAAGCCTCAACAATGACCGTCAGATTGTCGATGACGAGAAGGTGGCCGAGGTAGTGGCCCTTATGACCGGCGTACCTACCCAACGGATAGCCCAGGCCGAAGGCGCGAGGCTAATCAAGATGGGTGAGTCGCTCAAGGGCGCTGTGATCGGTCAGGACGACGCCATAAGCAAGGTGGTCAAGGCAATCCAGCGCAACCGTATCGGACTGAAAGACCCCGACAAGCCTATCGGCGTGTTCATGTTCCTCGGCCCGACCGGAGTTGGCAAGACCCATCTGGCCAAGAAACTAGCCGAATATCTCTTTGACTCCGCCGACTCGCTGATACGCGTCGACATGAGCGAGTTCATGGAGAAATTCACCGTGTCGCGACTCGTCGGTGCGCCTCCGGGATACGTCGGATACGAAGAGGGTGGCCAGTTAACCGAGAAAGTGCGCCGCAAGCCCTACTCGGTTGTCCTGCTCGACGAGATCGAGAAGGCGCATCCGGATGTGTTCAATCTGCTGCTGCAGGTCATGGACGAAGGACGTCTCACCGATTCGCTGGGCCGCAAGATAGACTTCAAGAACACCATCCTGATCATGACGAGCAACGTCGGATCTCGCCAGTTGAAAGACTTTGGGGGAGGTGTCGGCTTCAACACATCGACCGTGAGCAAGGAGCAGGCACACGGCGTAATCTCCAAGGCACTCAACCGCGCCTTCTCACCCGAGTTCCTGAACCGTGTGGATGACATAATCATGTTCGACCAGCTCGGCCGGGACGCCATATTCAGCATAATCGACATCGAGCTCAAGGATTTCTTCAGCCGCGTCGAGAAACTCGGGTTCCATCTCGAGCTCAGCGAGGAAGCCAAGAACTTCATAGCCGACAAGGGCTATGACAAGAACTTCGGCGCACGTCCGCTGAAACGTTCAATACAGAAGTACCTTGAGGACGAGCTCGCCGAACTTATGCTGACACTCGGTGCCGACGGCCAGATCGGAGGCACAATCAAGGTCAGTTACAAGAACGGAGACGACAAACTCACGCTTGAATACATTCCGCTTGCCGTCTGAGTTACCGACAACGACATCGCTACCCGCATCAATCATAAAAAGCCGCACGATGCCATGCATCATGCGGCTTTTCCTTTGCCAAATTCGATATTTTTTTGTAATTTTGTCAATTGTAGTGCATGGACGCGCGGCAGCGCGGCACTCCCCCGAAAAAGACAAAAATTACAACAGAAATAATGCAAGGAGACGACAAGATTATTCCGATTAACATAGAATCGGAAATGAAGAGCGCTTACATCGACTATTCGATGTCTGTGATCGTATCTCGTGCCCTTCCCGATGTGCGCGACGGCTTTAAACCGGTGCACCGCAGGGTACTGTTCGGAATGAACGAACTTGGCAACACATTCTCGGGCGACACAAAGAAATCGGCACGTATCGTGGGTGAGGTAATGGGTAAGTACCACCCTCACGGCGACTCGTCGATATATCTGACCATGGTGCGCATGGCTCAGGAATGGTCGTTACGCTATCCACTCGTGTTCGGACAGGGTAACTTCGGCTCGATCGACGGCGACTCTCCCGCCGCAATGCGTTACACGGAGGTTAAGCTGGCCCGGATGGGTGAGGAACTGCTCCGCGACCTCGACAAGGAGACGGTCGATTTCGTTCCCAACTTTGACAACACTCTTTCAGAGCCGTCGGTATTGCCGACCCGCATCCCCAACCTGCTCGTGAACGGAGCATCGGGTATCGCGGTCGGAATGGCGACCAATATGCCTCCCCACAACCTGACCGAGTCGCTTAACGCGTCAATCGCGTTGATTGACGACCCGGATCTCAGCATAGAGCAACTGATGGAGCACATACAGGCCCCCGATTTTCCCACCGGGGGCGAGATATTCGGGCTTCAGGGCGTTCGCGACGCATATGAGACAGGCCGCGGCCGCATCATAGTCCGCGCCAAGGCCGAGATTGAGACCGAGGGCAATCACGATGCCATCGTCGTATCCGAGATTCCTTACGGCGTGCTAAAGGGCGAGCTCGTAAAATCCATCATCCAGCTCGCAGAGGAGAAGAAGATAGAGGGCATAGCCGACGTGACCGATACCTCGGCACGCGGCAAGATCAACATCATCATCGACATTAAGAAGGAGGCCAACGCCAAGGTAGTGCTCAATAAGCTCTACAAACTGACGCAGATGCAGACATCGTTCAGCGTCAATAATGTGGCCCTGGTCAACGGACGTCCCAAGACACTAAATCTCAAGGAAATACTTGAGGCATTCGTGGACCACCGCCGCGACGTCGTGTTGCGCCGCACACGCTATGACCTGCGCAAGGCCGAGGAGAGGGCCCATATTCTCAAGGGACTGATGATAGCCACCGACAACATCGACGAGGTCATCGCCATCATACGCGGATCCGAGACCACCGACGAGGCGCGCCAGCGCCTGTCTGAGCGCTTTGAGCTCGACGAGGTGCAGACACGCGCGATTGTCGAGATGCGGCTCCGCCAGCTCACCGGACTCGAGATGGAGAAACTCCGCGCCGAGTATGATGAGCTGATGAAACTCATCGCCCACTATAACGACATCCTCAACAATGACCACGTGCTCCGCGAGGTCATGAAGCAGGAACTCGAAGAGATACGCGACAAATATGGCGACGAGCGACGCACCAAGATCAACCCCTTCTCCGGTGACTTCAACTCCGAGGACTTCTATTCCGACGACAAGATGATCATCACCATCTCGCATCTGGGATACATCAAGCGCACTCCGCTGAGCGAGTTCCGCGCGCAACACCGTGGCGGCGTCGGCGCGAAGGGAAGCTCCACACGCGACGAGGACTTCATCGAATACATCTACCCTGCCACCAACCACAACTACATGCTCTTCTTCACCCAGAAGGGGCGGTGCTACTGGCTTAAGGTATACGAGATTCCCGAGGGTGCCAAGAATTCAAAGGGCCGCGCCATACAGAACCTCCTGCAGATAGACCAGGATGACCGGGTGAACGCATTTATCCGTGTCAAGGGACTGACCGACCCGGCTTTCAACACGACGCACAACCTGGTGTTCGGCACCAAGCGCGGATTCATCAAGAAGACACAGCTGTCGGCTTACTCTCGTCCGCGTGCCATAGGTGTCAACGCCATCGTGATCCGCGAGGATGATGAGGTGATCAGCGTGCGCCTGACCGACGGGAACTCGGAGATCATCATGGCCAACCGCAAGGGCCGAGCCATCAGGTTTAACGAGAAGACCGTGCGCAGCATGGGCCGTATGTCACAGGGCGTCAAGGCCATGACCCTCGACGAGGGCGACGAGGTGATAGGCATGATTACCATGACCGGCTCACCCGACGAGACTGTGATGGTTGTCTCGGAGAACGGTTACGGCAAGCGCTCGGCACTCGATGACTACCGAATCACCAACCGTGGCGGCAAGGGCGTCAAGACCATCAGCGTCACCGACAAGACCGGCGCTCTTGTCTCAATCAAGAATGTCAACGACTCCAACGACCTGATGATCATAAATCAGAGCGGCGTGGCACTCCGTCTGCCCGTAGCCGACATCCGTGTGATGGGCCGTGCGACACAGGGCGTCAAGCTTATCGACCTCGGCAAGCGTGGTGACACCATCGCCTCAGTCTGCAAGGTAGACTCGCAACCCGACGAGAGCATCGACGAGGAACTCGAGCACGAGAAAATCGAGAACGCCGAGAACCGGGTGATTCGCGAGGCCGAAATGATTGAGGAGGCCTATGACACCGATATCGATGCCCATGAGGAGACAGATACAGAAAATAATGCTGAAAACGAGTCTGGAGATTAAACCGGACTTCTGTCAGACAATCGAATTATCAACTTAAAACATTATAACTATGAAGAAGATCCTGACCATGGCTCTTTGCCTCACGGCAGTGGGGGCAATGAACGCACAGAAGGCAACCGTAGACCAGGCCGCCAAACTCTCAGGCAAAATCGACAAGATCGCCGAAGCCCGCAATCTCATCCAGCAGGCTGCAGCGAATCCGGAGACTCAGAATGACGTCCGCACATATTATGTTGCCGGCAAGATCGAGTTCGACGCCTTCGACGATGGTTTCAAGAAGCGTGCCATCAACCCCGACGATCCCGCCGTCAACGTAATCGACATGGGCACGGAGCTTGTGAACGGCTACAACTATTTCCTCAAGGCGCTTCCGCTTGACTCGGTACCCAACGAGAAGGGACAGGTTAAGCCCAAGCACTCGAAAGACATGGTGTCGCGCATCAACAATCACCACAACGATTACTTCAACTACGGCGGTGAGCTGTTCAACAACAAGCACTACTACCCCGAGGCATACAATGCCTTCATGATCTATGGAGACATCCCCTCGCAGCCCTGGGCCGACAAGGCAGTAAAGGCTGTTCCCGACTCGATGGTCGCACTGGCATACCATTACGCCGGAATCGGCGCATACTCGGGCAACTCGCTTCAGGATGCCCTCAAGGCATTTGAGAAGGCCCGCAAGGCCGGCATCACCGACCCGCAGAACTATGTGTACGAGATCGCATGCTGGCAGAACATGGCTCTCCGCGACTCCACACTCGAGGATACCGCAAAGGTTGAGATCGAGAAAGTGGCACGCGATGGCTACGAGAAGTTCGGCATCAAGAACCCGCTCTTCCTCAACAATCTCGTGAACTCGCTTCTGCAGCAGAACCGCTACGACGACGCCGTTTCTCTGATCGCCGCACAGATCAGCCAGACACCCGACCAGCCTTTCCTGTATGGTCTCCGCGGATATGTCAACGACCGCAAGGGCGATGACGCAGCCTCGATCGAGGACTACCGCAAGGCCGCCAGCTTCGATAACGCAGACATAGAGACCCTAAAGAACGCCGCCAAGAAGATCTACACCTCAGGTACGGTTGTTTGGAACGGCATCGAGGGCAACCAGCCCGAGAAACGCCAGGATGTCAAGGTCAACTACTTCGAGGCCGCCAAGGCTATCGCCGAGCGTGCAAAGGCCATCGACCCCAACGACAGCGACGTAAGCTATATCCTCGACAACATCAACTACGCTCTCGAGACTTACTTCTAATCGGATATTCCGACAATCAACTTTTCACGGCGTGAATGGCAAGACCATTCACGCCGTGAAAATATAACCAAATAGCATGCGAAAGAATACCTCAGGCGTAGCCACGGAATCCTCCGAACGGCTTTGGAACAGAGAGTATCTGAAGGTGATGACGTGTAATTTCCTGCTCTTCTTCGCCTTCTACCTCCTGACCCCGCTGCTGCCCATCTATCTTGACAGCCAGTTCAGGGCCGACAAGGACATAATCGGCATCGTGCTGTCAGGATATGTTGTGGCGACACTGCTCGTCAGGCCTTTCAGCGGATTTATTGTCGATACCTTCAACCGAAAGAAGGTTCTTATGATATGTTTCTTCGTTTTCTTCATCTGCTTTGCGGGTTATATCGGCGCGTCGACACTGCTCATGTTCGCAATCGTGCGTACGGTCCACGGCATACCTTTCGGAGCCTCGACAGTCGCCAACAGCACTGTGGCCATCGATGTGCTGCCCTCGTCGCGCCGAAACGAGGGAATAGGCTTCTATGGCCTGAGCAACAACCTGGCCATGGCCATAGCCCCCACAGCAGGTATCTACATCTACAACGCCACGGATAATTTCACCCTGCTGTTCTGGATATCGCTCGTGCTGTCGGGAATCGGCTTTTTCTGCTCAAGCCGCATACGGCTGCCTCAACGCGAGCCTGTCCCGGGCAAGCCAAAACTGAGCCTTGACCACTTCTTTCTGAACCGCGCATGGCTTATGGCGGTCAATATATCGCTTTTCGGGATGTGCTGGGGTGTGATGAGCAATTACGTGGCAATCTACGGCAAGGAGATGCTCGACATCACCGACGGAACAGGCATCTTCTTCCTCCTGCTAAGCGCGGGCCTTATGATATCCCGGCTTTTCGGGTCAAAGTCGCTTCGCAAGGGGCGTCTGACGGAGAACTGTCTTCGCGGAGTGCTGATCTCACTGGTCGGCTACTCACTGTTCGCCACGGCCTGGGGTGAATGGACATTCTACACCTCTGCCCTGCTCATCGGTCTGGGCAACGGCCAGATGTATCCTGCGTTCCTCAACATGTTCATCAGCATGGCGCGACATGACCAGCGCGGCACAGCCAACTCCTCGATACTTATCTCCTGGGATTTAGGCATGGGAATCGGCATACTGTTGGGAGGCTTCATCACCGCCTATATAAGTTATTATGCGGCGTTCTGGGTGGTCGCGGCCCTGCAGTGCGCCGGGGCGTTGCTTTTCATCTTCGCCACGCAATACTTCTTCAAGTGCCGTCGCCTCGACCAATAGGCTCCCGGCCGCAGATATGCCATTCAATACAAAGTTCCCGCGTTAATGGTCTGACCATTGACGCGGGAATTTTGTTATGTTTAGGCTGCTTTATCAGAAAACTATCCTGCCCTTCTTTGCCTGGTCAAGCATCTTCTTGCCCGGCACGAGGTAAACCTCAAGACGGCGGTTACGCTCGCGGTTGCTCATAGAGTTGTTCTGCACAAGCGGCATGTCATCTCCGAAGGCATAGGGGAACAGGTAGTTGGTGTCGGCCCCCTGATCGGCAAACCAGTCGAAGACTGCCTTGGAGCGTTCCTCGGTCAGATTGTCGCGATAGAGTTGCGAGCCAGTGTTGTCGGTATGCATCACCATCAGCACGCGATACATGTCCGGCTCACGCAGATAGCGTTTGAGAGGTGACAGCAACGAGGCAGCCTCGGGCCTCAGCACAGTGTCGTTGGGCGCGAAGAGACTGGCCGCAGGAATAGTGATCAGCAGAACCTCCTTATTGCGGAATGTCTCGACCGTGCAGTTATTCTTGGAATTGTACTCGCGGCTGAAAAGACGGTTGCGTCCCTCCTTCTCCTGAAATTTACGGATAAGCTGGGCGCTCTTGTTGTCAAGCGGTACGGAATTCACCATCTCGATGAAGTTGAGTTCATCAAGATCCTCGGCAATCTCAGCCTGCTTGTTAGCCTGCGCCTTGATGTTCTGCGCGCTTTTCGCAGACTGAGTCTCCTTGGCCGGCACTCCCTTCACAGCCTCGCCGCCGACACGGAACGTCATTCGGTTCTGAGCCGTGGCAAACGCTGAACATGCGAGGATACCGGCCGCGCAGAGGCTAAAAATCTTCAATCGACTCCTCATACTGCAGTTCTCCCTTAACTATAGCCTCCACATCCTCGGGAACCATCACGAATTCCTTGGCGCGGCGAAGTTCCTTCTGAACATATCTGACAAGGCCTTCGACATCCATCTCCTCCTCGTCGGTCACATCTGCGTTTATCTCCAGATATCCGTTTTTCTCATACCAGTCCCAGATGCAGTCGATCACATACAGTATCTCATCGTCACTGACCTGCTGGTTCTGAGTCTCCGACAGTGTCTTTCTGATGAACTCTATGGCCTGGTCCTCATCAAATTTTGTCAACTCACTCATCTTTCTTCTTATTTAAGGTTACAAGTCCGTCGGGAAGAGTAGTCTCTATCACCTGACGCTCGTCGTCAACGGCATTGATAAACTCCTCGGCCACCGGCACATATATGGTTTCACCCTCAGGCGTCTCGACCACAAAGAGCACATTGGCCGTGGAATCGTCAATATCGGTTATACGTCCGATCTCGCCGAGATTGCTGTCGACTATTCGGAAGTCGACGAAATCGGCCGTTACCTCCATGTCCGGGTCATCATAATACTCCATCAGGTCGGCGCGCAGCCCATAGACTGCCTTGTTGACAAACTCCCGGGCCTTCTCCTGCGTGTCGACATCCTTAAGTTTGATCAGATAGGACTCAGATCCCTTCGGGCGGACTGACTCAGCATAGAATGGCACGAATATACCGTCGACCTCCACTATGAGCGGATGACCGTCGGCAGCATAATCGCCATCGATATCGAGAATCGCATTGAGTTCCCCGCGCAACGCATGGGTCTTCTGAAACTTCCCAATCTCTACTATTTCCTCTTTCTTTATCATTGAAGTCTGATTATTCTTCTATTCTAATGATTTTAGCGCCTAATTTGTTGAGCCGGCTGTCAATGTTTTCATAACCGCGGTCAATCTGGTTGATGTTCTGTATGCGGCTTGTTCCACGGGCACCCATGGCGGCTATAAGCATCGCTATGCCGGCACGTATATCGGGCGAGACCATATCGGTCGCACGGAGGCAGTTGAATTTGCCGGCGCCGATCACAACGGCCCTGTGGGGGTCGCAGAGTATCACGCGTGCGCCCATGTCGAGAAGTTTGTCTACGAAGAATAGGCGGCTCTCGAACATCTTCTGGTGTATGATCACCGAGCCGGCGGCCTGCGTGGCGACCACAAGGAAAATGCTCAGCAGGTCTGGCGACAGGCCCGGCCACGGGGCATCGGCTATCGTCATGATTGATCCGTCAATAAACTCGTCGATACGGTATATCTCTTTCTGGTCGATTCGGATATCGTCGCCCTCGATCTGCAGGTTTACACCGATACGCTCGAACGCCGTGGGCATCATGCCGAGGTCTGCCACTCCGACATTCTTGAGCAGAAGATTTGAGCCCGTCATGGCTGCCATGCCGATGAAGCTTCCAACCTCAATCATGTCCGGGATAAGGGTGTGTCTTGTGCCGCCGAGCCGGTCGACTCCGGTGATGCGCAGCAGGTTCGAGCCGATACCATCTATTTTTGCGCCCATGCGGACCAGCATGCGGCATAACTGCTGTATATATGGCTCGCACGCCGCGTTGTAGACCGTGGTGACACCATGCGCCAGCACCGCAGCCATGACAATATTCGCCGTACCGGTCACCGAGGCCTCATCGAGCAACATATAGCACCCTTTGAGTCCGTCTGCCGGAGCATCTATATGATAGGTGTGCGTCTCCGAATTGTAGTTGAACGACGCGCCGAGGTTCTGAAGACCTACGAAATGCGTGTCAAGGCGGCGGCGCCCTATCTTGTCGCCACCCGGCCTGGGCATGACCGCCTTGCCAAACCGCGCCACAAGCGGTCCCATCACCATTACAGAGCCGCGCAGAGACTCTGCCTTCTTGCGGTATTTCTCACTCGTGATGTAGGCGAGATCAATGTCGTCTGCCTGAAACTCAACCTCCGATGGTGTGATATAGCGCACCTTTACACCCATTTCGCCCAGCAGGTTGATAAGATTGCGAACATCCGAGATCTGCGGCAGATTGGAAATGACAACCTTCTCGGGCGTTAGCAGTGTGGCGCAGATAACCTCGAGGGCCTCGTTCTTGGCACCCTTCACATTTATCTCTCCGCTCAGGGCGTGTCCACCCTCGACAATGAAACTGCTCATTTTCTTTTCTTTTTCTTGTTATTGGGCTGGGGCATGGGAACCTCCTTATACTCGTGCAGAAGATATGTGTCCGGATCGAGATTGATTCGGCCTCCAGAGTAGAGCGATAGGTCGCGGAGTATCTTCGCGTCGTCGACACCCTCCTTGTTGTGCTGAAGCATGAGTTTCTTCATGTGGTGGGCTATCATGGAGACGAGCAGGTCTTTCTCCTCGCCATCCTCAAGCAGTGCCACAGTCTGTATCATCTTCTCGATGTTCTTGCCATAATGACGGAACTTTATGTCGGAGGCAGTGTAGGGAATCTTGTCGGGTCGCGGATTCATCTTCTCGGCGGTAATGACCTCACAAGGGAAGTCTACGTCAAGTTCGAACCGCGACATGATGTTGACCTGGTCCCAGATCTTGGAATAGTCGTTGTTCTCGCCTACAAGCTCGGGGAAGAGCCCCGCCATTGTCTCCACAATCGCGTAGGCACAATCTGTGCGCTCATTGCGGTCGGGAATCTGTACACAGTAATCTACGAGGCCCTGTATGTTCCGGCCATACTCCGGCAGAAGCACCGGTTCCATGTCTGTATTATATGGTAGCATTTTTATAATGATCAATTATAAATGATGAATGATAAATGTGTAATCCCCGAATTCCCTAACACCTAACATCTAACACCTAACACCTAACACCTACCATCTAACACCTCACACCTAACACCTAACATCCAACACCTAACATCTTAAACCCTATTCAACGGATTTCGGGGCGTTGTGGTCTGGTAAGCCTTCAGATAACTGGGAGTCGAATACGCGATGTCGATGAAATCCTGCTCGCGCATCGCCTTTTCCGAGAGAGCCAGCATATCCTTGGCCTGCGGCATCAGGCCGTCGATCCAGTGTGCGTTCTCATGTCTGATGACACTCTTGGCCTTCTCAGCGCCGTCGCCGAAGAAATATAGCTGACGGCCCGAATCGAGCAGTTCGGCAAAAGAATTCTCGTCGAGTATCATCGGACCAGGCTCAGCCAGAGGATTCAGCGCGAAGTCATAGGGCGCGGTGAATACCTCCATGCGGCGCGCGTCGATCATCGGCACGAGTATCTCGTCGCCGGTCCAGTCCATAGTACGGAACATCGCCTTTACGGCGAGTATCTTGAGCGTGTCGACGCCTATCAGTGGCACTCCGAGGCTGAATGCAAGACCCTTGGCCAGGGAGAGGCCGATACGCAGTCCGGTGTAGCTGCCCGGACCGATGCTCACGGCCACTGCGTCAAGCTTGTCCTCCTTGCGTGTCACCTCCTCCATAATACGGTCGACAAACGGCGCAAGTTTATTGGCATGCTGCATGCCCTCGCTGTCATCGAGCTGCATCTCAAGCGTCATATCTTTGGTCAGCGCAACGCTGCAGACCTTTCCTGAAGTCTCTATGTTAAGTATTGTCATCTTTCTTTTCCATGTCAGGCAATGAATCGAATCCATCGCCCTCTGTCCATTACGATTTATTAACCGATATTTTCTCTGCGGCGGCGCGAATGCAGCGGATTCCGTCTACTGCTGCCGACACGATTCCACCGGCGTAGCCGGCTCCCTCGCCGGCTGGATAGAGTCCCTCGACCGAAATGCTCTGCAGACTCTCGGGGTCTCTGACCATCTGTACTGGTGATGATGTCCGTGACTCCAGACCTATCATAAGTGCCTCATTGGTCAGAAAGCCCCGTGCCTTGCGACCGAAGTCGCGGAATCCTGACGCCAGTCTCTTTGCGATAAAGGGTGGCAGCAGTTGGTTGAAGTCGGCCGACTTCACACCGGGGGCATAAGAGGTGGCCGGCAACGTCGCCGACATGCGACCCTCAGTAAAATCGAGCATACGCTGAGCAGGAGCAACGATGCTCTCGCTGGCTGCGGCAAACATCTTTCTCTCGAGCGATTCCTGCAGGTGCATCATCTCGAGTGGTCCGGCATCGGCGAATTCCGGGAAATCGCCCGGACGAATCTCGACTACCATTCCCGAGTTTGCCCAGCGTCCCGACCTCGCGGAGGCAGACATCCCGTTTACGACAAGTTCGCCTTCGGAACTCCCTGCGGGCACCACTACTCCGCCGGGACACATGCAGAACGAGTACACTCCTCTTTCATCGGCCTGGGTCACGAAACTATACTCGGCGGCCGGAAGGTATTTGCCCCTCCCCGACGCATTATGATACTGAATTCTGTCAATCAGTTGCTGCGGATGCTCGAGGCGCACTCCGACGGCAATTCCCTTCGGTTTCATCTCGACGCCCGACTTGTGGAGGGCGCGGAATGTATCGTGGGCCGAGTGGCCGGTGGCAAGCATCACGGCCTCTCCATGGAACTCTCCGGTGTCGGTCAGCACGCCTGCTACCCGGTCATTCTCAATGATAAGGTCGGTCACACAGGTCTCGAAATGCACCTCGCCGCCGCATCGAAGTATTGTCTCGCGCATAGCCTTTATGATATGCGGAAGTCGGTCGGAACCGATATGGGGATGAGCGTCGACAAGTATGTCGGTCGACGCCCCATGCTGAACGAATATCTGCAATACCTCCTCGTTCGGACCACGTTTTTTGCTTCGGGTATAGAGTTTGCCGTCACTGTATGCTCCGGCTCCCCCCTCACCGAAACAGTAATTAGAGACTGGGTTGATTTTTTTGTCACGGCTTATCCGGGCTATATCATGACGGCGGGAATCGACATCGCGGCCTCGCTCCAACAGAACCGGACGAAGCCCGAGGCGTATTGCCTCAAGCGCGCCGAAGAGACCGGCGGGACCGGCCCCTACTATTATGACGCGTGGAGCCTCATCGGGCAGCGGTTGATAGTCGACGGGATTAAGCAATGGAGCCACCTCGTGATCATCGCCGGTAGCGATACGGACATTGAGATTGAGCATTACGGGACGCTTGCGGGCGTCAACCGAGCGGCGCGTGACGCGCAGGTCGTTGATGTCTTCGACGGCGATATTCGCGGCGCGGGCCGCCTCGCGCGAAAGCCGTGTCATGTCTGCCGCCTGTCGCGGCTCAACCCTCATTGATATGTCCTGAATCACCTTTTGTACTCCTTCTAATGTTTCAACCTACAAATTTACTTCTTTATTTCAATAGTTGCAACACTCAGCGCAAAATAAGGTTGATTCAAACCGGGACAGGTGGCGGAACTGGCACAGAAATTGAAAAGGATGATGAGCGGACTGGGTTAATATTATCGGCTCTTACGCGTTATTATGGATATGGACACTTACGGAATGAACCAGAATAATAATATGGAGCCTTGTCACGCGAATACCGAGCGCATCGGTTTTCTGTTTGATCTTGACGGAGTGCTTATCGACAGCGAGAGTGAATATACCCGCATCTGGCAGGAGATTGATCGCCGCTACCCTACGGGAATCGACGATTTCGCCATAAAGATCAAGGGCCAGACTCTCCCCGAGATTCTCGGCAAGAACTACCCTCCGGAACTTCACGGTGCAGTCACCGACGCGCTGAACAGCATGGAGCAGGTGATGCGCTATGAGATGCTGCCAGGTGCGGCTGAGATGCTCTCCGAGTTGCGTCGGCGCGGTCTCGGTGCCGTACTCGTCACGAGCAGCAACGACATGAAGATGCGCCACCTGCGTGAGGAGCAACCGGAACTTGAAAGTTATTTCACCGACATTGTCACTGCCGACCGCATCACCCGCTCGAAACCCGACCCCGAGGGCTACCAGCTCGGCGCAAGACTGCTCGGCGCAAGGCCGAGCCGCTGCGTGGTGTTCGAGGACTCGGCTCAGGGCGTTCGTGCCGGACGCGCCGCCGGCGCATACGTGGTCGGACTGACCACGACACTCCCCGCCTCGATGCTTGAGCCATTCGCCGACATGCTGGTCGACAACCTTGCCGATGTCGACCTCGACGCGTTGATTCAATTACTAAAGATTAGAGATTAAAGATTTTAAAGGCTTTAGGTTTTAGAGTTTAGAGGTGCTATAAATCGTATAAGACGTATATGACGTATATGGCCTAACACCTAACACCTAACACCTAACACCTCCCACCCATCACTATGAATACCAACAATATACCACTTGCCGAACGATTGCGACCCTCGTCGCTCGAAGACTATATAGGCCAGGAGCACCTGGTCGGACCCGACGGTATCATACGCCGCATGATTGAGTCGGGCCGTGTCAACTCTTTCATTCTCTGGGGCCCTCCCGGCGTCGGGAAGACTACACTCGCACGCATTGTGGCCGCCAAGACCGAGGCGCCGTTCTATACCCTCTCTGCCGTGACGTCGGGCGTCAAGGATGTGCGCGAGGTCCTCGACAAGGCCGAGAAGGACTCCCGCAGCATGTTCACCAAGGGGCGCCCGATACTCTTCATCGACGAAATCCACCGCTTCAACAAGTCACAGCAGGACTCGCTGCTCGGTGCCGTTGAACGTGGCACGGTGACACTTATCGGCGCCACAACCGAGAATCCATCATTCGAGGTGATCAGGCCCTTACTCTCGCGCAGCCAGGTCTACACCCTCAAGCCCCTCGACCTTGACGGCATGGAGCGGTTGCTGACACGCGCCATTGAGAAAGACCCCATTCTGGCCTCGCGTCAGATCGAGATTCGCGAGAAAAATGCGCTCTTCAGATTCGCCGGCGGCGACGCCCGCAAACTCCTCAACATACTCGACATCATAGAGCAGTCGACACCTCAGGGAGAACTCATGGTGATCAACGATGAGAACGTTACCAGCAGCCTTCAGGAGAACCCCGCCGCCTACGACCGCAACGGAGAGATGCACTATGACATAATCTCGGCCTTTATAAAGTCTGTACGCGGCAGCGACCCGCAGGCAGCCGTCTACTGGCTAGCGCGAATGGTGGCGGGGGGTGAGGACCCCAAGTTCATCGCCCGCCGTCTCGTGATTCTCGCTGCCGAGGATATCGGCCTCGCAAACCCCAACGCGTTGCTCTTGGCCAACGCCACCTTCGATGCCCTCGCAAAAATCGGATGGCCCGAGGGCAGGATCATCCTGTCCGAATGTGCCATATACCTTGCCAACTCACCCAAGAGCAACACCGCATACTGCGCCATTGACGCCGCCCTCGAGGAGGTGCGCCGGTCAGGCAACCTCCCCGTACCACTCCATCTACGCAATGCCCCCACCCAACTGATGAAGGAAATGGGGTACCACGAAGGGTATAAATATGCACACGATTACGCGGGAAATTATGTAAAACAACAATACCTGCCTGACGGAATCCAAGGCATGGAATTCTGGCAGGCAGGCAATAATCCGCAGGAAGCGAGGATGGCCGAGCGGCACGCCGCTATCAACGGAAAAGCAGAGGCAGGAAGTCAGTGAGGTAATGACGCCAGTTGGTCCACTCGTGACCACCCTCCGTCTCTACATAAGTGTATGGAATACATTCCGCGTCGAGTTCGGCGCGGAATTTTTTATTGTCCTCATATAGGAAATCATCCTTGCCGATCCCAATCCAATAGAGCCTCAGACCAGAGTCCTGAAGCGCATGAAGTTTCTTCACTCGGTCAGCATAAATCTCCGGATGGAGAACTTCGAACTGCGGATTGATGGCCGCCGAGAAGAGACCGACCCGGCTGAACAACTCGGGATAGTTTGCCGACAGGTAGAGGGAGTGGTAGCCACCCATCGACAGACCGGCGACAGCCCTTGAGTCGCGGTCGGGAACCGTGCGGAATGTCTTGTCCACAAACCCGACAATCTCCGGGAAGTGCTTCTCAAAGACGCCATCCATCGTGTGGGGCAGGTAGAAATTGGGCTGCGCGAAGCCCTCGGTCGACTCGCCGGGGGCGGCATCCATCGCCATGTTGCCGTTGGGCATGACCACAATCATCGGCTTCGCCTTACCCTCGGCAATCAGATTGTCGAAAATCTGCGTGGCACGCCCCAGATCGCTCCAGGCCGTCTCGTCGCCACCCATGCCGTGCAGTAGGTAAAGCACCGGATATGACTTCCCCGAGGTCTCATAGCCGGCCGGCAGATAGACAGAGAGCCGACGGTCGGAGTTGTTGAATTTCGAGGGGTACCATGTGCGCAGCAACGTGCCGTGAGGCACACGCTTCGTCAGGTAGGCATCCGATTCGGCACCCGGTACAATCACCATGTTCGATACCGTGGAGACGTCGCGAACCATATAGGTGTTCAGAGGGTCGTTGGTCTCGACACCATCCACCATAAACTTGTAGGTGTACACATCCGGCACAAGCGAATCGATCTGTGCAAACCAGACTCCATTCTGGTTTTCCATGGGTATCATGACCGGCATTCCGGGGATTGCGCCCCCATTTTGGGGCTTTATGAAACGCGTGATGTTTCCTATGACATATACTTTCTTTGCATCATCTGCTTTAAGGCGAAGTTGTACGGATCCGTCAGATTTCACCTCAGGTGAGACTAATTTTACCGCTCCGGGAAAAATGGCCTCCTGTGAGAAGACCGGGATAGAGGCGAACGTCATCGCCGCCATCAGCAGAATGTTCCTTGCTTTCATAATTTGTTTATTTGAGATTTTCAGATTAACATATGCCCGGAGGCACGACTGTTTCCAAAATTTAACCACTAAGTCTAAATATCCGTAAAAGACCAAAATAGAATAATCCTCAAGAGATATCTAATCTATGATCTAAGACTGCGGAGTGAAGGTTTCAAAGGTCGAATCATCGTAATAGACGGTGATATGGGAGACTTTTCTCGGATTTTTCGTCATTTTCTCTATTTGCATTTGCAACGAATCTATTTTCAAATCGCGCTCTTTCAGTTGTTTTTCAAGGCGTTGAATAGTCTCAACATGCACTTTTAAGGCGTTGACGTTTGAAAATTCCGGAGCGCCCGAGCGATTACCCGAGTTTTCCGGACTCTCATAGCCATTTTTTACGCCATATTGAGCCTGTAGCGGAGATCCACCCCAAGAATTACCCTCACCACCCGATCCAAGAATGCCTGACACACCATCGGCAAGAGAGGAATCAAGATCATCGACAGAAAAAGACTCACCGACGGCACCTTCGGAATCCTCTTCAGCATCTCCAGCCATGCCTGATGACTTTTGAGCCGCAGATCCACATTTGTCTCCAGCTGCGCCAGAACGCATCGGCCCCTCGCCAAACAAAAGCCAAAGAATCGAGAGTTCTGGATATGCCTTATGGATTTGACCGATGATTACATCACTGATTTTCTTATTTCGGCCACTGAGAATCTGCGACAGGCTCGGACGCGGTATGCCGCACCGGTCGGCAAACTGCGAATGGGAGAGGCCCTCAGACTCGATGAACCCTTTTAGACGAATTGCTACATTCTGGTCTTCCATTTCCTAAATTTTGGTTTTGAAAACAATATGCAAATGTAATAATAATTTTGCAAATTTCAAATTGTTATTTACAAAATTACATGTTTGAATTTGCAAATCAGGGACATTTCTAACGCCTTAACCAGCTAAAGCAGAACAGCATAGATACTTCAATTACACTTTAGGAATATTATGTGACTCTATACCTGTAAAGCACATAGGGCTCACTCGATGAAACACACCCCGAATTATGCCCGATTTTACCCCAAATATGCAATTGTACTTTAAGCAAAACCTATATATAATTGCTATTCAATAATAATCATTCAATGTTATAGAATGTTAAATTAGAATTTTCACATTTGCAATCCATATGTGTTTGAAAATTTACATGCCTGACAATTCTATTCAAAAACATAAAATCCAACTTGATGTTTACAAATACAATTGAATACATTTGCAAATCAGTGTGAATTACAAATTATAATTTAGATTTGCATATTTAAAATTGTAAATCGACATTTCGGATAAAATCCGAGTTGGGTTAATATCCCAATTTGACCAATTCCAAAAATCTTCTGAAGGGCGCAAAATCATGCGTTACGTCCGGCCTGTCCCCTCCCAGAAATTTTCTGCCGAAGATTCTCGCGAGGCTCTGATTTTTGCGCACAGACTCTCGAGTCTGGATTCACAATCGATTCTCAGAGCCTTTCAGAGGTTCAATTTTTCCATTAAGTTTCTGCAAATTCAATCAATTAGAGATCTAAATAAAAAGCGATGAAAGCCGCACCATTTAGCAAAATTAGGCATTTTTATGATATAATTCGGCTCATCGGCCACGACTCGCCCATTTCGCCGATCTCACACAACCCGGCAGAAGGATTCAAATCATAAAACGGATATCTGTGCGGGAGTCTGTAAGACTCCGACCATGACCAGCCGGGCACACGACGATGAAATGCGTTTACGGCTTACGCCGCGCATTTCATCGTCGTGTGCCCGGTAGCGAATATATTATCTGGTGTCTGATAAGACACCTCGTTATATATCTAAGTTATCTTAGTCGAGCATCAGGCAAATAGCACCGTTGATCGACGGTATGCCGAACGCCTCGGTTATGAGATTGTCTGTATCGCGACGTCTGAACAGAATCTCCCCTATATCACGTCTTGACATCACGTGAGCCGTCTGTGATGAAGAAAGAGAGTCGGCCGCAAGTTTCTTTATCTTCAGGTGGCCGTCGCGAACGTCGATTTGCTCGAAAGTATAGTTTCCGTCGCCTTTCGCGAGAATCGAATATTTTAGATCATGCCTACCCTCGGCCTGAAATTTTAGAATCTCAGGAAAATCAAGAATTCTGGCCATTCCATACATTTTGGCATGTGCCGCGAGTGAGTAGACACGCTCGGTCACGGAAATGGCAGCCGACTGCGGGGCCTCGGCCATAAACGAACCATATGTACGCGACCAAAGCGCCTTGCGGTCCATCTCGATCGAGGGCACATAATGGCAGATGCCATAATCAGGTTTCGAGCGTTTCACACTCGACAGCACCTTATACTTGCTCGCGACATCCTTGGCATATAGTTTGCGGACACTGGTCACCGATTCTGCGAATGTCACGAAGGCGACAGCCGTAGTCACGCCATCGGAATTGCGCACATAATGCACCTCGCCTCCGTCAATCACATTCTCGCGAATCAGTATGTCAATGTCGCGATCCGAATGAATTATCTGGAGGTCCTGCTGCGTGGACTCTATGTCGCGGATGAGTGTCTTCACACCATCGAGAGCATCGGTATCGGAGACCGAATCGACATTAAGAATGCCACATTTCAAGGAGTCGAAATAGCGTTTTTTTAGTTGCGCAACCTTCTCTTTCTGCTCTAAAAGTATCGACTCATACTCATGGTCGAAGTCATGCAGAGATGTATAATTATCCACAACTCTATAGAAAGCGTTCACATACTCTCGGTCGTGATAATACTTGCGCAAACCCTCGTCGGCGGGTATCAGGAAGGTGAAGACATACCCTGCCTCACGGGCCTTCTCATTGATGCGTGCCAGCAGACGAGTCATGATTCCACGCGAGCGGAACTGAGGTTTTGTGGCCAGCCCGCAGAGATAGAGAGCCCTGACGCGGTGCTCGGCGTTGCCGAATTCATAGGGAATGCCGAGTAGACCGGCCACTATATCGCCGCCACTCTCCTCGTATTCCAAAAGTTCAGGATCATAATAATTGTTAAAGACAAGCGACATATATGCCTCTGAGTCGTGAAAGGTATCCTTCCACAACTGCATCATTTTCTTCTTGAGATCTGAGGGGTTCATATGGGTCATTTTCAATATCCTGCGCACACTCCGGCCTGTGTCTCGCTCAGGACATCAGGCACTGTGCGTGTCGTGGATGTGTTTCAATTCCAAAATTACAAAAAAATCAAGTACACGGCAAATAAATGAACCTTTCTGCGTGCTGAATGTTTATAACAAGTAGTTGCTAAAAATTAATGAACATATAAAACGCAGTTATTTTCGAATTAATTTTGTCGCGGAGAGAAGGAGAATATGCTAATATTCGACTGAACGACAAGGCAAAAGCAATCGAAAAGAACAAGTTTTATAGTTCAAGATTTACAATCACTTATATATCGTTTAATTTTTTGCAACTACTTAATGGTCAGGAACAGATGTATCCGGTCAGACGGATGCATTCCGGCCCATAAGGAACACACATCTGCAGGCAACACGGCGGCTTAGCTGAGTCGTCTGATTAGTCCTGGAGTATTACCGGCATCGCATGCAGTTGTGAAAAAGACTTGCAAATGAAAATCATATCAGCTATTACAATTGCCGTGATGGCAGTGAGCAGCCTATTCGCCACACAGAGCCACTTCAGACTGGCCCAGAACCTCCCCCAGACACGTATCGAGACCGAAGAAGCCTCAGATTTCGAGAAAGCCGTGCAGTTAATCAAAAAGTACGAGACTCTACATCAGCCCTGTCACTGGCCACTGGTAGGCTACGGACACAAGGTGCTCCCGGGCGAGAGATTCAGCCGTTCCAAAGCCCTGAGCGAGGCGAAGGCCGATGAACTTCTGCGTAAGGACCTGCTTAAGAACTGCGCAGTTTTCCGTTCATTCGGCAAGGATTCTCTTCTCTTGGGAGTACTCGCCTACAATATAGGCAGCAGCGCCGCGTTACGTTCATCAGTGGCTAAGAAACTTAAGGCGGGAGACCGCGACATATACGAGAATTATATTGCACATTCACGCTATCGCGGCAAGATTCACAAGCAGTTAAAAAACCGCCGGATCGAGGAATTCGAGACACTCTTCATTCGAGAGGAGCTAAGCGGCACCGACGCCGGCATAAACCGGAAGGCAGTCGATTCGATCCCGACGGTTTCCCCCCCCCCAGTTGTCGATGTGGCCGAACTTCAGCATAAACCGGAACGCATTTGCCGGCAAACCTACGTTATACACTACAAACTCAATGATGGCATGTCTACTACAAAATCAGCAATAATATTGGCGTTAATTTCGGGGACGCTCCTTGTCGGCTGCAGGCAGAGCCACGCCGGAAGAACGGCTGTCGAGGCCGTGGAGCAGAGCGATTCACTGCCTGTCGCAGTCAAAAAACTCGTCCGCGCCATTGCCGACAACGACAGCGATGGCTTCGCGCACATGGTCAGTTATCCGCTGCAACGCCCCTATCCCCTCCGCGACATCGAGAACGCCGACCAAATGAAAGCCTACTACAAGAACATGGTGGATGACTCACTGCGCAACGCCGTGACACATGCCGGGCCCGACCGCTGGAGCGAATATGGCTGGCGGGGATGGAGCCTTGACGATGGCCGCTATATCTGGGTGGACGATCAGGTCTATGACGTGCAGTATCTTTCACATAAAGAAAAAAAAGCCCTTGACAGCCTTGTAAATGTCGAGATTCAGAGCATCGAGCCATCAATTCGCAAGGGCTGGCGGCCGGTTATGTGCCTCATGAACACTGTCAACGGCAAGATATACCGTATCGACACCAACACACATGACCACGGCGGAGATACCTCACGCTACCGACTCGCGGTATACAACCCCGATTCTGACCTTGAGGCACTCCCCACACAACTGATTGAAGGCGCACTGGAAGAAGAAGGCACGATAGGATCGATCGTCTATCATTTCTGTGATAAGGATGGACACTACATCACCGTTGAGCCGGAGACCGTCGACTCTCCCACCGCACGCCTGACAGAATCAGGCGACTCTGTCACGGAACTGCAGCGTGTCTACTGGCACGAACTCGTGAAAGGGGGGCAAGAAGTGAGATGAGAGTGAATAAAGACTAGAGATTAATTTGGTTTCCCCTGGTTTATTCTGGTTGAAACCCCTGATTTCATCTGTTTGAATTCCGTGGTTTCATGTGGTTTAACAATATCAAAGGCTGAGGATTGTTTTCTCAAACTGTCCTCAGCCTCAAAGCGTTCTATGATGTTATTGTTGTTCAGATGTGGAGCATACGAGACTCGAACTCGTCACCTCTTGACTGCCAGTCAAACGCTCTAGCCAGATGAGCTAATGCCCCATATATCAAAAAATCAGTTTAAGCAGACCTCTGCCCTTTCAGTTATTCTTTATGCACGATTATATATTCAAAATCATGCATTGCAAAATTAGTCAAATTATTTTAAATGCCAAAAAAAATACATAATAATTTTAACTTTCACCTTATTTTTTGTTGTCGCCGGGAAAAATCTCACGCGGAGTAAGCAGAGGAGCAGAGGCAGTGTCTTTTGGCGGTACTGTCGGGATTGGCTACGCAGTGGCATTCGCGAGGCCGCAGAGGATACTCAGAGAGTAAAAGTAAACCAGGGGAACCCAGGGATTAAACCAGATAAACCAGAATTTTACTATGCATGCACCTATTAATCTTTAATCGTTTATCGTTAATCTCTACACGTTGTCCCATGTTCCGTTTTGCGACCAAGGGGAAGCAACGTGCCGTCAGGAAAAAATCTCACGCCGAGAGGCAGAGGAGCAGACGGTCGACAGTATAAACCAGATTGACTTGGCCCCCGGTCGCCATTCGCGTAGACCACTGAGGACACTACGAAAAGCAAAACAAGATATGCCATAGCAATGAACAAAAAAACGCTCAATAAAGATTGAGCGTTTTTTACCTTGTAAACGTATATGTTTCAATCCACATACCCTTAAATATGAGTACGAAATCAATTGAACAACTGCATAATTGTGTCCAACTTAATAAAATTATTGACAAAATTAATAATTTTTAATGAATCATGGTGGATATATCAAAACTTTTACTTAAATTTGCGCCATCATACCTTATAATCTTATATGAACGAACTATAAACTTATATGAACAAGACCAACCATAAAAACTCAATCATCTCACACGTCAGACGCTCGGATATGGCCGTGCAGACAAATAATGAGCACTGTCAGGGAGTGGCCCACCTCGCAGCCGGATTCGCAAATGAGTTTGGCTGGGGAGAAGTTGGGTATGTTATGGGGTTGCTTCATGATAAGGGCAAGGAGCAGGTTGGTTTCCAAAGATACATCCGCAAAATGAGCGGGTATGAGAATATTCTCGGATATGTCGAGAAAACCCCTCACGCGTTTGTTGGCACTCTATTGGCGAAAAATATTAAGCGGGGATGTGATTTAATTGGGATGCCGATAGCAGGCCATCATGCAGGCCTTTATGACCATGACGATTATAAAGGCCTAAAACTCAAGAGCATGCCCACAGACATAGATACTAATGATTCAAAAATTGAGAGCGTTAAATTAGGTCGTGTCCCCGCTAAAGAATACATACATCATCTCGTCAGAATGCTGTTCTCTTCGTTGGTAGACGCAGATTATCTTGATACGGAAAGTTTTATGCAACCGGAGCAGTCTAAGGAACGCCACCACGGAGATTCCCTTGAGGTATTGCAGAAATCTCTGGATGCTCATCTTGATGAATTAAATAAAAAAGCACCGGACACCCCCGTCAATCGTATACGCAAAAGAGTACAGCAACAGTGCCGCGACACAATGGGACTCCCGTCCGGTTTTTATAGCCTGACAGTTCCTACCGGTGGAGGTAAGACATTGTCTTCTATGGTCTGGGCCATAGGCCATGCACTCGCTAACGGCAAGAAACGAATCATTATCGCTATCCCATACACTTCGATTATAACTCAAACGGCAGAGATATTGCGCAAAATCTTCGGGGAGAATAATGTGGTGGAGCATCATTCGGCAGTCAATATCAAGGATGATGACAGTCTGAGTGACAAAAACCCTTTGAAACTCGCAGCCGAGAACTGGGATAGTCCTATTGTCATCACAACCAATGTGCAGTTATTCGAATCTATGTATGCCGCACAGCCCTCAAAATGCCGTAAATTGCACAATATAAGCAATAGTGTACTTATTCTTGACGAGGTACAGGCATTGCCGGTAGGTCATCTCCAACCAATTGTGGATGCACTTAAGGCATATCAGGAATATTACGGAATGTCGGTGCTGTTCACGACTGCGAGTATGCCGGCCTTAAAAGGTAAATACCAAGGGACAGGTATGGCTGTTCTTGACGGAATAGAGCATATTACCGAAATCATCCCGGAGTCGTATCGGCTTCACGATCGTCTGCGCCGGGCAGAGATTATTTTCGACACCACATCAAGCACCTATGACTCGATAGCCGAACGGCTATTACAACATCAGCGTGTTCTGTGTATTGTCAACACCCGGCGTGATGCATACGAATTATTCTCACGCCTACCTAAGGAAGGAGAAACAATACATCTGTCAAAAATGATGTGTCCTGAACACATCAGACAACAACTAAACCTTTTAAAGGATGCACTGAAGTGCCCAGACAACGGAATTGTGCGCGTGGTGTCTACCCAACTTATAGAGGCTGGAATTGATATAGATTTTCCTGTTGTATACAGACAGGAGGCAGGACTCGATTCTATTCTTCAGGCAGCCGGAAGATGTAATCGCGAGGGGAATCTCCCGATTGGCACAACACATGTGTTCAGTCTTACCAAAGAACACCCATTGCCATCAGGACATCTATCACTGACGGCCAGCGCATGTAAAAATTTGCGCATCACGCCTGAAAAAGACTGTTTCGCGCCTGACCTCATGAGAGAATACTTTATTCAGTTATACTGCAGGATGGATTCATTTGACGAAGGTTCCAAGGAGGATAAAAATCTGATCGAACGCTTGCTTTCATATCCTTTCGCGATGTCATTTGCCACAGCCGCAGAGCAATTCAAACTTATCTGTGACTCCGCTGTAAATGTGATTGTCAATTGTGACAAGGCCACTGACCTAATCGGAGAACTAAGAGAAAAAGGCATCTCTAAAAAACTGCTTTCTCAACTCGCCCAATATTCAGTCGCAGTGCGTAAGCACGATTTTGACATATTGCTAAAGGGGGGACTTGTTGAAGAAATCCAAGAGGGTATCTGGTATATGTCAGACGAAAAGCAATATTCGCCTGATGTAGGCTTAAAGCCCCACAACCATTGGCTTGAAGAAATATTAATAAAATAGCAATCAACAACTTCACAATTATGGAATACTACGACAAGGAATATTGTCTTGAGGTATGGGGAGAGCTGGCATGCTTTACCCGTCCCGAATTCAAGGTGGAGCGTGTCAGTTACGACGTGATCACCCCTTCGGCGGCCCGGGCAATATTCGAGGCGATATTCTGGAAACCTGCCATCCGATGGGAAGTGACGCGAATAGAGGTGCTTGCACCGATTCGCACAGCCTCCATACGGCGCAATGAAGTTGGCGCAACTGCCAACACACGCAAACGGCAGATATACATTGAGGATAATCGCCAGCAAAAAAATGCCATTATGCTTCGTGACGTGAGGTATCGCATTTACGCACGCCAGGTGTTTGTACCCGTCAACAAACGCAAGACCAGTGACAAACCGGATTCCAATGAAGAAAATCCGGGTAAGTACCATGCTATGTTCGAACGCCGTGCTCGCAAAGGCCAATGCTTCAACCAGCCCTACCTCGGCACCCGTGAATGTTCTGCCTCATTCCGCTTTGTCGAGGACTCTGAGGAATCGGCTCAGCAGCCTATCCAGGAATCGAGGGATCTCGGATTCATGCTCTATGACATGGATTTCAGCAATCCCCGCGACATCAAGCCGATGTACTATCACCCAATGATGGTAAACGGAACCATAGAAGTACCTTCACCCTCAAGCGACAAATTGATACGATGATACTCAAAGCATTATATGACTATTACCACCGCTGTGGGAATCTCGCCAAACAAGGGTTTGAGAATAAGGAAATCTCCTTTATAATCGTAATGGATGAGGATGGGAATCTTATTGATGTGGAAGACTTTCGCAGAGATGGCAATAAGCATGGCACACCCTTTCTTGTTGTCAAAGGAGTCAGATCGGGCACAACTCCTAAGCCCTATCTGTTCTGGGACAATGTGGAATACACATGCAATTACGTGGCCCCCAAGCCAAAAATTCGCCCCGAAGAGCAGGAGGAACTTTATCGAAAGGCCTCTTTAAAACATAATGCCCTTGTAGAGAAATTCAAAACTATCTCTGCAAAACATCCTGACATTAAGGCCCTGAAAGCAGTATGCCGTTTCTACGAGAACGGAGGGCTGGAAGCCCTGTACTCCCATCCCATGTGGCAAGAGATTATAAAAAAACCGACTGTCAACATCTCTTACCGTCTCGCCGGGGAAGAAAATATAGTTGCGGAAGAAAAGTGTCTTAAAGATGAAATCGAAGGGTTATCCGGCGATAATGATAGCGAAAAACAGTCTTTTTGCATCATTACCGGAAAACCATGCAAACCGGTTGAATCCAATTCCCCCACTCCTTTACCAGTTACAAACTCTCAGGCCACCGCTCGCCTCGTGTCATTCCAGGTTAATTCCGGCTATGACTCATATGGGAAGCAAAAAGGCCTCAACGCTCCTATATCGAAGGAGGCGGAAGCTTGCTATACGACTGCCCTCAACAGACTGCTCGGCAAAAGTTCCCCCAATAAATATATCATTGGAAACAGGACATTCGTTTTCTGGGGGTCCTCAAATTCTGAGGCGTCAACAATGCTTGAGAACGCATTAGCCGATGAGTTAAACGGATTCGGCCTCTCATCGGATGAATATGACGTAGATAATCCGAATGCGAGGGTAGAGACCGTCAAAAAGACATTCGAGTCTATATACCACGGCAAATTGCCGGGGTCACTGACCGATCGCTTTTACATTCTTGGCCTCGCTCCAAACTCCGCAAGAATAGCGGTAACCCACTGGAGTGACTCTTCACTTCAGGAATTCGCATCAAATATGCTGAGACATCATAAGGATATGGAAATAGCCGACATGCGCAAGATAAAAAAGCCATATACCGGACTGTTCAGTATCCTTTGCGCTATCGCGGTCAATGGGAAAGCATCGGACATCAAATCCAATCTACCCGAAGCGATAGTCAAAAGCATCGTCACGGGATGCCCATACCCCTCCCAGTTACTACAACAGGTGATACTCCGCATCCACGCGGACCACAGGGTAGACACAGTGCGTGCAGGTATCATCAAGGCATATCTTAATAGAATTGACAAAACCAAACAAAATCAACTTACGGCAATGTTAAACAAAGAAGAAAAAAACATCTGCTACCTGTGCGGTCGGATCTTCGCCGTGTTTGTATACACGCAGAGGAAAGCACTGGGTATATCCTCAGTTGACGACAAGTACTTAGGCGCGGCAATGTCCAGCCCCGCCAAGGTTATTCCGTCTCTGACTCATTTGACAGTACATCACCTCAACAAGATAGAATCTTTTAGAACTAGAGTATACCTCGAAAAGACCACTCGGGAGATCATGGGCAAAATATCGAATCTTACATTTCCTACACGAATGGACGTATTAGAGCAGGGGACTTTTTTAATAGGTTACTATCATCAGTTGGAGGATTTGTACAACTACAAGGGAGAAGAAACTAAAGAGGGAAACGACAACTAAATAAACAACAACATGAACAAGATTAACAATCGCTACGACTTCCTGTATATCTTCGATGTGCAGGATGGCAATCCCAACGGAGATCCGGATGCCGGCAATCTCCCACGAATGGATGCAGAGACAGGTGAAGGACTGGTAAGTGACGTCTGCCTTAAACGTAAAATCCGCAACTACGTTCAGACCGTCAAGGGTACTACCGATGGCTATGACATCTTCATAAAGGAAAAGGCTATCCTCAATAATCTTATTGAGGCTGCTCATGAGGATGAGCACGTGAAGAATGCTAAAGATACGGATAAAACAGATGCAGCACGCGACATAATGTGCCGACGCTATTTTGATGTCCGCACTTTCGGGGCCGTTATGTCGACCGGCGATAAAACTAAAAACGCCGGACAGGTCCGCGGACCTATACAGTTGACATTCGCCCGTTCGGTCAGTCCTATCTCCAGTCAGGAACATACCATCACCCGTATGGCCGTGGCTTCTGATAAAGAATCAAAAAAGCAGGAAGGTGGCAACCGCACTATCGGTCGCAAATCCACCGTTACTTACGGACTGTACGTTGCGCGCGGATTTGTATCGGCGAATCTCGCGAATCAAACAGGCTTCAGTGAGGAGGACCTCAATCTTGTCTGGGAGGCGCTGAGCAATATGTTTGATTGCGACCGCTCAGCAGCTCGCGGACTCATGAGTGCCCGACGTCTGATAGTGTTCAAGCACAACAGCGAACTCGGCAATGCCCCAGCGAACAAACTTTTTGACCTTGTCAGCGTCGAGCAGATCGACAAGGGCAAAACAAGCCGAGGCTTTGCCGATTACCGAATCACAGTAGATCGGGAAAACTGCCCGGATAATGTTAAGATCATTGAAATGATCTGATTATCAAGTGCTATGTTTGACCCCGACGAGTATCTTATGTTGTCAGGAATACAACACTTTGTATTCTGCCAACACCAATGGGCCATGATTCACATAGAACAGAGATGGGCAGAGAACAGACTTACCGCCGAGGGGCAGATAATGCACAATAATGCCGATAATCCGGCATATAGGCAGAAAAACGGTGATTTGATCACTCTCCGAAGGGTTGCTATAGCGTCAGCAAGTCTCGGACTCTATGGATTTAGTGATGCAGTAGAGTTAATGCCATCTGCAACACCCGAGAATTCTGTCACGCATCCGTCATATCCCGGCTACTGGCGCATGCATCCCGTCGAATACAAGCATGGAAGACCTAAGCCCGACCTGCGCGATAAAGTGCAGGTCGTGGCTCAGGCCATTTGTCTTGAAGAAATGTTCGATACGGTCATACCGGACTGTTCTATTTTTTATGGTGATGTCAACAGAAGGATAACATTTGCAATAGACAATGAAATCCGAGACTTTACTGAAAAGTGTGCGATGGAAATGCATCGAATTTTTGACAAAGGGATTGTCCCGGACCCCGTATACAAACCGCATTGCCGCAATTGCTCACTTTTTGACGAATGCATGCCAAAGACACCGTCTCAAGCATCCGTAAATAATTATCTCAAAACCAATCTCTATGAGGAAACTTCTTAATACTCTTTATGTAACTACCCCGGAGTCCTATCTTTCAAAGGATGGCCTCAATGTGGTTATTTCTGTAAATCAACAGGAAGTATTCCGTATTCCCTTCCTCAATATTGAACACATAATAACATTTGGATATGTCGGCGCAAGTCCTGGCCTGATGAAACTTTGTGCGGACAATGGCGTTTCTTTGACATTCCTCTCTCCCAATGGCCGGTTTATCGGTAGATTTCAGGGACCTGTCACTGGGAATGTCCTTCTCCGGACAAGACAATATCACTTGGCATCAGACCCAAACTACTCTCTTTCGCTGGCAAGAATATTTATAGCCGCAAAAATCAATAATTACCGCCAGATATTGCTTCGGCAGTTGCGTGATTATGGAAATGATTCGGGTATCGAGGAGGTTGAGAAAAAACTGAAGAACTGTAAAAGATTGGCATTGAAGTCTACTTCAAGTGAAGAATTACGCGGACATGAAGGAGATGCTGCCTCTGCTTACTTCTCTGTTTTCAATCATCTATTACGTTCCACTGACCCAACATTTCTATTTAATGGCAGAAATCGACGCCCTCCTCGCGATGCCGTGAGCTGTATGCTCTCGTTTATATATACTCTGATTGCCAATGAATGTACCGCAGCACTTGAGTCCGTAGGACTTGATCCATACATCGGGTTATTTCATACCATGAGGCCGGGACGCCCCTCATTAGCTCTTGACATTATGGAAGAGATGCGCGCTTATCTTGGCGACCGATTAGTTCTTTCTCTTATTAATAGACGACAGCTAAATGGCCGCGATTTCATCTTTCAAGGAGATGCAGTTACAACCACTGATGAAGGACGTAAAACAATTCTTCAGGCATGGCAACAACGAAAGAAAGAGCTAATCACTCATCCATTCTTAAATGAAAAAATACAGATTGGATTACTTCCATACGTACAGTCACAACTACTGGCCCGTACCATTCGGGACAGTATTGAAATTTATCCTCCATTTTTAATCAAATAATCAATATGCTGGTTCTTATAACATATGATGTAGAGACCATTACCGGAGCAGGCTGCAAAAGATTGCGACAGGTTGCACGCGAATGTGTCAACTATGGGCATCGTGTGCAAAACTCCGTTTTTGAATGTGTTCTCAATGAGGCTCAATTCGTAGTGCTTCGCAATAAACTAAAAAAGATAATCAACGAATCTACAGACAGTATTCGCTTTTACTTCTTAGGCCATAACTGGGAAAGACATATCGAAGTCATAGGATTAAACAAGACTCTTGATACTAATTCTGCATTGATTATTTGAATTCACTGATATGAGGAGTAAGAAAATTTGACTAATCTTGATAAAATTCATAATAGATTGTGTTGCCCATGAATTCATTCAATATAATTTTACACTACTGTCCACTAAAAATGGACGGGGTTAAAAATTAAATAAATTCGGTTCACT